>NZ_LFLT01000007.1 GCF_001189955.1 Herbaspirillum chlorophenolicum | reverse complement strand
ACCTGCCCGATCATCGTCAAGAAGGCGATTTCCAAGGTCGAAGGCGTCAGTAAAGTTGACGTGACCTTCGAGAAACGCGAAGCGGTCGTCACCTTCGATGATGCCAAGACCAGCGTGCAGAAGCTGACCAAGGCAACCGAGGACGGGGGCTTTCCGTCCAGCGTCAAGCAGTGAGCCACTGAAAACGGCACCGCAGCACATCTGACGCCATCGCCTAATGCCACAAACGATAAAGGATCTGTCGCATGACCCATCTAAAAATCACCGGCATGAGTTGCGACTCGTGCGCGGCGCACGTCAAGGAAGCGCTGGAGAAAGTGCCCGGCGTGCAGTCGGCGCTGGTGTCCTATCCGAAGGGCATAGCGCAACTCGCCATCGAGGCGGGCACGTCACCGGATGCGCTGACTGTCGCCGTGGCCGGACTGGGCTACAAGGCAACGCTTGCCGATGCGCCACCGACGGACAAGCGCACTGGATTGCGCGACAAGGTGCGCGGCTGGATGGGGGCCGCCGATAAGCACAGTGGCAACGAACGCCCGTTGCAGGTAGCCGTGATCGGCAGCGGTGGAGCCGCGATGGCAGCAGCACTGAAAGCCGTCGAGCAAGGCGCGCACGTCACGCTGATTGAGCGCGGCACCATAGGCGGCACCTGCGTCAACGTCGGCTGCGTGCCGTCCAAGATCATGATCCGCGCCGCCCACATCGCCCATCTGCGTCGGGAAAGCCCGTTCGACATCGGCATCGCGACGACCGTGCCTGCGATTGATCGCAGCAAACTACTGACCCAGCAGCAAGCCCGCGTCGATGAACTGCGCCACGCCAAATACGAAGGCATCCTGGACGGCAACCCGGACATCACCGTGTTGCACGGTGAAGCGCGTTTCAAGGACGGCCAGAGCCTGGCTGTCCGTTTAAACGACGGCAGCGAGCGCGTCGTGATGTTCGACCGCTGCCTGGTCGCCTCGGGTGCCAGTCCGGCCGTGCCGCCAATTCCAGGCTTGCAAGAGTCGCCCTACTGGACTTCGACCGAGGCCCTGGTCAGCGACACCATTCCCGAACGCCTGGCCGTGATCGGCTCGTCGGTGGTGGCGCTGGAACTGGCGCAAGCCTTTGCCCGGCTGGGCAGCCAGGTGACGATCCTGGCGCGCAGCACCTTGTTCTTCCGGGAAGACCCGGCCATCGGCGAGGCCGTGACAGTCGCTTTCCGTGCCGAGGGCATCGAGGTGCTGGAGCACACGCAAGCCAGCCAGGTCGCCCATGTGGGCGGCGAATTCGTGCTGACCACCGGACACGGTGAATTGCGCGCCGACAAACTGCTGATCGCCACCGGTCGGGCACCGAACACGCGCAGCCTCGCGCTGGATGCGGCAGGGGTCACTGTCAATGCGCAAGGTGCCATCGTCATCGACAAGGGCATGCGGACGAGCAACCCGAACATTTACGCGGCCGGCGACTGCACCGACCAGCCGCAATTCGTCTATGTGGCGGCAGCGGCCGGCACGCGCGCCGCGATCAACATGACCGGTGGCGACGCAGTGCTCGACCTGACCGCAATGCCGGCCGTGGTGTTCACCGATCCGCAAGTGGCGACCGTGGGCTACAGCGAAGCGGAAGCGCATCACGACGGGATCGAGACCGACAGTCGCACCTTGACCTTGGACAACGTGCCGCGCGCGCTTGCTAACTTCGACACACGCGGCTTCATCAAGCTGGTGGCCGATGCCAGCAGCGGGCGATTGATCGGCGTGCAGGCGGTCGCGCCGGAAGCCGGCGAACTAATCCAGACGGCGGCCCTGGCAATTCGCAACCGCATGACGGTGCAGGAACTTGCCGACCAATTGTTCCCCTACCTGACGATGGTCGAGGGGCTGAAGCTCGCGGCGCAGACCTTCAACAAGGATGTGAAGCAGCTTTCCTGCTGCGCCGGTTGAGAAAAGGAGGTGTTCTTCAATGAACGCCTACACGGTGTCCCGGCTGGCCCTTGATGCCGGGGTGAGCGTGCATATCGTGCGCGACTACCTGCTGCGCGGATTGCTGAGGCCGGTGGCGTGCACCCCAGGCGGCTATGGCCTCCTTGCAGCAGCTGTGCTTCGTGCGGGCTGCCTTCGAGGCGGGGATCGGCCTGGACCTGCTGACCCGGCCGTGCCGGGCGCTGGACGCGCCGGATGCCGGTGAAGCGTCGGCGTGGTTAGCCGAGTTACGCCAGCTAGTTGAACAGAGACGCCGGGCACTGGCGGGCCTGGAGGCGCAGTTGAGCGCGTTGCGAACCGAGGTTGCCCGGCAGGAAGAGGCGTTGCCATGAAGGCCCGGAGCGCAAGCCTATCACCGGCTACCTGTGGGCCGGGTTGGCTGTGTTGAGCTGCCCTTGCCACCTGCCGATCCTGGCCGTCGTCTTGGTCGGCACGACCACCGGCGCGTTGCTCAGCGAGCATTTGGGTATCGCGGCGCTCGGGTTGATCGGCTCCTTCGTTCTGTCCCTGTCGAGGGCATCACGGGCGTTCAGGAGCACCCCTTTCAACGTCTTTGAGCAGAATTACCCGTAAGCTCCCGCCTGAGAAGAAAACAGGAGCAAAAAATCTGGCAAGCGGTTGTTGAGAGGTTCGAGCACACCGGCGCGGCGAGCGTGATGGCGCGCCTGGCGCTGGACAAGGCGCTGCCGGCGCAGTGGATCGACGAGGTGTTCCAGGAGCACCGCCAGCGCCAGTACCCGCGCGAGTTGCTGTTCTCCACCGTGGTGGAACTGATGACGCTGGTCACACTGGGCCTGCGCCCATCGCTGCATGCGGCGGCGCGCAAGATGGACGAGCTGATGCCGGTGTCGCTGGCGGCGCTGTACGCCAAGGTCAAGCGCACCGAGCCGGCGGTGCTGCGCGCGCTGGTGCAAGGCAGCGCACAGCGGCTGGCGCCGGTGGCCGCAGGTCTTTGCGGGCCGCCGAGCCTGCCGGGCTGGCAGCTGCGGGTGTTCGACGGCAACCACCTGCCGGCCAGCGAGAAGCGGCTGGCGCCGCTGCGCGGCTTTCGCGGCGCGGCGCTGCCGGGCCACACGCTGGTGGTCTACGACCCGGACAGCGCCCTGGTGTGCGACATCGTGGCCTGCGAGGATGCCTACGAGAGCGAGCGCGTGGGCGCGGCCGAACTGATCGAACGCGCCCAGGCGGGACAGGCCTGGATCGGGGATCGGCATTTCTGCACCCAGGCGATCCTGCAAGGCCTGCACGAGCGCGACGCCGGCTTCATCGTGCGCGAGAGCATATGCGCCACCCCAAGCTGGCAGCGCAAGGTCCGTGGGGTGGCTACACGCCCATCGAGACGGGGCGGGTACGCGAACAGCCCATCGAACTGGTCGAGCCGCCCCAAGGGATGGTGCAGCAGCCATGGCGGCGCATCGAGATCGAACTGGACACGCCCACCGAATCGGGCGACACCAGCATCGCGCTGTGGAGCAACCTGCTCCAGGAGATTGATGCGGCCACCATTGCACGGCTGTACCGCAAGCGCTGGCGCATCGAAGGCATGTTCCAACGGCTCGAATCGGTACTGCACAGCGAGATCAGGAGTCTGGGCCATCCGCGGGCCGCGCTGCTGGGCTTTGCCGTGGCGGTGCTGGCGTACAACGTGCTGGCGCTGCTCAAGCGGGTGACCGAACAGGCGCACCGCGCCACGCACCCCGAACTGGACGTGTCCACCTACCACCTGACGGTGGAGATCACCAGCAGCTACGAGGCCATGGTGCGCCTGCTGCCGCCCGAGCATCTGCCATGCGCAGACGACGATCCCGCGCAGTTGCTCCAGCGGCTGTTGCGCCTGACCAGCCGGCTCAGCCCCAGGCAGCTGGCCACGAGCAAGCGTAAGCCCAAACCGGCCGTGCCCAAGGGCTACGTGGACGGCTCCATCGCGCGCTCACACGTCGCAACTGACCGGATGCTCAAGGCAGCGGACAAAAGACGTTGAAAGGGGTGGCGTTCAGGAGATGGATATGAATGGTCGCACTTTGCTACGCAGCTAAGCCGGTTACAGCGGTCGTAGCGGTCCTGAATTTGCCACGCTACGGCTACGTAGGGGTTTGCGAAACAACAGAATCAATACCGCCGAGTCTCGCGATAAATTGTATGTAGTAGGCCCTGCGAAATTCAGCCCGTCGTCGCGGCAATGATTGCCGCCTGCAGCGCTGCCAACCAAGAGGCGTAAGGAAACTGATTGATGCGCCCACGGATGCAAGCGTGTGTTTCTTGTGGCAAGTGGTGGAGATGGTCTTGATCCCGCCGAAGTATTTTTTGAGCATGCAGGCCTGCTCGGGGATTCTTCTGCGGGCGGCTCGCCGTGGCAAGAAGCTGCCTGCGCTGCTGGACCTGACGCTGCAGGCGGATATGCCAGACTGAAGCAGCCTTACGGCAAGGTCACGACGACGTTCGTCTTCAGTGGCGGCACTGGCCCCGTTGATGTGGCCATCATGCCTGATGGCGGCGGATCCGAAGCACGACATCCACACTGAGACGTTCATGGTGCAGACGGTCGCTGGCGGCATCAGCCACCCCCTCAGCACCGCCAATGGCGGCAAGGGCAGCAGCGAGGACGGCACGGGCAAGGGTGTCCCGATCATCGCGTTCACCGCCCAGGGATGAGGAGCGGATGCAACGATGGAGCGGGCTCCGACGCTGCGCGCGGGCGGGCATCGCAATAGCCATGCAAATGCGGGCGTGGTGCCTGCCATTGCCTTCGCGCAGAACAATCGCGGCGAGGTGCGCTTCAAGTCGGGCCATGGACAGGTGACTTGCACCATGCTGTCCAGCGGCAAGCCGGGCTATGGCGTGCCTATGGTGGCCTGCCTTTCCTTGCCTTGCCTGGGCGTCAGCACGGTCTGGTGGCTGAACCGGGCGGCGGGGACAAGGGGTATGCACTGGCGCCCGACTACGAAGCGCATTTCCGCTACGACTGGAATGACCCCACCCCGGGGGACTGGTCGCAGTGGCGCGTGCGGCAGCTGATGCCGGTGGAGTGCGAGCGACTGCAAGGCATGCCCGACAACTACACGCTGGTCCCGTACCGCGGCAAGCCTGCCGCAGACGCCCCGCGCTACAAGGCCATTGGCAACTCCATGGCCGTTCCGTGCATGGCATGGCTGAGCGGCCGTCTTGTGCAGTGCCTGCACAAGACGGGCTCGACCGCTTCGGATTGATCGACGACGCAGCCTGCGGGCCGCTCCATTCTCCCTCCTGCATTGCCGACGTATCGGCAGCAGCCCGCAGCCAGGGTGTCAAGGCTGCCGTGGGTTTCGCCCACGCCACCCGCCAGTTCGCCACGGCATCTCACCGGCGAACGCTGCCCGCCGGGGTATCGATGCCTCCCTTCTCAAACCCACGGGATGGTCGCCACGTCCCGTCAAGGGCGTGTCGCCACCCGGTCGATTTCAGGACTTCCCATGGAAACTATCACCAAGCAAGACCGCATCACGCTGAAGAACCTCAAAGTAGCCGACTTCGCCAACGAGGAAACGCTGTGCTTCAGCGCTACCGTCGTGTTCGACGGCACTCCAATTGCCGAGGCCCACAACGAGGGCCACGGTGGCTCGACGTTCATGCGCGCGCTGCAGGGCCAGGCCGCGTTGCTGACACAGGCCGAGGAATTCGCCAAGAGCTTGCCGCCGACCTCGCTCAACATCGAACGAGAAGACGAAGAGGCGCTGCTCATCGACATCACGCTCGACTTCCTGGTCGATCAACTGGCCGATGCCATGCACGCCGAGCGCAAGCTGCGCACCGCGTTCAACCGCGACATCGGCAACAAGGTGCTGTTCATCAAGAACGGCAAGCTGTTGTTTCTCAAGGGCATCAAGCTCAAGGCCATCGCCGACCGCAAGGCGTATTTCGCTTCGCTGCGTGCGCGGCAGAAGCAGCCCATTGTGGTTCTGGCCGAACTGGGACAGGACGAGGCATTCGCCCTGTGGAAGCAGCATGTCCTGGGCGACACGCCCGAGTGAGCCAACGCACCCACGCACCACCCTGACAGCCCGCACTCGATGCGGGTTTCCTTTCTCCGCGCCCATCAATCCGGGCTGGGCCGAATGCCGTTTTCCAACTGACGCAGCGCGGCCCCCGCATGAAGCTGCCCGCATGTTCGCTGATTCGTCAGCACATCCCAGCAGCCATGGGTTCCAGGCTGCCGCGGGTTCTTCCCGCGTAACCCGCCAGTCCGTATCGCATCAAGTCTGCGGACGCGCGTCCCCGTGACGCCGATGCTTTTTATCCACCGCGTGCGGGAGCTGCCATCCCGTGAGGGACAAGGCCTCGCTTTTCCAAGGAGCCTACCCATGTCCCACAAAGCCTCTTTCGGCCAGTTGGCCTTGACCTATTGCGGCAAGTTCCTGCCGCTCGAAGTCCTGCAAAGCGCCGCCGGCCACTACATCGGCACGCGCGATACCGAAGGTCCCGTTTCGCGGGAATCGCACGAGTACTTCCGCAGCCATGCGGCGGCTCAACGTGCCCTCGAAAGAGGCGGCTGGTCCCAGCTCGCCATTCCCTGATCCAACTGGAGGAATCACGCCATGAATCAACTGCTGCCGCAGGAAGTCGTCGATCAGATCATGCGGGAAGAGCAGCATTTCGCTGCCGCGCCCCAAGCCTTCTTCGAGGCATGGAAGCGTGGTGCCGAGATCGCTGGCCCCGAATGGTTCGGCGACGGCACCCGTGACGGCCTGAACCAGGCCAAAAGCAAGTGGGATCTGCGTCCCAACATGCTGCGGCTCAACGATGCCCTCGGTGTCCTGAGCAGCGGGCAACGCATGTTCCTGTCCGCCATGGTCAGCTTCTACAACGCGCACGAGGGCGGTGCCATGCTCAAACGCTGCCACTTCCACGGGCTGTCGGACTTCGACGGTCTCGACCTGGAACGCCGCAAGGTCATTGCCGACTTGATGCTGAACTACAGCGGCTGGTGAGCCGGCCTCCGGCACACCACCGTTTTTTCGTTCCCCAAAAGGGACATGCGCCTACACGGTCATATCCCTCAATTTCCTTTCCGCTGCCCAGCGTAAGGCTGAATCAAAGCCAACGATCACCTCTGCCTGACGCATTTTCCCCTTTCAACCCACCGGGTCCAATTCCCGGTGGCGGGAATTGGCTCCATTATTCAATCTGGAGCGTTCCCATGTCTCAGAATCCCAATCCCTTTGTTCGCGGCTACTGGAATTTAAAAATCGTCCGCACGCTGTCCATCAGCTACGAGGACGGAAGCCCGCATGTCTGGCGAAACATCCACCCGAGCCAGCAGCACCTTTCCGACGAGGAACTGATTGCATCCTCTTGCATCGTCACCAGCGATTTCGCGGTGGTCACGAACGGCTCTGAACCTGTGAGTGCCGAGGTGCTGGCCGACTGCGATGCCGATGAAGGCGTTAACGGCGAAGGCGTGATCGGTGTCGTGGTTTATGCCATTCATGGCGAGGACTTCGACGGTCGCCTGATCCACGTCGGTGACAGCTATTCGGTCGAGGCCGCGCGGGAAGTCGTGCAGCGCCTGAGTTTCGAGACCGGCTACTACAGCCGATGCTGGGAGATCAGCAGCACGCACATCAGCCAGGAAACCGGCCAGTACCTCGCCAATCTGGCGGACCTTGCCACGCCGGAGGCCTTTTTGTTCATCGCCTTTCGGGTTCCGTACAGCCCGGCGATCGGCGTCAAGCTGATCTCCACGCCCTGGACGGACAAGAACCTGGAGTACGCCGAGGGCATCACCGCCGAGCAGCTTCGGCAGGAGCACCGCAGCAAGGGCATGCCAGACGACCTGGCGAACATCCTGGAACTGGCTGGCCAGGCCGATGTGCGCATCCTCATCCTCGACGCTGACGCGCCCGTGTTGCTGGGCCTGCCGCTGGCCGAGCCCTAGCAAACACACCACGCGCCCACCTTCCTCTTTGTCCTCCATACCAGCCCGTCTCCTTTCTGGGAGCCGGGCTGGTCCAATTTCATAGGAGCACTTTATGTTCCCCGACCTCATCTCGCCCGCACGCGACTTCGAGCATCAGCTTGGAGCCTGCGTCAACGCCATGGGCCAGGACGACGCCATCGGCCAGATCCTGGTATTCGAGCGCTTGAGCGGCATGCTGCACATGCGCCATATCGCCAGCGCCGATCTGGCAGACACCGACATTAATGCCTACGAAATGGTCGTCTTCGACGGTGGCAACACCGGCGGCGACACGTGGAAGCATGTGTTCTTTCCACGTCAGCGCGAACACTACTTCGTGTACCAAGCCTGACCACCCAGCCCCTTTCGAGGGGCCTTTTCTTGTCGCGGCGCAGGAAAGCGGGTGCGGCGCGGTGCGGTTTCCTGAGCGCAGGCGGCTCACTCCAGGGCCATCCTTGCCCCATGTTCGTCGGCGTTGCCGACACATGCCCAGGCAGCCAAGCCCTTCAAGGCTGCAAGCGCGGGAAACCGTGCTGGTTGTTTCTTCCTACGGACGCATCGCGCCCATTCACCCACAAGGGACCTCTCCCTTGCGGGCGGGGAATCCCTTGTTCTTCCTCAAGGAGATTCACATGGATCGCTCTCTTATCAAGACTCTGATGCCTTCGCTGGTCGCAGGCCATGTGCCCCGCAACGTGCGGTCGTTCAAGTACCGCGTGTTCGATGATCAGCCACAGTCCTCGACACTGGGCTTTGTCATCGATCCCCAGCCCTTCGACGGCAAGGTGGTCGCAGCCAGCGAGGACGCCATCGTCGTCAAGCTCAAGCCCAGCGAGTTCGCGGTACTCGATCCCAACCTGGTGACCACCGTTCCCAGCGAGGGCACCAAGGTGCATGTCCAACCCTATGCCCGTCGTCGTTTCGACGGTCTGCGTGCGGACACGCCAGAAGAGCGCACCGAAATGATGTCCGACGGCACTCCCTACACCGTCAAGACACACATCCTCGGCTCCGCGCCGGCCAAGCTGCCCATTCCCGAGCCGCAGTGCATAGAACTGGGTCAGCTCATCGAGCAGTTGGAGGAAATGCCGGCGCCCGACGGGTTCCGGCGCATCACCCATATGCTGGTCGATGCGGGCGCCCACGACTTCACCTGGGTCGATCCGAAGCCGTCCAGGATCATCGAAACGCCTCCGGCGATCAGTTTCACGGTTTCGACCGCGAAGTTCGCCGGCCAGGTGACGATCCTCTACCAGCGCGGCAGCGATACCTATGCGGTGGAGCTGTGCCGCGACGGCGAGTTGGTCGATCGGCACGACGAGGTGTATTTCGACATGCTCGGCGAAGTGCTGGAGCGGCTCATCGACGACGGGCGCTGGCGTCTGATCGATGTGAGCGTGATCGGCGCGGAGACGTCCCGACGGCGCCGCGCTGTACCGGCGTAACACCACGAAAAGAACCAGGCGACATGCCCCCCACAGGCCCTCCCTCCATTCGGAAGGAGGGCCTTTTTTCTGCCGTGTGAGATTTCATCAAAGGGAATCGCCCGGATGCCGATTGATGGCTGTCTCGCGCGCGAGGCCCGGCCATGCTGAGCCCATGCTTGCTGATGTTGTCAGCGACATGCCAGGCAACCATCGGTCTTCGAGGTTGCGGCGCAGTCCCCACTGCGTGACCGAGCCAGCTCGCACCGCATCCATCCGCGGGCGGCCACCAGTCTCTGGTGGTGGATGCTTTCGCCTTATCAACCCATCGCGGGGTTACGCACCTTTCCCCGCAGCGTGGGGCCGGTGTGTCTCCGCTTCATCCCTATGGAGATTCACCATGAACACCACGTCCAACGAGAAATCGTATTTCGACCTCCACACCTCGGGCATCGGTTACATCCAGCGTGTCCGTGAAGTGCCTGTTCGGGGCGGCCGCCGTGCGCAGCCTTTCCTGGCATGCACCATCGCCGCGCTGGTCGGTTCCGCAAAGGACCCCAGCTATCGCTATTTCGACGTCAAGGTCTCGGGTGCCGAGGCCAAGAAGCTGGTCGAGCGCTACATCGGCGTTGACGATCCCAAGCAGCGCCCACTGGTGCGCTTTCGCCTCGGCGACCTGTGGGGCGATGCGTACATCCGCGACAAGGGCGAGCAGAAAGGCCAAGCCGCCGCGTCCCTCAAGGCGCGACTGCTCAAGGCCGAGCCGCTTGACCGGGCCGAACTGGCTTCGATCAGGCAGCACGAGCTGATCACCCGCGGCATCGGCTACCTCAGCCGTCCGAAGGACGTCACGCCCAAAGATGGCGACCCGTTCCTCTCTTGCACCGTCGCCGCGCTGGCCGGGCCTGTCGATGAACCGGAGTATCGGTACTTCGACACCATCGTCACCACCCCTGAAGCCGAGCATCTGGTTCGCCGGTGCGTGCAGGCCATCGAAGGGGACTGCAAGGTGCTGATCGCCTTCCGTCTCAACGACATGAAGATCGATCCGTACATCCGCACCAAGGGTGAGCGCGCTGGGGAACCGGCCGCGAGCCTGGATTCGACACTGATCCACATCGGCCTGATCAAGATCGACGGCACCAAGGTCTATCCGACGAGCCCCGCGCAAGCCGATTCGCCGCCGGCTCAGGACGTTCCCGCGCCCGAAGCCGAGGACGCCGAACCCGCTGCCGATCAGCCTTCTGAGCCCGCCGAGTGCAAGCTCGAAGGTGAAGTCGAGGAGCAGGAGCCGGCATTGGCTGCTTCGTTCTGATCCGGCATGGCCCCTCATGGGGCCTTGCCGCTTCTCCTTGCTGCATCTGCAGCGTCCTCCATCCGCATAGCGCGCTCGCGCATTTCTTCCCCCGAGTTCCGCGTGGTCAGACGGCTGCGCGGTTGTCGCATTTTTCAAAGGAGAACAGCCATGTCTCTGGCATCCCGTTTTGCTCCGCAGTCTCCGATCCTGCGCTCAGATCGCCCGCTCTCGGACGACCGCATTCGCGCCATTGCTCCATCAATCTTCGCCGACGCTCCTCATGGGAGCCGATCCGAGCGGTATGCCTACATACCGACCTCGACCGTGCTCACCAAGCTGCGCCAGGAGGGTTTCGAGCCCTTCATGGTGTGCCAGACGCGCGTGCGCAACGAGGATCGGCGCGAGCACACCAAGCATCTCATCCGACTTCGCCATGCCAGCCAGATCAACGGCGACGAGGCGAACGAGATCATCCTGCTCAACAGCCACGACGGCACGAGCAGTTACCAGATGCTGGCAGGCATGTTCAGATTCGTCTGCCACAACGGCCTGGTCTGCGGCGATACCACCGCCGACATCCGTGTCCCGCACAAGGGGGATGTGGCCAGCCAGGTGATCGAAGGTGCCTACGAAGTCCTCGAAGGCTTCGAGCGCGTGAAGGACTCGCGCGATGCAATGCGCACCATCACCCTTGATGAGGGCGAAGCAGAAATCTTCGCGCACTCCGCGCTGGCACTCAAGTACGACGATCCTGCCAAGCCGACGCCTGTCACGGAGCGTCAACTGCTCGCGCCCAGGCGCTGGGACGACCGCAAGGATGACCTGTGGGCCGTCTTCAACCGCGTCCAGGAGAACCTCGTCAAGGGGGGCCTGAATGGACGCTCGGCCAATGGCCGCAATCAACGCACCCGCCCGGTGCAAGGCATCGACCAGAACCTGCGCCTGAATCGGGCGTTGTGGCTCCTGGCCGAAGGCATGCGCCAGCTCAAGGCGTGATGCCAAGTGGACCTTGCCCATCTCGGGCGAGGTCCATTTCCTCTCATCCACCGGGTGCCACCAACCGCCCGTCATTCATCATCAGGAGTACCGCCATGGCAGTCAAATCGGCACCCGAACAATCGGTTTCGCCCATCATCGTCCCCGGTCAACTCACGCTGCGTACCATCCGAGGCAAGAACGGCCCCTTCACAGTCGGTCGCCTCGCCACGCACCTGGGTACGTTCGAGGTTAAGGACCCGGAGCTGGAGCAATACCCCGAAGGCAAGTACGACGGGGAATTCATCATCAGGTATATCTTCCCGAAGTCCTACCCGGTCGGTGGCGGCATGCGCTTCGAGATCCGCGCCAGCCTGGACGGAATGACGCTCTACGACATCGACAAACTGAGCCGTGACGAGGCACGCAGCTTCGCCACCCAGGACCTCGATCCACTTGATGAAGAGTTGGGCGCACAGCCTGCAGTAACACCGGCAACACCGGCCAAGCCCAGCAAAACTTCCAGGCCCGCCAAGCCAGCACCCGTGCAGGCATCCACGGACCCGCTGGTCGATACCACGCCCTTCGGCGTGGATGCGCCGACGCCCGCTGCGGCAACTTCTCCCGGCAGTACCGAAGATGGCGACGCCGCGCTGTTCAGCTTGCTCTGGCCGCTGGGCGAGTCCGTGAAACTGGATTCGACCATCGACCGCCGCACCCTGCGCACGCAGATCGCCCGCCTGGGCGAACTGGGCTACGCGCTGGACTTCAAGACGCAGGAGTGGAGCCGCCAGGCCGAACTGCAACCTGCGTAGTACTGGGCACCGCATCTGCGGTGTGCTTTATCCACCCGCCGGGGGTCTTCCCCACCGGGGAGGCTTCTGGCTCAATTTTTCCAGGAGGCCTCTCATGGGCTGGTATTTCTCACCCCAATCGCGGTCTGAACTGATCGCGGAACTGATCGCACCGCAAGAGACCGAGCGCGCCAGCGTCAAGGTCATCGCCCACGCGCTGCGTGGCAACGTCCTCTGGTCTGTTGTGCAAGTGACGGCCAAGGCCGAAGGCGTACACCGTGATCTCGCACCGGGCCAGTCCCTGTGCACCATCCGCTGCGATCTGCTGGAACGCAGCGGCGGCCAGTGGGGCTATAAGCCACTGGACGAATCCATGCACCCGTACTACTACTCGTGCCCGCTGTCCTATCTGAACCTCGCACCGGAGCAATCCGCCGACTGGCGTGCAGGCGTTCGCGCCTACCACGCGCGGCGGCGCACATCCAAGGAAGCCACAGCTCCAGCTACGGCGCTGACGGTCTGAGTCAGGGACGCCTTTTTTCCACCCCAAGGGGCAGTACTTGCCCCCTGCGGGCGGTGCTGTTCCCGTTCATCCGAGGACACCACCATGCCCGCAAACACTTCTTCCACCACGCTGTACCGCATCGACGAATGCCCGGACGTGATGGCCGACGCTTGCGTCGGCGATGACCAGGGCAACCTGATCTTCCTGTCGATCTGGGCGCGGGACACCGCCGTCCAGCAGTTCCTGGCTCGCCTGACCCTCGGGCGCGACGAGCAGGGTCTGGAGCAGTTCCACGTCATCACCGACCAGGGCGGCAGCGTCCCGGTGTTCGTCGGCAACGTCGATCGCCTGGAAAAGCGCATGACCCGCGCCTACCGGCGAACGCTGTTCGGTTCGCTGTCCAACGTGTGGCTGTTCGATCGGCGCTGCGTCAAGCCCGACAAGGCCAACGCCAGCGCACTGGCATTGCTGCCCCGCGATAGCGACCACCGGCTTGACCGCCTGTGGACGTTGGTGCAGGACACCTGCCCACTGCCGTTGCTCGACCACTGGCGCGAAACCGTGCTGGAACTGCTGCAAAGCCGCGAGATGTTGACCCGCCTGCCGTTTGCCCTCGGGCCTTTGGTGGGCCATCGGCTCGCCATCGACGTGCCGGCGCTGACCCAGGCGCTCGGCTCGCTGATCCGCAGTGACGTGCTCACCGCCTATCCCTATCCGGCCAAGATTTGGACGCCGGAAACGGTAGCGGCTTGAACCACCTGCGCAGGCACGCCAAGGCCCACCTGCGCCATTCATCCCCGCCAACCAGGAGACTTCCATGGCTCTCATGTTCCCGCGGCTCGCCCGCAATTTCGTGAAGAACGGGTACTTCCCGACCGACGAACCAACGCTCGAAAGAGCCCTCAATGCACTGATGCCCAGTGCGCCTGAATCCAATGGGCCGATGTGCATCCTCGATCCCTGCGCCGGCGAAGGCGTGGCGATTGCCGAAGCGGCTCATGCCCTCGGGCGCGAGCAGGCCAAGGCGTTCGCCGTCGAGTTCGACGCAGAGCGGGCGCGCCATGCCCGCAGCCTGGTCGATCACTGCCTGCACGCGGACCTGATGGACACGATGATCTCCAAACAGTCCTTTGGGCTGCTCTGGCTCAATCCGCCGTATGGCGACCTGTCCAAGGACGTCAACGGCAACATTGGCTATCAGGGTCAGGGCCGTGCCCGCCTCGAAAAACTGTTCTACCAACGCACGCTGCCCCTGTTGCAGTACGGCGGCGTGCTGGTCTTCATCGTCCCCGGCTACGTGCTCGACGCGGAGCTGGTCGGCTGGCTGACGCGCCACTACACCGACCTGCGGATCTACCGAGCGGTGGAAACGCAGTTCAAGCAGGTGGTGATCTTCGGACGCCGGGTGCGCCAGCGCGAGCAGACGCCCGATGGCGTCAAGGCCGTGCGCAATCTGCTGCTGCAGGTTGGGCTTGGCGAAGTCGAAGCTGAGGAACTGCCGAGCGAATGGCCGTTCCTGCCGTACATCGTCCCCGCCAGCCCGGCGGAGCCGGGGCATTTCTTCCGCGTGACGATGGAGCCGGAGCAGTTCGCCGATGAGGTTGGCAGGCTGCAAGGCCTCTGGCCGTCGCGGGATACGCAGTTGGGGGCCGCGCAGCAGACGCTGCGTCCACCGGCGCGGGCCTTGTCCCACTGGCATCTCGCCCTGGCTTTGGCCGCAGGCGCGATCTCGGGAGTCGTGCAATCCAAGACGGGGCGCGTGCTCGTCGTCAAAGGTGACACCCACAAGGACAAGACGCTCCAGCGGGAATTCACCGAACGCGAAGACGGCTCGATCGCCGAGACCCGCATCCTCACCGACAAGTTCGTTCCCGTCATCCGCGCGTGGGACATGACGCCTGGCTCCCCGACACGGGGCGAGGTGTTGACCATCCGCTGATCGTTTCCACCACCGACGGTTCGCCGTCGATTTTTCCACCCACCGGGGTCCAGTCGCCCCGATGGGGTGCCGTGGCCCCTCCATATCCAGGAGCCTTCCATGGCAGCCCAAGCACTTTCCATCAGCCAGACACCGAGCCTGCGCTTCTCGCCAGGCCAGGTGGTCATGACCTGCGGCGTCGATGACCTGGTCCAACAGGGCCGGCTCAACCCGACTCCCTACCTGCGTCGTCACCTCGGCGGCGATTGGGGCGACCTCGACGACAGCGATAGGCGGCAGAACGATGCCGCGCTGAAGTCCGGCGAGGATCGTCTGTTTTCTTCTTACGAGGTCACACCCGGCCTGAAAATTTGGATCATCACCGAATGGGATCGCAGCGTCACCACGCTGTTGCTGCCCAGCGAGTACTGATCTTCTCCAACGCGGGGCCACCGACACCCCGCAAGGGTGCCATGGCCCCTATTACTCAGAAGGAAGCCACATGACATCCAACCAACATGACAAGCACCGCCGCAAACGGCTGTTCGAGATCGGTGCGCTGGAGTTCAGCGAAGGCGTCGAACGCCTGATGAACGAAGGCCGGCTCGATCCCATGCCGTTTTTCGAACGCCACATGCGTGGCGACTGGGGCGACGTCGCCGACTACCAATGGCAACAGAACAACGCTGCGTTGGAGTCTGGCGAACGCCTCGATTCGTTTTACGTCGTCACCCGTGACCTGAGTATCCGCATCTTCACCGAAGCAGATCGCAGCGCGACCCGCATCGTGCTGCCGTCCGAGTACTGACCGCGAGTTGTCACCGCAGGCCACGAGCGCCTGCACTGTCCAACCACCGACGGTTCGCCGTCTCTCTTCCCACCACGGGGCATGCCATCGCCCCGCTGGGGTGGTGCATGTCCCATTTTTCTTTGGAGCATCACCATGTCCCTCGATCTCGACACCACCGCCAACGATGCAGAGCCCGTACAGGGCGAACTGCTCGAAGCGGAATCCAACCCTCTCACCCTGAGCCTTCAGGATTTTGTCGGCGAGTTCGGCGACGAACTGCTCGACTCTCTCAACCGCGCCAACCCGCCGGTCTATACCGGCCAAGCGCAAGCACAGCGGCAACTCGTCGTCGCCAGCCTCAAGCGCAAGTTGTTCCAGGCCCAGGCCGAAGTTGTCCATGCCGCCGCCGAGCTGCTGGTCGATCAAGGCGAGCGCGCTGCGATCGTCAATGGCGAAATGGGTTGCGGCAAGACGACCGTCGGCATCGCCACGGCCGCCGTGCTCAACGCCGAAGGCTACCGCCGCACCCTGGTGCTTTCGCCTCCCCACTTGGTCTACAAGTGGCGGCGCGAGATCCAGGAGACGGTGGCTGGTGCCAAGGTCTGGGTGCTCAATGGCCCGGACACGCTGGTCAAGCTCATCAAGCTGCGCGAGCAGTTGGGTGTGCAGCCCACGGGCCAGGAGTTTTTCATCCTGGGCCGCGTCAGGATGCGGATGGGGTTCCATTGGAAGCCGGTCTTCACCCAGCGGCGCACCCGCCACGGCGACGTGGCGGCCTGCCCGGACTGCGGCACGCTCATCACCGACCTCGACGGCGAGCCGGTCAACCCGATCGGGCTCGAAGCCGAGGAGTCCCGCAGGAAGTGCAGCCACTGCGCCGCGCCCCTGTGGACGCTGATCCGCCCGCGCAGCCTGTCCGGCAGCGACCAGTCCTCGGTCGTCCTCAAAGCCTTGAAGCGCATCCCGACCATCGGGGAAGTCACCGCGCAGAAGTTGATGCAGAAGTTCGGTGACGGCTTCCTGGCCTCGATGCTGGGTGACAACATCCATGAGTTCATCAACCTCATGGATGGCAACGGCGAGCTGGTGTTTTCCGACCGTCAGGCCACGCGCATGGAACGTGCGATGGCCAACATGGAGTTTGGCTTTGGCGAGGGCGGCTACCAACCGTCCGAGTTCATCAAACGCTACCTGCCGCAAGGCACGTTCGACCTGCTCATCGCCGACGAGGCGCACGAGTACAAGAACGGTGGCAGTGCCCAGGGCCAGGCCATGGGCGTGCTGGCGGCGAAGGCTCGCAAGACCTTGCTGCTGACCGGCACGCTAATGGGCGGCTACGGCGATGATCTGTTCTACCTGCTGTTCCGGGCACTGCCAGGACGGATGATCGAAGACGGCTACCGCCCGACCACGAGCGGCAGCATGACCTCGGCTGCGATGGCGTTCATGCGCGATCACGGCGTCCTCAAGGACATCTACTCCGAGAGCGCCGGCACGGCGCACAAGACGGCCAAGGGCACCAAGGTATCGGTGCGCACGGTCAAGGCTCCCGGCTTCGGCCCGAAAGGCGTCTTGCGCTGCATCCTGCCGTTCACGATCTTTCTCAAGCTCAAGGACATCGGTGGCAACGTCCTGCCGCCGTATGACGAGGAGTTTCGTGAAGTCCAGATGGACGTGGCGCAAGCTGCGGCCTACCGCGATTTGGCGGGTCGGCTGACCGCAGAGCTGAAACAGGCTCTGGCGCGACGCGATACGACCTTGCTGGGGGTGGTGCTCAACGTGCTGCTGGCTTGGCCGGATTGCTGCTTCCGGTCGGAGACCGTGGTGCATCCGCGCACGCGCAACACCTTGGCGTTTGTCCCGGCTCAGTTCAATGAGTTCGAGATCAGCCCCAAGGAGCGTGAGCTGATCGATATCTGCAAAGCGGAGAAGGAACAGGGCCGCAAGGTTCTGGCCTACACGGTCTATACCGGCACGCGCGACACCACGTCGCGCCTGAAGGGGCTGCTGGAGCAGGAAGGCTTCAAGGTGGCGGTACTGCGCGCAAGCGTGGATGCCAGCCGCCGAGAAGACTGGATCGCCGAGCAACTGGACCGTGGCATCGACGTGCTCGTCACCAATCCCGAGCTGGTCAAGACGGGACTGGATTTGTTGGAGTTCCCGACGATTGTGTTCATGCAAAGTGGCTACAACGTGTACTCGCTCCAACAGGCAGCACGCCGCTCCTGGCGCATCGGGCAGAAACAGCCCGTGCGCGTGATCTACCTCGGCTATGCCGGTTCCTCGCAGATGACCTGCCTGGAACTGATGGCCAAGAAGATCATGGTCTCGCAGTCCACCTCGGGCGACGTGCCCGAATCGGGGCTGGATGTTCTGAATCAGGACGGTGATTCCGTCGAGGTCGCACTGGCCCGGCAATTGGTCACCGCCTGATTTCCACGCCATCGCCGGCCTAGCGCCGCCGGCTTTCTATTGTTCACAACTTGCAGCCCCACTCGCGTTCTTCGTGGGCGGGGCTGCGTTTTTCTCTCATTCCAAAGGGTTCCCGTGAAGGCCCAGCACTTGCCCAAGGCAGAAAACCGGGCACCACCCAGTTCGCATTCCTGGCTGACCGCACGACACCGTGCCGCCAAGGTATCGGCATCGCAACAGAAGAGCCGATGCCATGCCCGCAACCCATGTATCCCGGCGTCTGGTCGGCGCTGGTCTCCTGGCCGCAGCGCTGGCCAGCGGCTGCGCGACCACCACCGCGCCGCTGGTGCCAGACGCCGTAGAGGCAGTCTTGACCATTCCCGAACCCGACGCACCCGAGTTCATTCCCGTCGTGCGCTATGGCCGCTACACGCTGGTCGAGCTGGCACCCACGGCGGCGCAGCGTGACTTGCTGTTGCAGACCATCGACGTGTCCATGCCCGAGGATGCCCGTGCCACGGTGGGCGATGGCCTGCGGCATGTGCTCAAACGCAGCGGCTACCAACTTTGCGAGACGCCTCGCGCCGTGACCGAGTTGTATGCGCTCCCGCTGCCGGCGGCACACCTGCATCTTGGCCCCATGACCTTGCGCGATGCGCTGCTCACCCTGGCTGGCTCGGCCTGGGAACTGCATGCGGATGAACGGACACGGCAGATTTGCTTCGAGCGGCCTGGAGGCAGTGCGACTGCCGAGCACGCACACGAGCCGCCTGCTGCCGAGGCGGTGCAGACGTTTCCGCTGATGCCTTCGGTTTCGGGAGGCCAGCCATGAATGCCGCGCAGTCTCCCCGGCGCCCGATCACCGCCGTGGTGTTGCAGAGCCTGATGTGGCTCTGGCTGATCGGCCTCAGCGTTTTCGCTGCCCTGAGCTACCAGACCATGAACGACCAGGCCGACCAGTCGCTGCTTGATTCCCGCCTGCAACGTCTCGAAGCGCAGGCGGCGAGCCTGGCCGAGGCCATTGAGGCCATCCAGGAGCGTCCGGCCGTCGCAACAGCGGCAGACCTCAAAGATACCCGCGAACTCCTGGAAGCACGCGCTGCCCAGGTCGAGACAACGCTGAGCGGCTATGCCGCTGCCGAAGATCTTCAGGCGCTGCGCACCGAGGTCGAGCAAATCAAGACGCGCCAGACTGTTGCGCGTGCCGCAGCGCCCGCTCAGCCGCGCTCACCGAGCAGGCCCACCGCCAAACCAGCGCCGCCGCCACTGCCATTTCGCATCGTCGGTGCCGAGCTTCGGGCTGGCCAGCGCAGCCTGTCCGTTGCGCCGAGCGCCGGGTCTTACACGCCCGACCAGCTTGAGGTGCTGCTGCCCGGCGATTCGCTCGGCCCATGGCGCTTTCAGGCGATCGAGGGCAACACCGCGGTGTTCCAGACCGGCGACCAGACCCGCCGTTTGGCGATTCCGTGATCGGAGCGCACGACATGAAACCGTCGATCATCCTTTCCGTGCTTCTGCTGGTGTCTGCCCAGTTGTCCGCTTGGGCGCAGCAACCGGCCACGGCTCCCGCCGGCAATGCGCACAGTCAGGAGCGCCCGCTGGTTACTCGCTCCCTGGACGACCGGGCGGCAAGCGACTGGGGCCTGCAACCGCAGGAGTGGGCGCGCTATCGCGAACTGATGGACGGGCCGCTGGGCATCTACTCGCCCAACCTGGACCCACTGTCCGCCCTGGGCATCGAGGCGCGCACCGACGAGGAACGGCGCCGCTACGCAGAGCTGCAGGTGCAGATCGAAGCGCGCCGCGTCGAGAAGCTGCTCGCCTACCAACGTGCCTACGACGAGGCCTGGCTGCGCCTGAATCCCGGCATGCAGCGGGTGAACCTGCCTGACGACAAGCCCGGCGCCGGCACCAGCGCCAACCCCTTGCGCGGTTCAGGCCGCACGGCCGTGTTCATCAAGGACGGCTGCGCGGCATGCGGGCAGCTTGTGCAGCGCCTGCAATCGTCCGGCACCGAGTTCGACCTGTACATGGTCGGCAGCCGCCAAGACGACACGCGCATCCGCGACTGGGCCAAGCGTGCGAACGTCGATCCGGCGCGCGTGCGCAGCGGTGGCATCACGCTCAACCATGATGGCGGGCGGTGGCTGTCGCTGAGCTTGCCCGGAGACCTTCCTGCGGTCGTGCGCGAGGTGAACGGTCAATGGCAGCGCCAGCCATAGCGGCCACCTCCGTTTCGCAGTGCTTGCGCGTACTGGTGATCGCGGCGGGCCTGTGCGCCTGCGCCGCCCATGCCCATGCCCAGGAGCTTCCGCCACCGGCTTACCAGCTTGCCGCACAGCGCGCGGGCATCCCCTCGTCGGTGCTCTACGCCGTGGCCTTGCAGGAGAGCGGCATCCGCCGCAACGGGCGCATCGTCCCATGGCCGTGGTCGCTCAACGTCGCCGGTCAGTCGCGCCGCTTCGCCACCCGTGCCGACGCCTGCGCTGGTTTGCAGCAGGCGATGCGCGCCACGCCGCACACACGCATCGACGCGGGCCTGGGCCAGATCAACCTCGGCTACCACCAGCAGCGCTATGTCAGCCCGTGCGACTTGCTCGACCCGTACCGCAATCTCTCCATCGCCGCTGAAATCCTGAAGGAGCAGCACACCTCGGGCGAGGACTGGTTGCTGGCGATCGGTCGCTACCACCGTCCTGCGGGCGGAGAACCTGCCGCCCGTTACCGGCGCAGCGTGTCGCGCCACCTTGCCCGTGTGCAGGGCACGCACCCAACCGCCGCGGCCTTCGCCGCACGCCAGGAGAGCACCCCATGAAAACATCCCATTTGACCCATCTCACACTGAAGGGCTTGCTCGTGCTGCTGGCGGCTCTGCCGCTGGCCTCGCGTGCCGGCGAGCCGCTGATCGTGGTCGAAGACCGTGGCGGCACGTCGGCGCTGCCGTACTACGAGGCTCTGAACCTTCAGCCGCGCGCCAATGCTCCGGCCCGACCGCCCATCCCGATGCTCCCGGTGCCCGCCACGCCCATGGATGAGGCCGCGATGTTGCCGGTGCGCAGTGCCAAGCTCACGCCTGGCACCGTCGCGCGGCGGGTGATCGAGGCACCGGGCCTGCGGCCTTTCGTGGTCGTCGGCGACGACGAGGCGTCCCACGCCTGGCTGCGCAGCCAGGCAACACCCCTGCGCGAGCGCGGCGCGGTGGGCCTGGTGGTCAATGTCGAGACCGTGCAGGGCCTGGCACGGCTGCGCGCCCTGGTGCCGGGCGTACCCCTCGCGCCTGTGGCCGGTGACGACCTGGCCGAGCGCCTGGGTCTGCGGCATTACCCGGTGCTGATCACAGCCACCGGCATCGAGCAATGAAGCCATGTCGGGGAAACAGCCGGTCGAGGTTTTGCTGCGCCCAGCGGTGGAGCTCTATACCGTCGCGGCGTGTGCAGGCGCCGCGTTTCTGTCCCTGGTGGCCCCGTGGTCGCTCGCGCTGAGTCCCGCCATGGGCGTCGGCAGTGCGCTGGCGTTCTGCGCCTACGGCGCCATCCGCTACCGCGATGCCCGCGTCATCCTGCGCTACCGGCGCAATATTCGCCGCTTGCCGCGCTATGTGATGACCAGCAAGGACGTGCCGGTCAGCCAGCAGCGTCTGTTCGTGGGGCGCGGATTTCTGTGGGAGCAGAAACACACCCATCGGCTGATGCAGACATACAGACCGGAATTTCGCCGCTACGTCGAGCTGACGCCGGCCTACCAGCTGGCGCGCAGGTTGGAGGAACGGCTGGAGTTCGCGCCATTCCCGCTGTCCCGGCTGCCCGCGCTCACGGGCTGGGATGTGCCTTTCAACCCGGTGCGCCCGCTGCCGCCTGTGGGCGGCCTGCCGCGCCTGCACGGCATCGAACCCGATGAGGTGGACGTCAGCCTACCGCTGGGTGAGCGCGTCGGGCATTCGCTGGTGCTGGGCACCACGCGCGTGGGCAAGACGCGGTTGGCCGAGTTGTTCGTGACTCAGGACATCCGGCGCAAGAGCGCCGACGGCGAGCACGAGGTCGTCATCGTCATCGACCCCAAGGGCGACGCCGATCTTTTGAAGCGGGTGTACGTCGAGGCCAAGCGTGCGGGCCGCGAGGGCGAGTTCTATGTCTTCCATTTGGGCTGGCCGGACATTTCCGCGCGCTACAACGCCGTGGGCCGCTTTGGGCGCATCAGCGAGGTGGCCACCCGTGTTGCAGGGCAGCTCTCCGGGGAAGGCAACAGCGCGGCATTTCGCGAGTTCGCGTGGCGCTTCGTCAACATCATCGCCCGCGCCCTGGTGGAGCTGGGGCAGCGCCCGGACTACATGCTGATCCAGCGCCATGTGATCAACATCGACGCGCTGTTCATCGAGTACGCCCAGCACTACTTCGCCAAGAACGAGCCCAAGGCCTGGGAGGTGATCGTCCAGATCGAGGCCAAGCTCAACGAGAAGAACATCCCGCGCAACATGATCGGGCGCGAAAAGCGCGTGGTGGCGCTGGAGCAGTACCTCTCCCAGGCGCGCAACTACGACCCCGTGCTCGACGGCCTGCGCTCGGCAGTGCGCTACGACAAGACTTACTTCGACAAGATCGTCGCATCGCTGCTGCCGCTGCTGGAGAAGCTCACCAGCGGCAAGATCGCCCAGCTTCTGGCCCCGAACTACTCCGACCTGACCGACCCGCGTCCGATCTTCGATTGGATGCAGGTCATCCGAAAGCGCGCTGTGGTCTATGTCGGCCTGGATGCGCTGTCCGATGCCGAGGTCGCTGCGGCGGTCGGCAATTCAATGTTTTCCGACCTGGTTTCGGTCGCCGGCCACATCTACAAGCACGGGATCGACGACGGCCTGCCGGGCGCATCGGCGGGCTCGCGCGTGCCGATCAACGTCCACGCCGATGAGTTCAACGAGTTGATGGGTGACGAGTTCATTCCGCTGATCAACAAGGGCGGCGGCGCTGGCCTGCAAGTTACCGCGTACACGCAGACCCTCTCGGACATCGAAGCCCGCATCGGCAACCGCGCGAAGGCCGGTCAGGTGATCGGCAACTTCAACAACCTGTTCATGCTGCGCGTGCGCGAGACGGCTACCGCCGAATTGCTGACCCGGCAATTGCCGAAGGTCGAGGTCTATACGACCACCATCGTCAGCGGCGCGACCGACAGCTCGGACATTCGCGGCGCGACGGACTTTACGTCAAACACCCAGGATCGCATCAGCATGTCCAGCGTGCCGATGATCGAGCCATCGCACGTCGTCGGCCTGCCCAAAGGCCAGTGCTTCGCGCTGCTGCAGGGTGGCCAGCTCTGGAAGGTGCGCATGCCGTTGCCGACGCCAGACCCGGATGAAGTGATGCCGGCGGACTTGCAGCAACTGGCTGGGCACATGCGCCAGAGCTACAGCGAGGCCACGCAGTGGTGGGAGTTCACCAGCTCCCCGGTCTTGCAGGACGCGGCCTTGCCGGACGACCTGCTCGATGAGGCGGCCATCGCCACACCCATCACCGACACGGGCGACACGGCCAGCGAAGAGGCCGCGCCATGAGCGATGCCGCCTCCACTGCGCAGCGCGAGCAGAACCGCCGCCAAGGTCTGATCGTCGGCACCATCACCTTGCCGTTCCGGCTGCTAGGGGTACTGGTCGGCTCGCTGCTGTTCTCGATCCTGATGGAGTGCATCGGCATGCACCTGTTCTGGAAGGACCAGGGCTGGCAGCACTCCCAGCAGATGTTGCAGTACGAGTTGGGGCACCTGTCCAACCACTTCACACGCAGCGTGGTCGTGCAGGAGCCGGGGCGCACGGCGCATGAGTTGGTGGACACTGGCTACGAATGGGTGTTCGTGCGATCGGGGCTGCTGGAGCGCATGAGTCAGACTGCCGAGCGCGCCCGTGCGCCCAGCCAGGGGCAAGCGCGGAACTTCCGTTACTTCATCAGCCAAGTCTATGTTTGGGCCGAAAGCTACCTGATCGCTGCCGCCTTCACCACGCTCACTTTTCTGGTGCGCCTGTTGGTCCTGGCGCTCACACTTCCGCTGATCTTCACGGCGGCATTTGTTGGTTTGATCGACGGCTTGGTGCGCCGCGATGTACGCCGGTTCGGCGCGGGCCGCGAATCCGGCTTTATCTATCACCGTGCCAAAGCCAGCCTGATGCCGCTGGCCGTGCTGCCTTGGGTGACGTATCTGGCGCTACCGATCTCGGTGCATCCGTTGCTGATTCTGCTGCCGAGCGCCGCCTTGCTGGGACTGGCGGTGAGCCTGACTGCAGGGAGCTTCAAGAAGTACCTCTAGGCCATCAATCCGGTCATCCGCAGGTTCTTATTGTTTGCGGCCTGAAACGCCTCTGATCGCCACGATCAAGCCATTGCTGATCACACAGGAATGGCGCGATGTTGGCTCCGATCTGGCTGCGCGCCGCGCATCGCGGCGTGCCCACCTTTCTCGTGACGGCCCTGCTGATGGGGCAGTCTTCGATGGCGTTGGCCGAATCCCCGGCACAGCGCCAGGAGCTGGTCGCTGCGCTGCGCCAGCTCGATGCGCTGGAGCGCACCGTCGCGGGCGGCGCTGCACAGGTTCCCATCCAGCCGGGCGAGCGCTATCACTTCGATTACCCGCAACTGCTGGCTGACCTGGCGCGCGTGCGCGCCGGCATCCAGGCCCATCTCACACCGTCGCGCGCACAGCCACGCGATCTCTCCGAACTGACTGGCGAGTACCGCACTGAGCGGGCCGCCCCGCCATCGCTGCCGACGACTGCGCAGGGCAAACCATGAACGGCGCCCAGGTCTCGGCATTTCAAGCCAACAGCGGTATCGCGCCGTCCGCGATGGCGACCGTCCTGGTCGGCGTCGTGTTCGCGGTTCTGCTCGTCTGGGGCGTCTGGGCCATCCGAACGGCCTACGTGGGGTGGGCCGAGAACCGCCTCAACCAACGCCAGTTCCTCGGCGTCTGCATCCGCTTCGTCGCGATGTACCTCGTCCTGACGTTCTTCCTCCTCTCCTGACCTGAAGGGTTTGACCATGCAAAACCGCATCCTCACTACTCGTTTTGCCCAACGCGCCGCCGTCGCCCTGGGTGCCACCGCGCTGCCCGTGCTGACGTTCGCGCAAGGGCTGCCGCAGTTGGAAAACCCAACCCGCGGCGCTGGCAGCGGCATCATGGAAACGATCAGGAACTACGGCTACGACATCATCATGCTCGTGGCCCTCCTGGTGGTGGCGTCGATGTTCATTGGCGTGTGCTACCACGCCTACGGCACCTACGCGGAAATCCACACCGGCCGCAAGACCTGGGGCCAGTTCGGCCTCACGGTCGCCATCGGCGCCGTCCTGCTCGTGATCGGCATCTGGCTGCTCACCGAAGCCACCGGCATCCTGTAAGCGAGGACGGGCCATGTCCGAGCAACAGCATGTCCGTGCCGATGGGACGGTCACGTTCCTTCCACACCGGCTCAACAGGCACCCGGTGGTCGTGCGCGGCCTCACCGCCGACGAGTTGTGGATCTGCTGCGGCCTGTCCGGCGCTGCCGGCCTGGTGGTTGGCGCGCCGCTGTCCTGGATGTTCCGCACGATTGCCATCGCGCCGACCTTCGTTGTCTTGGGCGTGGCGCTGGGCGTTTTCATCGGCGGCGGCATCCTGCGCCGCCTCAAGCGTGGGCGTCCCGACACCTGGCTGTACCGGCAGTTGCAGTGGCGCATTGCCACGCACTATCCGCTGATGGCGGGCTGGGTGGGCGGCCATGTGCTGATCTCGCGCTCTGGCTTCTGGACTACCCGCAGGGGCACGCACGGGGGCGCACGATGAGCCGTTTCAAGAACGAGATCACCCACCTTCAGGCGCACATCAAGACGCTGCGCCTCGGCGCGGGCGCGCTGGTCATTGTCGCCCTGGTCATGGGCGGCGGCTGGTGGAGCGCACCGCGCGATCTGACCATCCATGTCCCGCCCGACCTGCGCTCCGGCAGTACCCGCAAGTGGTGGGAAGTACCGCCCGAGTCGGTCTATGCATTCACGTTCTACGTGTTCCAGACACTCAACCGCTGGCCGACGAATGGCGAAGAAGACTACCCGCGCAACCTCCACATGCTCTCGCCATATCTCACCCCGTCCTGCCAGGCGTTCCTCAAGGCGGACTACGACTATCGCCGCAGCACCGGCGAGCTGCGCCAGCGTGTGCGCGGCATCTACGAAATTCCCGGCCGCAGCTATGGAGACAACCCCACGGCGCGCGTGCGTGTCATTTCCGACCGCGACTGGGTGGTGACTCTGGACATCAGCGCCGACGAGTACTACGGCGCCGAGCAGGTCAAGCGCGCCCTGGTGCGCTACCCCGTAAAGGTCGCACGGGTGGACGTCGATCCAGCACGCAACCCGTTCGGCCTGGTGCTCGACTGCTACGAGGGCACGCCCCAGCGCATCAGCGCACCGGAGCCGACGCGCCCGGTGCCTGGTGGCCTGACGCCGCAAGCGCCTCAAGGAGGCAATTCCCCATGAATTCCATGAAGCATCCTGTACTCGCGCTGCTGGGGCTTCTGGCCGTGGCCGCCACAGTGGTTGTGTCCCCCGCTGTCCAGGCGGTGGAGATCCTGCGTTGGGAGCGCATGCCGCTGGCGGTGCCGTTGAAGGTCGGCCAGGAGCGCATCGTGTTCATCGACCGAAACGTCCGCGTGGGCGTTCCCGCAGGTGTCGGTGAGCGGTTGCGCGTGCAGAGCGCGGGCGGCGCGGTGTACCTGCGTGCCAGCGAGCCGATCGAGCCCACGCGGCTGCAATTGCAGGACGTCGATACGGGCGCGCTGATCCTGCTCGACATTGCGGCGGAGCCGCCCAAGGACGGCGAGGCCGAGCTGGAGCCGGTGCGCATCGTCGAGGGCAACAGCTCGCCAGCGCGCTATGGCGATCAGCCTGACGGTGCCGATGCGCCCCACGCGCGCGCCCAGGATCAGGCGGACACCTGGACGGCGCGGCGCGAAACGCCAATTCCCGTCGTGCTGACACGTTTTGCTGCGCAGAACCTCTACGCACCGCTGCGCACCGTGGAACCCTTGCCAGGCGTCATGCGGGTCAACCTGCGCCGCGACCTCGACCTCGGCACGCTGATGCCGACCTTGCCGGTGCGCGCTGTGGCGCTCGCCTCGTGGCGTCTGGAAAACCAGTGGGTCACTGCCGTGCGCCTGACCAACAACAGCAGCGACTGGATCAGCCTCGACCCGCGCATGCTGCAAGGCGATTTCCTCACCGCCACCTTCCAGCACGAGGCGCTTGGCCCGCGCGGAACCTCCGAGGACACGACCGTCCTGTACCTGGTGACGCGCGGTCGCGGCCTCGCACAGTCGCTGCTTCCAGCGATCCATCGCTTCGACCCCGCTGTGCATCGCCCGCAGCCAAAAGCAGCAGCCAGCGACGACAGGGAGGCTCGCCATGCGCAGTAACGGACTCCTGAAGTGGCTGCTGATCCCCGTGGCCCTGCTGGTGCTGTTCGTCGCCATCCGGCTGCTCTCCGGTGGAGGTACGGCGGCACCGCCTGTCGCGGATGGCGGCGGCAGGCTCACGCCGGAGGAAATGAAGGCGCTGGGCATCGAGGGCGATACCCCGCGCGACACCGTGGCAACACTCGTTGCCCAGGTGAAGCAGTTGCGTACCGAGCTTCAGACCGCGCTGTCCGACAACAGGTCGCAGCGTGAGGAGAATCAGCGACTGCGCCAGCGCGAGAACGCCATCGACCAGCGCATCAGTTCGGCCCTCGAATCCGAGCGCTCCAACTTGCGGCGCGACCAACAGCAGGCGGCCAGCGCGCGCCAGCAGACCGAGGGGCTGCTCGCTGACCTGCAGCAGCGCCTGGACAGCATCGGCGGACGTGGCGGCGGCCATGCCGATTTGCCGGTGGGGCTGGGCCTACGTGACGGCGACGAGGCTGGCATGGAAGGCGGTATGCGCTGGGTGGAGCCAGATGACGC
Organism: Herbaspirillum chlorophenolicum; assembly: GCF_001189955.1. GTDB lineage: Bacteria > Pseudomonadota > Gammaproteobacteria > Burkholderiales > Burkholderiaceae_D > Herbaspirillum > Herbaspirillum chlorophenolicum. Next base: position 132,238 of record NZ_LFLT01000007.1, on the reverse strand, counting down.
GAAACAAAGCGACGGGCGCGGCAGGTCGAATGGCGGCATAAACTTCCCCACCAGTTTCGGTTCTGCACAGAGCACGCTGGAAACCACAGCGCAAACCGTGGCGAACGCGGGCGCACGCGCGGCAGGCGTCAAGAGCGCGACGCCCGTCTATACCGTGCCGACCAACTCAACGCTGATGGGGTCGGTGGCGATGACGGCGCTGATTGGCCGCGTGCCGATCGACGGTACGGTGAACGACCCATACCCCTTCAAGGTCTTGGTCGGGCCGGACAATTTGACCGCGAACGGTATCGACATTCCCGATGTGGCCGGAGCCGTGTTCTCCGGCACCGCATCGGGCGACTGGACGCTCTCGTGCGTGCGCGGCCAGGTGCGCAGCATTACCTTCGTGTTCCATGACGGGACCATCCGCACCATTCCCGAGGATCGCGAGGGCAACCAGCAAAACAACCAACAACGCGACGGCCTGGGCTGGATCAGCGATCCGCACGGCATTCCCTGTGTCAGCGGCGAGCGGCGCAGCAATGCGCAGCAGTACCTCGGCACCCAGGCGCTGATCACGGCGGCTGGCGCTGGCGTGGCCTCACTGATCGAATCCGACAGCGGCAGGGCGTCCTATGTCGGCGCCGACGGCTCCATCGGCAGCGTGGGCATCAGCGGCCAGGAAGCCGTGGGCCGGATTCTCGCCAGTGGCGTTCAGGACATGTCGAGCTGGGTCAACAAGCTCTACGGCCAGGCCTTCGCTGCCGTTTATGTGCAGCCCGGTGCCAAGGTCGCCATCCACCTCGAAAAGCCGCTCGCCATCGACTTCGACCCAGAAGGCCGCAAGGTCGATCACCGCGCAGGAGAAAGCCATGCTCTCGAACTTGAATAGCTGGGCTCAAGGCCTGGCGCTGGCCTTGGCCGTCGCGCTGCTCGGCGGCTGCGCCACCAGCAAGGAAAAGCTGCTGACCCACGGCGACAGCACGATGATGGACATCTGGCAACAGAACGCCGGTGACGGCGGCGGTGGCGCCGGCCAGGTGGCGCGCAGGCAGTTGCTCGATGCACGCCAGAGCCTGCGCAGGCCGCTGACCGAGATGGATGTGCAGGTAGCACCTGCCGAGCAGATGCGCTACACGCGCACGGCGCGCAACGAGGTCTATCGCCAGTTCCAGCGCCTGCCCAACCCCGACCTCGTCATGTACGTGTATCCCCATTTGGCGGGCACCGACCCGGTGCCGATTCCGGGCTATACGACCGTGTTCCCGCTGTACCAGCGCGTGCAGTACGCCATGCCAGGCGAGCGCGTGGAGGACTACTGATGCGCTGGAAACTCCCCTGGCCGAAGCTGGCCGCGTCCGGCGCTGCCGATGACGAGCAGCCGGACGGCTGGCAGCGCCACGTCGAGGCACTGCACCAGGCCGGCCTCCCCGAACCCGGCGCGGCGGTGCAAGCTCGCAGGCCGGCGACCATGGCAGACGAGCAGGCGCTGTACGAGGTCGCGCCGTCGTTCGTGGAACTGCTGCCCTGGGTGGAGTTCCTGCCGCAGTCGAAGGCCATGTTGCTGGAGGACGGGCAATCGGTGGCGGCGTTCTACGAGCTGGTGCCGCTGGGCACCGAAGGCCGGGAACCCGGCTGGCTCGCGCAGGCCCGCGATGCCTTGGAGAACGCGCTGCAGGACAGTTTCGATGAACTGGACGAGAACCCCTGGGTGCTGCAGCTCTACGCTCAGGACGAGCCCAGTTTCGACCAGTACATGCAGACCCTGCGCGACTATGTGCAGCCGCGCGCCCGTGATACGGCGTTCAGCGAGTTCTACCTGCGCTTCTTCGGCCACCACCTGCGCGCGGTGGCCAAGCCGGGCGGCCTGTTCGAGGACACGGTGGTCACACGGCTGCGCTGGCGCGGCCAGACCCGGCGCGTGCGCATGGTGGTCTATCGCCGCGTGACCGGCCAAGGGCAAAACGGCCGCCGCGGCCAGACGCCCGAGCAGATGCTCAATATCGTCTGCGACCGCCTGTGCGGCGGACTGGCGAACGCCGGCATTCAGGCCAGGCGCATGGTGGCTGCGGATGTTCACGACTGGCTGCTGCGCTGGTTCAACCCGCGTCCCACGTTGCTTGGGCCTGGGGCCGAAGACCGGGAGCGCTTCTATGCGCTGGCGCGCTACCCCGAAAGTACGGAGGCCGGCGAAGACGGCGAGATCGAATTGGCGAGCGGGCGGGATTTCAGCCAGCGGCTGTTCTTCGGCCAGCCGCGTACCGACGTGGCGCACGGCACCTGGCATTTCGACGGCATGCCGCACCGCGTACTGATCACCGACCGCCTGCGCATGCCGCCGGGCACGGGGCACCTGACCGGTGAAACCCGCAAGGGCGATGCGATCAACACGCTGTTCGACCAGATGCCCGAGGACACCACCCTTTGCCTGACGATGGTCGCCACGCCCCAGGATGTTCTCGAAGCGGATCTCAACCACCTGGCGAAGAAGGCCGTGGGCGAGACGCTGGCGTCGGAGCAGACGCTCAAGGACGTGCATGAAGCCCGCTCCCTGATCGGCAGCGCGCACAAGCTCTATCGCGGCACCCTGGCGTTCTACCTGCGCGGGCGCGATGAGGCGGAACTGGACCGACGCGGCCTGGACCTGGCGAACGTCATGCTCAACGCCGGCTTGCAGCCGGTGCGCGAGGATGACGAGGTGGCGCCGCTGAACAGCTACCTGCGCTGGCTGCCGTGCTGCTACAACCCCGGCCAGGATCGGCGCAAGTGGTACACCCAACTGATGTTCGCCCAGCACACGGCGAACCTCTCGCCCGTGTGGGGCCGCGCCCAGGGTACGGGGCACCCCGGCATCACGATGTTTAACCGCGGCGGCGGGCCGATCACCTTTGATCCGCTCAACCGCCTGGATCGGCAGATGAATGCCCACCTGTTTCTGTTCGGCCCGACGGGTTCGGGCAAGTCGGCGACCCTCAACAACCTCTTGAATCAGGTCACGGCGATCTACCGGCCACGGCTGTTCATTGTCGAGGCCGGCAACAGCTTCGGCTTGTTCAGCGATTTTGCCCGGCGCCTGGGCCTGACCGTGAACCGGGTCAAGCTCGCGCCGGGCTCGGGCGTTACCCTGGCGCCATTCGCGGATGCGCGGCGGCTGATCGAGACGCCCAGCGACGTGCAGACGCTCGATGCCGATGCGCTGGATGAAGACCTGCCACTCGATGCTGTGGCCATGGAGGCGGATGAGCAGCGCGACGTGCTGGGCGAATTGGAGATCACCGCGAGGCTGATGATCACCGGCGGCGAAGACAAGGAAGAAGCCCGGATGACGCGGGCCGACCGCTCGCTGATCCGCCAGTGCATCCTCGATGCCGCAGAGCACTGCCACAGCAAGGATGACGAGAAGCGCACCGTGCTCACGCGCGATGTGCGCAACGCGCTGCGCACGCGCAGTCAAGACCCGATGCTGCCGGAAATGCGGCGTGTGCGACTGCTGGAAATGGCCGACGCCATGGACATGTTCTGCCAAGGCACGGACGGCGAAATGTTCGACCGCGACGGTTCGCCGTGGCCCGAAGCCGACATCACCCTGGTTGATCTGGCGACCTATGCCCGCGAGGGCTACAACGCGCAGCTCTCCATTGCCTACATCAGCCTGATCAGCACGGTGAACAACATCGCCGAGCGCGATCAGTACCTGGGCCGCCCGATCATCAACGTCACCGACGAAGGGCACATCATCACCAAGAACCCGCTGCTCGCCCCCTACGTGGTGAAGATCACCAAGATGTGGCGCAAGCTGGGGGCCTGGTTCTGGCTCGCCACACAAAACATCGACGATCTGCCGCGCGCCGCAGAGCCCATGCTCAACATGATCGAGTGGTGGATCTGCCTGTCGATGCCACCCGATGAGGTGGAGAAGATCGCCCGGTTTCGCGAACTGTCACCCGCTCAGAAAGCATTGATGCTTTCCGCGCGCAAAGAAGCCGGGAAGTTCACCGAGGGTGTCATCCTCTCCAAGAGCCTGGAAGTGCTGTTCCGGGCCGTGCCACCGAGCCTCTATCTCGCACTCGCGCAGACCGAACCCGAGGAGAAAGCCGAGCGTTACCAACTCATGCAGCAGCACGGCATCAGTGAACTCGACGCGGCCTTCAAGGTGGCCGAGAAGATCGACCAGGCGCGCGGCATCGAGTCGCCAGCCTTGGGCCTGCCGCAATAGCCGCCGGAGACTGCCGTGAAACCGAAGCGTCCTTCCATTCCTATGCCGGTGCAGGCGTTCCGCCATCGGCGCTCGCGCAAGCGCTGGCCCTGGTTCTTGGCCGCTGGATTGATCGCGCTGCTGTTGATATGGCTCGTGTCCCGCATTCCCAGCGAACCCGCGTCGCTGCCTCCCGCGCCGGTCAGTACGGCGCAGGTAGCCGGGCCTCCCTGGCAGATGGGCAACCCCGAGGGCCGATTCACGCTGACGCTCTATGCCGACCTCGAATGTCCCTTCTTCCGAGCGTACTTCCCGCAGCTCAAGCGCTGGGTGGGTGCCAACGCGGACGTGGCCCTGCAATGGCACCACCAGCCGCTGGTCGCGCACGAGCCGGCCGCCTCCGCCGAGGCACGCCTGGCCGAGTGCGCCGCCGAGACAGGTGGGCATGCGGCTTTCTGGCAGGCCATTGAATGGGTCTATGCGCACACGCGCAGCGACGGCCTGGGCTTGCCTGAGGGACTGCGTTATCCCGGCCTCAACCCAGCCGTCGAGCAGTGTTTGGCAAGCGAGCGACCCGAAGCGTTGATTCGCGCTCAGGCCGAGGAAGCCATGAAGGGCGGCGTGACCGCGACGCCTTCGATTCGTCTGCACGATCGCCAGACCGGCCAGGCGATCCTGCTGCAGGGGCCGATCGAAGGCGATGCGCTGTTGTCGGCCATGGACATGCTGGCGGCTGAGGATTCCGTCGCTTCACCTGCCACCGAAATGCCTGCCGACGTCGTCGGCGACATGCCCAGGTAGCCCGCGGTCATTGAGGCTACGGCGCAGCACACTGCGCTGACCGCTACCCGTTCGCCTCGCATCCTGGCCGCGAACGATCACCGCAGCAGCGGTGATGGATGCACCTTGTTCCGTTGTTCCATTCCCTGGAGGGCCTGCCCTCCTGGGGCATGTGCGCCCTCCGATTTCCCTGTCTGGAGGTTCGCCATGTCTGTCGTCATCAATGACTCCTGCCTGGAGTCGCTTTCCAATATTTCTATTCAGAACGAGGACTGGATCGTTCAGCAAGCCATCGTGTTGCTGGAGCGGCGGGTTTTCAAAGCAGGGCCGCGCCTTGAGCGGCCCGCAGCGGTCAGGGACTACCTTCGCTTGAAGCTGGTCGCCGAGCCCAATGAGATATTCGTCGTCGTGTTCATGAACAGCATGCACGACGTGCTGGCCGTGGAGCCGATGTTCCATGGAACGATCAATGCGACCTCGGTTTATCCACGTGTCGTGCTGCAGCGCGCTTTGCAACTGAACGCCGCTGCGGTCATCTTCGCCCATCAGCACCCCTCGGGCACCACCGAGCCATCCAATGCGGATCGCGTGCTGACCGAGCAGTTGAAGACGGCCTTGGCGCTTATCGACGTGCGGGTACTCGACCATTTCGTGATTGGCCAGGGCACACCGTACTCGTTCGCCGAGTCTGGTCTTCTGTAATCACAGCGGGGGCTTCGGCCTCCGCTTTCTCCATGCGGCTGCACAACCAGGTATGCGGGGTGCTCGCGATGCGCATTGTTTGTTGGGGCGGCAGCGGGTTCGCGTTCGACTATGGCTCTGATCAACTTCCAGGGCACGCGACATGCCAGCATCTTTACTCCGCTTCGCAGCAGGCTGGCGAACCCTTGGCCTGGCCGTTGCACTACCGGCATCCTTGGCCGTTTTCAGCCCAGCCACCTTCGCCGCCGATGTGGTGGTCGTCACCGACAGCCGCTACCCGGTCAAGACCATGGGTGGTGAGCGGCTGATCGAGCTGGATGAAGGCCCGCGCATCGAAGCCGAGCTTTCCGCACAGCTGCCCGCCGACCCTGAGCAGGCCACGGCCATCGTCAAGCGCCGCCTGAACAACGGCGGTGCCGACCTCCAGCGCCGCATTGCGTCGGCATACCAGGGCGTCGCCGACGCATGGAGCCTGGGCGTCACCAGCATCCCGGCGGTCGTGGTGGATCAGCGTTACGTGGTCTATGGCGAGCCGGACGTGGCCCGTGCCGTCGCGCGCGTTGCGCAACACCGGAGGCCGCAGCCATGACCCGACCCTTCGAGCGGATGCGTCGCCTGCGTGCTGGCGTGGCCTCAGTGCTGCTGCTCAGCGCCACGGGCAGCTACGCCCTCAACACCGCAACCATCGTTGGTTCAGTGGCCTCGCCAGACTGCCTCGAATACCGCGTCGTCGGCATCTGCTACTGGCTCTACTGCACCTGGACGGGCTGCACGGTGCGCACGTCGATCAAGGTACGCCACTACATACCCGATGCGGTCGTCTCCAGCTACAGCAACACCGGCGAGAACCCCTGGGTCGAAGTCCGGGCGATGAGCGTGCCCAACCCGTCCGCACAGGCCGGCGGAGACGGCACCACCAACGAAGACCACGAAAACAATCTCGCGAAGTTCAAGAACGCGGACGTCATCGGCCATCCCGGCGTCGAGGTGTTCAACCAGTTCGTCTCGTCCTCGGGCTATTTCTGCGAGGGTGCAGGCACAGCGTTCATGCCGTATCTGCTCAGCACCCTGGACACACTGGCCTGGCGCTACAACGTGCCGGAGATGGCCTACCCGGAAGCGCTGATTCCGGGTAGACGCGAGGTCGGCGCGCGCACCACGCTCAACCTCTGGGGCAACGTCTATCCGCGCGGCGGCTTCCTGCACCAGGCCGACGACCACAAGGCTGGCTCCGTGGTGGCCCAGCGCGCCGGCGATGTCGTGACGCGCCGTGGGCAAATCCACGTCTATCAGCCGCTGCTCGCCAACTCGCGGCCCGGTTACTGGCCTGCCGGCGCGCTGATGGAAGGCGATGCCTCGACAGGCAAGTGGCAGGAACTTACCCCCGTCCTGTCCTCGTCCTGCACGGTGTTCCCGCGCAGCGGCTTCCTGACTCAGGCCCAGCAAGGCGACTACGCCTGGGCGCTGTGGCGGCCCTATGCGTGCTGCGAACGCCGGGGCCAGGTGTTCCTCGGCAGCGTCGATTTCCAATGAGGGTACGGCGATGAAGCGTCCTGAACTGACAAACCTCTCCACCAAGGCACGCCGCCTGCTGCGTCCAACGGTATTGGCTGGGGTGCTGGCTGGCGCGCTCGTTCTTGGCGGCGGCCTCGCGTGGGCGCAGACCGGCTTTCAAACCGGCGGCTCCGTGATCGGCGACGAGGTGATGTATTCGATTGGCGGCGGCAGCGCAGTGTCCATGGGCCGCGCTGCCGGCATGCGCTCGATCGGCGTTGGCGTGGGCTGGAACAGCAACCTGATCTGCGGCGACATGAGCATCCAGACCACGCTGCGCAACCAGCTCAACGGCGTCACCAACGGCTTTCAGCAGATCATGAGCAACGTGATCCAGAGCGCCACCAGCGCGGTGGCATCGCTGCCTGCGCTGATCATCCAGCGTGCCGATCCGGGCCTGTACAACCTGCTGACCAACGGCGTGCTGCAGGCACGGCTGGATTTCGACCGCTCCAAGCTGACGTGCCGCGCCATGGCCGAGAAGATGGCCGACACGGCGGGCGGACAACTTGGTTGGAGCCAGGTCGCCGAAGGCATGGCGTTGCGCGACGCGGTATCGAGCACGGACGCCGTGTCGGCGATCGAACAGGCCGAAACGCGCCGTGGCAACGACGGCGTACCCTGGGTAGGCGGCAGCAACGCGGGCGGCGCAGGTCAGTCGGCCATCCGCGTGGTCGGCGACGTCACCCGCGCGGGCTACAACCTGGTCAACAGCCGCAGCGTGACCGACACGTCGTCCATCGCTTCCGCCAGTTGCGCCAGCCTGTCCTGCCAGACCTGGACGTCGCCACAACAAGCGACCGAATGGGCCACACGGGTTCTCGGCGAACAGGTGCAGCGCACGTGCGATTCCTGCACCAAGACCGAAACGGTGCCCGGCGTCGGGCTGACGCCGCTGATCCAGGAGGAATACGAGGCCAAGCTGGAAGCTTTGCAGGAGCTGGTCTCGGGAACGCGCAACACCACCTTCGAGAACCTGCGTGCGGCCGGCAGCACCTCGCTGCCCATCACGCGCGGCGTCATCGAGGCGCTGCGCGACGAGCCGGACCAGGACCTGCTGGCGCGGCGCCTGGCCTCGGAGGTCGCGCTGGCGTCGGTGCTGGAGAAGGCATTGCTGCTCCAGCGCACCCTGCTCACCGGCAAGAAGGAGCCCAACGTCGCGGCGAACCAGTTGGCGGTCGAGGCCGTGAACCACGAGAGCGACACACTCGACCAGGAGATCCGCAACCTCAAGACCGAGCTGGAGCTGCGCCGCGAGCTGGCGAACAACTCGCCGATGGCCATCATCCAGCGCCACGGCACGCGCGCGGCTGGCTCGCGTGGCATCTACGAAGGCGATCCCATTCCCGACCGCCTAGACCGGCTTCAGAAGGGCAATCCGGGAGGCAACCCATGAACCCGCCGCGCGCCAGTTGGCTGCGCCCGCGCTGGCTGCTTAACCGGCGCACGGCGAAGACGTTGCTGTGGGCAGTGGTGCTCGTCGCCGCTGCGGTGGGCGCCAACATCGTCGGCATTTATCTCGTCGGCAGCGTTGCCGGCTGGGAGCGCTGGCTGACGGCCACGGCGGGCTACTTCCTGGTGTGGCGGCTGTGTCTGTACGGCGCGACAGCCTACGGCTGGGTCTGGATGCGTCGCCGGCTACTGGCGCGTGAGGCCCAACGCGGAGCGGATAGGCAGGCGCGGCGGCGCCTGTTGCGCAGCGAGATCGCCGGCGTCGCCGCCATTGTGGCGCTGGAAGCCAACCTGTTGATGCAGGGCTGAGGGGAGATTCGCGCCATGACGCTTTTCACGACCGACTACCTGGAGTACTACCTGACGCTGGTGTCGTGGATCGTCCATAACGGCATCTGGGCCGTGCTGGTGGCGAGCGGTGTATTCGCGCTGCCTTTCATTGCCATCATCGTGCAGGAATGGCTGAAGGCCCGTGCGGAGGGTGCCGACGAAGGCAACAAGGGCGTGCTCTCGGCTGCGCGCATCGAGAACCGGGTGTTCGTCGCCATCGTGGTGGTGATGTTCGCCGGCATACCGTTCATCGACGTGGATCTCAACACCATCCGCTACGACAGCGCACGCTCGGCCCAATGCCAGGTCAGCGTGCCGCAGCCCACGGATACCGGCTGGTCACAGTCCTTCAGCACCATCAACAACCAGTCGGCGAAGGTGCCCGTCTGGTGGGCCTTTATGCACACACTCTCACGCGCCGTCACGGGGGCCTCGGTGGCGGCGATCCCTTGCGGAACCGATCTGCGGCAGATGAGGATGGAGATCGACGCGACCCGCATCGACAACCCGGTGCTGGCTCAGGAAGTGGCGGATTTCTCGCGCGACTGCTACGGACCGGCGCGCGCCAAGCTCTTCATGCAGCGCCCGAACCTCGATGAGGCGCAGATGCACGACGTGACCTGGATCGGCTCGCGCTTCTTCACGGACACGGGCGGCTACTACGACACCTACCGCTCCAGCACACCACGCGATGACTGGCCTTACGACAGCAACCGTGATGCTGGGCTTGCGCAGGTGGCCAGCGGTGGCGGCTATCCGTCCTGCAGGCAGTGGTGGGCCGATGGCAGCAATGGCCTGCGCGCACGCCTGCTGGGGCAGGTAGACCCAAGCCTGCTGAATCGATTGGCGGGCTGGGCCGGCTTTTTGAGCCGAGCCGATGTGGACGACTCGGTGATCCGCACCATCGCCTCGCCGAGGCAGCAGAAACTGAACCAGGGCAGCGTCTATACGGACTACGGCGGCCAGATCGACAAGACCCTGCCGAACATCGTGACGCGGGCCACGGGCGACGTCGGCATGGCTGTCGGCGCGATTGCCGCGTTTCCCGCCATGGACGTGGTGCGCCAGGCGCTGCCTATGGTGCTCGCCTTGCTCAAGATGGCGCTGGTCATCTGCATCCCGCTGGTGCTGGTCGTGGGCACCTACGACCTGAAGACCGTCGTTACCGTGAGCGTCGTGCAGTTCGCGCTGTTCTTCGTCGATTTCTGGTTCCAGCTCGCGCGCTGGATCGACAGCACCATCCTCGATGCGCTCTACGGCTGGGGCTTCGGCTGGAACCGGCCACACAGCAACTTCGACCCGCTGGTGGGGCTGAACAACGCCTTTGGCGACATGCTCCTGATGTTCGTCATGGGCACGATGTTCATCGTGCTGCCTACGTTCTGGATCATGGCCCTGGCTTGGGCGGGCGTTCGCGCCGGCAACGTCTTACAAGGCCTGGCTGGAGCCACCGGAGATGCTAAAGCCGCTGGCGGAAAGGGAGGAAGTACCGCAATCAGCGCGGTGTCGAAGAAGTGATCACAGCTCGTCGTCCTGGACATGGGGATCAACGCGAAAACCATCGTAGGTGTACAGGCCGAATCCGGCGGGCCCGTTTCGCCATTCTGGCTCGGGCAGCTCATCACCCAAGTCGGAATTGCGCGCTATCCAGGCCACCACCATGACGAACACCAGCAGCAGCGCCAGCCAGAAGGCGGCATAGAACAGCAATCCCAACACAAGCAGCTTGACCGTCCACAACAGCACGGCGGCACCAGCTACCGGCACGCCCCTGGATACCAGCCAGATCGACGCCCGCCGTTCGCCACGCACATAGGCACGCCATCCACGGCCAAGGGTGCGCCCGAGGCGTTCTGCGGTGCTGGTGCGAGTCGTGGTGTTCATGGTCGTCTCCGGCTGCTTCAGGACGCTTCGTCATCCGGCCCTACCGGGCCGGGGTCGGGTTCCACACCGATGCGATAGCGGGCAACGAAACGCGGCCAATCCACATGGTCAATCAGGTCGATGTCCTCGATGATGCTGACCTTCGTTCCCGCACGTTCGAACAGGGCGATGCTCTTGGCGGGATAGTTGTTGCGCGACGGATAGAGCACCCCGTCGAACAGCGGCTGGCCGTCGTCTCCGAGCATCGCATGCACTTGGGCGGACACCTGCTGCGTATGCGTGTAGTCGCGGCTGGCCAACTGCTCCAGGTTCAGACCAAAGTAGCCGGCCATGACACCCGGTGCGGTTAGATCCGCCAGAAGCACGTCAGCCACCACGCCTACGGCGCGCACCATCCGGCTCTGGGCTTCTTTCAGCGCGATCGAGCGCTTCTTGTCCGCAAGCCACTGGTGTTTGTGGAACACCGACTCCATCAGCGCCGTGGGCAGGTCGCGCCCCAAGTAAAGCACGCCGTAGACCCGCGCCGGATCATCGTAGCGATTGGTGCTGCTGCGGCCATAGTACAGCGGGCTGCCCCGATAGACGACGCGGCTCACATGCTGGAGCAGTTCACCGGCATCGATCAGGAAGGATGGCAGCTCGCGGTTCATGACGGTTTCACTTCAATGCACCTGGACGCCCAGCACGTTGAACACCGCCTCGGCCACGTCGTCGATCGTGCCATGCGTCACCGCATCCAGCGGCGAGCGACCGCCTAAGCCTTCGAGCGGTTCGGACAGTGCGCGGTAGATCGTCCAGTGGTCGATGCCCTCGACCTCCTGAAGTACGGTTTGGGTCAACTGCTGCTTCACCGGGTCGAGTTGCCAGTCGGGCAGCTTCTGACCGCGCGGCCCCACGTTCAGCGCCAGCAGCCGACGGGCAACGATGTCCTTGTAGATCTGCTGGCGGGACTTGTCCGCCAGTTTGGCGAACTCGGGGATCGGCAGGTTGTGTGGCTGGTTGAAGGCTTCCAGCAGCATGGCGCGGCCACGCTGGACGTCGGTTTTACTCGGTGCCCAGCGCGTGTCGACACGCAGCGCGGCCGCCTTGCGTGCAAGGGCCTGCTCCACCGTCTCACCCTCCAGGTTGGCGGGCAGTTTTACCGCCTCCACACGCTCGTGGACGAACGCCTGCAACTCGGCCGCAAAAGCCTTGGCGTCCCGGATTTCGACGGTATCCGCGAAGCGACGCACATCCTTCACCGTGACGCGCGGCAGACGGTCGGCAATGAATTCAATGGCAGTGGGCATGGTCATCTCCCAAGTAGGTTTGAGACAGGGTTCACTCTAGTCGCCCTTGTCGCATTTGTCAACTTAGACGCCCGGAGTGAAAGCAACCTACCTGGCGGAAGCAGCGTTCCCGCAGCATAGGCCGAGGCCAGCGCCGGGTCGCCGTCCAATCCATTCGAGCGGGTTCCACATTGACGCTGGAGCCACTCCCCACGCCCCGCTATACCGAAACGGTTGAAGGCCAAAGGGCCGAAATGGCAAGGGAATGGGGTGCAAGGGGAAAGGCCCTACCCGAAAAGGCGAAAAGGCCTCCCGCTTGGCCCGCCACCAGGACACCCACATGCTCTCTCTGTTCCAGCGAAAACGGGCCTCGGGCGCTGTCGCTCCGTCGCCAGCACCCGTCACCGATCTCCCGAAAGGGCTGCTGCAACCCGAATCAGCCGCATCGCTGCTGGCGACACCGCGCCGACAGAAACTGCTGGAACACATCTGGCAGCGCACCTCGCTCTCGCGCAAGCAGTTCGCCGCGCTGTACCGCGCGCCGCTGGAGCGTTATGCCGAGCTGGTTCAGGCTTTCCCTGCCTCCGAGGCGCATCACCACGCTTACCCAGGCGGCATGCTCGACCACGGCCTGGAAATCGTCGCCTACAGCCTGAAGCTGCGCCAGTCTCATCTGCTGCCCATCGGCGCCAACCCCGAGGATCAGGCCGCGCAAGCCGAGGCCTGGACTGCTGCCATCGCCTACGCCGCACTGCTGCACGACATCGGCAAGATCGCTGTCGATCTGCACGTCGAGCTGGCCGACGGCAATACCTGGCATCCGTGGCACGGCCCGCTGCATCAGCCATACCGCTTCCGCTACCGTGACGATCGCGAGTACCGGCTCCACAGCGCCGCGACAGGCTTGCTCTACCGGCAACTGCTTGACCGTGAAGTCCTGGACTGGCTCAGCTGCTATCCGTCGCTGTGGGCACCGCTGCTCTACGTCCTGGCCGGGCAGTATGAGCACGCTGGGGTGCTGGGCGAACTGGTGGTGCAGGCCGACCGTGCTTCCGTGGCCCAGGAACTGGGCGGCGACCCCACACGCGCCATGGCTGCGCCCAAGCACGCGCTGCAACGCAAGCTGCTGGAAGGGCTGCGTTACCTGCTCAAGGAGGAGCTGAAGCTGAACCAGCCCGAAGCCTCCGATGGCTGGCTCACCGAGGATGGTTTGTGGCTGGTCAGCAAGACGGTCTCGGACAAGCTGCGCGCACACCTGCTATCCCAGGGCATCGACGGCATCCCAGCGAACAACACCGCCGTGTTCAACGTGCTGCAGGATCACGGCATGTTGCAGCCGACAGCAGACGGCAAAGCGATCTGGCGCGCTACCGTGACCAGTTCCACCGGCTGGAGCCACTCGTTCACCCTGTTGCGGCTCGCGCCCGCGCTGATCTGGGAATCTGGTGAGCGGCCAGCACCGTTTGCCGGGACGGTAACGATCGACACACCCACCGCAGGCGAAGCTGCCGAGGCAGCGGCCATCCGTTCTGCGGACGGCGCGGCGTCAGCCTTGGAGAACCAAGACACTCCGCCAGCGGACGGTAGTGGCATCGCATCGGCCCCTCCACCCAAGGCCCAGGCCACCCCTGACGTAATGGAGGACATGCTGGCGATGGTGGGAACGGGAAATTCGCCAACCACAGATCATGATGCGGAAATCGTCCCGGACGAAGCCCCCATCTTTCTTGCCGATGTGCCCCTGCCGACCTTGGCCGGCGCTGCGCCTTCGCCGCCGGCCTCCCCATCCTCGACGACACAGCCATCCGGCGAGCACTTCATGGCGTGGCTGAAACAGGGCATCGCCACGCGGCGGCTCATCATCAACGATGCGAAAGCGCTGGTGCATACCGTGAGCGACACCGCCTACCTGGTCAGCCCTGGCGTATTCCAGCGCTATGCGCAGGAGCACCCGCAGGTAGGGAAACTGGCCAAACAGGAGAACCTGCAGGATTGGCAGTGGGTGCAAAAGCGCTTCGAGCGGCTGCAATTGCATCGCAAGCAATCCAGCGGATTGAACATCTGGACATGCGAAGTCACCGGCCCCAGAAAATCACGGAAGCTACATGGCTACCTGCTTCTCGAACCCAGCTCGATATTCATTGACGAGCCTCCAAATAACCCATTCTTGGAGTTGGCGTAGTCAACAAAAAATAGGACGATTTCAGCGATTGATCTACTGCTGTGCAGCGCTACGGTTCGTAGCCGCATGAGGAGAGGTAGTGTCTTCTGCTTTCTTGGCAGCAGCAGCAGCAGCAGCAGCGCGTTGAGCTGCTTCCAGGTCTGCGATATGCGCCCCCAGGACACTTACTTGTTCTCGAAGCGTTTCGTTCTCATGCTGTACTGCAGAACGCTGCTGATTCCCTTGCTCGATGGCGGTCAGCAGCTTCACTTGCCACTGATCCCCGGAGGAGCTGTTGTCCCGGTCTTGAAGGTAGGCAAATCCCGAGACGATCAAGGCGAGCAAAGCCAATACCGCCGTGATACCAACCGACCAAACCGCGATGGTGATTTGCTTGCGCGCGGACTTGTCTGTTTTTCGGTCGCGCTCGTCGAACTGCTCCATCAGGGTAGTCGCCGCTTCGGCCAAATCCTTGAGCGTCTTGGCGGACTCCGCCGTCATCTGTCCAGTCAAGCGAGCCAACGCCATTTCTTCGGCGCGCTCCTCCGCACGCTCCCGTGCTTGCTCCACCATGCGCCTGTTCAAAGCATCAAAGTGATCTGTGCGAATCGGCTGGATTTCCGGTGGCGATGGCTTTGCAAATTTTGTGAGTTGTTCGTATGCGCTCAACGTCGAGCCCAAAGCGAATGTACTCTTGCGCACCTGATCGAATATGCTGCGACTGGAGCCAAGCATTTTCTCGTGCAACTGCTTTGCGGACTGGTGCTGCTGTTCGACTTCCTCTCGAACCAACCGAATCAGATAAGCCGAGGCCGTTTCGCCATCCTCCCGAGCAACAGGCTTGCGATCCTCATTGCCCTCCTGGATCTTCTTCCATACAGACGATTGCACATAAGCTTCGGAAAGCAGCTCTAGTTCATCGTCCGAAAGTGTTTTGGCTATCTCAGGATCGAGAGGAATACGTTCCTGTGCCTCATCAGATTCCAACGTCAGGCTGCCAATGCTGGTGAGGAGGTTTCTGACCTGATCGATCGCCTCCGCAGGTTCCATGTTTTCGAAGTCAGTCATATCTCGTACCCGCAGCGGGTACAGATAGATGCGGCCAATCGATGTCTCAACCTCGGCAACGGGCTTCGACCTCAGCAGTAGCTTCAGCGATTTCTTCTTCGGCTCGTCGCCATGCGGTTGTGTCGGTTCCGTCATCGACCAAATTCCGTTCTCAAATCGTGCCTCGCAACGCGACAAACTGGTTACTCGGGCCTTCTGATCGAAGGATCAGGCTCGGGCTGTTCGCCACCAAGTAAGCCAAAGGCCGCGTCAAGTTGAACGGGAACAGCACGGGCAGCGACTGCAGACTGGGTACTGAAACCGGCTTGCCGGCGTAGCGCACGGCAGCTTCGATCAGCCAAACCGTGAGCGCATCGTTGTCGATGCTCGTCTGTGGCAGGCGAATGACCCGCTTGCCTTTCTCGACCCGTTCCACTGCGCCCCAGCTCGCCTGGCTCTGAATGACCATGTTGGTCATGCGCCGCGTGCCTTCGCGCTCCCCATAGGTTTCGCTCATGCGCCGATGCACTTCGGCGGCTGCGCAGTCGCCCTGGATGGCGGACAGGCGGCCCACCAGCTCGGCCACCTTGCCAAAGAACGGGTACGTCGCCACGGACATGCCCCAGCACAGGGCGGCAACCGGAATGTCCGGCTGCGTCTTGTGGATGGCCACGCCGCGATCGGCGTAATCGACCAGTTCGGCGCGCGGCTCCAGCCACAGCCGATTCAACACGGTGCGCGTTTTCTTCTTGGCTTCCACGCCAAGCTCGGCTGCATCGAGCAGTGCCTTCAGATCATCTAGCCCAGCCACGCCTGCACGTATATTCAGTGCCGCAGCCGCCCAATCAAGCTGAATGAACCGATCAAAGCCTATTTTTGGGGCTGATGAATTCATTCGGTACCTATCACATAACTGACTTTCACAAAGGGCACGATCAGTTCTTCGACCGACACCCCGCCGTGGACCACCACCTGGTCGCCCTCCGGCACAAAGGCGGTTCGTCCGCCTGCGAACAGGGGCATGAAGTTCGCGGGAAGGCCTGCGACGTCCAGCCTGACCGTGCTGGGATAGGCCGCTGCGGAGTCGGCCAGCAATGGCTCACTCCGATACACCCGCACGCGCTCGCCGCGCGTCTCGGCAATCACGCCCTGGTTAGGTCTGCCGACGCCGGTGGACTCCACGTTGCCGTGGTCCGCCGTGAGGTAGATGTGAAACCCCTTGTCCAGCAGCATCGAAAACAGCCGGTCAACGAAACCAGTCGTCAACCAGTTGCCGATCCACATCGCCACGTCTTTCTTGGATCGCTCCTTGTGGAGCCGCTCATCCACCTCATCGATGACCAGGCCCACCACCTTCGGGCGCCGGTCGATCAAATCGGCTTCCAGTGCGTCGAGCTGATTGATCTGACGCAGTGCGCGTCGATACATCACCTCATTCGAGTTGACGCCTTCGTTCTGCCAAAACGTCTTCCACAAGGATTCCTCTTTGTCCGTGCGGTCAATGGAGTCCTCGAACTCGCGCGGCTTCAGGCCAGAGAATAGTGCCTGGCGTGACACCGAGGTCACCGTCGGCAGCCATGCGAACGCGGTTCCCTCGTCAAATGCGAAGCGCTTTGTGGTGGCAATCAGCCGCTCGCGGATCTGCACCCACTGGTCGAAGGCCAGCCCGTCGAAGACCAGCAAAGCGAGCTTGGTTTCCCCTGCGGATCGCCGATGGCGCAAGAAGCGCGGTACGTGGTGCACCATCACCGGGCCTTTGCTCACCGGCTGCAGGATCAGGTCGGCGTAATGCTTGGCCGCGACCCAGGCTTGCAGATGTTCGTCTGATTGCGCCTGCAAGGTCTTGATCCGTTCCCCGATTTGTTGAGACATGGCCGGCAGGCTCGCGCTGCCTTCGGTGCCCGGCAGGCCCTGCGTGCGGGCCAGGATTTCACCGTAACGCTTGGCAAACTCGCCCCAGTCCTTGTGCGAAGAGGCTGCTGTTGGCGTCGTCCCGATCAGGCCATCGATGCCTTTGAGCACCAAAGCCTGCAACGCCGCCGGGTCCTGAACAATGCCGGCCTTGATCCAGCTCGGCATCGCCGCCGGAACGCTGTGTACTGCCAGCGGATGCAAGCTGCCGTCGAGAAACATGGAATCGACCAGCACCTGCACATCGGAGTGGTCGAACGGAATCTCGATCCCGGCCACGCCATCTTTTTCACAATAAGCGGGTGGCGGCGGCTCCCCTGTACGGGTGCCATCCAGCCCCAGCGCCGTCAGGTAGCGATTCCATGCGTCCTGCACTACGCGCAGCAGCGCGCTCTTGGAAGCCAGCCAGGTGGCAACGGGAAGGCCCGTGAACAGCCCCTTGCCTTGGATGATGCCTGCGGCGTGCTGGGCGAACAGGGGCGGCAACGAGCGGTTGGCAAAGTGCATCCGCAGCAGTTCGCGCCAGAAGTCCACCGGGTTACGGATAGACCTGGGCGCAAGCTGGTAGACGTGTTCGAGGATGAAGTCCTTCGATTCGTTCTCGCCGCGCGCAGACTGCAATTCGGTCTGGTGGGCATGAAACAGCCCGGCAAAATGCTCCGGCTCGACTTGCTGTACCGCGCTGTATGCCAGCCTGGGAAAAATCTCAGCAAGACTGAGCCGAACCACACGCCCGTGATGCACGATGTCCCACGGCAAGGCATTCGCATCGGCGCTGCGCAAATGCAGAACCAACGAAGGCGCTGGCCCTTGCTCCCCCCGATCCCATGCTGCGCGGTAGCGTTCCTCGTACTCCGCACGGAAGGCGAACGGGTCTTCGTACAGCATCAGCTCGAAGCCCCGGCTGCGCAGTTCGGTTAGCAGCTTTTCATCCAGCAGCACATCGTCGGGGTCGCAGGCCACCCACAGCCGGGTGAGATCGACCGTGAAGTGACTCAGGATGCGCTCCGTCCAAAGGCTCATGCCTCACCTCCGACGCGCACCAACATCACGGCGTTCAAATCCGGCACGCTGACCTCCATGTCGTCCAGGGCGGCCATGCGTGCATCGTGTTCCTGTTGCAGCCGCTTGCGGCGGTGCTCGCGCACGGCGGGCAGGCCGATTCGCCCAATGGCCTGGCCTCGGGCCTCGAAGGCATACAGCGCCCGTTCGCGTTCTTCCTTCAACCGGTCGCGGTGTTCGGTCAGCAGCTCGGTGAAGATCCGCTCACCCTGGGTACTGGCCGCTGCATGGGATGCTTCAAACCACTTCGCCGACGCCTCGGCACCGGTCACGGCATGCACGTCTACGGTTTCAGTCAGCAGCAAATCCCATACGCGCTTGGCTGTTGGCACAAAGGGGCGACCTTCCTCGTTGATGAACACCGGCAGGAAGCGCTTGCGGTGCCATGCCTCACCCATTTGGCCCTCAGCCGCCAGGCTGATCTCCCATAGCGACCAGATGCCGCGCACCGAATCGGGCAAGCCGGTCACGCGGATCACCGGCAGCGGCTGCCCGGCGACAAAGCGCGGTAGCTCGCTGATCACTGCCCGAGCGCGCGGGTCTTCCATGGTGACCCATTCCAACGCCGGGTTTTCATCCGCCGTGCGCGCGTCAAAACAGGCCTGGGCCGACTCGCTGCCGTCCGCCCACTTCACTTGCCACGCTTTGCCAGCCTTCGTTGCTGAGCCGCCGCGCGCAGCCAGCCCGTTGATGATGGCCCGCTCCAGCCAGAACTGCGCCGGGTGATCACGCCACTTGCGGGCATCCTCGGCGTCCAGATCGTGCTCGGTGGTGAGCAGATCGCTGTTGCTCTGGGACTCTGACAGGGTGGATCGTAGTTGGGACACCACCGCGTCGCACTCCTGCTCGATGGCTTCCGGGTTCTGCAAGCCATGCACGAACAGCTCGTCGAAGATCGGGTCGGCTTCGACCGAGTCCATCACGTCGGCCGCCTTATCGACGCCGAACTCCTGCGCGATGACCTCCAGTTTTTCTTCCAGCACTTGGCGCACGCGGTGCTCTACCGTGTCTTCAAGCACGAAGTTGATGGCACGCACCACATGCTTCTGGCCGATACGGTCCACCCGGCCAATGCGCTGTTCGATCCGCATTGGGTTCCACGGCATGTCGAAGTTGACGATGACGTGACAGAACTGCAGGTTCAGACCTTCACCGCCGGCGTCCGTCGAAATCAGCACGCGCACATCCTTGGAGAACGCCTGCTGCGCACGGGTGCGCGCTTCCAGATCCATGCTGCCGTTGAGCGTCGTCACCGAGAAACCACGGCTTTCCAGGAAGTCGGCCAGCATGGCTTGGGTGGGCACGAACTCGGTGAAGATCAGCACCTTCAGCGCCGGATCGCCTTCTTCCTGCTGCAGCTTGTAGATCAGCTCCAGCAGCGCTTCAGCCTTGGCGTCGGTGCCGGCGGCCTCGGTTTCGCGGGCCAGCTCCAGCAGCATCTCGACTTCGGACTTCTCCAGCTCCCAGCCACTGGACTGCATAGCCAGATCCACCTGAGACTGGCCGTCGAGGTCTGCCCATTCGTCGGTGCTGGTGTGCTCAAACAGGTTGGCCTGGGGCTGCGGCACATCAAGCAGGGCCTGGCGCTTTTCCAGCGTGGTGCGGATGGCCGCTGTGCTGGATGTCACCAGCCGCTGCATCAGGATCATCAAAAAGCCGATGTGGCGCTGCTTGGCCGCCATGGCCTGGTTGTAGCCGTGGCGCACATAGTCGGTCACCGCCTCATACAGGCGCTGCTGCGAGCCATGGCGTGCCTGCCAAGCCACTGCCTGCAGCCGGGTCACGCGCGGCTTGAACAGCGGCTGGCCTTCGGCATTAATGGATGCGCGCTTTTCGGTGCGAATCACGAAAGGCCGCACCCGCTCACGGTTGACGCTGCCCTCATCCGGGAAGGCTTCCCGGTCGAGCAACTGCATCAGCCGCATGAACTGGTCGGTCTTGCCCTGGTGCGGCGTGGCCGACAGCAGCAAGAGATAGGGCGATGCTTCGGCCAGCGCCGCGCCCAACTTGTAGCGGGCCACCTGCTCGGTGCTGCCGCCCATGCGGTGGGCTTCGTCGATGATGACCAGATCCCACGACGCCGAGATCAGGTCCTCGAAGCGCTCGCGGTTGTAGGTGTTGAGTTGCTCCAGGCTCCAGCCTCGCCGACTTTCCATGGGTTTGACCGAGTCCAGCGAGCAAATCACCTGGTCGTGCATGCGCCACAGGTTCTCTTCCTCGCCCGCGCCGCCGCTGCGCCACTGGCGGAAGGCCGCCAGCTCGGACGGCTCGATGAACTGAAACGTCTCGCCAAAGTGCAGGCGCATTTCCGCCTGCCACTGGCGTACCAGCCCCTTGGGCGCCACCACCAGGATGCGCTTCACGCGGCCACGCAATTTCAACTCGCGCAGCACCAAACCGGCCTCGATGGTCTTGCCCAGGCCCACCTCATCGGCCAGCAGGTAGCGGATACGGTCGCGGCTGATGGCGCGGTTCAGTGCATAAAGCTGGTGCGGTAGCGGCACCACGCTGGACTGGATCGGCGCCAACAGCAGGTTGTCCTCCAGCGCATCCAGCAGCTTGGCTGCCGCCGTGGTGTGCAGAATCTGCTCCACACTCGGGCGCACGCTTTCCAGTGCGGCCAGGTCAACCGCCCGTGCACGCACCACCGCGTCCTTGGCTGGCAGCCACACGCGGTAGGCCACCTCGCCCCACACGTCCTGCCGCTCGATCACCCGGCACGGCGATGCCTGCCTGGTGAACCAGCACCAATTGCCGACGGTGAAGTCGCGCCCGGCTTGCGTCATTGGCCCACCTCATCGCGCAGCGCTCTGCCTTGTGCGGTCAGGCGATAGCGCTGTTTGCTGCTGTTAGGCTTGTCAGGGATGGTCATTTCGACCAGATCCAATGCCAGCAAAGGCGTCAACACCACCTCGCGGAACTTGCTCCTGTTGCTGCGACCGACCCACTGCATCAAGGTGGCCACATCGTGTTCATCGGTCATCTGAGCCAACATCCTGTGTTGCTCAGCACTGAGTCCCAACTTAGGCCCGACTTGGTCCCGACTTGGTCCCGACCTGGCCCCGGCTTGATCCCTGGCCTGTGCTTGCGCCTCTTGGGCAAAGCGCTGACGAATCGCCTCGCGGGCCTGAAACTGGGTATCGCTGAGCGGATCGAGCAGTTGCTGCCGCACCAGATGGTCGGCCACGGCGCGGGCTTGCTGGGTAGTGCTGATACCCAGGCTGCGGATTGCCGTGAGGGTGAGCGGCTCCCCGTCTGGCAGCGACAGCGACAACGCCAGCACATCCGCCTGCTCGGGCGTCAAGTTCGCCCCCAGGGTTTGGCGCAAGCGCTGCATGGCCTCGGTGACCAAGGGCTTGTTGATCAGCACCAGCTCAAATTCCTTACGCGCCTTGTCGTTCTTCAACTGGGGTGGGGTGCGCCCCAGCTCATGCCAGTTGCGGAAGATGGCGCGAATACCGGTGCCGGCCTGATCTGACAGACCAATGCGGCGAAACGCCTTGACGATGGCCGGATTGCGCACTTCCTTTTCGGTGGGGTCCAACAGCTCGGCTTCGGTAGCGAAGGCATCGCCTGGGTTCCAGAACACCGTGCGGTCGGTAAACAGCTTGATGGATGCCTTGCGCCCGTGGTCGCCGTAGTCCTGGTGGATCAGCAGGTTGATGGCCGCTTCACGGAAAGCCACATAGTCGGGCGGATCATCGTTGCGGCGCAGGGTGGCCGGATCGAGCGAGAACGGGTGCTCGGCGATGCGCATATAGCGCGCTACCAGGCCCTGCCAGGTCTGAAAGACGTTCTCCTCGAACACATAGCGGTCATGCCAGCGCTGCTCGGCAGACCACTGCTCAAAAGCGGTGTCGATGCGCTGATAGTCCAGCACCGGCCTGGGCAGTATCTGGCGCACAAAACGGCCCGTGCCAAACAGCAGCACGCCTGCACGGGTGGGGTGCAGTTTGCCGCCTTGCTCGACCACGAAATTCCAGTTCAGCAGGAAGGCAATCGGGTCGGTGATCTCGGCGTGCTCAGGGTTACGCCGTGCAAACTGGGCCTGATACCACTTGACGGTATCCAGATCGAAGCAGGCGTCCGCAGCAAGCTCGGTAAGCACCGTGCCGTCATACCGCTCTTGCGCCGCGTCGCGCAAAAATCGCTCCAGCTCACTTTGTGTGAACTGTTCATCGCCCGCGCCGCGTCGCAGGTAACTCTGGCGCGGGTCGCCTTTGAGGTAAACCGGCTTCTCCAGGCGTGGCATCTCCGGGATGTAGAAGGCAAACACATGCTTGCCGTCGATCTCAAAGCGATGCGGCTCTACCGCAATCACCCGGTTCAGCTTTTGCCCACCACGCAGCACCGCCAGAAAATCGTTCTGAACCTTGTCGGGTTCCTCAACGCCGGTCACTTCCAGCCGACCATTGGCCTCACTGACACCAAACACCAGCCAGCCGCCTGCCGTATTGGCAAATGCCGACACGGTTCTGTAGGCATCTTCCGGCACGCCGCGCTGCGCCTTTTTGCACTCGAAATCGTTCCATTCGATGCCGTTGAGTCGTGCCAGCAATTCGTCTTGGTTCATCGAGCGGCTCCGCGTGGGCTCATCAGATACCGTCCTCGGTACGGGTCAGCGCCATGTCGTACAGGGTCAGCAGCTTTTCGTCCTCTTGCAGCGTGGCTTCCGGCAGCTTGTTGGCGATTGCGAGGATGGTGGCGTAATCCTTGCCCGCCCACGCGGCGCGGAAACCCGCGCGCAGCACTTCCAGACGCGATTCCTTGATCTTGCGGCCCGTGAACGACCGATAGACCTCGAACTCCTTGAGCAGCGCCTTCTCGCGCTTCTTCTCCAGGTCTTGCGCCTTGTTCGGATCGGGCACGTACCAGCGATCCCGAGCCTTGGCGATCAGGCGCGGATCGTTCTTCTCCAAGCTGCGCAGGTCGTGGTAGTTGGTGGACAGGTAACGGTGAATCTGACTGGGCACTTCATCAACGCCGTCAAAGCGCAAGAAGTTGGCTTCCAGCAGCGCCGAGAGTTCTGGGCGGGTTTCGTGCTTCTTCCATCCTGCACCCAACTGTTTGATGAACTCGGGGTGGATGTCCTGATAGGTGGAAGGCCGCGCCTTCAGGTAATCCGCCGCCCAGTCGATGGCGCTGCGCTCATCGCTGACGAACAGCTCCATCTGCGGCGCTTGCGCCACTTGCGCGCGCTTCTTGTCGTATTCGGCCACCTGATCGGCGAGAAAGACCATGCCGTCGCGTTCGGGGAAGCGGTTGCGCAGGCCGTCCTGAAATTCCTGACTGGAAAGCGGCACCGGCGCGCTGTGCCGGACGAACCACGCCACCATGCGGTCGAACAGGATGCGCGGGTCGCGTTCAGCGATGTATTCCAACTCACTACCCCTCAGCTTCACGACTGGAAGCTGCCTCAAGTGGGTTTGAACAAAGTCCCACGCCGATTCCGGTGTCGCCCCACGTTCCGAGAAACGCTGCTCCAGCCCGCCATTCGGCTTATAGGCAGAAATGACAAGATCCTGTTTGACTGCAGTTGTCGACGTGTAGGAGTTGATGCTTCGCTGTTTCTTATCCAGCGTCGAGACATTTGCGATAACAAATCCCGCTTCTGAAAGACTACTTTGAATGCTGTTCCAAATGGCAGCACTCGTATTTGAAAATTCGACTGTCATCCATCTTCCGGGCTTCAGCACTCGGTAGAACTCTGAGAAGCATGCCCGAATGAGTGCACGATACTCGGTTACGCCCTTCTTCTGAACATGATTCTCTATTGCTTCGGAGGCTGTGTTCGTGCGAACACCGAGCCAGCACTCCCACAGGAAGTTCAAGTCGGAGTACATTATGTTCGACCCGAATGGCGGATCGACGAACACATAATCAATCGAGGAGTCTGGCAGATCCGCCAGCTTAGAAGCAGCCCCCGTACTGACAGCAGGACGGAGTGTCACACCCCTCTTCGCGTCAAGGAATCGGACGATATCTTCGAGCTTTTTCTCGTAGATCTTGCTTACGCGCCCTTCAGATGAAAGCGCCGGTATGTACAGTGTGTTCGTCTTGGGCCTATGCCCACCGCCAGCGTTATAGCGGCGCATCAAGGTTGCATGCCAAGATGTGTTGAGGAAAGCAAACCGAAACAATGGATCGCCAACTTGTAGGTGATTCCATAGCCGCGCACAGGCCAGTAAGTTCCTAGGCGTATAGAAGTGATGGAAGTGAGTCACCCCCTCCAAAGCAAGGTTGCGTTTGTAATGGCTCTCGTACATGGTCGGCAAATCGACTATGGGAACATTAAGCTGCCGCAATTCGGCCTCGACATCGTCGTAGGAGTTCCCGTCTTCGCTCAACCAAATATCCATGGCTGCACCACTCGATGGTCGGATCCTCGCAAACCGCTGGATCCGTTTCTTTGTTTGAATGACAGCATCTAGAATCGGATCACGGATCGCCGTGCGAACGTGTGTCAGTGTTTTGGATGCAATCTTTGAACCGCAGGACGGACATTTCATTTCCGCAGCAACATTCCTTGAATCAGGGTCAAAGCTCTCCGACCACTGATCGAACTGATGCTGACAGTTCGAACACTCGACAATGGCCGAGTAGATTGTGAAATCGCTCCAGCCTGTATCACGGCGGTACAGCGGCTCAACCGAGTCGTTAACTTTTGCCATCACACCTTCGATCTTTCCCTTGAAATCGATCGCCGTAGTTGTAGTGCAAAAGTTGGCGGCCAAAAAGGTTGCAAGCGGCGATAGGTCACACAGGACGGCATGCCGACCAGTTAGCTGTGCCGCGACACCTGTCATTCCGGTACCACAAAAACCATCAAGGACGATGTCGCCAGGCTTCGTGTAGTGCTCTATGTAGTGAACGATTGCCTTGTGGGGAACCTTCGTATGGTATGAATGAGCGTTGTAGACGGGGTCGTTCTTTCCTTCGCTGACATCTGAGACAAAGGGCGTTCTGCTGTATGACTCAGACGATGCGTATGGCCTACCATAGTGCTGAACGAACTCCGCCAGCCACGGGTTCGGGCAGGCGGTGTAGTACGGCGGATCGGACATGGCGAGGATGGCTGCATCCGTGCCCTGCGGAAAACCTTCCTGCTGGCGAAACGCCGGGTCTTGCAGCTTCTCGGCCAGCAGCTTGGTGAAGTGCTCCCGCCGGGCTTGCTCGCTGGGGAATGTCTGACCAAGGCATTCCACCGGGCCTGAATCTTTTTGTGTGGTGCTGAATAGATTAGTCATTTTTTTCCTCGGCGCTTTGGGCCTTGATTGCCGCGTTCGCAGACTGCTTGACCACGCCGCTCAGGTTATCGATGGATTTTCTGACCCGCTCCAACTCCTCTACGACAGGATGGCGCGGAACGCTGGTGCCCATATAGGGCCGCAGGTCCACGTGGGTCTTTTCGCTGTACTTGTTTTTCCCATACTCGTATTCGGCTGACACTTCGAATGTATGCGGACAAATCGTCGGATCAGCTCCGCTTTCAAATATCTCAAAGCCCATTCCAAGATCGAAGAGCAGCTCCGACATGGGCGGTAGGCAGTCGATAGGCAGTGAGAAGGCCGATTGCTTGGCGAGATTGCGACTCTCGCCTTGTTCGCCAAACTGAAAGAAATCCCGATCAAGGCGTAGCCGGAGATTCTGCGCAGGCGAGCGGCCCACATTCCTGATCAGCAATTGGATGACAGGTGTGCCCATGCGCACCTGTACAGTCACTGCGACAAACGGGCGATTCTGATCAGCCATCTGCTCACGCATTGCACCCACTGCGGCACGGTTGGCACGCAGAATGAAAAACGTGAGTCCGGCAAACATCGCGGTCAACAGGACGTTGGCCAGCGTCAGCCATTCCGGCAAGTTCGCCGGCATCATCAATGAGGCGACATCATTCATTCTAGGAAGCTCCGCCTTCATCCGATGCTTCCTTGTCTGGCACAGGTGCTATTTGTTGCCAGTCCTCTGCAATCGCCGTCCAATCCACGGTGCGCTCGACAGCCTCTATCTCGCCTGTTTCGTTCTCCTCCTTGCCCGACCATACCGCCCAAAAGTCCGGGTCGTCGGATTTTGGCCGTTGGCCTTCAGGCAAGGCATTCATCTGCACCAGCACGGGCAACTCAGAGGCCCAACCCAGCAGGATGGCGTGGCGTGAGGGTAGCGAAGGAAGATCGCGCAGCAGACCACGCAGGTTGTCTGGAACGAGCTTGTGCACCAATTCCTGGTCACGGTCATTGCTGATGCGGTGCAGCAGGTAGCTGTTGCATTGAGACAGCACTGTGGGTGACAACTCGCTGGGGCGCTGGGATGACAGCACCAAACCCAATCCGAACTTGCGCCCCTCGCGGGCAATTTTCTCGAATACCTGACAACAAATGGCGGCTGAGTTCTGGTTCTCAGCATCGTCCTGGTAGCGCTTGATAAACGTGTGTGCTTCTTCCATCACCAGAACGGTAGGCAGCGTTTTGCCGTGGTTGAGCTTGCGGTAGCGCTGCATGGATTCCAGCGTCATACGAGCAATAACGGCGGTGACAATGTGCACCACCTCAGCGGGCACCAGCGATAGGTCGATGACAGTTACCGTGCCGTTGGACGCTTGGTTGTCGCCGATGATGTTGGCCAGCCAGTCCTGCAAACTTACCTGATCTGAAGCTGTAGTTATTCGGCTGATCCTTGTGTCCGACAGCATAGTGCGGATACGCATAATCAGGTAATCAAAGAACTGCGCGTTGTTTTCCTGGCTGGCCAAACTTTCCAAGTGATCCGCAAATTGTGCGCCGTTAAAACGTAGCGGCGCATCTTCATTAGGGCCAGCTTGGTAGACGATGCCACCAATACTATTCAGATAGCCTTGAAGATTCGACATAACGACTTCCACTGCTGTAGCAGGAAAATCGTTATACCCGGTTTGCCCATTTTGCTTTCGGTACGTCTGCTGAGGCCGGTTGAGCAGTGCCTGCATTTGATTGCGCAGGTACTCAATGCTGTCACTGTGATCAGAGAACTCGCGTGAATATGCCTCCAGGTCCTCTATGAATACAGGGAGCTTGGGGCCAAATTTCCAGCCTTCGTAGTTTTCGCCATTCCTGACTTGAGCTTTAAGCGTGATCAGTATTGAGCTAATTTTTCTTCGTAATATAAAAACCGGATCTTCTGTGACGTCAGCGCCACTGCGCATTTCGCGTAGAGCGCGCCGAAGCAGTGGTCGTTGGGCACGTTCGCTGGCTTGAGTAAACGCACTCCACTCAGCGCTGTTCCAGAACCAAAGCGGCACCTGTAGCTGCTCAATGCCACTGTCAGGCTTCGGCTCGACAGCGAATACGCGCACTTTCCCCAAACCATCAAATGCCTTGGCGTATTCGCCGTTGGGGTCGAGCACAATGAAGCGGGCATTGGGGTCTGCTCCGCCGCGTGCTTTGCGGGCTTCTTCCATCGACCAACGGATCAAACCGGCGACTGAGCAGGATTTGCCACTGCCGGTGTTGCCCAGCACGGCCAGATGACGACCGAACAGGCGATCAGGGTCGATCTTGACCTCTGCATTGGCGGCCAGCGGACTGACGCCGATTTTCACCCGGCGGTTATCGCCAGATTCGACGATGGCGCGTAGCTGGGTTTGGGTGGGTAGCAGTACGGGGTCGCCTACCGTCGGGTAGGCTTCCACACCACGCCGGAAGGAATAGCGTTCCTTTCCAGCAATCTGGCCCTCGTAAGCCAAGCCACCCAGCGGGTTGAGGCTCATCTTGCGCAGCGGATAAGGCAAATCAACCAGGCCGAAATCCTGCATGCCCTTGCGCTTGGGGTACTGAGACCGCTCGATGGTGATCCACTCCACCTGTGCGACCAGATAACCTGTCTCACTAGGCACGAGGACATAACCATTGATCCGCGGGAACGGCCGTGGAGTACCTGTGTTCAGAGCGAGGTTGTCGGGTGCTTCGATGTCCAGCAGAACCTTGATTTCGTCGGGCGAGACAAAATCGATGCTGCCGATACGCAGTGAGTCGGCGTAGGCCAGGGGCGAGAAGCTCATATCTGGTCTGCCCCGTCAAAATCACCACCAGGTTTCGCTGCTGCCGGGCCTGGATGGGCTTCGGTGCCGAAACGCTGCTTGAGCAGTTCGCTCATGCGGAAGGTGGTTTTGTCGATAGCGGCCTTGGGCAGGAAACTTTCGGTCAGGATTTGCAAATCAGCCAGAGCGGGGCCGATCAGCAGGCTGATCTGCGAGGGACGTCCCAACTCTTGGTAGGTCTGCATGATCCGGCCAAGCGGATCGTTATAGGCAATGATCACCAGATGGGTGGACGGCACTGTGAGCATGTCGCGGATGACGCGGTTGATGTGCTCGTCACCAAAGCTGTAGCCATAGGTAATCAGCGTGCTGTTAGGGCGGCACACGGCGGCGGCGAGGTCTCGGAACAGTTCCACATAGGGGTGATCCGAAGTCTCCCGGTCCTTGGCGGCATTGGGGTAGATCATCAGCTTGTGGGCACTGGCACCATTAAGCCCAGGCGCTTGCAGATAGGGCGCGACATCATCAGCGCCGAAGGGCAGCCCGACGCGGCGGATATCCCTATCGGCCTGCACCCAATCTACCGAGCCGTGCAGCTTGGTAAAGCGAGCGACCCCCTCCAGATAGCGCGGTTCACCGCGTATGCCTGGCGGGTTGTAGTGCATGTCCAGATCCAGCCGCGATGAACGAAAGATCGGCATGAGGTTGCCGAGGAAGCGGTCCAGCAGATGCAGCCCGGCCAGTTCGGCCCCAGCTTCGATCAGCCGGTCATAGTTGGTGGTGAAGATGTTCAGCCGATCACGCACGCCGGTGCGGCTGGCGAAGCTCATCAGGAAGGTGACCAGCACATTGAGCGCTTGCTCACGTTTGTCTTCATCTGCCCTGGCAATCCCGGCTTCGCTTTCGAGGATGGACTTGGAGAAGTCTTCCAGCGTGCTGGTCAGCTCAGTCAGCAGCGTTTCGGCTTCTGCTGAATCGCCCAGTATCTCAAGCCCTCGCAGCAATTCGTTGGCGGCGCGAAGCTGGTCTTCCAGATTACCCGTTTCCCGGCCTGATCTTTGGGCGGCTTCTTTCGCTGCTTTCCTGATTGCATCCTCGTAGATGGTCAGGGTTACTTCGTTCATTCCAGCCGCTGGCTTGCCTGTCGCCAGATGGTGCACGGCATGGGTCAATCCTGAGCCAGCAAGCAGCGAAAGATGCTCCGACTGGAATAAGGCGGTCAGCCAAGGCTCGACACGGCTTCGCAACACCTTGATGTCGAAATTTTGGCTCTGAGTTAGCCAGGAGGCTTCTGCGCCTTCGCAAAGCTTGAACTTGCCGGCATCCTCGGCGCTTGCTTCGAAGCAGATAGGGGCGTGGTCGTCCCTGACTTTCAGTGTGTTGCTCATGGCAGCAGTTTCCTGTTCGTTTGCAGAGTCATGGCATCACTCGATCACGAAGCGCAGCTTGGTGGCATCCTTGCCCTTGCAGCGTTCGTTCATGAAGGCATCGAAGCGCTTGCGCAGCTCATCCGGCGTGGCCGGCGATCCGCCTTGCAGCAGTGCCTGCTTGATCTCGTCGCCTTTGACCGCGATCTTCTCCAGCCCCGACAGCGCCTCTTGCACGGCATTGGCGAACTCTTGGGTCAAGGGCTCCGGCAGCTTGCGTGAGGCCAGAAAGGCGTCGATCAGTTTCTTGCTTGCTGCGGGCAACAGGCCGAGGCTGTCCTGGGTGAACGGGTCTTCCAGGTTTTCCAGCAGGGTCTGCTGCCAGTTGGCCAGCAACTCATCCAGGTCATCGTCCAGCTTGTGCAGGCGGTTGACGGCAGGCAGCAGCTCCAGTTGCTCGGCAGCCGGGCGGAACTGGCAGTGCGGGCAGACGGCGGCCGTGACCAGCGTCGGCTCATCCAGCGATGAGCAGCTCTTTAAGCCGTTGAGGGATTCCTCGAAGGCGGTGAGCTGGCTGGTAGGCATCAGCGACACGCCGGCCAGTACGCGCAGTGCCAGCAGGCGGTCGTCCTTGCGCAGGGCGTTGCGGGTCTTGTCCTCGGCCACGCCGAGGCGCGCCTTGCTGTGGCTGGCGATGTAGGCGGTGATGTAGTCCTTCTTGAGCTGGGCCAGCGTCTGCCGGCCATTACCCAGAATCAGGGCAGCGTGCTCGGCGCTGCGGTCCTGGCTGATCTTGTCGAAGATGGCCTTGCGGGCGGCTTCAGCCTGTTTCAGCCACGGGTGCTCGGCGGGCAACACCATCTCGGCCTGCGAGAGGTAGGACGCCGTGCTGCCCAGCTCCGCCACCAGTTCGAGCAGACGCTCGACGGCAGCCAGGATTTCCAGATTCTTTTTCTGACCGTCCAGGTCTTCCTCGGTGACGCGTAGGTTCTTGAGTTTGCCGACGGTGTTGTAGGGTGTCAGCGACTCGGTGAATTTCTTCAACGAATCGAGCCGGGCGTACCAGTCCTTGGCTTCTTCCTCGCGCAGCAGGTTCTGGCCCCAGAAACCGAGCTTGCCTTGCTGCAGATCGGAGCCGGCCTTGAGCACGCGCGGCACCAGCGCGCTGACTTTTTCCTGCAGTTTGATGACCGGTTCAATGTCGCCCTGGCTGGCCTTCTGGGCCAGGCCAGACGGCAGGTCGAACAACTCGAACAAGGCGCGCAGCACGGCGAGGTTGATCTCCTTGGGCGCCTCGATGTGCTTGAACTGCTTGAGTTCCTCCAACGAGCGTTCTGCCAGTTGCGCCAGCTTGCCGGAGTCGATCTTGTCGCCGGTGATCGACAGCACGATGTCGCCGGAATAGACCAGACCGCTCAGCACAGTGACCAGCAGGTCGGGTTCCAGTCGAAATTTGTCTGGTGTGAAATACTCAATGTCGGACGAGCCTGACAGCAGTTCGTTGCGGTTGAGCACCTGGCCGTGGCCCTTGGCTTTGAGCCGGTTCAGCACTTCCTGCGCGTAGCGGGAGTTGGCCGGATCGACGCGGTCGCCATCGAGCAGTTCCAGCGCATCGAGCATAGCTGCAGCATCCTTGGTGCGCGTACCGCCGGCCAGAGCGCGCAGTGCGTTGCCGATCAGTTGCTTGCGGTTGGTCTCGGTGACCAGCACGGAAAAGCTGGGGTATTCCGGCGCGAGATCGCCGAAACGCTGGCCCAGTACCAGGCCCGAAATGACGTTCACCACGTCGCGGAAGTTGATGCGCTCGTCCGCACCGAGGCGCGCCCGGTCACGCAGCGACACGCCTTTGGCCCAGTCCTGCAGGTTCTTTTTCTTGCCTTGGTAGGTGACCTCGAAGGCGGTCATCTGCTTTTCTTGCAGCCACTTGCTCATGGCGCGCAGGAAATCCTGTGCCTTGGACAGGTAGATGCCCTTGGCGCCGCCACTGGCGGTGGAGGCCAGATCGAGCGCCGCGGCGTAGGACGACAGGTGCCGCTTGAGATCGTCGTCCAGTCCGGTGAGGCGGAAGAAGACCTCATCCGACAGGTTGTTATCGGCGAACTTCGGTTTGTCGAAGGGTTGGATGAAGTAGACGTAGAAATCGCGTTCCGGCTGGGCCGTGGGCCGATCATTCGGCGCGCCGAAGAACAGGTAGCCCATGCGCTCGACACGGCGTTCTTGCCATTCGAGCTGGTACTGCCAGATCTGGAAGCCGGGGTAGCGCAGGTCGTCGCTGCACTCCATCAGCGCTTTGACGGCGCTGTAGTAGGCACGATCCAGTGCATCGTCGGACAGAGCTTCGGCGCGCTTTTCGATCTGCGCGTCGTAGTCGATGTCTTTCTTGAGGTCGAGGTAGTACTGCTCGGTGTCAGGTGCCTTGGAGATGAACTGACCGTTGACGGTCTTCAGCACTTCCCGCATCACGGTTTGCACCATCGACAGCAGGTTCTCGGCGGGGTCGCCCGGCATGTCTTCCACGCCCGGCTGGAACAGACACAGGGCGTCACGCAGCTCGGCGGCGGTGGGGCCGATCGGAATGTGGATGTCGCCACCGGTGGTCAGTCGATGGACGGCCAGCGCGTTGATGACGCGCAGCGCCATCGGCTTGTAAGCCGGGCGCGTGAAGGCCTGCTGCACGCGCGACTCCAGCACTTCGGAGACGCGCATCACTTCCTTGATGTTCGGGTCGGCGCGCAAGACCGAGTTGGCCTTGATGGTGTTCCAGAAACTCTCGTAGCTGATGAACAGCGGCTTGTCGGCGGGCACTTCCTGGTCGAGGATGGCCAGCATGGCGGCCTCGATGGTCTTGAGCGCGCCGCGCTTCTCGGTGAAGTGGATCTGCTCGAAGGTCTTCAGGTAGTCCGGGTGCACCGGGAACAGTCGCACGTACTCGTCCATGCGCTCGTTCATGGAGCCGTAGAACTTGGCGAACGGCGTGAGGTATTCGCGGATCTTGTTCTGCTGGTCGGCAGTCTTCTTGAGCAGGCGCGCGGAGACGACGAAGCTCACGTCCTGGCGGTCGATGAGGATTTGGGTGAAGCGCTCGTTGACCCGGCGCATGCTGTCGGCCACATGCTGGAAGCGCACGCTGTCGAAGATGGCTTCCTGCACGCCGGCCACGAAGCGGAACTTGAGATGTTTGGTGATTTCGCCGATCTGCCGCAGGATGGCCAAGTCGCGAATCAGTTCGTTGTCCTTGCGCGATTGCAGGTATTCCAGGAACTCATCAACCACCAGCAGCAGGCCCTGGTCTGGGTAGACCTCATGGAAGGCGGCCATCATTTCTTCAAGAGACTCTTTGTTGTTGAGTTCCTGATCTGCCGCCGGGAAGCTGTAGCTGACGCCCAGTTTGTCGAGGAAGCGCTCAAGCTGCTGGGTGATGACCTGGCGCAGCGGCATTTCCAGGCCGCCCACCTCGATGCGAAGAACCTTGAATTTTCCGGCAATGGAGGCAACCGCCTCGGCGACCTTGGGGTGGCGAATCATCGGCGCATAAGCGGCGTCTTCTGCCACCAGCGACAGCACCGACATCAAGTGCGATTTACCGGTGCCGTAGTTGCCGACGATCAGCACGCCCTTGTGATCGACCGAATCCTCGAAACTGAGCTGGGGAACCATGAGCTTGGAGATTCGCTCGGCCATGTCATCGGAGATGACATAGGTCGCGACGAGCTTCTTGGCTTCGTCCGGGCGTCCGGCATCGAGCAGTTGAATGACTGACTCGATCTGCTCGAACTGGATCAAATCTCCGTATTTCATGTTCGTGCCCATATGCTTCTCTCTTCCCGCAGTTTTCGTAAATTCGGTCAAATTTCGAGTACGACCACACCGTCCTGGCTGTAGTCACGATGTTCTGGATGGCTCATGTCGGCGTAGATCAGCCGATCACCGCGCAGCTCGCCAGGCCAGACGGCCACGACACGCCTGGCGTGAGCCAGCCGCCTGACGAGGTCAAGCGGGTTGATCTGCAAGCTGGGCTCGAACAGCAACTCCAGGTTGTCGAGCAGCAGCGGGGTTTCGGTTCGCTCCCCGAATTGTTCAAGCAGCGCCATCTCGCGCAGCAGTTCGCCTGCCGAGAAGCCGCGCTTGTTGTTCGGCGTGGCGGCCAGCCGGCGCCCCAGCTCCAGGCCGACGTTGAGCGGCTCGATATTGAGCTTGGCGCTGAGCTGGCGCAGCAGTTGGGTCTTGCCACTGCGGCTGGGGCCGACCAGCAGGATCAACTTGCTGTTGAGGTCGCCGATTTCGCCGATGAGTCGTTCCAGTTTTGCGAGCATGCTCATCCCATCAGTCCGTCTCGGCTTCGAGCCGGTGTTGATCAGGGGAGCGGTAACCCGGCGCCAGCACCGCACTGCGCACACCATAGATGGCGAGGTGGTTCCTCAACCAAAGCCGGTATTCGGGGCCGCGCAGATTGTGGTCGGGGGAGCAGTCCACACTCCATTTGCGCAGGATGTAGCCGGCGGTGGCGGCGCGCAGCTTCATGTGCAGCACACCACCCTGCATGCCGTAGTCCATTTCAGTGATTTCTGGCCGGGGCTGATCCGGGTGAGGAACCAGCTCCAGCTCGACGATCCGGGTCCACTGAATGTCCTGATCGTTCATTTCGTGGGGCGCCACGGGCTGCCCCTTGCGCACCACAGGGCGCTTGATCCGGGTGATGACAAAATCCCGGAACTCCTGCGATTTGCGGTCGAAGGCGCGGACGTGCCAGCGCAGGCCGTTGTCGATCAGCGCGAACGGGACGATCTCCCGCACGGTGCGGCCACTGGAGATGGAGTGGTACTCGATCCCCATCGGGCATTCGTAGTGGATGGCACGAGTCACGCTCGCCAGGATGTCCAGGTCAGGGTGGGTGAGCCGGGACGGGCTCTCGCTGGCCACCCAGGCTTTGATGCGCATCGGTTCACCGTCGCCAAAACCCTGCGTCAGCCACGACAACACCCGCTCGGGCGGGAAATCGAAGATCGGCTGGAAGCTCGGGCCGAGGACGTAGAACTTGCCTTTGCCGTCGTAGTCGATGTTGCCGGGGGCGATTTCCTTGTACAGCGCCAGGTCCCTGGACGCAGCAGCGGACTGGATACCAAACCGCGCGACCAAGTCCTGGCGGCGCATCTCCCCAATGAAGCGCACGCGCAACTCCACGAACGCGAGCCGGTCGCGCTGTGGCTGGGTTAGATCGGCAAGCTGTTCGTGGGGCATCCTGGTTGGCTCGTTCGGGTTAGCGAATGCTTATGCAGATTTCTGCAGAAAGTATATGAGCTGCTTGAAAAGACGTCTATAAATCCAAGCTGGTTTGCTAGTGCGCTGCATTATGATAACCATTTTTTGAGGCGCAAATGAGTGATCTGACGTGGACGAGTAGACGATCAGCCCAGCGGAGCGCACCAGGAACGGCGTGGAATGGGGTGCATCCAGCAGGCCATCGCGGACGAAAACTGGTGCGAATAGATCCTTGATATGGAACAGGAGCATGGCCCATGGAACTGCGACACCTTCGCTGCTTTGTGGCTCTCGCAGAGGAGCTGCACTTCACTCGGGCCGCCGAGCGCCTTCATATCGAACAGCCACCCTTGTCCCGCGCCATCAAGGAGCTTGAGGGCGATCTGGGCGTGGTGCTCTTCGTGCGCAACCGCCGAGGTACGGTGCTTACCGAGGCGGGCGCAACTTTCCTGCAAGACGTGCGCAGGGTGTTCGCCGCGCTGAAGCAGGCTCAGGAGAACGCTCAGGCGGTCGCCGCGGGCCTGAGCGGAAGCCTTCGCATTGCAGTGTCCGACGGCGCAATCGATCCCCGGCTGTCGGCCCTCCTGGCCCGTTGCCGCGAGGAGGAGCCGGAGATCGAGATTCGCCTGTCCGAAGTGCCGCTGGCCGAGCAGTTGCGCGGGTTGCGCTCGGGCGACTTCTCGATCGGGTTTGCGCACACGGCGGAGGTCGGCGATGACATCCTGACCGAGCCACTCTGGCACGACTCGCTGGTGGTCGCGGTGCCCGCCCGGCACCCCTTGCTTTCACATAAGACTGTTCCGCTGCACAAGCTCGCGAGCTACCCACTGGTCTTATGCGATCCACAGGTATACGAAGGCTACTACCGTGAACTGGCGCGGCTCCTGCGGCCGCTGGAGCGTCAGCCTGACGTCGCCGAGCATGTGTCTTCGCTGGACATGATGCTCACCCTGGTCGGTGCGGGCTACGGAGTTGGCTTCATCAGGGCAACCAGGGTCGCGGCGAGCCAGCGCCCCGATGTGGTGATCCGCCCCCTGGCCATGGATTCCGCAGTCATCACGACCTACTTGCTGCGGCCCGTCAGCGAGGATATGCCGGTGTCGGCGGAGCGGTTCATTGCGCGCCTGCGCGCGCACTCGGGCGATTGATCGGGCGGCAAGGGCTGCTACTGAAGTTCGCGGCTGTTTATGGCGAGCCTTGCGGCTTACTGCCAGAGTTGAGGTTCTTTTCAGTCGCCGCCATCAACTCGCTGGCGCTGATCCCGAGCGCGGTAGCAATTTTCAGTATCAGGGGAAGCGTCGGCACATGCTCCCCGCGCTCGATCTTGCCCATGTGCGAACGCGATATTCCAGCCTGAAATGCAAAGTCGTCTTGAGCGACGCCGTGCGCGACGCGGGCGGCGCGCACGGCCCGCCCGAAAGCTAATGCTGGTTCGGATTCATAGGTGGATGTGCCAGGTGGACGACCTGGCTGAATAGTAAGCTTCTGCATCGACAGAAGCGTCAAACAATCCTCTTAAATTAACCACGTTAAAAATATAGACGTTAAAGTTCTCTCTTTACTATGATGCTGGTTTGCCCTTGACCTACTTCGTCGCTTCTGTGGGTTCTCCATGGACAACCTCACCAGCCAACCCGCCCACCTCAGGCTTGCGATAGCGCCAGGCGTATCGTCATCGCAGCTTTCGGCGCTGCTCGCGCTACAACGTGCCGAAGAACCCGAGGTCAGCATCGCGTTCTTTGAGGTTGCAGGTGACGAGTTGCTTGATGGACTTCGTGAAGGCCTCTATGACGTAGGGGTGTCGCTTCAAGGGTCGAGCGATCCGGCCCTCCAAACCCAACCCCTGTGGATTGAGCACATGGCCGTTGCGATGCCGCTGCGGTTTCCCTTGCTGGATCAGGCATCGCTCACCATCGCCGATCTACAGGACTACCCGATCTTTCGCTGGCGGGCTGAGACGTGTTCTTCGCTGGATCATCGACTGCTCTCGCACCTGCCTGCCGACCAGCAAAATCTTCAGTACGTCACGTCCTTCGAGATGATGGCGCTATGGGTTTCTGCCGGCTACGGTGTCGGGGTATCCGCGCAATCGCGCATCAAGCGCGCCCATGGATGGGGAATCAGCATGCGACCGCTGGACGACGGCCCCTACGAGATCGTGACGCACCTGCATAGACCCCAGGGACAAGCGAACTCTGTTTCCGAGCGATTCGAGCGAAGGGCACTGCAGATCGCAAAATCGGTCGCTTCCTGATCGCAGTGGCTGTCGGTGGCCGCCAGCGGAAGGCGGTGGATGTACGTCTTTCGCCAAGAGGGTCGGGGTGGTACACTTAGAGGCCATTTCTGGCTTTGATAACCAGAAAAAATCTTTATTAATCAATGAGTTGGCTGCCTTGGGTGATTCCCATCACCCGCTCCAATTCCATGCGGCTTTATGCCGGAGTTTTCCGGCTGGGATATTCCGGGCCGCGCCTCACCGATTCACGAGTACTTCATGTCTGAGAACAAATCCGGCAAGCCGCTTTTCTACGATCCCAGCGAGCGCCGCATCCGCAGCTTTGTTACCCGCACCGGGCGCGTTTCCAATGCGCAAGGGCGTGCGCTGGAGGAGCTGGGGCCGAAATTCCTGCTGCCTTATGCCAAGGAAACGCTGGATCTGGATGTCGCATTCGGCCGCAACGCGCCGACGGTGCTTGAGATCGGTTTCGGCATGGGCGAGACCAGTGCAAAGATTGCTGCGCTGATGCCGGAAAAGAATTTCATCGGCGTGGAAGTGCACACGCCGGGCGTGGGCAGTTATTTGAAACTGGTGGACGAAGGCAAACTGGACAACGTACGCATCATCCAACACGATGCCGTGGAAGTGCTGAACCACATGATTGCGCCAGACTCACTGGCCGGCGCGCACGTGTTCTTCCCCGACCCGTGGCACAAGGCGCGCCACAACAAGCGCCGCCTGATCCAAGGCCCGCTGGTGCAGCTTCTGAGCTCGCGGCTGGCGGTTGGCGGCTACCTCCACTGCGCCACCGACTGGGAAGAGTATGCGATCCAGATGCTGGAAGTGTTGAGTGCGGAGCCTACGCTGAAAAATACCTCTTCCGATCCGTCCGGTTACGCGCCGCGTCCCGATTATCGTCCTACGACCAAGTTCGAGAACCGTGGGTTACGGCTGGGGCATGGGGTGTGGGATCTGGTATTCGAGAAAAAGACCTGACGCCTCTTTGCGCTTCGGTGCTACGATAAAAAACGGCATGCTCCAATGAGCATGCCGTTTTTTTGTGCATCAACCCAGGCTGGACGACAAGAAGAAGTTCACCGCCCGCTCCTTTTATCCTCGATGCAAACCATCAACCTTGCGCTTCCTCGGCGCTGGCGATCAACGAGATGATCTGCGCGCCATAGGTTTCCAGTTTCTTTTCACCTACGCCATTGACGTGGCGCAAGTCGTCCAGCGATTGCGGACGCGCCTTGGCGATCTCGCGCATGGTGGCGTCGTGGAAGATGACGTAGGCGGGGACATTGTGCTCACGCGCGGTTTCCACGCGCCACCAGCGCAGCTTCTCGAACAATGCCTGCTCTTCCGACGACAGGTCGGTCTCGGTGAAGGTGGAACGCTGCGAACTCCGTTTGGGCTTGACGGGTTTCTGGTACTGGCGCAACTGTATGTTTTGCTCGCCGCGCAGCACCGGGCGGGCGGCTTCGGTGAGCTTGAGCGCACTGTAGTTCTCGTGGTCGACGGTCAGCAAGCCCAGTGCAATCACCTGGCGCAGGATGGCGCGCCACTCGGCCTCGCCGCGGTCGCCGCCGATGCCGAATACCGAGAGCTGGTCATGGCGCCACTGCTTGACGCGGTCGCCGTCAATGCCGCGCAGTACTTCCACCACGTGGCCGGGTGCGAAACGTTGTTCGACGCGGTAGACGGTGGACAGCAGCTTCTGCACCTCGACCGTGGCGTCGAAGGATACCGGCGGAGTCATGCAGATGTCGCAGTTGTTGCAGGGGCTTGCTTCCTGGCCGAAGTAATTGAGCAGCCGCACACGGCGGCAGTTCAGGGTTTCGCACAGGCCGAGCATGGCGTCGAGCTTGGCGCCTTGCACCCGCTTGAAGCTTTCGTCGGCCTCGGATTCTCCGATCATGCGGCGCTGCTGCACCACGTCTTGCAGGCCGTAGGCCATCCAGGCGTCGGCCGGCAAGCCGTCGCGGCCGGCACGGCCGGTTTCCTGGTAATAGCCTTCGACGCTCTTGGGCAGGTCGAGGTGGCAGACGAAACGCACATCAGGTTTATCGATGCCCATGCCGAAGGCGATGGTGGCGACCATCACGATCTTGTCCTCGCGCAGGAAGCGCGCCTGGTTGGCGGTGCGCTGCGCATAGTCCATGCCGGCGTGATAGGCCAGCGCGTTGAGGCCTTCACCGCGCAGGAATTCGGCGGTCTCTTCCACCTTCTTGCGCGAGAGGCAATAGACGATCCCGGCGTCGTCCGGATGCTCGCTCTTGATGAAGTCCAGCAACTGCTTGCGGCCGTTGGCCTTTTCCACGATCTGGTAGCGGATATTGGGACGGTCGAAGGAGGAAACGAACTGGCGCGCCTGTTCCAGCTGCAGGCGATGGATGATCTCCTCCCGCGTCTGGGCGTCCGCGGTGGCGGTGAGCGCAATGCGCGGCACCTGCGGAAAGCGCTCGTGCAGCACCGAGAGCTTAATGTATTCGGGACGGAAGTCATGCCCCCATTGCGAGACGCAATGCGCCTCATCGATGGCGAACAGCGAGATATTGGCCGACTGCAGCAGTTCCAGGCAGCGCGGCGTCATCAGCCGTTCCGGCGCGACGTAGAGCAGGTCGAGGTCGCCCTGGCGCAGGCGGCGTTCGATCTGCATCGCCTCATCGAAACTCTGGGTGGAGTTGAGGAAGGCGGCGCGCACGCCGACTTCGTCCAGCGCATCGACCTGATCCTGCATCAGCGCGATCAGCGGCGACACCACCACCCCCACGCCGTCGCGCAGCAAGGCCGGCACCTGGTAGCACAGCGACTTGCCGCCACCGGTCGGCATCAAGACCAGCGCATCGCCGCCGGTGGCGACGTGCTGGACGATCTCGCCCTGGTGCCCACGGAAGGACGAATAGCCGAACACGGTCTCCAGCACGTGCAGGGCACGCTGCGGCAAAGGGGTGTCGGCAGGCAGGGTATCGAAATCGACCATGGATCTTTATGCGGGTGTCACGGAACTTGCGGAAACGGAAGGCGCTATTTTATTGCAGCCAGCCCTGGCCTACCGCGAGCAGCAGGAATATCCCCAGCGCGGCGCGATAGACGATGAAGGGCCAGGTGGAGAACTTCTCCAGGAACTTCATCAGGCCCCAGATGGCGGCAAAGGCCGAAACGCTGGCCACCACCAAGCCGAAGAGCAGCACGCCCCAGGCCTGCAGCGGAATATTCGCGTGCAGCAGCACGGCCAGTTCTTTCAATCCGGCCAGCGCGATGGCCGGCAAACCCAGCAAAAAAGAGAAACGCGCAGCCTCTTCACGGCGGAAATTGAGGAACAAGGCGGCGGTGAGCGTAGAGCCGGAGCGCGACACGCCCGGGATCAGCGCGCCGACCTGGGCGATGCCGACGATGAGCGCATCGCGCAAGCGCATCTGGTCGACGCTGCGGCGATGGCGGCACACCAGTTCGGCAATCGCCAGCAGGATGGCCATGCCGATACAGGAATAGCCGATCACGCTCAGGCTGCGCAGCGGCGAGCCGCAGGCATTGAGCACGTGCGACAACGCCAGCCCGGCAATGCCAATGGGAATGGTGGCCAGGATGATGGCCACCGCTAGTTTGAACATCGGGTCATTGAAATCACGACGGCGCCAGGCGGCCACGCTGCCGCCGGTGACGGCCACTACGTCGCGGCGGAAATAGCTGATCACCGCGGCCAGCGCCGCCAGCTGCATCGCGGCGGAAAACGCCGAACCGGGGTCATGCCAGCCGAGGAAGGCCGGCACTATACGCATATGGGCGGTGGAAGAAATGGGCAACAATTCGGTGATGCCCTGGACGACGCCGAGAAAACCGATCTGCAGATAGCTAAGCGAAGCAAAACCGATATCGAGTCCGGCGCTGCAAACATTGGCCATAAAATTCTCTTTTGGATGAGGTTGGCGAAAGGTAATTGTGACGCCGGACGCATCTTGGCGTCCGGCCTGGTGCGGTAAAGCTGCACCGAATTAGTAAAACCTGAGGAAGACGCGTGAAATTATTCCACCCAGACCACCACGCCGCTATAAGCGGTGGCCAGCACGACGATACCAAATACGATCCGGTACCAGGCGAAGATGGTGAAATCGTGTGAGCTGATATAGCGCAGCAGCCAGCGCACGCACAGGAAGGCAGAGACGAAAGCCGCCACGGTGCCCACGGTAAACAGCGGCACATCGGCGGCCGTCAGCAGCGCACGCTCCTTGTACAGCGAATAGATGGTGGCGGCGAACAGCGTCGGGATCGCCAGGAAAAACGAGAACTCGGTAGCCGCCTTGCGCGACAAGCCGAACAGCATGCCGCCGATGATGGTGGCGCCGGAGCGGCTGGTGCCGGGAATCAGCGCGAAGGCCTGGGCGATGCCAACCTTGAGCGCGTCGAGCGGGGTCATGTCGTCCACGGTTTCGATGCGTGCCGACGCCATGCTCATGCGGTCCTTGTTGCGGCGTTCCACCCATAGAATGACCAGGCCGCCGACGATGAAGGCGACCGCCACCGAAAGCGGGTTGAACAGCATTTCCTTGATCTTCCGGCTGAACAGGAGGCCGAGGATGGCCGCCGGCAGAAAGGCGACGATCAGGTTGATCACCAGGCGCTGCGCCTTGCGGTCGGTGAACAGGCCAGCCAGCACCGAGGCGATGCGCACGCGGTATTCCCAGCACACCGCGAGGATGGCGCCGGCCTGGATGACGATTTCAAAGACGTCAACTTTTTCCTTGGGGAAATCCGGACTGCTGAACTGCAGCAGATTGCCAGCCAGGATCAGGTGTCCGGTAGAAGAAATGGGCAGAAATTCAGTCAGGCCTTCTACGATGCCCATGATGAGCGCCTTGAGCGCGAGGATGGTGTCCATACGTGGCTAGGGTGGCTTCTTTTGGTGGAGTTGACAGGAAAAAGTGGCGGGTGAATCAGGAAAACCGGCTTTTTGACTATGCTTGCGCGTAAAGGTGCGGCGCAACAAATCGAAATTCTACAGTACGACACTTAGCGCTCTATTAGTGCCGAAGCAGAAAGCCCCGCGCAACCGCGCCGGGCGGAAACGTTACCATATCGGTTTTGCCGCCAACAACCGCGGCGCGCGCCCGAAAGGATCTCCATGAGCGACATCACCATTTATCACAACCCAAAATGCGGCACTTCCCGCAACGTGCTGCAGGCGCTGCGCGACGGCGGCGCCGAACCGACCGTGATCGAATACCTGAAGACCCCGCCCGACCGCGCCACGCTGAAGAAGTTGGTCGCCGCCATGGGCGTACCGGTGCGCGACCTCATCCGCAGCAAGGAAGCGGTCTACGCCGAGCTGGGCCTGGACGATCCGGCGCTGACCGATGCCCAACTGATCGATGCGATGGCCGAACATCCCATCCTGATTAACCGCCCCATAGTGGTGGCGCCCAAGGGGACGCTGCTGGTGCGCCCCAAGGAGCGGCTGGCGGAAATCTTCCCCTGATGAAAGGGTAAGCTGATCAACTGGCCGGTGCGGTCGCCGCCTCCAGCGCGCCCAGCCAGAACATGGCCGCTGCACGGCTATCGCCGCACATGTCGGCCGACGGCTGCAAGCCGCCGCAGAAGGCCGGGCGCTCGGGCCGGCCGAAGACTTTGCAGCGCATCGCCTCATCCAGCTGCACGCAAGGCACCCCGGCCGGCTTGCCGTTGGGCATGCCGGGAAGAGGGCTGGTGATGGAAGGCGCCGTGCAGCAGGCGCCGCATTGGGGGCGGCAGTTCATGGGATGGCAAATCATCGGAGTAGCGGAGCGCGGACTGCCGGCCGGCAATTCGCAGGCGCCATTGTAAAGCCTCGACGGCGGCCAGGCCCGCCGCTTCATCCTTCCTTCATCCGGTCTTGGGTATGCTTCCATACCATTGCAGCGGCGGCTCACTTCGCCTTTGCTGCATTTCACGGTGCCCGGATCACCACCGGTCGCATGGCGCTGGCCGCCGAGCCGGCCCGTCCGTAGTCTGGCCCGTCCACTTCCCCTTGATCCTTGACGCCATGCCGTTTGCCACTTACATTGCTGACTCTCCGGTAATTTACTGGCGCACTCGTATTCCCGCCCGGCGGCAAACCCGGTTTTACGCAGGATCTTGCCGGCGACCGATGCGGTGCGCATTGTCTTGCTCGCCTATGTCCGACGCCGCCAAAGAACCCCGCTGGGAACGCCGCAAACAAGACCGCCCGCAGGAACTGCTGGCGGCGGCGATGCAATTGTTCGTGGAACGCGGTTTCGCCGCCACCCGCCTGGAAGACGTGGCCGCACGCGCCGGCGTCTCCAAGGGCACGCTGTATCTCTATTACGAAAACAAGGAAAGCCTGTTCAAGTCGGTGGTGCGCACCCACATGCTGCCGCTGCTGGACGAGGCCGAAGCGATGGTGGACAACTACCCTGGCAGCAGCGCCGACCTGCTGCGCGAGCTGATGCTGGGCTGGTGGGAGACGGCCATGCGGTCCGGCCTGAACGGCATCACCAAGCTGATGATGGCCGAGTCGGGCAACTTTCCCGAACTGGCGCGCTTCTACCATGAAGAAATCATCGTGCGCAGCGACGCCATGGTCGTGCGCATGCTGGAACGCGGCGTGACGCGCGGCGAATTTCGCCAGATCGATACCGAGTCCATGAAGAAGGTCATCGTGGCGCCGGTGCTGATGCTGATGCTGTGGGACCAGTCTTTCGGCCCCTGCTCGATCACGCCGATCGATCCGCAAGCCTACCTGGCCAGCCTG
The DNA here is from genome assembly GCF_001189955.1 of Herbaspirillum chlorophenolicum. Classification (GTDB taxonomy): domain Bacteria; phylum Pseudomonadota; class Gammaproteobacteria; order Burkholderiales; family Burkholderiaceae_D; genus Herbaspirillum; species Herbaspirillum chlorophenolicum. The sequence continues at coordinate 88,306 of NZ_LFLT01000007.1, read as the reverse complement.
GTCGACCTGTGCATCAACGGCCTGAAGGCCTGACGCCGCAACGGCCAACAATAAATCGCGGGCGCAAACGTCTGCATGCCCAAACAGAGACTTTTCAATGAAGCTTCCCTTGCCCAAACGCCGCTGGCTGCGCTGGACCCTGTTGGCCCTGATACTGCTGGCTGCCGCCGGTTTGCTGCTAAAAAAGCGCGCCCCTGCCTCAGCCCCCGCCGCCACGCCGGCCGCCCCCAGCGCGATGGAATTCCTGCCGGGCGACCTGTACACCGTGCAGGCCGGCGAATTGCGCCGCGTGCTGCCGCTGTCGGGCGCGCTGCGCGCACTGAACCAGGCGTCGGTAAAGGCGCGCGTGGCCGGCGAGGTGCAGCAGGTGCTGGTGCGCGAAGGCGAGGCGGTCAAGGAAGGCCAGGTGCTGGCCCGCATCGAGACCGCCGATTACCAGGCCAAGGTCGACCAGGCGCGCGGCTCGCTGGTGGCCTCGCAGGGCCAGCTGGAAATCGCCACCCAGACCCGCAACAACAACCAGGTGCTGCTGGACAAGGGCTTCATCTCGCGCAACGCCTTCGACACCGCCGCCAGCCAGTTCGACATCGCAAAGGCCAACGTCGACAGCGCGCGCGGCGCGCTGGAAGTGGCGCGCAAGGCACTGGCCGATACCGTGGTGCGCTCGCCTATCACCGGCATGATCAGCGCACGCAATGTGCAGCCCGGCGAAAAGGTGGCGGTCGACGGCAAGCTGCTGGACGTGGTCGACCTGTCGCAGATGGAACTGGAAGCGCCGGTGCCGACCAACGACATCCTGAAAGTGCAAATCGGCCAGGAAGTGCTGGTCGCGGTGGAAGGCCTGCCGCAGAAAGTGGTCGGCCGCGTGGTGCGCATCAACCCGGCCACGCAGTCGGGTTCGCGCTCGATCATGGTCTACGTGCGCGTGGATAATCCCACGGGCCTCTTGCGCGCCGGCATGTTTGCCGATGCCGGCCTGACGCTGGAAAAGAAGGGCCGCGTGCTGGCCGTGCCGGGCACGGCGATCCAGGTCGAGGATGGCAACGCCTACGTCTACGCCATCGAAAACAACGTGCTGGCGCGGCGCCCGGTGGTGACCGGCCTGCAAGGCCGCAATGCCGATGGCGGCGCGGTGGAAATCGCCAGCGGCCTGGCTGAAGGCGCGCTGGTGGTCAAGGCCAACCTGGGCATCCTGCGCGCCGGTACGCCGGTGCGCATCCTGCAGCGCGGCGCGGCGCCTGCGGCCATGTCCACCATGCCCGCCGCCCAACCACAGGAGCGCTGAACGATGTGGTTCACGCGCATCTCGATCGGCAACCCGGTCCTGGCCACCATGATGATGATGGCCTTCGTGGTGCTGGGCCTGTTCTCCTACCAGCGCATGCGGGTCGACCAGTTCCCCGACATCACCTTCCCGGTGGTGGTGGTGCAGACCACCTACCCCGGCGCCTCGCCGGAGAACGTCGAATCGGACGTCACGCGCAAGATCGAGGAATCGGTCAACACCATCAACGGCATCGATTCGCTGGTCTCGCATTCGTATGAAGGCCTGTCGGTAGTGATCGTGCAGTTCGACCTCACCGTCGATCCGGCCCAGGGCGCACAGGACGTGCGCGAGAAGGTGGCGCTGGTGAAGTCCGCCTTCCGCAAGGAAGTGGACGAGCCGCGCATCACCCGCTTCGACCCGGCCGACCAGCCGATCTTCTCGATTTCGGTGACCAATGCGCCCGATGCCAAGCCGCGCACGCTGCGCGAACTCACCACCATCGCCGACCAGGTGATCAAGAAGCGGCTGGAGAACGTGCGCGGCGTGGGTTCGGTGACACTGGTGGGCGGCGTCAAGCGCCAGGTCAACATCTACGTCAAGCCGGCCGAGATGGAGGCGCTGGGCATCGGCGTGAACCAGGTGATCGACGCGGTCAGGAACGAGAACCAGGAACTGCCTACCGGCGCCATCCGCATGCTGGATGCGGAAAAGACGGTGCAGGTGCAGGGCCGGGTGAAGAACCCGGAAGATTTCAGGCGCATCATCGTAGCGCGCCGCGGCGGCCAGCCGGTAACGCTGGCGCAGGTGGCCAACGTGGTCGACGGCCAGGAAGAGCAGGAGACGCTGGCGCTGTACAACGGCCAGCGCACGCTGGCGCTGGACATCCTCAAGGCCCAGGGCCAGAACACCATCGATGTGGCTGACGGTCTCAAGCGCAGCATCAAGGAAATGGAACCCAGCCTGAAGCAGTTGTATCCGGGCGTGACGCTGCAGGTGGTCAAGGACGGCTCGCGCCAGATCCGTACCGGGGTGGAGAACGTGCGCCGCACGCTGATCGAGGGCGCGGTGCTGACCATCGTGATCGTGTTCCTGTTCCTGAACTCATGGCGCTCCACCGTCATCACCGGGCTGACCCTGCCGGTAGCGCTGATCGGCACCTTCCTGTTCATGTACATGTTCGGCTTCACCATCAACATGATCACGCTGATGGCGCTGTCGCTGTGCGTGGGCCTCTTGATCGACGATGCCATCGTGGTGCGGGAGAACATCGTGCGCCACGCCGGCATGAAGGTGCACGGCAAGTTCAAGTCGCACCGCATGGCGGCGCTGGAAGGTACGCAGGAGATCGGCCTGGCGGTGCTGGCCACCACCTTCTCCATCGTCGCGGTGTTCCTGCCGGTGGGTTTCATGGGCGGCATCATCGGACGCTTCTTCCACCAGTTCGGCGTGACCGTGGCGGCCGCCGTGCTGATCTCGATGTTCGTCTCCTTCACGCTGGACCCGATGCTGTCTTCCATCTGGCCCGATCCGGATGCGCATGGCGAACATGGCAAAAAGGCCGGCTGGTATGACAAAACCATCGGCCGCGTGCTGCAGGCCTTCGACCGCCTGGTGCAATGGCTGTCAGCGCGCTACCAGGACATGCTGCGCTGGTCGCTGAAGCACCGCGTGCTGACGCTGGTGATCGCGCTGGCGACCTTCTTTGGTGGCCTCGCACTGCCGGCATCGGGCCTGATCGGCTCCGAATTCGTGCCGCAGGCGGACTATTCCGAAACCGGCGTCACCTTCTTCACGCCGGTGGGTTCCTCGCTGGAACTGACCGAAAGCAAGGTGCACCAGGTCGAGACGATATTGCGGCAATTCCCCGAGATCACCGATATCTACAGCACCGTCAACACCGGCAACTCGCAGGGCAAAAACTACGCAACCGTGTTCGTGCGCCTGAAGCCGCGCACCGAGCGCACGCTGAGCACCGGCCAGATGGCGCCGCTGCTGCGCCAGAAGCTGGCGCAAGTGGCCGGCATCACGGTGACGCACGTCGGCACGCTCGATGGCGTGGGCGGCGACAGCAAGCAGATCCGCTTCAGCCTGCTGGGGCCGGATTTGCAGCAACTGGCCCGGCTGTCGGACCAAGTGCAGCAAAAGCTCAACCAGATTCCCGGCGTGGTCGACCTCGACTCCAGCCTGAAAGCGCAAAAGCCGACCATTTCGGTCGAACCGCGGCGCGACATCGGCTCTGACCTGGGCATCGGCGTAGCGCAATTGGGCAATGCACTCTCGCCACTGCTGGCGGGCGAAGCAGCCAGCAGCTGGCGCGCGCCGGATGACGAGAACTACGACGTCAACGTGCGTCTGGCGCCGAGCGACCGCAGCACCGTGGACGACCTCTCGCGCCTGATGCTGGCCAGCACGCTGACCAATTCGGACGGCTCACCGCGCATGGTGCCGCTGCGCCAGGTGGCCGACATCAAGAACACGCTGGGCGCCAACCAGATCAACCGGCGCGACCTGAACCGCGAAGTCGAGCTGTCGGCCAACGCTCAGGGCGCATCGGCCGGGCAGATCAACGCCCAGATCAAGACCATGCTGGACGGCATGCACTGGCCGCCGGGCTACCGCTACCAGATCGGCGGCTCCACCAAGAGCATGAACGAGTCCTTCGGCTACGCGGTGGGCGCGCTGGCGCTGGCGATCGTGTTCATCTACATGATCCTGGCCTCGCAGTTCGCCAGCTTCCTGCAGCCGGTGGCCATCATGTCGTCGCTGCCGTTGACGCTGATCGGCGTGTTCCTGGCGCTGATGCTGTTCCGCTCGACGCTGAACATGTTCTCGATCATCGGCTTCATCATGCTGATGGGCCTGGTGACCAAGAACGCCATCCTGCTGGTGGACTTCGCCAACCAGGCGCGTCGCGAAGGCATGGAACGCGGCGCGGCGCTGCTGGAAGCGGCCCATGTGCGCCTGCGCCCGATCCTGATGACCACGCTGGCGATGGTGTTCGGCATGGTGCCGCTGGCCTTCGGCGTGGCCGAGGGCTCCGAGCAGCGCGCGCCGATGGGGCAGGCGGTGATCGGCGGCATCATCACCTCCTCGCTCCTGACGCTGGTGGTGGTGCCGGTGGCCTATACCTACCTGGACGACCTGGGCGCCTGGGTCAAGCGCAAGTGGTTCGGGGCGCCTCAGGATCGCACCGGCGCGGAGGAACGCCATGAAGATTGAGCGCATGCCCGCCGCCAGGGCGGATTGCATTGAGGAAATCCCGCAACAGGCGGGATTCTGCGGGGCTTTTCCTGGCGTACATGAGCTGTTTAGCTGGGCGGTGTTTGATAAAATGGCGGCTTTCCGTCGCTATTGAGCCTACTGCCATGAATATCGAACAAGCCCGCTTCAACATGATCGAACAGCAAATCCGCCCCTGGAACGTGCTGGCGCAGGACATCCTGGACCTGCTGACGGTCGTCAAGCGTGAAGATTTCGTCCCGGCCGCGCATCGTAGCCTGGCCTTCTTCGACACCGAAATCCCGCTGCCGGGCGGCGAAAACATGCTATCGCCCAAGATGGAGGCCCGCATCCTGCAGGAAGCCAACGTCAAGAAACACGAATACGTGCTGGAAATCGGCGCCGGTTCGGGCTACATGGCGGCGCTGCTGGCGTACAAGGCGCGCCACGTGACCACCGTCGAGATCTCGCCGGAACTGAAAGCGCTGGCCGAACAGAACCTGTCCGACTACGGCGTGGCCAATGTCGACGTGCAACTGGGCAATGGCGCGCAGGGCTGGACCGGCGCCGACGGCAAGACTGGCGAATACGACGTGATCGTCATCTCCGGTTCGCTGCCGTTCCTGCCGGAAGGCTTCGGCAAGCAACTGAAAATCGGCGGCCGCCTGCTGGCGATCGTCGGCACCGAGCCGGTGATGGAGTTGAAACTCATCACCCGCACCTCCGAACAAACCTTCGACACCGTCAACGTGGTGGAAACGCTGGCAAAGCCCTTGCACGCAGCCCCCGCGCCCTCACCCTTCACCTTCTAGGATTTCTTATGGAGCACATCACCGCCCCGGACCTGGCCGCCTGGATCGCCGATCCCGACCGCCCTACCCCTCTGCTGCTGGATGTGCGCGAACCCTGGGAACACCAAACCTGCAACATCGCCGGCTCGCAGCTGGTACCGATGAACACGGTTCCCGGGCGCTTTTCCGAACTGGATGAAGAGCAACCCGTGGTGTGCATCTGCCACCACGGCGGCCGCAGCATGCAAGTCGCGGCGTTCCTCGAACGCCAGGGCTTCACCAAGGTCATCAACCTGACCGGCGGCGTCCACGCCTGGGCCAGCCAGGTCGACCCGTCCATGCCGACCTACTGAGCCTGATGCGCCCTGCCTCCCTGACCGGAGGCAGGCGCAACAAGCTCCAGGCAGCCTCCGGCGGATTTCCCCACTTCTTATTGCCTGCGTCCCTTACGGACGACGCAGGTACGTCTTCCGCCCGATGCTGTCCCGGCCGTGCCGATGCACTTGCGTTTCTATCGTTTGTCCTGCCCTGTTTTGCCCGGAGAATCCGTCCATGCGCCGTACCCTGCTCGCTCCCCTGTTGGCCGTCGGCCTTTCCTTGCACGCAGCCGCCGGCGCGGCCGACCTGCTGCAGGTCTACCAGCTCGCGCTGGCCAATGACCCGGTCTACACCAGCGCGCGCTATGCGCTGACGGCGGGCCGCGAGAAGGGAATCCAGGGACGTGCCGGCCTGTTGCCGACCGTCGGCGTAGGCGGCAGCTATATGCGCTCGGACCAAAACTTCGACAGTTCATCCAATACCTATGCGCTGCAGCTGACCCAGCCGCTGTTCCGCCTGGCCAACTGGGAGAGCTACAAGCAGGGAAAACTTTCCGTCGCCTCCAGCGAGGCGCAGTTCGCCCAGGCGCAGCAAGACCTGATCCTGCGTGTGGGCCAGGCCTACTTCGACGTGCTGGCCGCGCAGGATGCGCTGTCCTTCCTGGGTGCGCAAAAGATCGCCATCTCGGAACAACTGGCCTCGGCCAAACGCAATTTCGAGATCGGCACCTCGACCATCACCGACACCAACGAAGCCCAGGCCCGTTACGACCTGGCCAATGCGCAGGAGATCGCCGCCCAGAACGACCTGGAAGTGGCGCTTGCCAGGCTGCAGCAGATCATCGGCCAGCCGCCGACGCCGCTGGCGGTCTTGCGCAGCAGCGTCAAGCTGTCACCGCCGCAGCCTGCGCAGATCGATACCTGGGTCGCCAGCGCGCAATCCGACAACTACGGCGTGATGGCACAACAGGTGGCGCTGGAGATCGCGCAAAGCGAGATCAAGCGCAACCGCGCCGACTACACGCCGACGGTGGACCTGGTGGCGGCGCGCAATTTCAACGACCAGAAGAGCGTGCGCACACCCTACCTGAACCAGCGCGGCTACAGCAACTCGATCGGGGTGCAGTGGAATATCCCGCTGTTCTCAGGATTTTCGACCAGCAGCAAAGTGGATGAAGCCGTCGCGCTGGCCGAGAAGGCCCGCTCCGACCTGGATAACGCGCGCCGCACCGCCGTGCTCAATGCGCGCCAGGCTTACCTGGGCGTGGCCAACGGGTTGTCGCAGGTGAAGGCGTATGAAGCGGCGGAAGTGTCGAGCCAGTCATCGCTGGACTCCAACAAACTGGGCTACCAGGTTGGCGTGCGGATCAATATCGACGTGCTCAACGCGCAGCAGCAGCTGTACTCCACGCGGCGCGACCTGTCCAAGGCGCGCTACGATACATTGATGAACGGCTTGAAATTGAAGGCAGCGGCCGGTGCGCTGCGCGAGGAAGACCTGGCGCTGATCAACGTGCTGCTGACGGCGCCGCCACAGTAGAGCGACGGGATCAGGCCGCGTCGTTCTGCAGCGAAGGCGCGGTCTTTAGCGCATGCAGCGAGGCCGCCAGCATTTTTTCGCCGTCCTTGACCAGGTCGAAGCTGTCCGGCGCGAAAAACCAGTCGGTCAGCAAGCCGCTGAAGGTGGTATGCGCCATCAGGCAAGCCAGCCGTATGTTCAGCGTAGCAGGCAACTGGCCGCGGGAAATGGCGTTGGTGAGGATCTGTTCCAGGCGCAGCATGCCATCAACATGGCACTCGCGCTGGCGTATCAGGATGGGATCGTCGTGGTCGGCGAATTCGCACTTGTTGAAGATGATATCGAACACCTTGCGGCATCGTTCATCGGTGGCAGCCATGGTCAGCACATACACGCCGCTGCGCAGGAACTGCCCGAGCGGGTCGGCCAGCTGCGGGCTGGCGTTTTCTTCCAGTACCGCTTCCATGGGCAGGCGCACCCGTTCGCACATGGCATCGAACAGGTCGCTCTTGTTCTTGAAATGCCAGTAGATGGCGCCGCGCGTGACGTCGGCGGCCTTGGCCACGTCGGCCAGCGAGGTATGCGAAACGCCGCGCTCGTGAAACACATGCTCGGCAGCGTCGAGAATGCGTGCGCGCGTTTCGAGTGCCTCTTCCTTGGTCGAGCGAGCCATATCAGCTCCGCCCGGCCGCAGCCGAAACACGAGTGGAACCTGAAATCGAAGTCTGGATCATGGCAAAACCTGCATGCTGGATAGGAAAGAAGAAAAAAACCACACCGGAGCCCACAAGCGCATGGCGCTGCTTTTTCCGGCAAGCGCCGACGAACCGGCGCTCATGCTGCATCTGCACAGCGAATTTGGACACCCCGTACGGAAGTACGGCTTTTCCAAAGCACTACGGTCATGTTTTCGTAAGACAATGTTCGGCACAATGGCATGGCATGAGATTACCCGGGTCGGCCGCGGCAAATTGCCGCATGCACGAGGATTCGGGCTCGGTTTTTGACTGGCGGAAATGGCGCAAAAGCCGCATGATTCACAAAATGCAAGGAATCACTCATATTTTGCTACGCCTATTTCAACAAGTTTGATAAATTAATGTGGAGTATCAGGCAGATACATACATACACGAATGTATGTATAATAGCACCCGTTCCAAGTCCCTGCTGTAAATCAACCGCAAAAAAGTAACTGCTTCCACCGGGAAGTCGGCAGCTTATTTTTTGCTTCGCAACAATCATGCCTTAGCCTACATCTCGCAGTCAGGCGAGATCGCAACATCTGCTTTACCGAATTCGTTTCATTGCCGCTACAGCGGCCTCACTTTACTTTCGTGCGAGATATCTATGAGCTCAGTCAGTCGTTTCACGCGCCTTACCATGACCGTCGCAATCGCAGCCGCCCTGGCTGCTTGCGGACAAAAACCAGCCGCCCAAGGCGGCGCCATGCCACCGGCGGAAGTATCGGTCGTCACCGTAGCCCCGCAACGCATCGCCATTACCAATGAACTGCCGGGCCGCCTCGAGGCTTACCGCGTTGCCCAGGTCCGCGCCCGCGTGGCCGGCATCGTCCAGAAGCGCGTCTTCAAGGAAGGCAGCGAGGTCAAGGAAGGCCAGGTCCTGTACAAGATCGACCCGGCCCAATATCAGGCCACCTATGACAATGCCCAGGCCACGCTGACCCAGACCACCCTGAAGGCGCAGCGCTACAAACCGCTGGTGGAAGTCAACGCCGTCTCCAAGCAGGAATATGACGATGCCGTCGCGGCCCAGAAACAAGCCGAAGCCGCAGTCCGGATCGCCGCGCTGAACCTGGGCTATGCCACTGTGACCTCCCCCATTTCCGGCCGCATCGGCCGCGCACTGGTGACCGAGGGCGCACTGGTCGGCCAGGGCAGCGACGCCACCCAACTGGCACTGGTGCAGCAGCTCGACCCGATCTACGTCAACGTAACCCAGTCCAGCGCCGACCTGCTCAAGCTGCAGCAGGCAATGGCCAGCGGCCAGTTGAAGAGCGTGGGCGACAACAAGGCCAGCGTGACGCTGCTCCTGGAAAACGGCCAGCCCTACCCGCTGCCGGGCAAGCTGCTGTTCTCCGACGTTACCGTGGACGAAGCCACCGGCTCGATCTCGTTGCGAGCCGAATTCCCCAATCCCAAGCGCGTACTGCTGCCGGGTACCTACGTGCGCACCAAGATTGAACAGGCGATCGACGAGCAGGCACTGGTCGTGCCGCAGCAAGCCGTCATGCGCGACCTCAACGGTTCGTCCGTATTCGTGGTCGATGCCGACAACAAGGTAACGCCGCGTCCAGTCAAGACCGGTTCGGCACAAGGCAACAACTGGCAGATCCTCGATGGCCTGAAGGATGGCGACCGCGTGATCGTCGAAGGCCTGCAGAAGGTCAAGCCGGGCGCGACTGTCAAACCGGTGCAATGGAATCCCGCGGGCGCCGCTCCCCAGAACCAGTCGGGCCAACCGGCCCAACAAGGTGCAGCGGGCGCCCAACAGAAAGCTAACTAAGAGGCTGCCAGATGGGAAAGTTTTTTATCGATCGCCCCGTTTTTGCGTGGGTGTTGGCCATCTTCATCATGTTGGCCGGGGCATTGGCGATCACCGGCTTGCCGGTATCCCAGTACCCCAATATCGCGCCGCCCACCATCGTGGTGACGGCAACTTATCCGGGTGCGACCGCCCAGACCCTGGACGATTCGGTGACCAGCCTGATCGAACAGGAAATGAACGGCGCCGATGGCCTGCAGTACATGGAATCGCAAAGTCAGGCCAACGGCCAGGTGCAGATCACCGTCACCTTCTCGCCTGACACCAACCCCGACCTCGCGGCGGTGGACGTGCAAAACCGCCTCAAGCGCGTGGAAGCGCGCCTGCCGGCGGCGGTCACCCAACAGGGTGTGCAGGTCACCAAGTCGCGCAGCAACTTCCTGCTGTTCATCGCGCTGTCCTCCAGCGACGGCAAGCTGGATCCGGTCGCGCTGGGCGATTACCTGTCGCGTAACGTCCTCAACGAAGTCAAGCGCGTGCCGGGCGTGGGCCAGGCACAGCTGTTCGGTACCGAACGCGCCATGCGCATCTGGATCGACCCGAACAAGCTGATCGGCCTGAACCTGACACCGGCCGACGTGACGGCAGCCATCACCGCGCAAAACGCGCTGGTGGCCGGCGGTACGCTGGGCGCGCTGCCCAGCCCCGGCTCGCAACAGATCGCCGCGACCGTGGTGGTCAACGGCCAGCTCACTACCCCCGAGCAGTTCGGCGACATCATCCTGCGTTCCAACACCGATGGCTCTGCGGTGCGCATGCGCGACGTGGCCCGCATCGAAGTCGGCGGCCAGACCTACGATACGTCGGGCCGCCTGGACGGCAAACCCAGCTCCTTCATCGGCGTGCAGCTCTCGCCCACCGCCAACGCGCTGGGCACCGCTACCGCCGTGCACAAGAAGATGGAAGAACTGTCCAAGTATTTCCCGGCCGGCGTGAAGTACACCATCCCTTACGACACTTCCAAGTTCGTCAAGATCTCGATCGAAGAAGTGGTCAAGACCCTGATCGAAGCGATCGTGCTGGTGTTCCTGGTGATGTTCCTGTTCCTGCAGAACATCCGCTACACCATCATCCCGACGGTGGTGGTGCCGGTGGCGCTGCTGGGTACCTTCGCGACCCTGCTGCTGTTCGGCTTCTCGATCAACGTGCTGACCATGTTCGGCATGGTGCTGGCGATCGGTATCCTGGTCGACGATGCGATCGTGGTGGTGGAAAACGTCGAACGCATCATGAGCGAGGAAGGCTTGTCGCCGCCTGACGCCACGCGCAAGGCGATGGGCCAGATCAGCGGCGCGCTGATCGGCATCACGCTGGTGCTGATCGCGGTGTTCATTCCGATGGCCTTCTTCGGCGGCGCCGTGGGCGCGATCTATCGCCAGTTCTCGCTGTCGATGGTGGCATCGATGGTGTTCTCGGTGCTGATGGCGTTCACGCTGACGCCGGCGCTGTGCGCAACCATCCTCAAGCCTGTCGAGAAGGGACATCATCACGAGAAGGGCGGCTTCTTCGGCTGGTTCAACCGCCGCTTCAACGCGACTGCTTCCGGCTACCAGGGCATCATCGGCAAGATGCTGACCAAGTCCGGCCGCTACATGATCCTGTATGCACTGATCGTGGCCTGCGTGGGGCTGCTGTATGTACGCCTGCCAGCGTCCTTCCTGCCCAACGAAGACCAGGGCTACATCATCACCAACATCCAGTTGCCGCCTGGCGCCAGTACGGCACGCACCACCGAGGTGGTGAAGCAGGTGGAGGATTATTTCCTGAAGGAACCTGCGGTCGAGCACGCCATTGCGGTGCTGGGCTTCTCGTTCTCGGGTAATGGCCAGAACGCTGCGCTGGTGTTCACGCCACTCAAGGACTGGGCCGAACGCAATAAATCGCAGTCGGCCGATGCTATCGCCGGCAAGGCCTTCGGTACGTTCATGCGGATCAAGGATGCGATCGTGTTCCCGCTGAACCCGCCGCCAATCCCGGAACTGGGTAATGCCACCGGCTTCACCTTCCGTCTGCAAGACCGTGCCGGCCTCGGCCACGCGGCGCTGGTACAGGCACGCAACCAGATCCTGGGCATGGCGTCGCAAAGCAAGGTGCTGGCCGGCGTGCGTCCGGAAGGCCTGGAAGATGCGCCGCAATTGCAGCTGGACATCGACCGCGACAAGGCCAATGCGCTGGGCGTGCCGTTCTCCACGGTCAACAGCGTGCTGTCGACTGCATTGGGTTCGTCGTATGTGAACGACTTCCCCAACCAGGGCCGCCAGCAGCGCGTGATCGTGCAGGCCGACGCCAACCGCCGCCTGCAACCGGAAGACCTGGTCAACCTGTATGCCAAGAACTCCTCCGGCACCATGGTTCCGTTCTCGTCCTTCGTGACCGCAAAATGGATCAACGGCCCGGTGCAGCTGATCCGCTACAACGGCTACCCGGCCATGAAGATCGCCGGCGGCGCAGCACCCGGCCGCAGCACCGGCGAAGCGATGACCGAGATGGAATCGTTCATGGCCAAGCTGCCGGAAGGTTTCGGTTTCGAGTGGACCGGCCAGTCGCTGGAAGAAAAGACCTCCGGCAACCAGGCGCCGGCGCTGTACGCGCTGTCGCTGATCGCCGTGTTCCTGGTGCTGGCAGCCTTGTATGAAAGCACCTCGATCCCGCTGGCGGTGATGCTGGTGGTGCCGCTGGGTATCCTCGGCGCACTCCTGGGCGTGACGCTGCGCGCCATGCCCAACGATGTGTACTTCAAGGTGGGCATGATTGCGGTGGTGGGCTTGTCAGCCAAGAACGCGATCCTGATCATCGAGTTCGCCAAGGACCTGCAAGCGCAAGGCATGGGCCTGATCGAAGCGACGCTGGAAGCGGTGCACCTGCGCTTCCGCCCGATCATCATGACCTCGCTGGCGTTCATCCTGGGCGTGCTGCCATTGGCCATCGCCAGCGGCGCCGGCTCTGCCAGCCAACGCGCCATCGGTACCGGCGTCATGGGCGGCATGATCACCGCTACTGTGCTGGCCGTATTCCTGGTGCCGATCTTCTTCGTGGTCGTGCGCAAACTGTTCAAGGGTAGCGAGCGTCAGCGCAAGTTCGACGCTGAGCACTCCCCCAAGATTAATGTGGAGAATCACAATGGCTAATCTGTCGATGCCGCGCCCACCACGCCTGCTGCAACTCTGCGCAGCGCTGGCGCTGGCCGGCGTACTGGGGGGCTGCTCGCTGGCCCCCACCTATGAGCGCCCGCAAGCGCCGGTCGAAACGGCCTACCCGGCCGCTACCGACGGCCGGGCCGAGCTGGATGCCGTCAACCTGGGCTGGCGCCAGTTCTTCCCGGACCAGCGCCTGCAATCGCTGATCGCCGCCGCGCTGGAAAACAACCGTGACCTGCGCACCGCGGTGCTCAACATCGAAGAAGCGCGCGCGCAATACCAGATCGCCCGCGCCGACCTGCTGCCCAGCCTGAACGTATCCGGCTCGGCGGCCCGCACCCGCACCGCAGCCAGCCAATCGCTGACCGGCCAGCCGCTCACCAGCAACAGCTACCAGGTCGGCCTGGCAGTGCCTGCGTATGAACTGGACTTCTTCGGCCGCGTGCGCAACCTGAAGGATGCCGCGCTGGCAACCTACCTCTCCACCGAGGAAGCCAAGAAGTCGGCACAGATCAGCCTGGTCGCCCAGGTGGCGCAGGCCTACCTGAGCGAACGCTCTTACGCCGAGCAACTGCTGCTGGCCGAGCAAACGCTGAAGTCGCGCGAAGACGATATCCAGCTGGCGCAGAAACGCCTGGACGTGGGCGCCAGCTCGGCACTCGACTTCCGCCTGACGCAGACACTGGTGGAATCGGCCCGGATATCCAAGGCCCAACTGGAGCGCCAGCGTGCCCAAGCCGAGAATGCGTTGACGCTCCTGGTCGGCAAGAAGGTCTCCGACCTCCCCCCGTCGCAGTTGCTGTCGGATGAAAAAATCGTCACCGACATCCCGGCCGGCCTGCCCTCGGACCTGCTGACCAACCGTCCCGACATCCGCTCGGCCGAGCAAAGCCTGATCGCCACCAACGCCAACATCGGCGCCGCGCGCGCGGCTTTCTTCCCGAGCATCAGCCTGACCGGCAGCTTCGGGACCGCCAGCAGCACGCTGGGCGGCCTGTTCGACTCGGGCTCGGGTGCCTGGAGTTTCGGCCCGTCGCTGTCGCTGCCGATCTTCGACTTCGGCCGCAACAGCGCCAACCTGGACCTGGCTGAAGTGCGCAAGAACAAGGCAGTGGTAACGTATGAAAAGACCATCCAGACCGCCTTCCGCGAAGTGGCCGACGCCCTGGTCGCACGCGGCAGCCTGGACGACCAGGTCAAGGCCCAGGAAGCCTTCCTGAGCGCCCAGCAGGAACGCCTGAAACTGACCGACCTGCGTTTCAAGAACGGCATCGCCTCCTCGCTCGACCAGCTCGATGCGCAGCGCGATTTGTTCTCGGCGCAGCAGGCGTTGATTCAGGCGCGGCAGTTGCGGTTGAACAATGCCATTGATCTGTATAAGGCGTTGGGGGGTGGACTTAACGAAAATTCGGTGAGTTTGGCGGCCAAGCAGTAATCGCTGTCTATCCGGATCAGGGTCTGATCCAAGGCTAAAAGAGCAGGCTTTCGAGCCTGCTCTTTTTTGTGTCCGCCATCAGACAAAAATGCAAAACAGCAAGTCAATATCGCGAAGAACCGACAACTGTTGAACTGGACACCACCAGTAAAAGTGGATGACTCTTTGAAAAAGACAATCGCCTCTTACCGTAAGAGCGCCTGAGCCGCGACCTGCGGTCGCAGCAAGGCCAAGGTACGTCCGGTCGCCCCCTGATGTCGCTGGGCGAATCCGGCTGCGGCGTGCGACATACGTCGGCATTCTTCCTCGTCAAACAACATTGCAGACCAAGTTCGCAACAGCTCGACCGCGTCAACCACACGCACAGCAGCACCACCTCTGACGGCGTCTTCGGTAATGACCTGGAAATTGAAGGTGTGCTGTCCGATCAGCACTGGCTTCCCTAGCGCGAAAGCCTCAATCAGGTTCTGCCCGCCCAGCGGGAGCAAACTGCCGCCGATGAAGGCTGCGTCGCAGGCAGCATAGTAGGCGAACATCTCGCCCATGGAATCGCCCAGCAACACATCCATACCCTGTGTATCGAATTGCTCTCCCATAACTGAGCGCCGCTGCATCGAGAAGCCCTGCTCCTCTATCATCACCGCCACTTCGTCGAAACGCTGCGGATGGCGCGGCACAATCACAGTCAACCAGTCCACCTTACCCAGCTTGCCAAGCGCATCGAGGATCAATTGCTCCTCTCCTTCACGCGTGCTGGCGCACAGCAAGACCTTACGCTCGCCCATCGCCCTCTTCCACGCCAGGCCTCGCTCGACCACGTCAGCCGGAGGCTGCACATCGAACTTCAAACTGCCGGTGACTTCAACATGGCGCGCGCCAAAGACACGCAGGCGCTGCGCATCCGCCTCCGATTGCGCGCCGACGCAAGCGATAGCCTCGGCGGCCGGCCGTAGCAACGCAGCAAAACGCCGGCCACGCCGCAATGAACGTTCGGACAACCGGGCATTGGCCAGCATGACGGGCACGTCATATCGGCGGCATTGAGCGATCAAACTCGGCCAGACTTCAGTCTCCATCAGGATGCAGGCATCCGGCTTGAAATGGCGCAAGAAGCGCGCGCACATCCAGCCAGTGTCGTAGGGCAAAAAGCTTTGCACCACGCGCGCGCCATGCTTGCCGAACAGTTGCGTGCCAGTAGCTCGGCCAGTGGCGGTCATGCAGGTGAGGAGAATAGAATGCTGTGGATACTCGCGTAGCAGCGCGTCGATCAGCGGCTCGGCCGCGCGCGTCTCTCCCACCGACACGGCATGGACCCAGATGAAGCGCGGCGCCGGATCGGACAGGCGTGGATAGAAACCCAGGCGCTCGCCCACATGCTGCCGGTATCCCGGCTCCTTGCGCCCGCGCCGCCACAGGCGCAACAGCACCAGCGGCATGGCGAACCACCACAATGCAGAATAAAGCAGGCGCATGCGTCAGACCAGCGGATGCCCGACCAGACGGGTCAGGATGGCCAGCGGACTGGACGATGGATCGTATTGTTTTTCGGGCGGCAGGTGCAGTGTCTGCTCCAGCATGTACTGGCCGGACATAACCGCATGCGAGGCCTGGTCGGAGAAGCACACCCACACCGAACCGGCGGCGAAGGGCATGGTGACCTGCCCGGCGTCTTGCTGGTATTGCATGTCGCCCTTCATGCCGTCATGCAATTGCAGCATCAGGTGATCATATTCGCTGCGGAAAGACTTGGTGACGTGCAGCGCCTTGAGCAGGCTAGCCTGCCAACGCACGTAAGGCTTGGCGCGCGGCAGGAAGCGCCGCGCCACGGTTTCGAAGGGTTCGCCCACGCGCCATACGCGCGGCGCACCATCGGGATTGACGTTGGTAAATACACGCAAGATACGCTCGCCGTAATTGGGGCGCGAGGGGAAGGCGTCGACGTGCATGCGGCGGTCATCGGCGCGCCAGGACTGGCTGCGCGTCTCCACTTGCATTGGACGGTAGCTAGTGGGCGCCACGCGCAAGGCCTCGCGGTATTTGGGCAAAAGCGTATGCACCAGCGACAGCGCCTGTTCACGGAAGCGTCCAACCATCGCCGCCAGCGCCAGTTGCTGCTCGGCGCCGCCGGCCGCCCCTTTGAGGTGCCCGCGCGCATCCAGGCTGATGTTGCGAACCTTGGGGTCACGCACGGCAGGGGTGAGCAAGCCGAGTTCGGACTCCAGCAGCCCAAAGGCCAGGCGGGGGAAATACAGCACCTTGCCGGCTTCAAGCGCGGCGATCCATTGGTCGTTGGGGGTGTCGACCTGCCACTTGGCCAGGTCGATCTCGATGATTTGCGATTCCATCCCGACATTATGCCCGCAAGCATCCACGCCGTGTATCCGTCCGGCCGTGTAAAAAGCGGTGAAAACGCCCGCTACAGGCGGACAGACGAGCGTAGTGCATGGTTTGAAGCAGCGATTTGACGTGCCTCAACGCATTCGCGTGATGCACTTTCCAGTTATCAGGGAAGCAATTTCTTCACAGCTTCAAGCACCGCTTCGCCACTCGGCGGGGCCCCGGTGTCGCCCAGATTGATGATATTGGGCGACCAGTTGCCCTCGGTCTTCCAGCGCGGCGAGTCGCAGTAAAGCTCGACCGTCGGCTTGCAATAGGCGGCGGCGATGTGCGTCAGGCCGGTGTCAAGGCCAACCACCAGGCGCGCCTGCTGCACCAGGCTGACCGCCTCCATCAGCGGCAACGCCGGCAATACCTGGGCACCGGGAATCTGCGCAGCAAGCGCCTGGGCAGCCTGCTGCTCTTTCTTGCTGCCCCAGGGCAGCAGCACCGGCAAGCCGCGCTCGGACAACGCATGCCCAAGCCCAATCCATTCTGCCTGCGGCCACTGCTTGGCGGCGCGCGCGGTACCGTGGAAGAACACCGCGTAGGGCTGATCGGGCATCCAGGACAGGCGCTGTTGCCGTGGCGCTTGCAGCGCAAAATCGGGAGCAGCAGCGACATCGTCCAGCGTATAGCCAAGCGCATCGGCCGCCACCAGGCGCGCCCGCATTACCGCATGCGTATGCAAGCCGACCTTGATGCTTTGATCATGAAAGATACGTGAGATGGGCTCGTAACCTGAACCTTCGGTGGCATTGGCCAGCCCGACGCGCTTACCGCCCGGCGCCAAGCGCGCCATGCGCATCACCACGCTGGTCTTGAGCAGACCCTGGGTATCGAACACAACGTCGTATTGCTCTGCGCGCAAAGCATGCCGGAAAGCGGAAATCTCTGCGCGCGTGGCAGCCGAGAACAGGGTCTTGCGCCAGCGCCGCAGCGCGATGGGGATGATGTTGCGGACGTGGGGATTGAGGCGGACCAGGCTGGCATAGCCCTCTTCCACCACCCAGTCGATCTGGGCGCCGGGGAAATGGCGGCTGATATCGGCCACCATCGGCATGTTATGGACGACATCTCCCAACGAGGAAACGCGTACGATCAGGATCTTCAAGGCTGGCCCACGGTTGCGTTGTTCTGTGGGCCAGCATCTTACCGCATCAGAACGGCAACGTGACGTCCGGACGCGCGGCCAGGATCACCTTGCGGAACTCACTCTGGATGCGTTCCAGCGCCTCCGGCGTCTCTGCCTCGAAGCGCAGCACCACCACCGGCGTGGTGTTTGACGAGCGCGCCAGGCCGAAGCCATCGGCATATTCCACACGCAGTCCATCGATGGTGATGATGTCCTGCGCTCCCTCGAACTTCGCATCGCTTTGCAGCTTGCCGATCAGCGCGAAGTTCTCGCCTTCCTGCAACTTCAACTGCAACTCTGGCGTACTGACCGATTGCGGCAGCGAATTGAGCAGCGCCGACGGATCGGCCTCGCGCGCCAGCAACTCCAACATGCGCACGCCGGCGTACAGGCCATCGTCAAAACCGAACCAACGATCCTTGAAGAAGATGTGGCCGCTCATCTCGCCGCCCAGCGGGGCGCCAGTCTCGCGCAGCTTGGCCTTGACCAGCGAGTGGCCGGTCTTCCACATCAGAGGCTTGCCGCCGCGCGCCGAAATCCACGGTGCCAGGTGGCGCGTGCATTTCACGTCGTAGAGGATTTCCTTGCCCGGGTTACGGGTCAGCACGTCGGCCGCAAACAGCATCAGCTGACGGTCCGGATAGATGATCTGGCCGTCCTTGGTCACCAAGCCCAGGCGGTCGCCATCGCCGTCGAAGGCTAGGCCCAGTTCGTTGTCGGTCTCCTGCAGGCAGCGGATCAAGTCCTGCAGGTTTTCAGGATGAGCTGGATCGGGATGGTGATTGGGGAAGGTGCCGTCGACTTCGCAGAACAGCTCGGTCACTTCGCAACCCAGCGCACGGTAGATCTCGCCGGCGAAAGCGCCGGCCACGCCATTGCCGCAATCCACCGCGATCTTCATCGGGCGCGCCAGCTTGACGTCGCTGATCATGCGCTTGATATAGGCATCCTTGATGTCATGCGTCGAATAGGCTCCCGCCCCCTGTGGGAACTCGCCCTTGACGATGGCGTGGTACAGCGCCTGGATGGTTTCGCCGTGGATCGCCTCGCCGGCCAGCACCATCTTGAAGCCGTTGTAGTCCGGCGGATTGTGGCTGCCGGTGACCATGATGCCGGATTGGGTGTCCAGAACGTTAGTGCCGAAATAGACCATGGGAGTAGCTACCATGCCTAGGTCGACCACATCTACACCGACCGATTGCAAACCATTGGCCAGTTCGGCGGCCAACCCGGGGCCTGAGAGGCGGCCGTCGCGGCCGATCACGACTCTTTTTTGCCCTTTTGCCAAAGCGGCGGCACCGAAGGCTTGGCCAATCTGGTAGGCAATCTTGCCATCAAGGGTTTTGTCGATGATGCCACGGATGTCGTAGGCTTTAAAAATCGTTGGGGATATAATCATAGCCATAAAAGAAATCAAAACTGTTGTGGAAATCTTGGGGGGAACGCGAATGCGGCTACAAATACAAACAATCATATTCTCCATCAACATCTTTTCGTCAGTTGCTCTGTTGCACTAATATTTGAAATCGCACAGCTTTCAAAAAGACAATCAAAGGAACTGCGATGTATTGGTATCTCATTCATGCCAAACCTCGGCAGGAACAGACCGCTCTAACCAATCTGCAGCAACAGGATTTCGAGTGCTACCTGCCGCTTCATTACCGTGAACATGTATCTTCCTCCGGTTTGGTAATCAATGCCGAGCCATTGTTCCCACGATATTTGTTTATCCATCTCAACAGCGACAAATCAGCCAGAAGCTGGGCACCGATCCGATCCACTCGTGGTGTTAGTCGCCTCGTTTGCTTTGGCAACGAACCGGCGAAAATCGAATCCAGACTTATTGATGCTCTGCGCTCCCGCGAGAACGCCACGGCACCGGCCAAACAGTTCCGTACCGGCGATACAGTGTTAATCGACGAAGGGCCGTTTAAAGGATTGGAAGCCTTGTATCAGATGCAAAACGGTGAGCAACGCGCAATGATACTGATCGAGATGCTATCCCGCCCCATACTGCTCGACATCGACCGACATCAGCTACGCCGAATTAAATAACCATTTGACTATTGCCGCACTGTCACTCGTGATTGTTTATGGCCCAAAGAATTTCACTTCAGCATTTTGGCAACATTTAATTACATTTAAATTACATTTAAACTACACCATGCGAGCTTTGTGGCACAATTCTGCCTCCATGGGCGTCATCATCCCTTGCCTTCCGGCATTTGCGCTAGCTAATCGCAAAATAGCAGGGCGGTAGCTTGGCCAAATCACTTTTATGTGTTCCCAAAGTGAGTACTTGATCCAGTCCAAATACTGTCAGCAATACTTGCCACATGGAAATTCAATCATTCCCGACTAAACTAATCGGGAGAAATATAGCTTGGCCGAACTGGCCATCCGGCATATTGGTTGATACAACCCGCGATGCTCAAGCCATTACCGTCCGACAATCCAAAGCAATACTTAACTAAACATCTCTCTGGTCAGGGAGAAGCTGGCGGCTACGCATTACGCGGGAAGTCGACTGGATCAAGACGATTGACTATTTCAAAGGCCGACTGAGAACTTGAGCTGGCCACCACACCGCTGCTAACCGCAAAGAACGTAAACAAATGAATCACCAAAACATCCTCATCACCGGCGGCACCGGCTCGTTCGGGAAAGCCTTCGTCAAAACGATCCTGAACCGGTATCCCGACGTCAAGCGGCTAGTCGTATTTTCCCGGGACGAACTGAAGCAGTTCGAGATGGCCCAAACTTTTCCAGAAAGCCGCTATCCCGCGATGCGCTACTTCATCGGCGACATTCGCGACGAAAGCCGCTTGCGCCGCGCACTAGAAGGTATTGATGTAGTAATCCACGCGGCAGCACTCAAACAGGTTCCCGCTGCCGAGTACAATCCTTTCGAATGCATCAAGACCAACGTGCTTGGTGCCCAGAACCTTATCGAAGCCTGCCTCGACAGCAATGTTCGCCGGGTGGTGGCATTGTCTACGGATAAAGCCGCGGCACCAGTGAATCTTTATGGCGCGACCAAACTGTGTTCCGACAAACTGTTCGTTGCCGCAAACAATATCCGTGGCAACCGCGATATCCGCTTCAGTGTGGTTCGCTATGGCAACGTGATGGGCAGCCGTGGTTCGGTCATTCCATTCTTCCTGGCGAAAAAAGATGGGGGGGTACTGCCCATTACTGACCCAGCCATGACCCGCTTCAATATCTCGCTCCAGGAGGGCGTCGATATGGTGCTATGGTCCATCGACAATGCCTGGGGCGGCGAAGTCCTGGTTCCCAAGATTCCGTCTTACCGCATTACCGATGTCGCTACCGCCGTCGGTCCGAATTGCCGCCAGGAGATCATCGGCACCCGCCCCGGCGAGAAGGTTCACGAAGAAATGATCACGGCCAGCGATAGTTTCAACACGGTCGACTTGGGCCGGTACTATGCCATCTTGCCGTCGACACCGATCTACTCGCTGCAGGAATACTGTAAAAAGACCGGTGCCAAACAAGTACCTGTGGGCTTCGCTTATGACAGCGGCACCAATCCTGATTTCCTCAGCGTAGATCAATTGCAGGGCCTGATCGACAAGCATGTAATCGGCCAACAGTTCGACTGAGCGATCAGGACCAAGATGACCTTCATTCCCTACAGTCGCCAGAATATCCAGCAAAGCGACATTGACGCCGTCATACGGGTATTGCAGTCCGAGTACCTGACGCAGGGACCGGCTATTGCCCGCTTCGAACAGGCGTTTGGACGACGGCATGGCGTCAAGCATGCCCTCGCCGTCAGCAACGCCACCGCCGGTTTGCACATTGCGTGCGTGGCTCTCGGCCTCGGCCCTGGCGGCCTGCTGTGGACGTCGCCGGTCAGTTTCGTGGCCTCATCGAACTGCGCCCTCTATTGCGGAGCCGATATCGACTTCGTCGATATTGACCCTGCCACACGCAACATGTCGATTCCGGCGCTCGAAGCGAAACTGGTGCAAGCAGAACAAGAAGGTCGCCTGCCAGATGTGGTCGTTCCGGTCGACTTCTCCGGCCTGCCAGCAGACCTGAAACAAATCCGCGCCTTGGCCGATCGCTACGGCTTCAAGATTCTGCAGGATGCCTCACACGCAGCAGGCGCCAGTTATCTTGGCGCCCCTGTGGGTAGTGCCTGGTCCGACATCACCATCTTCAGCTTCCACGCGGTCAAAATCGTCACTACGGCCGAGGGCGGTATGGTGACCACGCAAGATGATGCCCTCGCAGCCAAACTCCAGTTGCTGCGCTCGCATGGCATCACCCGCGACGCGGCGCTGCTGCAGAAAAAGGACCAAGGAGGCTGGTACTATGAACAACAATGCCTGGGCTGGAACTACCGTATCACCGATATCCAAGCAGCACTGGGCCACTCGCAACTGGAACGCATGGAAGACATGCAGGTCCAGCGTATTGCCCGCGCGAACCGTTATGACCTTCAACTGGCAGAATTGCCCGTTATCAAGCCGGCACGGTTGGCCGACCGGCTTTCTTCTTGGCACCTGTACGCGATCGAGATCGACGAACAGCGCACCAAGGTAAACCGCCGACAGGTTTTCGACGCGCTGCGCGCCGCTCAGATCGGCGCCAACGTGCATTACATCCCCATTCACACACAACCGTACTACGCCAGCCTTGGCTTCCGGCCGGAACACTTCCCCAAGGCCATGCATTACTACGAACGAGCACTGTCGCTCCCCTTGTTCCCGGCAATGACGGATGAAGAACAGGATCGTGTGGCTAGCGTCCTCAAACAGATTTTCTCAAACTGAACGCACATGAATATCGCCGTCATTCCGGCACGGGGTGGAAGCAAGCGCATTCCTCGCAAGAACATCAAATCGTTCGCGGGCAAGCCGATGATTGCCTACGCCATCGAGGCAGCCCGGCAATCTGGCGTATTTGATCACATCATCGTCTCTACCGATGATGCTGAAATCGCCGAAATTTCGGTAGCTGCGGGGGCCGAGCTCCCCTTCGTGCGCCCCGCCCACCTCGCAGACGATATTACGCCGACCGTACCGGTAATCGCCCATGCCATCGAAAGCTGCATCGCCTTGGGCTGGAAAATCGAACAGGCTTGCTGTATCTATCCCGGCGTCCCGTTGATTCGCCATGAAGACCTCGCTGCCGCCCAATCGCTGCTGGAAAAAAATAGCGCGGCGTACGTATTTCCGGTCACATCATTTCCAAGCCCCATCCAGCGCGCTCTCAAGCGGCAACCGGATGGCACCACGCACCCATTCCATCCCGAGTACGTCAACACTCGCACGCAAGACCTTGAGCCGGCTTATCACGATGCCGGCCAGTTTTACTGGGGACGCACCCAGGCTTGGCTCGATGGGCTCAACATTCACGCCAACGGCAGTACGATCGTCCTGCCCGAGTGGCGCGTGGTGGACATCGACACGCCAGCAGACTGGGAGCGAGCAGAAGCCCTGTACCACGCGCTTAGCAAAGCAAACGCCTGATGAAAATCGCCATCCGCGCGGATGCCACACAACTAATCGGCACTGGCCACGTCATGCGTTGCCTGGCGCTGGCCAACAACCTGAATCGGTTGGGGGCAGAAGTCAGCTTCATTGCACGCCCTGTCGGCGCTCAACTGGCATCCCTGATCCGCGCCAATGGCCATGCATTGCATGAAGTGCCTGATGACGGCACATCGACTGGCCCTGCGGCCGAGCAGGTCTGGCCAGTGCAAAAGCAGGATTTTGACAGTGTGGTCAGCGCAAAACTGACTCACGGCGCCGACTGGCTGATTGTCGACCATTACGGCCTCGATGCACATTGGGAAAAAGCCTTGCGTCCGCACTGCGCACGGCTGCTGGTGATCGACGACCTTGCCAACCGCCCCCACAATGCTGATTTGCTGCTCGACCAGAACCTGGGGCGTCGTGCCGCCGACTATCGTTCTCTGGTGCCCGAAGCCTGCGAGGTGTTCGCCGGGCCATTGCATGGTTTGCTGCGCCCCGAATTTGCGCAGGCGCGGCCCCGCAGCCTAGCACAAAGGGGCAAGAATCGGCCCAGCCGGCTCTTGATCACATTAGGCGGAATCGACAAGAATAATGTCACCGGCAAATTGCTCGACGTACTTGACCGCTCGCCGGCAAAAGCGCAGTGGACGATCAGCGTTGTAATGGGAGCGCAGGCTCCGTGGCTGGAAGCCGTCAAAGAACAGGCAACGCGCATGGAGCCTCCGGCCCGGGTACTCACCAATGTTCCCGACATGGCCAGCCTGATGGCTGAGAGTGATCTCGCCATCGGCGCAGCGGGAGGAACCGCGTGGGAGCGCTGTGTGCTTGGGCTGCCGACCCTGATGGTCATATTGGCGGAAAACCAGCGCGGTGCGGCGATCGCCCTGGAACAGGCCGGATGTACTCTCAATCTGGATATGGATCTCATCCAGGAGGACTTGCCCCAAAAATTGGCACTGCTAACCGACGGCATTGCGCTACGCCCCATGGAGCAAGCCTGCAGCAGCATCACTGACGGTATGGGCGCACCGAGACTGGCGCAGCACATGCTCGACCTGACCGACGGCAACTGCCGTGTAAGACCGATGTGTCAGCAGGATCTGGCGCAAGTGCTGTCCTGGCGCAATCACCCTGAGGTAAGGCGCTATATGCGGACCCAACATGAGATCACGCTGGCCGAACACGGCGCCTGGTTTGAACGCGCGTCGAAAGATCCCGCCAACAGGCTGCTGGTAGCGGAAATCGACGGCATCCCAGCGGGCTTCGTGCAATTCTCGAAAATCTCCGCGGAAGGCGTGGCGGACTGGGGTTTCTACAATGCCCCCGATGCGCCGCACGGAACCGGCAGCAAACTCGGCAAGGCGGCGCTCAACTACGCCTTCCACCGACTCGACCTGCACAAGGTCTGCGGCCAGGCCCTCGGGTTCAATGAAGGCTCGATCCGCTTCCATCGCAAACTTGGCTTCACTCAAGAAGGAATCCTGCGCGATCAATGCCTGATTGCGGGGTCCTACCAACCTCTCGTATGCTTCGGCATGCTCAGCCATGAATGGCTTAACGACAGGCACATCCAGCTATGAAAAACATCCATATCGAGGGCCGTGAAATCGGCCCCGGCAACGCCCCGTTCATCATCGCGGAAATGTCCGCCAATCACAACGGTGTGTTAGATAATGCTCTGCGCATCATTTCCGAGGCGCGCAAGGCCGGTGCCGATGCGGTCAAATTGCAGACCTATCGTCCCGACACTATCACCATCGACTGCGACACCGAAGACTTCCAGATCCGCGGCGGCCTGTGGGACGGCAATACCCTTTACGGCCTGTACGCACAGGCGTTCATGCCGTGGGAATGGCATCGGCCGCTGTTCGAACATGCACGCAAGGAAGGCATCACCATCTTCAGTTCGCCGTTTGATACCACCGCGGTCGACCTGCTGGAAGACCTCAACGCGCCGGCCTACAAGATAGCCTCTTTCGAGGCAATTGATCTGCCTTTGATCAAGTACGTGGCCGCTACCGGCAAACCCATGATCATCTCCACCGGCATGGCCGATGCCGAAGAGATCCAGGAGGCCGTTGACGCTGCGCGATCGGGCGGCTGCAAGGAACTCGCCGTGCTGCATTGCGTGAGCGGTTATCCGGCTCCGGCGGAAGACTATAACCTGCAGACCATCCCCGACATGATCCGGCGCTACGACCTGGTCACGGGCCTGTCCGACCATACCTTAGACAACACCACCGCCATCGCCAGCATCGCGCTGGGCGCTTGTATTGTCGAAAAGCATTTCACGCTCGACCGCAACGGCGGCGGGCCGGATGACAGCTTCTCTCTGGAACCGGCCGAACTGGCAGCCCTGTGCAGTGGCACCCGCACCGCCTGGCAAGCGCTGGGCAAGATTGATTACGGCCGAAAATCGAGCGAATCAGGCAACGCCAAGTTTCGCCGTTCGCTATATTTCGTCAAGGATTTGCGCGCAGGCGACCGCATCACCGCCGATACGGTCAAAAGTATCCGGCCAGGCTTCGGCCTTGCGCCCAAGCACCTGGAAGATGTGCTTGAAAAAACAGCCGCTCAAGACATCGTACGTGGCACGCCAGTCAAGCAGGAACTGCTGAAATAAACGTCGGCCATGTCTCCTCCCCCGTTGCGAATACTGATCATCGGCTGCGGCAACATGGCTGGCGGCTTTGATGCCGGCCGCCCGGCCGACGCACCGCCGCTGACACACGCCGGCGCCTTTGCGCGCCACGGTGGCTTCTCGCTACTTGCCTGCGTCGATCCTGACGAAATTCGCCGAGATGAATTTGCCGCGCGCTGGAATGTGCCGCGCAACGCAGCATCGGTAGCAGACCTCAACGCTCGCAGGGGTGACTTCGACATCATCAGTATCTGCTCCCCTACCGCACTGCATCCAGAGCACCTGGCAGCAGCTCTGGAACTGGAGCCGCGGCTGATCTTTTGCGAAAAGCCAGTGACTCCCGGTCTCGCGCAAACCGAAGCCTGGGTACAAGCCTGCGAAGATAAGGGAATACTGCTGGCCATCAACCACACCCGCCGCTGGGCGCCCGACGTGCGGAGGCTGGCCGATGAACTCGCTGGCAACGCCTGGGGCCGAATACGCTCAGTTGTCGGGCATTACAACAAGGGCATCCTGAACAACGGCGGCCACATGATCGACCTGCTCCACCTGTTGCTGGGCCGACTGGAACTTGTGCAAACCGGGCAACCGTCATGGGATTTCTGGGACACTGATCCGACCGTTCCGGCCATGCTACGCGCAGGTGACGTGCCGGTCAGCCTGAACGTAGCCCATGCCGCCGACTATGCTCACTTCGAATTGCAGTTGATTACGGAGAAAGGCATCGTAACGATGGAAGATGGCGGCATGAATTGGCGCGTGCGCCACGCCATCGCCAGCCCGCATTTCAAGGGCTACCATGCGCTGAACGAGGGCACGCGTACCGCCGGCCAATACCCACAAGCCATGCTGGCGGCGGCGACCAACTTGCATGCTGCCGTCACGAACGGCGACGCCTTGGCCAGCGACGGTCGCTCGGCGCTCGCCGCGCAACACATTTGTGAACAGATCCGCCTGTCCGCCATCGGATCGGCATCCACCTAATGGCACCATCCACCACTTACCAGGACTGACACATCATGAGTACTGAGACTTTGGCAATCTTCGGCGGCATGCCCGCCATCCCGCGTCCGCTTGAGCTGTTCAAGAGCATTGGCGAAGATGAAGTCGCCGCCGCCACCAGCGTTATCCGTGGCGGCATCCTGTCGGCCTACATCGGCGCCCCCGGCGAGGGCTTCATGGGTGGCGAGCACGTACGCGCCTTCGAAGTAAAGGCCGCCCGCTATTTCGGCGTGGAACATGCCATCGCTGTCAACTCCTGGACCTCCGGCCTGATCGCGGCCGTCGGCGCCATTGGCATTGAACCAGGCGACGAGATCATCACTACGCCCTGGACCATGGCGGCCACTGCCACCGCGATCCTGCACTTCAATGGCATCCCGGTATTTGCCGACATCGATCCGCAAACGTTCAACATCGATCCCGCCAGCGTCGAAAAACTGATCACTCCCCGTACCCGCGCGATCCTCGCCGTGGACATCTTCGGGCAGTCCGCCGACATGAAGGCCCTGCGCGTGATCGCCGACAAACACGGCCTGAAACTTCTCACTGACACGGCACAAGCACCGGGCGCCCGTTACTTCGGCGCCTACGCAGGCACCCAGGCCGATATCGGCGGCTACAGCCTCAACTATCACAAGCATATCCACTGCGGCGAAGGCGGCGTACTAGTGACCAACGACGCCCGCCTGGCGCAACGCCTGCGCATGCTGCGCAATCATGCCGAAGCGGTCATCAAGAGCGACGATCCGCAAGAACTCAACAACATGCTCGGCTACAATTTCCGCATGGGTGAGATTGAAGCTGCTATTGCTTCCGTCCAACTCGACAAGCTGGCCCCGCGGGTCCAGTCGCGTCAACGCGCGGCTGGCGAACTCACCCACGGCCTGCACGGCCTCAAGGGCCTGACCACACCCAAGACCACCGAAGGCTGCAGCCATGTCTATTATGTATACGGTATGACTATTGATGTGGATGCACTGGGCGTATCGCGCAAGGCAATTGCAGATGCGCTCAAGGCCGAAGGCGTTCCTGGCCTGGTGGTCGGCTATCAGAACCTGCACCTGCTGCCGCTGTTCAAGAACAAGATCGCCTACGGAAGCAAGGGTTTCCCATGGACGTCCCCGTACTGCGACAACCAGCAGAACTATGGCTTAGGAATGTGCCCGGTAGCGGAAGACCTGCATGCGCGCACCTTCCTCGGCATCAACCTGTGCATGAACGAATACCATCCAGAAGATATCGAAGCAGTCGCGGCAGCCTTCAGGAAAGTATGGTCGCAGCTAGACAAGCTGCGAGGACGCGACTGATTGCAGGTTCGCAGCATGCCCTATGTCCCGCCCCCGTTCCCCCTGCACGGCAAGCTGACGACCCTGCGTCGATTCACGCCTGCCGATGTGGGCGAACGTTACGTCTCCTGGCTTAACGATCCCGACGTGGTTCGTTACAGCAACCAGCGCCTGCGTAGCCATTCGCTGGAATCATGCCGCGCGTACCTGGCATCGTTCGATGGCACGGACAACCTATTTGCCGGTATTTTCCGCAAGGATGACGATGCCCTGATCGGAACCATGACTGCCTACATCAGCCGCCACCACGGCACTGCCGACATGGGCATCATGGTGGGAGACAAGTCCACCTGGGGGAAGGGCTATGGCCAGGATGCCTGGAACACGCTCCTGTGCGCCCTGCTGCACATCCCGATGATGCGCAAGGTCACGGCGGGCACGCTGGACTGCAATACGGGCATGCTGCATCTCATCGAACGCTCGCACATGCAATTCGAAGGCGCCCGGATGCAACAGGAACTGGTTGAAGGCCGCGCCCGCGACGTGCGCTATTTCGCCCGCTTCCGTGAGGACTGAAGCAATGGATGCGCTGCACTTACTCCCCGAGCGCATTGCCGTCGTCTGCCATGATGCCGGCGGCGCCAACATGGTCCTGTCCATGCTGGAGACGCTTCCCGCGCACGAGCACCAGCTCGGCTTCTTCATGCAAGGCCCGGCTGAAAAGCTGTGGCGCATGCGTTTTCCCGATGCGCCCGCGGCATCCAGCCTGGATGAAGTCCTGGATCGGGCCGATGTGCTGATCAGCGGCACCGGCTGGGCCAGCGACCTGGAATATGAGGCCCGTGTGCAAGCCCGCGCACGGAAACTGCGTTCGATCGCGGTATTGGATCATTGGGTCAACTACGCTGAGCGCTTCGTCCGCGATGGGCAAACCGTCCTGCCTGACCAGATCTGGGTATGCGATTCCGACGCGAACAGCATCGCAAAGCAAAGCTTCCCGACCGTTCCGGTAGTACAGCTCCCCAACTTTTACCTGCAAGAACAGGTGCGTTCATTGCCCGCCGCATCCGCGGCCCCGGATGAGCTGCTTTATGTGATGGAGCCGGTGCGAAGCAATTGGGGCGGAGACACGGCGGGTGAATTTCAGGCGCTGGATTTTTTCATGTCCATGCTGCCGCAACTGGGTATTACGCATGAAACCGCCATCCGCCTGCGCCCGCATCCATCGGACCCGCCCGGCAAATACGCCGGCTGGCTCGCCGGACATGCGCACCTAAATGTATCAATGGATGACTCGCGCGATCTTCATGCGGCCCTGGTGAGTGCGCGCAGAGTTGCCGGGTGCGAAAGCTTTGCCTTGGTCGTCGCGCTGGCTGCGGGCCGTCAAGTCTATTGCACGCTCCCGCCATGGGCTCCTCCATGCCGTCTTCCGCACAAGGGCCTGATTCATCTGAAAGATTTGAGGAACTAGATGAAATACTGCAAACGTTGCCTGCAGCCGGACACTCGTCCGAACACGCATTTTACGGCGGAAGGAATTTGCCCCGCCTGCGACTACTTCGAGCGCCTCAAAGGCGTGGATTGGCAGGAGCGCTATGAAATCCTGCAAGACCTGCTGCAGAACTTCCCCCGCAAATCCGGGCAGAAATTCGACTGCATCATCGGCGTCAGCGGAGGAAAGGACAGCACCCGCCAGGCCCTCTGGGTACGCGACAAGCTTGGGCTCAAGCCGCTCCTGGCCTGCCTGAGCTACCCCCCCGAACAGGTCACCCAGCGCGGCGTGGACAACGTGTCGAATCTCATCGAGCTCGGCTTCGATGTCGTCATGTCCGCCCCGGCTCCGCAGACCTGGCAACGCCTGATGCGCGAATCCTTTTCCCGTTTCACGAATTGGGCCAAATCCACCGAGCTGGCATTGTTCAGTTCCGTGCCCCAGCTCGCCATCCGCTACCAGATTCCCCTGATTCTGTGGGGGGAAAACCCCGGCCTTCAGCTCGGGGATCTCAAGACCCTGGGCAGAACGGGCTATGACGGCAACAATCTACGCTACATGAATACGCTGGCCGGCGGCGCGGCCGACTGGATGTATGAAGCCGGCGTGACGCCGCGCGACCTGCTGCCCTATCAATACCCGAGTCCTGAAGAGTTCGACGCCCACGGGCTGCAGATCGTCTATCTCGGCTGGTTCCTGGGCGACTGGTCGCTGGTCAACAACGGCATGTATTCGACGCTCAGCGGCCTGCAGATCCGGGAAGATACCGTGGAGAATACCGGCGACCTGCTTGGGATCACCTCGCTCGACGAAGACTGGGTCACCCTCAATCAGATGATCAAATACTACAAATTCGGCTTTGGCCGCGTCACAGACTATGTCAACGAGGAAATCCGCCTGGGCCGGATCACCCGCGACAAGGGAATCGAACTGGTTTCGGCCTATGACGATGCGTGCGCGCCGGAATACATCGAGAGTTTCTGCGCCTATATCGGCATTTCGGTAGAAGCGTTCTGGACCCAGGTGCGCAATTCCGTGAACCGGAATCTGTTCGACGTGGCGGACAACGGCAAGATCACGCGCAAATTCCAGGTGGGGGCAGGACTATGAGCAACCGTACGATCGGCATCATCGATTACGGCGCAGGCAATCTCGCATCGGTCTGGCGCGCATTGCATGGACTGGGCTACCGCTGCCGGATCAGCCGGGACCGGGACGTGCTCGCCGCGACCGACGTCCTGCTGCTACCGGGCGTCGGCGCATTTCCGGCGGCGATGCAAGCCTTGCATCATCACGACATGGCCGATTTCGTGCAGGTCAACGCCCGCGCCGGAAAACCGGTAGTCGGCATCTGCCTGGGCATGCAATTGCTAGCGGACACTTCCGACGAAATCCGGCCGACCGCCGGCCTGGGCCTGATCCCCGGCACCGTAGGGGAACTGTCCGATCCTGCCACCAAATGGCATATAGGCTGGAACAGCATGGAAGTCACCAGTGATGACCCGGCGTTTACGTCCAGCGACGGATTGTCGTTCTACTTCAACCATTCATTCGTATTCCATGCGCCAGCCGAATACGTCTCGGGTGTTGCGCGCATTACCCAGGGCCAGGACGCCTTCCCTGTCGCCGTACGCCGCAACAATATCGTCGGCCTGCAGTTCCACCCCGAGAAAAGCCAAACGCCAGGCAGGCAATTGCTTGGACACGTCATTGAAGGGGTCTGCCGTGCTTAAGAAACGTTTGATCGGCGTCATCACCGTCAAATCTGGATGGGCCGTACAATCCTTCGGCTATCAACGCTACCTGCCGCTGGGCCGCCCTGAAATCCTGGCCGAAAACCTCGACCGCTGGGGCGCCGATGAAATCATCGTGCAGTGCATCGACCGCAGCAAAGAACAAGCAGGCCCGGATCTGCAGCTTTTGGAGAAACTCTCCTCGATCGGGCTCTCGACTCCGCTCATCTATGCCGGCGGCATCCGCAACGAGGAAGACGGCATCCGCGTCATTCAGGGCGGCGCCGACCGCATCGGCCTTGACGCGCTACTGCATGACGCTCCGGCAGAGGTCGAGCGGCTTTCATCCAAATTGGGGGCCCAGGCGCTCATTGCCGCTTTGCCCATGGCCGCAACCGGCAATGGCCATCCGCAGTGGTACGACTACCGCGCCGCCAGGCAGACTGGCCCGCTGGACGACAAGGTGGCGGGCATGCTGCGCTCCGGGACCGTTTCCGAGGCCATGATCATCGATTACAGCAATGAGGGAAAGGACGGCGGCTTCAACCCGCAACTGGCTGAGCAACTGGATCTTGGCGCCACGCCGCTGATCGTCTTCGGCGGCATCAGCCGCGCCTCGCAGATGGAAACGCTGCTGTCCCATCCGAAAGTGGTCGGGGTTGCCATCGGCAACTTCCTGAGCTATCGCGAACATGCGATCCGCTATTTCAAGCAACAGTTGGGCAGCGCCCCGCTGCGCGCCATCAGCTGATGAATACCGCAGAGAAAAATATGAAATACGTTCCGACTTGCAAACGCTGCCTCTATCCGGCCACCCACCCGCTGGGATTGATGCTGGACGACGAAGGCATCTGTTCGGGTTGCCGTATCCATGAGGAAAAGGATAGGCTCGATTGGGAAAGCCGCTGGAAAAAACTCGAAGACCTCGTCGCCCCCTATCGCAGCCCGTCGGGAAAGAGCTACGACTGCATCGTTCCGGTGACCGGTGCCAACGATTCGTACTACATCGTTCATCTCGTCAAGGAGCGCCTGAAGCTCAATCCCTTGCTGGTGACGTACAACAAGTATTTCAATACCCCGTTGGGGATATGGAACCTGGCCAATCTGCGCATCCGTTTCGATTGCGACATTCTGGTTCAGAACGTCAACCCGATCTCCGTCAAAAAGATCACCCGGACGACCTTGCGCGAGATCGGCAGCCTTTACTGGCCTTGCCTGGCGGGGCAAACCGTCTTCCCGGTCCAGACCGCCGTGCGTTATGGCGTCCCGCTGATCATCTGGGGAGCACACCAAGGCCTGGAACAGGTCGGGATGTTCTCCCATGAACACGAAGTCGAGATGGCCAGGCGGTACCGCAAGGACCACGACTTGATGGGCAAGGAAGCGGACGATCTGCTTTCCATCTTCGATACGCTCAACGAAGACGATGTCTGGCAGTACCGCTATCCGGACGATCCCGACCTGCAACGGGTCGGTGTACGCGGCATCTACCTCGGCAATTTCGTCCGCTGGGACCCCAAGGCGCAGCACGAGCAGATGATGGCCATGCATGGCTACCGGACCACGGTATTCGATCGCACGTTCGATTGCTACGACCATGGCGATTGCTATAACTACATGGGCCTGCACGACCAGCTCAAGCTATACAAGCACGGTTATTCCAAAGCAACCGACCATGCCAGCCGCGAAATCCGGCATGGGCGCATCACGCGCGAACAAGGCCTAGCCCTGGTGCGAAGTCGCGAAACGGCAGTGCCGCCGAGCGCAGACAAGTTCTGCGAATGGCTGGGACTGGATCGCCGCGGGCTACAGTTCGTCATGGACCAACATCGCAACCCGGCATTCTGGACGCAAACCGCCCCCAACACTTGGGAATTTCATTCGCCTCAAGGCCGGCCGGCCGCAGAAGCCGTCGCCGCCACGCCTGGCAAACCGGCATTTTCCGCCACTCATTCGTTTACGATGGGCGAACAAGACCGCTACATCACCATCGGCAAGGGCTACCCCTGAACATGTCCACGAAAAAACAACTGCTGTGCCTCTCCCGCTCCTACTTGTCGCACCTGTTACCGACATTGGGACAGAAGCACGCTGACGCAGCCGAGTATCACCACATCGTCCAGACCGACAAGGAGGAGGCGCAAGTGCGCAGCCTGGGCGGCAACGTCGTCCTGAACATGCAAGCGGTGGTGCGCGATGCCCTTGCCACGCCTGGCGGCCCGGTCTGGGAAGAGCCGGCGGATATGCGCAAGGTCACCGGCTTCGGCTGGTCCGCCATCCAGTCCGACCGCTATCTTCCGACGTTCGATGCGGCGACCCGGGCGCGCATTGCGGGCGCGCTGCAGCGGGCCGTGCAACGGCTGTTCGAACAGCAGCATTTCGACGGGTTCCTGAGCGAGCCGGTAGCGCTGTTCATCACGCACCTGATTTTCTACCACTGCAGAAAAAGCGGCACCAAGCCCCTGCTTTGGTGCAATACCTATTTCTCAGGTTATTTCTATTTTGCGGATCAGGCGGAAATTTCCCGCCCGGTTCGGCTGCGCCCCATCTCCGCAAGCGAAACCCAGCAATTGCGGGAAAGCATCGCGTCGTACGCGCATGGGGTGGCGGGAGACAGGACAGGTCCGGTCTACCACCATGCCTTCATGGGAACCAAGTCCACCCGGCTCGGTTATTTCAAGCAACGCAGCGGACGCTCTCCGCTGGTGCTAAGGCCGGGCCTGGTCAGCCGCCTGATCCAGGCCGGGCGGCTTGGGCGCGCGATACTGAGCCGCCTCGCTTTCCCGCGCGGCAGCAATTTCATGACGGCAGGTTCAGTTGCAGAACACCGTTTCTATCTGCGCTGCCTGTTCGCCCCGGCATCGATTTACGATGCCCCGCCGCAGCAATTCTTGGCCGACAACGTCGTCTATCCGCTGCAATATGAACCGGAAGCCTCGTTGCTCTATTTCGCTCCGCATCATGTCGACCAGGTATCGTTCGTGGAAACCATTCTGCGCGCCCTGCCTCACGGCAAGATACTCTGGGTGAAGGAACACCCAAATCAGTTCGGCGCACTTAGCGAAGCGCCATGGCGCGCGTTGAAGAAGCGCTATGACAATCTTCGGTTCGTCCATGGCCGCCAGAACGGCCGCGAGCTGATCAAGAAGTCGACGCTGCTGGTCACCATCAGCAGCACCATGGGCCTGGACGGCTTGCTACTGGGCCGCCGCGTCCTCGTCGGCGGGAACGTGTTCTACAGTTCATTCACGGGCGCCATTCGCGTAGGCTCCTATCTGGAACTGGCGGACCAACTCAACAACGAAGCCAACTACAAGATTGCCGAACATCTCGAAGCCAACATCGATGAGCTCGTCGAATTCGGCCGCCATGCCTATCCCGGCGATCCCCAGCCTTCCCATTACCTCTTCTCCGACGAAAACCTGGGATACCTGATCACCGCAATCGGCACGGAACTGGATAGCGCGGGCTGCGAACGGAAGTCGGCATGAGAGGCCTGAAACTGATTGCGTTGAAGTTATGGTCAGTCGAAGGGCATATCCGCGCGCACATCCGTATCGCCAGATGGCTCCGGCGCAATGTGCCCGTATTGGGAAAAGCGCTCTCCATGCTGCTGGACAGGGCGCTGCTTTGCCTGTACGGGATCGACCTCACTTCGAACTCGATCAACATCGCCGCTCTGTCCATATCGCACCCGGTCGGCGTCTTACTGGGAGGAAACGGCATGTCATCCCCCGGACGCGTTGCGATCATGGCCGGAGTCAAATTCGTCGCGCATTCCCCGTCGCATGAAGAGTATCTGCGCAGGCACAAGGAACAACGCGTCTTCGAATTCGGCGACAACGTCGTCATCGGCGCAAATTCGGTTGTAATCGGCCCCGTACGCATCTGCGACAACGTCATAATCGGCGCCATGAGCCTGGTCAACCGCGACATCGACGAACCCGGCATTTACGTAGGTTCTCCGGCAAGGAAAATCTCAGACGCGATTTCCGAGGAATGGGTCAGTCATCTGCAAGGAAATCTTAAAGGATAATCATGAGCACTGTTCGCAAGATTGCTAGTTTCGCCAGATGGCGCATCGTCCCCATACGCTATGCAACAATGGTCGGCGGCATGAAATGGGGCAAGCTGTTCGCCCATCCCCCCGCCAAGTCGGCGACCACTGAAAAAATCCGGATGCGCGGATATGCGCCGGGACCGGTTATGCCCGCTGCGCTGCTGCAGCAAGCCCGCGAAATCTACGAACCGCGCGGCAGCCTGGTCAAGCCGAAAGAAAGCGGACACCCTTTCATCAACCTGTTCCAGGCGGAAGATATCTCCGCCGACAATCCGGTGTTTTCCTTTGCCTTTTCCGCCCCGGTCCTGGAAGCGGCGTCCGATTACTTCGGCGGGAAACTGATCCTGGATAGTATCCAGGTACTTTACTCCTGGCCGACCGACGGGCCGCTGCGGGAAAGCCAATATTGGCATCTCGACTATGGCGACCGCAAATCCTTCCATTGCGTCGGCTATCTCAAAGACGTTCTCACTCCCGAGGACGGACCGTTTGTCCATGTCAGCAAGGAGGCCACTCAAAAGATCGGCCGCTCGATGATCATTCGACGTATCGGCGACGAGCAATTCGATCGCGAGCTGGGTGACGGAAAAATCGAAAAGTTCTATGGCAAGGCCGGAAGCTCGGTACTGGTGGATCCATCGACTTGCTACCATTACGGCAGCCGCTGCAAAATACCGCGGCTGGCGGTCTTCGTCACGTTCAGCACCTGGTTTCCCTTTGTCCAGCCGATTCCGCTCATCACTCAGAATGCGGAAAAAATCCTGGCCGAAGCACGCAAGGTTCGCCCTGACCTGAGCCTGCCCTTCCTGCAGGCCCTGCTGCAATTGAACTAAGATCGTACAGGGCTACACGTGACCCGTTTCGTCTTCTGGATGCTGCTTGCATCGGCGCTGGGCTTCATCAAGCTCATCGCGCTGGCCTATGCCATGCCGCCGCATGACTATGGGCAGTATGTGGCGCATTTCGGCATTGCCACCTT
The DNA here is from genome assembly GCF_001189955.1 of Herbaspirillum chlorophenolicum. Classification (GTDB taxonomy): domain Bacteria; phylum Pseudomonadota; class Gammaproteobacteria; order Burkholderiales; family Burkholderiaceae_D; genus Herbaspirillum; species Herbaspirillum chlorophenolicum. The sequence continues at coordinate 51,848 of NZ_LFLT01000007.1, read as the reverse complement.
GTCCGGCTCGCTGATGAGCGCCGGCCTGATCGAAAAGACGATCAAGGCCTACCCGAGGCAATGGGTGACCGGACAACGCCGCGTAGTGCTTGCCGATGCACTGCAAATCGCACGCACTCTGGGGTTGCGCTTCCTGATCGCAGGCGCCCTGGGCGCTTTGGCCTCCGTCGCGGGCTGGGTTCCCTTTACGCTGGGCGAAGTGGTATGGACCACCGGTCTTGGCGCTTGTACCGCCTGGCTCGCACTCCTAGCTTCGCTGTACCGGGCCGTCGGATCGCAAAAAGCACTGCAGAATTTCACCTGGTGGCGTAGCGCCGCGACCTTGGCGTTTTCCCTTCCGGCCGGCTGGCTGCTCGGATGGCAAGGAGCCATGGGAGGGGACATTATCGCCAACCTGCTGGGCGTCGTGATTGGGCTGTGCCAATTGCCGCGCCTGTACCATGACGAACCGGCGCCCGCTCAGCAAGCGAGCGAATCTTCCGAGCCGGAGAAGGGACGCGACATCGGTCATCATCAGCTTTACCTAGCCAATCTTGCCGTTTCCGCCGTCACCATGGCCGACAAAGCATGGGTCAGCGCCGCCATCGGCGCCACACTGGCGGGCACTTATGGCGTGGTAATGCTGATCCCTCAAATCGCACAGTTACTGGTGAACGTGGTGGTACAGCATATCGGCCCGCTGGTGATCAAGTTCGCCCACCTCAAGCAGCGCGACACCGGCCGCGTCAGCGCAGTCGGTCTGCAAGCCTCGCTGCTGGCGCTGTTCTCACTGTTGTTAACTGCCGGTGTATTGGCGGCCAAGCACTTGCCCTATCTGGATCATCTCTTTGCCAAATTCGACATATCCGATCTGTCATTGATCCTGGCAGGGATGATCGCTGCCGGGCAAATCTATAGCGTCATCGAATTCCATCTGATTGCGCGGGACCGCGAACGCGACGTACTGGCAGCCAGCGCAATATCAGGGCTCATTTTCGTCTGCTTGTTCAGCATGGCGGCACTGCTTCATGCAAAGACCGAATGGTTCATCGCCGCGGCCGGAATCTCCAGGTGGAGCCAAGTATGGATACTAAGAAGAGCCTATCTACGCCATGACTGAGCACGTGACATCCCTCAAGAAATTGCTCCGCGATCCGTCGGGCCTGCTCGGCGCCGCCCTGCTATTGCTGATCGCGTTTCCTTACGTGCAATTTGTCCCGTCCCCCAGCTATACGCAGCCTTTTTCCTTGCTGCTTGGCTCGGCTCTTTTCCTGATGCAGTTCACGCTACTCTGGAGATTGCCGTTTACAGACCGTGCTGCATTAATCGGACTGGCGATGCTTGGAACCGTTCTCTTTCTGGTGACGTGCATCCCCTATACCGATGTTCAAGAATACAAATACCTGCTTAACTACATCACCCCGCTTTTTGTGACGGTGACTGCGCTACGGTATATTGAAAGCAACCCGCGCATGGCATTGCGTCTGCTCAGATTGGCGATCTTGGCATGGATTGCAGTGGCCGCCCTTCAAAAATTCTGGAATCCTGGTTTTGCTACCTTCCTGCTTGGCGAATGGGGTACACATTCGCTGGATATCGTTCAATCTGGCAGAGGCGTTATCAGCCTCGCCCCCGAACCGACCCATCATGCCTTTCACATCCTGCTGCTGGCGGCTTGCGTAGCATTGCTGGACTTCGGCGGGCGCAGCCGATGGCTACTGTTACTGTGCATCGCCGATGCCGTGCTCCTAGCGGCATCAAGCAGCGCAATACTCGTTCTTGGCATAGCGGGCTTAGTATGGCTGGTCGCTTGTCGACCGCGCTGGATCATACTGGCTGCGATAATGGCGGCGTTGGCTTGGTCATCGGGAGTCTCGGTGGACTGGTTCCTCGCCAGCGGTACTCGGGCACACACGCTCATCAGCGAGGTTCTCGCCGATCCAGCCAACCTGATGAACATCGACTACAGCCTCAACATACGCTTGGGCGGCATGTCTTCCGTATTGATAGACACGGTACAGAACGCCTTCGCTCCGCACGGCATATCGAAAGATGCCTGGAACGACGCACGTGGCGAATTGCTAAACCAGATGACATGGCTGAAGGATTTGAGCGCATCCGGACCGCCATCAGGAATCGGACTGCTTCTGTTTCAGACAGGCCTCTTCGGCATCCCGTTCATCTGGCTCATTTTCAGACGTATCGTAACGCCGCGTACCGGCATGATAGAACGAGTTCTATTACTGGCTACGCCTTTCATCTTTCTTAGCCAATACTATATTTCCGCGCCAAGCTTCTCATTGCTGTATGCATGCGCCCTTTTCCGTTTAGGAATGGCGGCAAACACGCAAAAATGCCAGATGGAAGCAAGACAAGAACCTCAGCCACATGAGCGGCTGTGTTGATATAAACACAAAAAAGACAAGATTTATTGCAAAGAGATTTACGCAAGGATCCCAGGTTCCCTAGGATCACGCCGCATCAAAACATATAAATATGCGTGTCTTCAAGACATCCACAAATTAATACTGAAAGGATATTGAACGATGAGAATCGTCATCACAGGTGGTATGGGATTCATTGGCATTACGCTTGCCAGGAGACTGGTGGCGGATGGCCATGACGTGGCGCTGCTGGACAATCTGACCGTGCAGATCCATGGCGAACTCCCCTGGGTCGACGTCCCTGAGGGCGTTACCATCCATCGTATGGATGTACGGCAACTAACCGATCATCCTGAGATTCTTGAAGGCGTGGATGCGGTATTCCATCTTGCAGCCGAAACGGGCACTGCGCAATCGATGTATCGCATTGCCGAATATGTCAGCGTCAACGAGCTCGGTACGGCGACCTTGCTGCAAGCCATTGCAAAATGCACAGTAAAACCACGCCAGGTCATTCTTGCCTCCAGCAGAAGCGTCTATGGCGAAGGCGCCTATGTTTCCGAAAGCAATCCTGAACACATCCTGCAACCCGCTCCTCGCACCAAAGAGCAAATGCTCAAGGGAATCTGGGAGCCAACGGATAATCGCGGCGCTAACCTGAAGGCGGTAGCGACCCCGGAGTCACTTGCATTCGCGCCGGGCTCCGTCTACGCGGCGACCAAGGCGTCGCAGGAACTCCTGCTGAATTCAGCCGCGCTCGCGCTCGGTTTCCGCTCGACGATTTTCCGCTTCCAGAATGTCTACGGAGAAGGACAATCGCTGCAGAACCCGTACACGGGGATCATTTCGATTTTCTTCAACCGCGCGCGGCAAGGCCGCGACATCCCTATTTACGAAGATGGCCTGGAATCCCGCGACTTCATCCACATCAGCGACATCGTCGATGGCCTGGTCGCATCCCTGGAAGCCGATCTGCCCCCGGGAGCGGTAATGAACCTGGGAGCCGGCGAACCGACCTCCGTGAAGGACTTGGCGAGCGCATTGCTGAATGCGGCCGGGCTGGACGTCGCGACGCGGGTAACCGGGCAATTCCGTGTGGGCGACATCCGCCATTGCTATGCCGATCTCGCCCGCGCGCGCGCTTTGATCGGGTTCCAGCCGAAGATCAGTCTGGCGGCAGGGCTAAAGCGCTTCTGCGACTGGGCGGCCGGCCAACCGATCCATGTCGACAAGCTCGACAGCGCCACAGAAGAACTGCGAAAAAAAGGATTGACCAATTGAAAGGCCAGCTTCGTCCGCTGCTGGATGCCGATTGGGCCCGGCTCATGTCGGCTTGCGGCACACCGCAGCGCAAGCGCCCGGTCACGAGCTATCTGTCACCCAGATTCGCGCCCGTCGCCCTGATCCGCATCGCTGCGGCATTGGCTGCGAACGGATGGAAGAGGAGCGCCAAGCTGTTTAGCCTCCTCAACTTCCTCCTCTTCGGCATTGAAGTGCCCGCTCATCTGGATATCGGGCCGGGACTGATCATCGCGCATACCCAAGGCACGGTGCTTGGAGCCGCCAGGATCGGCGCCAATCTGACCTTGTTCCATCAGGTCACGCTGGGAGCGAAACTCGCCGACTATGGCTATAACCTGGAACTGCGCCCGACGGTTGGCGACAATGTCACGCTTTGCGTCGGGGCAAAGGTGCTCGGCCCTGTCAGCATAGGCGACGGCGCCGTGGTCGGCGCCAACGCCGTCGTGCTCAACGACGTTCCCCCCGGGATGTTGGCGGTCGGCGTGCCGGCAAAAAACATAACCGCCTGATCCTGGCGGCTGCAGACAAGATCATGAAAACAAAAATCGCATTGGTAGGACCGAATTTCTTTTCCTATATCCAGGCCATTCGCCAAAGCCTGATGAAGAAGGGATATGAATCGCAATTCTTTGACGAACGTCACAAGAACACCATCATCGTCAAGATACTTTACCGTCTCGGCTTCTATGAATGGTTTCCTGCCGTCAAGCGCAGGTATCTCGACGGCGTGGCGCAAGCCATCCTGGCGCAGAAATGCACGGATGCACTGTTGATCGGCGTGGAAGTATGCGATGAGGATTTCGTGCAAAAGCTGAAGAAAGCAGGAGTACGAGTTCACCTCTACATGTGGGACAGTGCGCGCAACAAGCCGCGTTACCTCAAATATTTGCCTTGGCTCGATGGCAAGAGCAGCTTCGACCCGATCGATTGTGCCGAGCATGGTTTGACCTATATCCCACTGTTTTCAGAGAGTGTCTTCAGTCAGGCCATACAGGTCGAGAAGGCCGATAAGGACGTTGATATTTCCTTCTGCGGCACTTTACACTCGAATCGTGCGGATTGGCTCAATGCCATCCGCCGTTTTGGCAACAAGTACAAGCTCAAGGTGGTGTTCTATATATTTTTCCACTCCCGCCCCCTGCTATTCATTAAATCAATAGCGCGGCCTAGCAACGCAAACTTCCTCCGTTCGATGTCGACTGCTGGTTTTTCAAAGCAGGAAATCGCGGCACTTTTCCGGCGTTCCAAATTTGTCTTCGACATCCAGCATCCTGGGCAAATCGGACTGACGGCCCGCACATTCGAGGTGCTACGCAGTGGTACCAAGCTAATCACCTCCAACCGATTTTCTTCCGAGCTGCCGCTTGACCTTGCCGAGCGAGTGATTGTCATCGATAACGTACAGCAGTTGGAATCGGTTGATTTCTCCTGTGGCTTCAGCGTGCCTCCACTGACTGAGGAGCAGGACTATTTCCTTTCGATCGAGCGTTTCACCGACCAATTAATCGACATCATGGGAGTAGACCGCGAACATCATGCAACCAGCACCCAAGAGGTCGCTTAACCATGAATGTCCAACCTACTCAAATGTGACCGCAAAAAACGCTCCTCAAAGCACACCGACATCCAAGGTTACAGTAATGAAACGACTGATGGATCTGATTTTGGCAATAGCTGCCGGGATCATACTGATTGTTCCCATACTACTGGTGACGCTGCTGGTACGACTCACCTCGTCCGGCCCCGCGCTATACTGGAGCGATCGGATAGGCAAGGGCAACAAGATTTTCCGCATGCCAAAGTTCCGCAGCATGCGTACGGACACGCCAGCAGTAGCCACACATTTGCTTGCCGACCCGAAATCCTTCCTGACACCGATAGGCTCTTTCCTGCGCAAAAGCAGCCTGGATGAGCTCCCCCAATTGTGGAGCATACTAAAAGGCGACATGAGTTTTGTCGGCCCACGCCCTGCGCTTTTCAACCAGGACGATCTGATTGAGCTACGCACCCAGCAAGGTGTACACGAACTTGTGCCAGGACTTACTGGCTGGGCGCAGATCAATGGGCGCGACGAGCTTCCCATCCCCGACAAGGTAAAACTAGACGTGGAATATTTGCGACGCAAGTCCATTGCTTTAGATATACAAATTCTCTGGTTGACCTTTATCAAAGTTATTCGCCGAGACGGCGTCTCGCATTAATCATCAGGCACAAAATCAATCAGACTGGAGTAATCCAATGCAAGACAAAAATGGCATGGCCTATCCCTCGGACGATATCGACTTTTTCGATATCGTCTCATTCGTTGTCGACTACTGGAAAATCATCGCAGCATGCCTCATCGCTGGCTTGGCAATAGCGGCCGGCTACCTTACGTGGACGCCAAAGCAGTTCGAGGCCCGGGCATTGGTAAAAGTCGCTCAAGTATTGAGCATGCCTTTCATCGCCAGACAGAACAATGGAAATATCGGCGACTCAGGGAAACTCGCTAGTGTGAATTTAGAAGCACCATCGACTGTTGCTGAGCAATTCCGCCAGCCAACGGCATTTTCTTCCGACACGGTCAAAGCTTGCGGCGTCGATAGTGGTGAAACGCTTGTGTCAAAGGTGCTGTTGCTTCCATCCAAAACAGCCTCGGAAATACTTGAAATATCAACCCGTGCCGACACACCTCAGACTGCAGAACACTGCGCTACTGCTGTGTTTCAGCAAATTCTCCTGCAACAGCAGCAGCAACTGCTTCCTTATAAAGCCGAACTGATTCGCATCCAGAAAGATCTGGAATTACGCTATCTGGACAATCAAGAACTGCTCGAAAAAATGGAGAAAGTCGGCGCCTTCCATAACATGTATTTTTCCCGCAAAGACACTGCGCAAATGCTGCACAATCAGCTAGATATGATCAAACAGAGTATGAAATTCAATGCAGACCCGCATCTACTGGCGCCTGTCTACGCACCGAAACATCCGGTCTCCCCTGTTCGTTCAAAAACGATTGTATTTGGAGCAATGTCTGGTCTGCTACTCGGATTATTCTTGGCACTTTCTCGCCTTGCCTACGGAAAATGGCGCACACGCATCCGATCTGCCTGAAAAACTAATATGTTTTCCAATGCCAAATTTCTGGCCGAACCCGTTCTGGGACTGCCCAGAGCCGCCAAACGGCTGATCGTACTCATGGTCGATGCCAGCCTTTGCATACTTACAGTATGGCTATCTTTCTATCTGCGTTTGGGCGAACTCATTGCCCTCTCTGACTCGGCACTACTGGCGGCGATAGTTTCCATCATCATCGCTTTACCCATCTTCATCACCTTCGGCTTTTACCGAGCCATTTTCCGTTATTCCGGATGGTCCGCCCTAATGACGGTCAGCAAGGCCATATCGATCTACGCACTGATTTATGCCTCTATCTATACGGCCGTAGGAATAGATGGTGTCCCACGCACTATAGGGCTGATCCAACCCATACTGCTGCTGCTTTTCGTCGGTGCCTCGCGCGCCGCTGCTCGTTATTGGCTGGGTGGAATCTACAAGAACAAGCTGAAGCTCGCGGCCTTACCGAAGGTACTGATCTATGGTGCGGGAACCGCTGGCAGACAACTCGCCGCGGCTATGTCCAATAACCACGAAATGCGCGTGGTAGGTTTCATTGATGATGATGACCGCTTGCATGGCCACATCCTTAATGGATATCCGATCTATGGAGCTGCAGACCTTCCTGGTCTGGTCGAATCAGTGAACGTAAGTGATGTACTGCTTGCTCTGCCATCAGCTAGCCGCAAGCGCCGCAATGAAATCCTAAATGAAATGCTTCATGCTAAGGTTTCGGTGCGCACCTTACCCAGCGTGACGGAACTAGCCCAAGGGAAAGTCAGTATTTCGCTGCTGAGAGAACTGGACATCGACGACTTGCTAGGGAGGGAACCGGTCAACCCAAACCATATCCTCCTTGGGAAAATCGTGTCGGAAAAGGTGGTGCTGGTCACCGGCGCTGGCGGGTCGATAGGCAGCGAACTGTGCCGGCAAATCCTGAAAATCGGTCCATCGGCGCTCTTGCTGATCGAACAAAGCGAATATGCCTTGTATCAGATTCATCAGGAACTGCAAAGCCTGCACAATGAGCATGTCCAACTCGTCCCCCTACTGGCTTCGGTAAGGGACGAGGGGCGCATGCGCGAGATCATGTCGACGTGGAAACCTGATACTGTCTACCACACCGCTGCTTATAAACATGTGCCATTGGTTGAACACAACCCGGCGGAAGGTATTAAAAACAACGTATTAGGAACCTTAACTGCGGCCAGAATGGCAGCCGAACAAGGTGTCACCGATTTTGTCCTGATCAGTACCGACAAGGCCGTTCGTCCAACAAACATTATGGGCGCAAGCAAACGCCTAGCCGAGATGGTACTGCAAGCACTTGCCGAAAATTCAAACGGAACCAAATTCACAATGGTCCGTTTCGGCAACGTACTGGGGTCATCCGGTTCAGTTGTCCCAAAGTTCCGCGAACAAATACGCAATGGTGGTCCAATCACCTTGACCCATCCGGAAATCACGCGCTATTTCATGACCATCCCAGAAGCTGCACAACTCGTCATCCAAGCCGGTGCAATGGCCCGCGGCGGCGAGGTGTTTGTTCTGGATATGGGGCAACCGGTGAAAATCATGAATTTGGCAGTGCGCATGATCGAACTAAGCGGATTGTCCGTCAGGAACGAAGACCATCCGGAAGGTGATATCGAAATACAAATCACATCGCTACGCCCAGGCGAAAAACTCTACGAGGAATTACTGATCGGAGACAATCCCAAGCCCACCTCGCATCCACGCATTATGAAAGCACATGAGGAATTCGTCCCGTGGAACTTGCTCGAAGAAAAGCTTGACGCTCTCAAGACTGCGCTCGACATCAATGATGTCGGCGTCATCCGATATATTCTGCAGCAACTGGTTTCCGGCTACGCTCCCAATGAAGAAATTGTAGACTGGGTGCATATGGCACAAGAAGCGGAAGCTGGTGCTCTCGAATGAGGCAAGGGGAAATATGCCATCCTGGGTAATAGGTGATGTACAAGGTTGCAGTGTCCAAATGGGACTCTTGATGCGCAGCATCGATGCCACCGCTCAGAGCAACAGTAAGATCATCCTCGCCGGCGACCTCATCAACCGCGGACCCCAATCCCTGCAAACCCTGCGCACCGTCATGGCCATGGGCGACCGGGCGCGAACGGTGCTGGGCAACCACGACCTGCACCTGCTGGCAGTGTCGCAGGGCATCCGCCCCCTGCACAAGGATGACACCCTGCACGACATCCTCGACGCGCCCGACCGCGAGGAATTGATCAACTGGCTACGCCACCGGCCGCTGGCGATCCATGAACAAAATCACCTGATCGTACATGCCGGCGTGTTGCCGCAATGGAATCTCGAACAAGCCCTGGCCTTGGCTGGCGAAGTGGAATCCATGCTGCAAAGCGACCGCTGGATAGACTTCCTCACGCACATGTACGGCAACCAGCCGGCGCGCTGGAGCGATGACCTGGCCGGTTATGACCGCCTGCGCTGCATCATCAATGCCTTCACGCGGGTGCGTTTCTGCCAAGCCGATGGGACGATGGATTTTTCAGTAAAGGAAGGGGCCGATGCGGCGCCGGAGGGGCTGATGCCCTGGTTTGAGGTGCCGGGCCGCCGCACCGAGGATGTGACCGTGGTGTTCGGCCACTGGTCGACGCTGGGGCTGGTGCTGCGCCCCAACCTGATCGCGCTGGATACCGGCTGCGTCTGGGGCGGCAAGCTTACTGCGGTGCGACTTGAGGATCGGGCGCTGTTCCAGGTGCAATGTCCGCAGGCGCAGAAACCGGGCTGAGCTCCTCCACCGCGTAACCCAGGCCGCCGGCGATGACGGCGTGCGAAACGCGCGCCAGGTCGCGGCGATGCGCGCCTTCAGTCGGGATGATCGGGAGCTGCTTCAGTTCGGCTGTCATGCCTCGCGACTTCAGGATGGCCAGGATACTCTCCACGATGCTCATGTCGCCAATGAAGTCGGCGGCCGGATGCAGCTTGCCCTGACTATCCACATAACGCAGCGCATACGGCTGCACCGGCGCCTTGGCGTCGATCGCCGCCTCGAACAGGTTGGCGTGGAACGGCAGCAGCGTACCCTGTGGCGCCGTCGTGCCTTCGGGGAAAAAGGCCACCACCTCACCCTTTTCGATGCTTTCCACCAGTCCCTTGAAGATGCGCCGCACATCGCTGGCCTTGCCGCGCGAGATGAAAATGGTGCCGGTCTTGGCGCATAGCCAGCCGATCAGCGGCCAGCCGCGAATATCGGACTTGGCCACGAAACGGCAAGGCTGCAGCGAATTGACCACGAAGATGTCCAGCCAGCTGATGTGGTTGGCCACCAGCAGCGCGCGCGGGATCGGTTGCGGGCTGTCGATCTTCACGGAGATGCCGCAGACGCTCAGCAGCTTGCGCGACCAGCGGCGGATATGCGCCTCCTGTCCCTTGGCCGAGGTGAACGGGAACAGGATGGCGCAGATCGCCATGCCGAGGAACAAATGCGCAATCAGGCGCAGCAGACGAAAGACGAACATGGCGATTCTGGCTGGCGTGGCTTCAGTGGCTGTGGCGGGGATCAGCGCTCGAACGCGATATGGCCGGAAACGATGGTGGCCTTGACCACACCGGGCAGTTCATAGCCGAGGAAAGGCGTGTGCTTGCCCTGGCTGGCCAGTGCCGCGCCTTCCACCTTCCACATCGCATTGGGGTCGAACAGGCACAGGTCGGCCGGGCTGCCCAACGCCAGGTTGCCGGCCTTCAGGCCAGCCACCTTGGCCGCGCGGTGGGTGATCTTGGCGATCGCCTTGGACAGCACGTCCTTGCCTTCGCCATCGGACTCCAGCGCCCATTTCAGCGACAGCGACAGCAGCAGTTCCAGACCGGTGGCGCCGGGCGAGGCTTCACCGAAAGGCAGCAGCTTCTCGTCATCATCAACCGGGGTGTGATCGGAGCAGACCGCATCGATGGTGCCGTCCAGCAGCGCCGCGCGGATTGCCTCGCGGTCGCGCTGCGAGCGCAGCGGCGGGGTCAGGCGGGCGTTGGAGTCGAAGAATCCGATGTCCAGGTCGCACAAGTGAATATGGTGCACGCCGACGTCGCAGGTGACCGGCAGGCCTTCGCTCTTGGCCTGGCGCACCAGCTCCAGGCCGGCAGCCGAGGAGATGCGACACAGGTGCACCCGCGCGCCGGTGGCGCGCATCAGCTCGAACAGCGTGTACAGCGCGATGGTTTCCGACATCACCGGCACGCCCGAGAGACCCAGGCGCGACGCTGCCGGGCCGCTGTGGGCAATACCGAAGCGGCCCAGGTGCGGATCCTGCGGGCGCAGCCAGACGGTGTAGTTGAAGGTCTTGGCGTATTGCAGCGCACTCATCAACACGGTGGTGTCGGTGATCGGTTCTTCAGCCTGCGAGAAGCCGATGCAACCGGCCTCGGTCAGCTCGGCCATTTCGGTCAGCGCATGGCCCTTGAGGCCGGCGGTCAACGCGCCCAACGGGTAGACGTGCGCCTGGTTGAGCGACTTGGCGCGATGTTTCAGCATCTCCACTAGGCCCGGCTCGTCCAGCACCGGATCGGTATCCGGCGGACACACCAGGCTGGTCACGCCGCCCTGCATCGCAGCCTGCATTTCGGATTCCAGCGTGGCCTTGTATTCGTAGCCCGGCTCGCGCAGGCGCGCCGAGAGGTCGACCAGGCCGGGCGAGACTACCAGGCCGGTGGCGTCGAGCGTCTTGTTGGCGGTGAAGTCGGCAGGCGCCTGGCCGATGCCGACGATCTTGCCGGCCGCCACATACACATCCTGTTGCGCATCGATGCCGTTGGCCGGGTCGATCAGCCGGCCGTTCTTGATATGCAGTTTCATCAGTTCAGTATTTTCTTAACGAGGTCGTCCAAAACATCGCTGTTATGTCGCTTGTGTTGCTGTGTCCGGTAATTCAGTTGCCCGCCACGATGCCCATCACCGCCATGCGCACCGCGATGCCGAAGGTCACCTGCGGCAGGATCACCGCCTGGGCGCCGTCGGCCACGGCCGAGTCGATTTCCACGCCGCGGTTCATCGGGCCCGGGTGCATTACGATCGCATCCGGCTTGGCCAGCGCCAGGCGCTCGGGCGTCAGGCCGTAGCTCTTGAAGAACTCTTGCGCCGAAGGCAGCAGGGCGCCGCTCATGCGCTCGTTCTGCAAGCGCAGCATGATGATCACGTCGACGTCCTTCAAGCCCTCTTCCATGTTGTGGAACACGCGCACGCCCATCTGCTCCAGGCCGCTGGGCAGCAAGGTGCGCGGGCCGATGGCGCGCACTTCGGGCACACCCAGCGTGGTCAGCGCATGGATGTCGGAACGCGCCACCCGGCTGTGCAGGATGTCGCCCACGATCGCCACGCGCAGGTTGGTGAAGTCCTTCTTGTAGTGGCGGATGGTGTACATGTCCAGCAGGCCCTGGGTCGGGTGCGCGTGGCGGCCGTCACCGGCGTTGACCACGTGGACGTGCGACTGCCTGGTGTCGATCAGGTGCTTGGCGATCAGGAACGGCGCGCCGGACTGCGCGTGGCGCACCACGAACATGTCGGCATGCATCGCCGCCAGGTTGTCGATGGTGTCCAACAGCGACTCGCCCTTGCTGGTGCTCGATGCCTGGATGTTCAGGTTGATCACGTCGGCCGACAGGCGCTTGGAGGCGATCTCGAAGGTGGTGCGGGTGCGCGTGGAGTTCTCGAAGAACAGGTTGAACACGCTTTTTCCCCGCATCAGCGGCACCTTCTTCACTTCGCGGTCGCCGATGCTGACGAAGGACGAGGCGGTGTCGAGGATGTGGTTCAGGATCGCTTTGGGCAGACCTTCAATGGTCAACAGGTGTTGCAGTTCGCCGTTTTTGTTCAGTTGTGGATTAAGCATGGACCACCGTCAGGGAGAATCGGCCATCGTCGGCGCGTTGCAATTGCAGGTTTTCTTGTTTGGAAAGGGTGACCGTCTCGGCCAGGAAATCGGCGGCGATCGGCAGCTCGCGCCCGCCGCGGTCGACCAGCGCTGCCAGCAGCACGCGCGCCGGACGGCCGTAGTCGAACAGTTCGTTGACCGCCGCGCGCGTGGTGCGCCCGGTATAGAGCACATCGTCGATCAGCACGATGGTCGCGCCTTCGACATCGAACGGGATCTGGCTGGGCTTGACGTCGGAGCGCAGGCCCTTCTCGGCGAAATCGTCACGGTAGAAGGAAACGTCGATGAAGCCCAGGCGTTCGCCCAGCTTCAGCTCATCGGCCAGGCGCTCGGCCAGCCAGGCGCCGCCGGAATGGATGCCGACCAGCGCGACATTGGGTGCGCCCTGCAAGCCGGCTTTGACCTGCTGTGCCAGCTTCCGGTACAGCGCTTCTGCGTCGAGCGCAGAGGGCGTAGGGGTTGTTGTACTCATGAGTCGGACTCGTCAAAGTATTGCTGCAAAATGATGGCGGCCGCCTGGTCGTCGATCTGCTCGCCGCGCTGCTGCGCGATCACGGCCGACGAGTAGCGCTCATCGACCAACGCCACCTCGACGCCGAAGCGGCCATGCAATTGGTTCGCGAAACGCCGGCAGCGCACGCTCATCTCATGCTCGGCGCCGTCCGGATGCAGCGGCAGGCCGACCACGCAGCGGCTGGGCTGCCATTCTGCGATCAGCCGGCCGACAGCGGCAAACTTGCCGTCGTTGGTCGGCTCGCTGATCACCGCCAGCGGCTGCGCCTGTTTCAAACCGGTGTTGCCCACGGCCACGCCGATGCGTTTCAGGCCGAAATCGAAGGCAAGCAAAGTCTCCAAGTAGCGCGCTCCGAACCTAGGCGCGCCCGGCATCGCCGGACAGCATCACCGGGTCGATGCCCAGCAAGGCCAGCGCGGCAGTGAAACGCTCTTCCACCGGCATCTCGAAGATGATGGCCGGGTCGGCCTTCACCGTCAGCCAGCCGTTGCGGCCGAGTTCATCTTCCAGTTGGCCGGCGCTCCAGCCCGAGCACCCCAGGCTGACCAGCACCTGCGTCGGGCCGTTGCCATGCGCCACCGCTTCCAGCACGTCCTTGGACGTGGTCAGGGCGATGTCGTCGGTCACCTGCAGCGTGGAAGAAAACTGGTCCGGCGTCGAATGCTGCACGGAATGCAGTACAAAGCCGCGCTCCACCTGCACCGGGCCGCCGAACATCACCGGGCGCCGGTATACCTCGGGCATGGCGTCAGGCGTGTCGGGCTTGATTTCGAGCTTGAGGTTGATGCGGTCCAACAGCACGTCCATGGTCATGTCGGTCGGCTTGTTGATGACCACGCCGAGCGCGCCGTTATGGTTGTGTTCGCACAGGTAGACCACGGTGCCGCCGAAGATCGGGTCCAGCATGGACGGCATGGCGATCAGGAAATGGTTGGTCAGGTCCAGGTCCAACGGAGCCTTGGCCTCTTCGTCGGCGGCGCTGTCGCCTGCCGCATCGTCTTCACTTGCCGCTGCTGCAGCGGCGGCCGCGCGACGGGCCTGGATGCGGCCGAAAGGATCGAAACCGCCAAAGGAATCCGCGGATTCGTCGAAATCCTCGGCAGAGAAGCTAAAGGGAACGTTACGTCTCTTGATCATCCCCGCATTTTAGCAGTTTTGGCCGCTGCCCCGCGTGGGCAAGCCGGTAAAACGGCGCAACCGGGAATGGCGGCAGCAATATCAAACCGTCAAGATTGGTCCGCAGTTTCCACGCAGCATCGCGCGGTTGCCGTCCCGGCGTTGCCTGCTCGACGCCGGCAATAGCGTCGTCGAGCACCCATACAGAGGTCAGATCACGCCGTGGCTCTTGAACCAGGCCACCACATGCGCCCAGGCATCCTTGGCGTCAGCCTCGACATAACTCGGCCGGTAGTCGGCATTGAAGGCGTGGCCGGAATTCGGGTAGACGTGGAATTCCGACTTGTTGCCGGCCTTCTGCAGCGCTTCCTTCATCTGCTCGACGGTAGACACCGGAATACCCTGGTCCTTGCCGCCGTACAAACCGATCACCGGCACCTTTAGCGAGGGAGCGATGTCGATCGGGTTCTGCGGGAACAGCGCGCTCTTGTCGCCGACGATGCGGCCGTACCAGGCCGCACCGGCCTTGACCTTGGGGTTGTGCGCACTGTACAGCCAGACGATGCGGCCGCCCCAGCAAAAACCGTTGATGCCCAGGCGGCTGATGTCGCCGCCGTTTTCGCCGGCCCATTTCACGTAGGCGTCAATGTCGCCCATGACTTGCTCGTCGGGCACCTTGGAGATGATGTCCTTCTGCAGCTCGGCGATCGAGGTGTAGGCCATCGGGTTGCCCTGGCGGATGAAGAAGTCCGGCGCGATGGCGAGATAGCCGAGCTTGGCGAAACGGCGGGCGATATCGGCGATATGCTCATGCACGCCGAAGATCTCCGACACCACGATCACCACCGGCAGGTTGGTCTTGCCTTCAGGCTGGGCGCGATAGGCCGGCACGCGCTGGCCGTTGACGGTGATCGCCACCTCGCCCGCGGTCAGGCCGGCGGTGTCGGTCTTGATCATGGTCTGCGCGCACACCGGCAGCACCGCGGCGGCAAATC
This sequence comes from Herbaspirillum chlorophenolicum, assembly GCF_001189955.1. Classification (GTDB taxonomy): domain Bacteria; phylum Pseudomonadota; class Gammaproteobacteria; order Burkholderiales; family Burkholderiaceae_D; genus Herbaspirillum; species Herbaspirillum chlorophenolicum. The sequence goes on along the minus strand of NZ_LFLT01000007.1, from coordinate 36,553 downwards.
CCGTGCCCAGGGCGGTCTTGAGGAAAGTACGGCGATCTGGGGTGCCGGACAGGCGGCTCTCGCCAAGCAGGCTGTCGAGGTCTTTACGAAGGTCGTTCATCGGATTCTCCATTGTTCGGGCTGAGTTGAGTCGGTTGTCCTGAAGCCTGCTGAAAATCGACAATACCGGAAATGCTGGCGGGCGGCGCATGCCAGCCGCTCCAATGAAAAAGCGGCCTGCATGCAGGCCGCTTTGATGGAATAAAGACGTCTTTGCTACAGCGCCTCACATCCCTTGCTGACCGGCTTGCATCCCAAGCCGGATACTACCCGCAAACGGGCGCACGATGTCAACCTCAGCCCTGCACCGCCAACACCTTGCCGCCAACCGCCAGTTCCGGCGCCGCCGGCGTGATGTCGATGGTGCGCTCATCGCTGGCGTAGGCCTGCGTCGCCAGGCCCTGATTGGCGTCCAGGCGGAACACGCTGACCAGTTGCTGCAGACCGGAAGCCTGTTCCTGCAGCGAGCGTGCGGCTGCCGCGGCCTGCTCCACCAGCGCCGCGTTCTGCTGGGTCATGTCGTCGATCTGGATGATCGCTTCATTGACCTGCTCGATGCCGCTGCTCTGTTCGCGGTTGGCGTGGGTGATCTCGGTCATCACATCGGTCACGCGCTTGATACTGGTAACGATGTCGTTCATGGTGCTGCCGGCCTGCTCAACCAGCTTGCTGCCGTTCTCGACCTTGCCCACCGAGTCGCCGATCAATACCTTGATCTCCTTGGCGGCGGCAGCCGAACGTTGCGCCAGCGAGCGCACTTCGGAAGCCACCACGGCGAAGCCGCGGCCCTGCTCGCCGGCGCGGGCCGCTTCCACCGCGGCATTGAGCGCCAGGATGTTGGTCTGGAAGGCGATGCCGTCGATCACGCTGACGATGTCGGCCACCTTTTGCGAAGAGGCATTGATCGATTGCATGGTCTCCACCACCTGCGACACGATGGAACCGCCTTGCACCGCCACGTCGGACGCTGCCAGGGCCAGGCCATTGGCCTGATGCGCATTCTCGGCATTCTGCTTGACGGTGGAATTGAGCTGCTCCATCGAAGAGGCGGTCTCTTCCAGTGCGCCGGCCTGCTGCTCGGTGCGCGAAGACAAATCGAGGTTGCCGCGCGCGATTTCCGAGGAGGCGGTCGTGATGGTTTCCGACCCCACGCGCACCTCGGCGACGATGGCCGCCAGCTTGTCGCGCATGACGCGCATGGCCACCATCAGGCTGTCGGTGTCGCCGGGACGGGTGTTGATACGCACCGCCAGGTCACCCTCGGCGATCTGGCCGGCGATCTTCACCGCATAGTCAGGCTCGCCGCCCAGCTTGCGCAACAGGTGGCGGGTCAGCCAAATGGCAGCCAGGATGGCGGTCACCACACCGATGGCGCTGGTAATTAGCATCAACAGGCGCGCCTGGGCATAGGCTGCGGCGCTGGAGGCGGCAGCCTCCTTATTGAGCTTGTCTTCCAGCACGGCGAGCGACTTCAACTCGACTTGCCATGACTTCTGCACCGGCAGGTATTGCTCCTTCAGGAACTGCGCCAGCTCATAGGCTTCGCGGCGCTGGCCGAACTCTACCGCCTGGACGATCAGTTTTTCAGCATTGTCGGCGTGGACCTTGATTTTAGGCAGCGCGGCCTTTTCCTCGTCAGTGGTGCCGGGTGATTCCTCAAACAGCTTCTGCAGCTTTTGCGCCGACATCTTGTACTTGAGGGTCTGTGCGTCGATGTATTGCGCTTCGATATCGACATCCTCGGGCGCGGCCGGCAGCATCAGGTTGCGCAGCGAGATGGAACGCTCGGCCACGGTGTCCATCATGTCCTTGACCAGCGCACTTTCGGGGTTCTTGATCTCCACCACATTATTGAAACGCGCCTGCACCTGATGCATGTTGTAGATGCCGAAAGCAGTCACCAGCACCAGCAGCAACACCACCCACGCAAACCCGAGCCCCAGGCGCGTACCCACTTTGATCCCTGACTTCATCACGTCTCCTCCTAGTGTCATCACCGGGGGCATTGAACGAAAAGCCGGGGAGAATCGGCACACGCTGCGCGCTATCCCTGCGCGCATGCCCGCCTTGATGAATCCTGATCCCCTGCCGGCGCCTTCGCCGCAGCCTCCTTCCTGTGCCGGACGCGGTCCGGCCTTCCCTCCATCCGTACGCGCCGTCTTGTGGTTGTTGGGCGGTCGCGGCGGATGTTTCTTGATTTATTGTTATTGATGCTGCGGTACTACGGCCCTGCGGTGTCTTGCCGTTTGTTCTGGCCGGTATGCCATGTGTACTTGCAGGGCCGGCTTATTCGAATGGCATGATTCTTTTGTTATACAACTTATGCCAGATGGAAATTAATGCGCCTCGTCCCAATTCTTACCGATTCCGACCTCTGCTAGCAAGGGGACTTTCAGTTCCGCAACATTTTTCATCAGTTCCGGCAGCTTTTCACGCACCCGTTCCAGTTCTTGTTGCGGGACTTCCAACACCAGTTCGTCGTGCACCTGCATGATCATGCGCGTGTCCAGCTTTTCCGATTCCAGCCAGCCCTGTACCGCAATCATCGCCAGCTTGATCAGATCGGCGGCGGTGCCCTGCATTGGTGCGTTGATCGCCGCACGTTCGGCGCCCTGGCGGCGCGGGCCGTTGGGCGAGTTGATTTCGGGCAGCCACAGGCGGCGGCCGAACACGGTTTCGACGTAACCGCGCGCCTTGGCCTGCATGCGCGTCTCGTCCATGTAGCGCTTCACGCCGGAGAACCGCTGAAAATATTTGTCGATGTACATCTGCGCAGCGGAACGCTCGATGCCGAGGTTGCCAGCCAGGCCGAAGGCGCTCATGCCGTAGATCAGGCCGAAGTTGATCACCTTGGCGTAGCGGCGCTGCTCGGACTCGACCTTGTCAGGCGCAATGCCGAAGATCTCGGCGGCGGTGGCGCGGTGGATGTCTTCGCCGTCGGCGAAGGCCTTGAGCATGTTTTCGTCTTCCGAGATGTGCGCCATGATGCGCAGTTCGATCTGCGAATAGTCGGCCGAGACGATCACGCTGCCCTCCGGCGCCACGAAGGCTTCGCGGATACGGCGGCCTTCGGCGGTGCGGGTGGGGATGTTCTGCAGGGTGGGATCGTTGGAGGCCAGACGGCCGGTCACCGCCACTGCCTGCGCATAGTTGGTATGCACGCGGCCGGTGTCCGGGTTGACCATCTTGGGCAGCTTGTCGGTATAGGTCGACTTCAGCTTGGCCAGGCCGCGGTAATCGAGCAGCACCTTGGGCAACGGATAATCCTCGGCCAGCTTTTGCAGCACTTCCTCGTCGGTCGACGGCGCGCCGGAGGCGGTCTTCTTCACGGGCGGCAGCTCCAGCTTGCCGAACAGGATCTCGCCGAGCTGCTTGGGCGAGTTCAGGTTGAACGGCTGGCCGGCCAGGTCGTAGGCCTGCTGCTCGATCTCCAGCATGCGCTTGCCAAGGTCGTTCGATTGCTGCGCCAGGCGTTCGCTGTCGATCAGCACGCCGTTGCGCTCGATCTTCTGCAGCACCACCGAGGTCGGCACTTCGATCTTCTCGTAGATGAAACGCAGCTTGTCGTCGTGCTCGATCTGCGGCCACATGGCGTGATGCAACGCCAGCGTGACATCGGCGTCTTCGGCCGCGTATTCGGTGGCGCGGTCGATCGCCACTTCATTGAAGCCGATCTGCGATGCGCCCTTCCCGCACACTTCGGTATAGGTGATGGTCTTGCGGTCGAGGTGGCGCGCGGCGAGGCTGTCCATGTCATGCGTGCGGTGCGACTCGAACACATAGGACTCCAGCAGCGTGTCGTGCTTGATCCCGGCGACCTGGATGCCGTAGTTGGCAAAGATGTGGCTGTCGTATTTCAGGTTCTGGCCGAGCTTGGGCTTGGAAGGATCTTCCAGCCAGGGCTTGAGCTTTGCGAGCACGTGGTCGCGCGCCAGTTGCGGCGGCGCATCCTGGTAGTTGTGGCCGACCGGGATGTAAGCCGCGCGGCCCACCTCGCAGCACAGCGAGATGCCGACCATCTCGGCCCGCATCGCTTCCAGCGAGGTGGTTTCGGTATCGACCGCGGTCAGCGCGGCGGCATCGATGACGGCGATCCATTTGTCCAACTGCTCGTCGGTCAGCACGGTCTCGTACTCGGTGGGCGCAGCCGGCGCAAACAGGCCGCTTTGGGCCGGTCCATCGGCCGCAGCGGAAGCACCGGCAGCAGGCGCCGCGGCCGTTGGCGCAGCGCCGGACGAACTGGCGTCTTCACTGATTTCGCGCAGCCAGGTACGGAAGTTGTAGCGGGTGAACAGATCCTTGAGCACGGCCTTGTCCTGCGGCGCCATGGTCAGCGACTCCAGGATGGACACCATGTGCGCAGACAGGTCGCAGTCGGTCTTCACCGTCACAAGCACCCGGCCCTGCGGCAGCCAGTCCATGGCACGGCGCAAGTTGTCGCCGACCACGCCGGTGATCTTGTCGGCATTGGCCATCACGCCATCCAGCGAACCGTAGGCGGTCAGCCATTTGACCGCCGTCTTCGGTCCGCATTTTTCGACGCCGGGGACATTATCGACGGTGTCGCCGATGAGGCTGAGATAATCCACGATACGATCCGGCGGCACGCCGAATTTCTCGGTCACGCCTTTGATGTCCAATATCTCGTTGCTCATGGTGTTGACCAGCGTGACATGCTCGTTGACCAGCTGCGCCATGTCCTTGTCGCCGGTGGAGACGATGATGTCGAGCCCGGCGGCGGTGGCCTGCACCGACAGCGTACCGATGACATCGTCGGCCTCGATGCCTTCGACCATCAGGATCGGCCAGCCCAGCGCGCGCACCGCGGCATGGATGGGTTCGATCTGCAGCACCAGGTCTTCCGGCATCGACTTGCGGGTGGCCTTGTAATCGGGATAGAGATCGTCGCGGAAGGTCTTCCCCTTGGCATCGAACACACAGGCGACGTAACTTGCGGGATAATCGTTACGCAGTCGGCGCAGCATATTGATGATGCCGTACAGCGCACCGGTGGGCGCGCCTTCCGCGTTACGCATATCGGGCAGGGCATGGAACGCGCGATACAAGTAACTGGAACCATCAACTAACAACAAGGTTTTTTGCATATGGAACAAAGAGGAAAAAAAGTACCGCGACTGCGGGAAGTGAACGACATTGAACGCGCGACGGCAAAGAAGGCGCGTGAGTCGTGGCATGTACTCACGATTATGGCAGAATTCATTGAATCGACCGAACGCCTGTCTGAGCTGCGTCCCGCCGTTTCCATCTTCGGTTCCGCCCGCACCAAGCCCGAAGATCCGCACTACGCGCTGTGCATCGACATCGCACGCCGCCTGTCCGATGCGGGCTACGCGGTCATCTCCGGTGGCGGCCCCGGCATCATGGAAGCGGCCAACAAGGGCGCCTTCGACGGCGCCTCGCCTTCGGTGGGCCTGAACATCGAACTGCCCCATGAGCAGCACGGCAACGGCTGGCAGGACATCTCGCTGTCCTTCCGCCACTTCTTCGCCCGCAAGGTGGCCTTCGTCAAGTACGCCGACGCCTATGTGGTGCTGCCGGGCGGCTTCGGCACGCTGGATGAGCTGACCGAAGCCCTGACCCTGATGCAGACCGGCAAGTCGCGCCTGATGCCGGTGATCCTGGTGGGCAGCCAGTTCTGGGCCGGCCTGATCGACTGGATCAAGACCCGCCTGGTCGATGACGGCATGATCTCGCCCAAGGACCTGAACCTGCTGCAGGTCATCGACGATCCGGCCGAGGTCGTCAAGGCCATCCAGAAATTCCATGAAGAGAAGGAAAAACCGGCTGACAGCCACGTCGAAATCGAGCGGCAAAGCGGTATGTTCCTGTAATTCCGGAACAATCCGGCAGCCAGCCCACGCCCCCAAGCGTGGGCTTTTTCACGACTGGTGTTGCAACAAAGGCTTTTTCCGCATTGAAACGCGGCAAGCCCGGAACGATGGTTTGCTACAATGGCCTAAAACAAACACCACTCCTTTCCTAAAAGATCATGAAACCAACCAACGTCTGGTCCAAAGAGTCCCTGGCTGCCGCCTTGCTGTGCGCCGTTGCCGGCCTGGCTGCCCCGCTGGCCGTGGCGCAGCAGCCCCAGCAGGCGCCTTCCGCCCAGCCGGCTCCGCCGCCTCCCGAGCTGGAAAAGCTGGAAGAAGGCGAACCGCCAGCCGTGACCATCCGCAAGCCGGGCGATGACGGCAACAGCAGCGGTAACAGCATCAAGGAACACCGCGACCACGGCCAGACCAAGGAAATCGAAGTCAAGTCCGGCCCCAGCACCTATTACCTGCGCCCCAACCAGAACGTTGGCAGCTCGACCCCGGGCGACGCCCAGAGCGGTCCGCCGACCAGCGCGCAATGGAAGGTGGGCGAGTTCGACTGGGGCGTCAAGAAGCAGCCCCAGCAGGACGGCACCGGCACCGACAACGGCGGCAACAAGTAATATCGACCGGCAACACCTGGCCAGCGGCCGTTGTTCCGGCCGGCTGGACTCCAAAGGCACGCCCGGCGCAGCAATACATGGCCGGATTCAGGGATAAGGGAAACCCGGCTGCATGGCCCGGTTTCCCGGTGTTCGCAAGGCCGCTCCAACGACGGCCAACGCGGCACATCAGCAAGCACCACTTCATTCACTTTCGTCATGGCAGTCTTTACACCGGTCAGTCTGGAACAGCTCTCCGACTGGATCAAACAATTCCCGCTTGGCAAAGCCACCTCGATCAAGGGCATTTCTTCCGGCATCGAGAACAGCAATTTCTTCATCGGCACGGAGCGCGGCGAGTACGTGCTGACCCTGTTTGAAAAACTGCATATCGAGCAATTGCCGTTCTACCTGGAACTGATGCGCCACCTGGCGCAGCGCGGTATCCCGGTGCCGGCGCCGGTGCCCAACGACCGCGGCGCCATCGCCAACCTGCTCAATGACAAGCCGGCGGCCATCGTCAGCAAACTGGAAGGCGAATCGCAACTCGATCCGCAGCCGGTGCACTGCGCCTCGCTGGGCGGCATGCTGGCGCGCATGCACATGGCAGCCCAGGACTTCAAGATCATGCAGCCCAACCTGCGCGGCCTGGCATGGTGGCTAGAGACCACGCCGGCGGTGCTGCCCTTCCTGCCGGTCGAACTGGGACGCCTGCTGGCCGATGAAGTGCAATACCAAAAGGATTTCGCCGCGACCGCGACTTACCGCGCCCTGCCGCGCGGGCCGGTGCACGCCGACCTGTTCCGCAACAATGCCATGTTCACCGGCGACCAGCTCTCCGGCATCTTCGACTTTTACTTCGCCGGCTGCGACACCTGGCTGTTCGACCTGGCGGTAACGGTCAACGATTGGTGCGTGGACCTGGACAGCGGTGTGCTCGATATCGAACGCACCGAGGCGATGCTGGCGGCCTACCGCGCGGTACGGCCGTTTTCGGACGCCGAGAACCAGGCCTGGCAGCCCATGCTGCGTGCGGCCGCGCTGCGCTTCTGGCTGTCGCGCCTGTTTGATTACTACATGCCGCGCGAGGCCGAGATGCTCACGCCGCATGATCCTACGCATTTCGAACGCATCCTGCGGCTGCGCATCGGGGAGGCGCCGCCGGCGCTGTCGCCGGTTTCGCCGCAGCTCCCCTCATAATCGAGCGATATGGAAAAAATTCCCGCAAAAGACGGCTGGCTCTGGGTCAAGCAAGGCTTTTCGCTGTTTCGCAAGCAACCGGCCGAGATGTCCACGCTGTTCCTGTCCTACATGTTCCTGATGCTGGCGCTGGGGCTCATCCCGGTGCTCGGCCAGATAATGCCGCTGATCCTGATCCCGGTGTTTGCGATGTCATTCATGCAAGCCTGCGCACAGATCGAAAAGGGCCAGCGCGTCTATCCGAACCTGCTCCTCATCGCTTTCCGCGACCCGGCCCGCAACACCCTGCTCAAGCTGGGCCTGCTCTACCTGCTGGCCGCCACGCTGGTGGTCGCCATCTCTGCGCTGGCCGACGGCGGGATATTCTGGAAAGCCATGATGGGCGGCGGACTGGAGGCCAAGGACCTGGAGAGCGCCGCCGGCAGCATGCGCATGGCCATGCTGGTCGCCGCCGCGCTGTACGTGCCGGCAGCCATGGCCTTCTGGTATGCGGCGCCGCTGATCATGTGGCAAAAAATGCCGCTGGGGAAAGCGCTGTTCTACAGCTTCTTCACCGTACGCCGCGCCGGTGCTGCCTTCCTGCTGTATGCGCTGGCCTGGATCGTGATTGCAGTCATGGTGCCGACACTGATCAGCCTGGCCATCAGCTTGCTGACCGGCAGCATCAATGCCGTCATCTTCATTCTGCTGCCAATCTCAATAATATTGACGGTAGTCATGTACTGCTCTTTTTACCCGACATACACTGCAGTCTTCGGAAAACCCCAGAACGGGTCAGGCGATCCGGCACAGGCAAGCGACCAACCCTACTGATGATGCGGTAAGGCGCCCGTGCCGGTTCGCCGGCACCATGGCTGGCGCCTGAGCATCTGGCGTTCACACCGGGAAATGTGAACGCCGCCGCCCGCATGCGCAACTCGCGCTTGCCGGCCGCCAGGCAGTTTTCATTCAGATTCAGAGCTTCTCTATACGGGAGTAACAGATGCGCATGAACATGCCGGTCAGCGGCGTGGAACGCCTGCTTGTCGATGGCAAGGCGATCGTTTCAAAGACCGACCTCAAGGGCAATATCACCTACGTCAATCCTTACTTCATCGAAATCAGCGGTTTCGATGAAGGCGACTTGCTGGGTGCGCCGCAAAACATCATCCGCCATCCCGATATGCCCGGCGAAGCCTTTGCCGACATGTGGGCCACCATCAAGGGCGGCACGCCCTGGACCGGGCTGGTCAAGAACCGCAGCAAGAACGGCGACCACTATTGGGTATGCGCCAACGTCACCCCCATCCGTGAAAATGGACAGGTGGTCGGCTACATGTCGGTACGCACCAAGCCCGACCGCGCCTCGGTCGCCGCCGCCGAAAAACTCTATGCCTCGATCCGCCGCGGCAAAGCCAAGGGCATCGCCTTGCATCGCGGGGAAGTCGTGCGTACCGGCCTGGCCGGCTGGATCGGCAAACTGGCGCACATCCAGCTCGGCACACGCATCAACCTGTGCATGGGTTCCATGCTGGCCATCCAGCTGGCGGTGATGTTCGTCAGCTTCGCCACACTGCACCAATGGTGGATCGGCGGCCTGGCCGCCGCGTCCGGCCTGATCAGCATATTGCTGTGGGTGGCCCTGCGCAGCGCACTGATCAAGCCGCTGCGCCAGGCGCTCGAGGTTACCCACTCCATCACCGGCGGCGACCTCTCTTCCCGCATCGAGACCGTCCGGCATGATGAGCTGGGCCATCTGCTGGGTGCGCTGCGCCAGATGAATGTCAACCTCACGGCCATCATCGGAGACGTACGCGCCAACGTGGAAAGCATCAATATCGCCACGCGCGAAATCGCGTCCGGCAACCTGGACCTGTCGCGCCGCACCGAAGCGCAAGCGGCCAACATCGAGGAAACCGCATCGAGCATGCAGCAACTGGCGTCAACGGTGAAACAAAACGCCGAACACGCGCTGCAGGCCAACCAGCTGGCCGGCTCCGCCTCATCGATCGCGACCAAGGGCGGCGATGTGGTAGCCAGCACCGGGGCCACGATGAATGAGATCAGCGACTCCTCCAACAAGATCGTCGACATCATCAGCCTGATCGACAGCATCGCCTTCCAGACCAACATCCTGGCCTTGAACGCAGCAGTGGAAGCCGCACGCGCCGGGGAACAAGGACGCGGCTTTGCGGTGGTGGCCTCGGAAGTGCGCAGCTTGGCGCAGCGTTCGGCGGGCGCCGCCAAGGAGATCAAGAAACTGATCGATGACTCCGTGGAAAAGGTCGCGGTGGGCAACCGCCAGGTCGAGGACGCGGGCAACACCATGCGCGAGATCGTCAATTCGGTGCAGCGCGTGTGCGGCATCATGGGCGAAATCAGCGAAGCTACGCTGCAGCAAAGCGCGGGCATCGGCCAGGTGCACGAAGCGGTGACGCAGATGGATGCCGGCACCCAGCAAAACGCAGCGCTGGTGGAAGAAGCCGCAGCGGCTGCAGCCAGTCTGGAAGAGCAGACCATGCGGCTGCTGCAGGCTGTGTCGGTATTCAAGTTCAGCAAGAAGTAAACCGGCACGGCATCAAGACAAACGCCACTGGGCCCTGACGCAAGCCGGGACCCAGTGGCGTTTTCACATCCGTCGACGGATTTCAGCCGCCCTCTTCTCCCTGCAAGGGCGGATACGGCGCATAGATATCGCGATAACGCTGCAGCCTCACCAGCAACGCAGCATGCCGGCGCGCATCCGGCTCAAACGATGCCAACTGTTCCGGTTTGCGGCAGACTTCCGCCTCTGCGCCGCCATCGGCCAGCCAGGCCAGGCGCGCTGCCCCCAATGCTCCGCCGGCTTCGCTGCCGACATGGGTGACGATGCGCACGTTGAGCGCATCGGCAATCAATTGCGCCCAGTAGGCGCTGCGCGCGCCGCCGCCCACCAGCGAGAGCTGGCTGACACCGGTACCGGCCACACGCAGGGCATCCAGGCCATCGACCATGCCGAAGGCCACGCCTTCCAGCACCGCATAACCCAGCGCGGCGCGCTGGTGGTCCGGCGACAGGCCGTGGAACACGCCGAGCGCATAAGGATCGTTGTGCGGCGTGCGTTCGCCGGACAGGTACGGCAGGAACAAGGGCGCGTTGGCCAGTTGCTCCGCATCGAGCTGCTCGATTTCGGCCAGCAGGCTTTTCTCATCAACCGAACACAGGCGGCAGAACCAGCGCAGGCAACTGGCCGCCGACAGCATCACGCTCATCTGGTGCCAGCGTTGCGGCAGCGTATGGCAAAAGGCATGGATGGCGCGCGCCGGGTTGGGACGGAAGCGGTCGTTGACCACGAACAGCACGCCTGAGGTACCCAGCGAAAGAAAACCGTCACCCGGATTGACCGCGCCAATGCCCACCGCGCTGGCCGCACCGTCACCGGCGCCCCCGGCCACGATCACACCGTCCTTCAGCCCCCAGGCCCGCGCCACTGCCGGCAGCAGCGTGCCGGACGCAGCGCTGCCGTCCACCAGCGCCGGCATCTGGTCGCGCCGCATGCCGCTGGCGGCCAGCAGTTCGTCGGACCAGTTGCGCCCTTCCACATCCAGCCACAAGGTGCCGGCCGCATCCGACGGGTCGGACACCTTGCGTCCGGTCATCTGCAACCGCAACCAATCCTTGGGCAACAGCACGGTGGCGATGCGGGCGAACAGCGCCGGCTCGTGATGCGCCACCCACATCAGCTTGGGTGCGGTAAAACCGGGCATGGCCAGGTTGCCGGCGATGCCGTGCAGGAGCGGCGCGCGGCGCGTCAGCTCGGCGCACTCCGGCGCGCTGCGCGAATCGCTCCACAGGATGGCCGGGCGCAACACATCGTTGTGTTCGTCCAGCAGTACGGCGCCGTGCATCTGGCCCGAAAGGCCGATGGCGCGCACGCCGGCAAAACGTTCCTCCCCCAGCTGCGTGCGCAGCTTGGCCACGGTGTCGCAGGTAGCTTGCCACCAATCGGCCGGCGCCTGCTCCGACCAGCGCGGGTGCGGACGCGACACGTTCAGCGCGCTGCCGGCCAGCGCCAGCAATGCGCCGTCGCCGCCGATCACCACCGCTTTGACTTCCGACGTACCCAGGTCGATACCGAGATACATGGCTCTCCTCTTTTTTCATTGTTAGATGGCAATTCTATGATGCCTTGGGCCATATGACGGCCTATTTGTTTCCGCCCGCCAGCCATTGCCTGACATGGTCCACACCTTCACGCACAAGGGCAAGCAGACGCCCGTCGCCGGCCTGCTCGCCCCACAGTACCGCGTCGTCGCAGAAGGCCCTGACAGGATCGGCCGCCGACAGCATGGCGCGCGCAGCAGCCGGATCGAAAATGCCGTCCTGATACTCGTAAGGCAGCCCACCATCGTTCCAGCGCTGCAAGAACACGAAGAACAGCGCCGGCAACATGGCCGTGGCACGCGGTACGCGGCCGGCTTCCAGGCTCTCCTGCAGCGTCGGCCGGATGAAACCGGGGATCTTGGAATAGCCATCGGCCGCCACGCGCTGGTTGGTGTCCTGGATGGCCGGGTTGCCGAAGCGCGCCAGCGTGGTATCGCGATAGGCGGCCAGGTCGAGCGGGCTGGGCGTCAGGCACGGGATCACATCCTGCGTTACGTAATCGTAGGCCATCTGGCGGATGTCGTCGCGCTGCGTGCCCTCGTGGATGTACTGCAATCCGGCCAGCGTGCCGGCCCAGGCGATGCAGCTATGGCTGGCATTGAGGATGCGGATCTTGGCCTCCTCGTAGGGCAGCACCGATTCCACCATCTCGACGCCGGCCCGCTCCAGGCGCGGACGGCCGGCCTTGAAGTCGTCCTCGATTACCCACTGGATGAACGATTCACCCATCAGCGCGCAGGGGTCGTCCATACCGATGACGGCCTTGACGCGCTCGGCCACGGCCGGGGTCGGGCGCGGCGTGATGCGGTCGACCATGGCGTTGGGGCTGGTAGTGCAGCGCTCCACCCAATCGGCCAATTGCGTCTCCCCGCGCAGCGCCAGGAACTGCAGCAGGCCGTCGCGGAAGCGTTCGCCGTTGTGGCGCAGGTTGTCGCAGTTGAGCAGCGTCAGCCCGGCTTGCGGATAGGCCGCGCGGCGCGCCTGCAGGATCGCGGCGATGGCGCCATAGATGGTGCGCGGGCGGCCGCTGCCGTCGAGCGCGCAGCGCAGGTCGTCGGCCAGGTCGATGTTGGTGGTATCGAGCTTGTGATGGTGGTCGAGGTAGTAACCGCCCTCGGTCACGGTGAAGGAGATGATGCGTGTACGCTCTTCGGCGCCGACGGCAATCAACTGCGCGAGGTGCTCATCCCAGGGGATGATGCGGCCGATGGCATTGATCGTCTGGTAGCTGCGCTCGCCCTGCGGGGTGACGGTCTCCAGCGTGTAGCGGCCGTGCTGACGCGCCAGTGCATCCAGCAGCGGCCTCATATCAGCGCGGATGTTGGCCAGCGCCAGTTGCCAGCGGCGGTCGGCGCCGCTCTCGCGCAGGGCGTTGAGGTAGACCGCCTGGTGGGCGCGGTGGAAGGAGCCGGCGCCGATGTGCAGCCAGGTCATGCTGTCCTCGGCGTCCTTGATCTGGGTGGAGGTGGCTGTGCTTGTCATGCCGTTTCCTTGTTCGTTGCTGCGATGGTTCAGTGCTGCACTGCGGACGCCGCGGATGCTGCGGCCAGGCGCGGCAACGCACGGCCGTCCTCGCGGAACAGGTGGCAGCGCGCCGGATCGGCGGCCAGGCCGAGCATGCTGCCATGCGCCAGGTTGAGGCTGTCGGGTACGCGCAGGATCAGCGCTTCATCGGCGCCTTCATAGGCCGCGTAAAGGTAGGAGAAATCGCCCAGCAATTCCAGCGCCGTGAAGCGTGCCAGCAGCGCCGCCTGCCCTTGGGCAATGTTGAGGTGTTCGGGGCGCACACCCAGCGTCACCTTCTCGCCGGATTGCAGGCCGGTGCCGTCAACCATCGCCAGTTGCTGAGCGCCGCCGTACAACTGCACCAGTACGCCACCGGCCTGCACCGACACTACCGTGCCATCGATGAAGTTCATCTTGGGCGAACCGATGAAGCTTGCGACGAAACGGTTGGCCGGATGATGGTACAGCTGCTGGGGCGAACCGACCTGCTCGATGCGCCCCTCGGACAGCACCACGATCTTGTCGGCCAGCGTCATCGCCTCGATCTGGTCGTGGGTGACGTAGATCATGGTGGTCTTGAGGTCGTCGTGCAGCTTGGCGAACTCCAGGCGCATCTTCACGCGCAGCGCGGCGTCGAGGTTGGACAGCGGTTCGTCGAACAGGAACACGCTCGGCTGGCGCGTGATGGCGCGGCCGATCGCCACACGCTGGCGCTGGCCGCCGGACAGCGCACGCGGCTTGCGGTCGAGCAGGTGGTCGATGTGCAAGATCTTGGCGGCGTGCTGCACGGCCGCGTCGATCTCGGCCTTGGACTTGCCCGCGATCTTCAGGCCGAAGGCCATGTTGTCGTACAGGCTCATGTGCGGATACAGCGCATACGACTGGAACACCATCGCCACGCCGCGCTTGGAGGCAGGCACATCGTTCATGCGGCGTGTGCCGATGTCGAGGTCGCCGTCGCTGATGTCTTCCAGGCCGGCGATCATGCGCAGCAAGGTCGACTTGCCGCAGCCCGATGGCCCGACGAAGACCACGAACTCGCCGTCCTCGATCTCCAGGTTGATGTCGCGCATGACTTCGTTGTCTTCGTAGCGCTTGGCCAGATTTCTGATGCTTACGGCTGCCATGTGTTTCTCCTCTTTCTCTTCAATCATCTCAATCGTCGATGCGCCTTTAGCGCAGCCAGACCAGTTCGCAGATCAACTGCGGAAACTGCTTCATGTCGTCGAACACCTTACTGGCGCCGGCCGCCAGCAACTGGCGCGCCATCGCCTTGCGGTCGTGCGCCACGCCGGCGAACCCCAGCACATGCATGCCGGCTGCGGCCGCCGCACGCACGCCGGTAACGCTGTCGTCGACCGCCACGCAGCGCGCCGGATCGATGCCGAAACCGGCTGCGGCCGCCAGGTAGACATCGGGCGCCGGCTTGGGCTTGCCTACATCGTGCGCGCTGTAGATGCGTCCCTCGAACTGCGCGTACAAACCGCAGCGGCGCAGCCCGCTCTCGATGCGCGGGGCATCGCTGTTGCTGGCCACCGCGCGCGGCAGGCGGATCGCTTGCAGGGCTTCGGCGATGCCCGGCACCGGCTGCGCTTCCTCGCCGCAGGCGCGGCCGACGCTTTCATGCAGGTGTTCGACCTGCTGCACGCTCAAACCCAATTCGAATTCGGCATCGACCTCATCGAGCAGCAGGTCGGTATACATGCCAAGACGGTTGGCGATGGCCGCATGCAAGGCGGCGCTGCGGCTTTCCTCATCGGAATAGGCGGCATCGCCGGCAGCCAGCGCCGGCAGCAGCGGCAACAGTTCGCGGTGCAGTACGCGCAGCGCGATGCTTTCGCTGTCGAGCAGCACGCCGTCGCAGTCGCACACCAGATGGGTGATGGATTGCCGCGTCATCATCACTTCACCGCGCCGAAGGTGAGGCCGCGCACCAGTTGTTTCTGCGCCAGCCAGCCGAGCGCCATGATGGGTGCGATCGCCAATAGCGAAGCGGCCGACAGCTTGGCCCAGAACAACCCTTCCGGATTGGAGTAAGAAGCGATGAATACCGTCAGCGGCGCGGCATTGACGCTGGTCAGGTTGAGGCTCCAGAAGGCCTCGTTCCAGGACAGGATGATCAGCAGCAGCGCCGTCGAGGCCAGGCCCGGCATGGCAGTGGGCAGCAGCAGGTAGACCATCTCCTGCCAGGCGTTGGCGCCGTCGATGCGCGCCGCTTCCAGGATTTCCTTGGGCACGTCGTTGAAGTAGGTGAAGGCCATCCACACCGCGATGGGCAGGTTGATCAGCGTGTAGATCAGGGTCAGGCCGGAGACGGTGTCGAGCATGCCGCTGTTCTTGGCCAGCAGGTAGATCGGGATCAGCACGCCGACGGCCGGCATCATCTTGGTCGACAGCATCCACAGCAGCAGCTTCTGGGTGCGGCCGGTCGGAAAGAAGGCCATCGAGTACGCGGCCGGCACCGCCAGCAGCAGACTCAGGATGGTCGATCCCAGCGAGACGATCAGCGAGTTCTGCACGAAGGCAAGATAGTTGCTGCGCCCGAAGACCTCGCGGAAGGTATCCAGCGTGGGCAGGAAAAACAAGGTGGGTGTGTAGGCCTGGTGCTCGGTCTTGAAGGCAGTGATTGCCACCCAGAAGATCGGGAAGAACAGGATGATGGCGCAGGTCCATGCCAGTACGCCGACCCACCAGGGGCTTTTCTTTTGTTCGCTCATTTCTCGTTCGCTCCTTTGAGGTTCCTGGCCAGCATGCGCACCAGGAAGAAAGACACGATATTGGCCAGCACCACGGCGATGATGCCGCCGGCCGAGGCGATGCCGATGTCGAACTGCTGCAGGCCGATGGAGTAGACCAGGTAGGTCAGGTTGGTGGTGGCGGTGCCGGGGCCGCCGGCGGTAGTAGTGAAGATCTCGGCGAATACCGAAAGCAGGAAGATGGTCTCGATCATGATCACCACCGTGATGGCGCGCTTCAGGTGCGGCAGCACGATGTAGAAGAAGATGCGGATGGGGCCGGCGCCGTCGAGCTGGGCGGCTTCCTTCTGGTCGTTATCGAGCGACTGCAGCGCGGTCAGCAAGATCAGGAAGGCGAACGGGATCCACTGCCAGGCGACGATCATGATCACCGACAGCATCGGGTATTCGGCCAGCCAGTCGACCGGCTCCAACCCGAGGTGGCGCATGACGAAAGCCAGCATGCCGTAGACCGGATGCATGATCATGTTCTTCCAGATCAGCGCGGCGACTGTGGGCATCACGAAGAACGGGCCGATCACCAGCAGGCGCGCGATGCCGCGGCCGCGGAAAGGCTGGTCGAACAGCACCGCCAGCAGGGTGCCGCCGATCACGCTGATGGCCAGCACCGAACCGATCAGCAGCGCGGTGTTGCCGATCGAGGGCCAGAACGCCGGGTCTTCCAGCAGGAACTGATAGTTCTCCAGCCCGACGAAGCCGGTCTGGTCGGGCGCCATCAGGTTGTAGCGATTGACCGAGAACCAGATGGTCATGGCCAGCGGCACGATCATCCAGGCCAGCAGGATCAGCACCGATGGCGTTTGCAGCAGGCGGATCGGATTGAAGCGCTGCGGCGCGCTTGCCCGGCCGGCGGCCTTGATGGCGCGCGGCGGCGTGCGGGGGTCGGAGGTCGGTTGGCTCTGCATGGCAGGAGGATGGATGGGGTGGATCGATGACATGGCGGCCTCGGCGAATCGGGACAATCAGGGCAGTCTGACGCGGCGCATGCGCGCCAGGTCGGCCGGGGGGCAGTCGGCCGTTCCTTCAAGGTTCAGAAGGAACGGGCCGCGTTGCGAGGAACTGCGTTGATGACGCCTATTTGAATTACTTGATGTAGCGGCCCTGGCGCATCATGCGCACGGCCTGGGCTTGCGCTGCATCCAGCGCGGCATCCGAGGTGGTCTTGCCGGCCAGCGCACCGGCGATGGCCTGGCCGGTCACGGTGCCGATCGACTGGAACTCGGGGATGGTCGCGAACTGCACACCGGTATAAGGCACCGGCTTGACGGTCGGGTTATTGGCATCGGCGGTCTGGATCGCATCGAGCACGAAGTCGGAGAACGGCGACACTTTCTTGTACTCGGCAGAAGCATAGGTCGAGGTGCGGGTACCCGGCGGCACCAGTGCCCAACCGCTGTCCTTGGCGACCAGGTTGATGTATTCCTTGGAGGTGGCCCAGGCGGCGAACTTCCTGGCGGCATCCTGCGACTTGGAGGACTTCGGCACTGCCAGCGACCAGATCCACAACCAGTGCGAACCCTTGTCGGTCGCGGCGACCGGCGCCGGCGCGAAAGCGGTCTTGTCGGACACCTTGGAATCCTTGCCGTGGTACAGCATGCCGGCAGCCACGGTGGCGTCCACCCACATGCCGCACTTGCCGCTGGAGAACAGCACCAGGTTTTCGTTGAAGCCGTTGGAGCTGGCGCCCGGCGGACCGTACTTGCGCATCAGGTCGACATAGAAGGCGACCGATTTTTTCCATTCCGGCGAAGACAGCTGCGGCTGCCACTTCTCGTCGAACCAGCGTCCGCCCCAGGCATTGGCCATGGTGGTGATGATCGCCATGTTCTCGCCCCAGCCGGCGCGCCCGCGCAGGCAGATGCCGTAGATACCCTTGGCCGGGTCGTGCAGCTGTGCGGCCAGCTTGGCGACTTCGTCCCAGGTCGGGCGCTCGGGCATGGTCAGCTTCTTCTGCTCGAACAGGTCCTTGCGGTAGTAGGTCATCGAGCTTTCGGCATAGAACGGCAGCGCGTACAGCTTGCCGTCCACCGTCAGGCCCTCGCGCACCGGCTTGATCAGGTCGGCCTCGTCGTAGTCGGCCGGCAAGCCGGTCATCGGCGCCAGCCAGCCCTTCTTGGCCCAGATCGGCGCTTCATATGCACCGATGGTCATCAGGTCGAACTGGCCGCTGTTGGTGGCGATGTCGGTGGTCAGACGCTGGCGCAGCACGTTTTCTTCCATCGTGACCCAGCGCAGCTTGATGTCGGGATTGGCTTTTTCGAACTGCGGCGCCAGCTTCTGCAGTTCGATCATGTCAGGGTTGTTGATCGACGCAATGTTCAGGGTGACCGGTGCGGCCTGGGCCGCGGTGGACAGGAACAGTACGGAAATGACGGCGGCGGTCGCGCTAAGGCGAACGCTGGAACGGGTAATACAGCGGGCAATGCTGTGCATGTTTGTCTCCATGGTTTTATGGGCCGCCGGCTCACTTCCCCCGGGCGCCGGGCAAGGTTTCGCGCCTGGCTGTCGTGCGTATTCCGAACGGCTGGTTTTGAGCTTTTTATATTTTTATGAGCAAATAATCAGACATCCATCAACGCTTGTCAAGCATTTGTAATTTAATTGAGCAAATGCCCAAATTTGTGAATAATGGAATGGTAAGACTCGCCGTAAAATGGCGGCGCTGCAACACCAAAGAAGCTGTTCCAAGACCATCACCGCATTACCAACATAGCTGCCGCCCATGCCGCGGCACACGAGGAGAACATGTCATCTGGCGCATCCAAACTTGACCTGGCGGCACGCGCCGCCTGGATGTATTACGTGGCGGGCAACACCCAGAATGAAATCGCGGAACGGCTGGGCATCTCGCGCCAGATGGCGCAGCGCATGGTGGCCTACGCCGGCGCGTCCAACCTGGTGAAGGTGCAGATCACCCATCCGGTCTCGTCCTGCCTGGAACTGGCGCAAGGCCTGCAGGAGCGCTACGGCTTGCAGGTATGCCGCGTGGTGCCGGGCGCGGGCGGCAGCGACAATCCCAACGAATCGCAGGAAATACAGCAGATGCTGGCCGTGGCCGGGGCCGAGCTGATGGACCAATACCTCAGCTCGGCAACGCCGCTGGTGGTCAACGTCGGCTCCGGCCGCACGCTCAAGGCCGCTATCGAAAAGATCACCGAAATCGACCGCCCGCAGCACCAGATCGTGTCCATGATCGGCGCTTTCGCCTCGGACGGTTCGGCCAACCGCTATGACGTGGCGCTGCAGGCCGCGGAAAAGCTGCAGGCACGCTTTTATCTTCTGCCCGCGCCGCGCGTCGCGGAAAGCGAAAACGACCGCAAGCAATGGTGCAATCACCGCGCCTACAAGATCGTCGCCGGTCTGGCCGAACGTGCCGATGTCACCTTCCTCGGCATCGGCACCATCGCCCTGCAGGGTGCGATGCATGAAGACGGCTTTATCGACGACGCTGAAGTGGCGCAATTGCAAAAGCAAGGCGCGGTAGGCGAAATGATCTGCCACGCCTTCGACATCGAAGGCCGCATGCTGGCCACGACGCTGGCCTCGCGCATCACCACGCCGCCGCTGGCGGCCCGCCCGGCGCATCCGGTGATCGCCTTCGCCGGCGGCAGCAAGAAGGCCGAGGCGGTACGGGCTGCGCTGCGCGGCGGACGGCTGACCGGACTGGTGACCGATGAGGTGTGCGCGCGCCATGCCTTGCAGGATGACTAAGAACTTACATTCCGGAGACCCCGCATGACCCAGCCCGCAGAATTCGTCGTATTCGGCGAAGCCCTGACCGACTTCATCCGCCAAAGCGATGGCCAATGGCGCGCCATGCCCGGCGGCGCCTGCTGGAATGTGGCGCGTGCGGCTTCGCGCCTGGGTGTGCCGACCGGCTATGCCGGCAGCGTCAGCGCCGATGTGTTCGGCCAGGAGCTGCACGCGCTCACGCGCGAAGCCGGGCTCGACATGCGCTTCACCCAGCAGTACGCCAAGGCGCCGCTGCTGGCGATGGTCACCTCCACTACCCCGCCCGATTATTTCTTCATCGGCGACGACAGCGCCGACCTGCACTTCGACCCCGAGCGCCTGCCGGCCGGGTGGATGGACCAGGCGCGCGTGCTGCACTTCGGCTGTATCAGCCTCACCCGCGAACCGCTGGCTTCGCGCCTGCTGCAAGTGGCCAAGGCCGGCGCCATGCGCAACAAGAAGATCGCCTTCGATCCCAACTGGCGCAAGCTGATGGATAACCCGTCCTACCGCATCCTGTTGCGCGAATTGCTGGCGCTGTCGGATTACGTCAAGGTCTCGGACGAGGATCTGGAAAGGCTATTCCCCGGCGACGGCAACGCGCTGGCCACGCTGCAAGGCATGGCGCCGAAGGCCGAGATCCTGCTCACGCTGGGCGCGCAGGGGATGCGATGGATCAAGGGAGAACAGGCGATCGAACAGCCCGCTTACAAAGTGGAAGTAATCGACACCGTGGGCTGCGGCGATGCCTCCATGGGCGGCTGGATCGCCAGCCAGCTGCGCCAGCCGGATGCGCCGGCGCAGACCCACTTGCAGTGTGCAGCGGCTGGGGCGGCTATTGCAGCATCCAAGGCCGGGGCTTATGCGGCGACCTGGGATGAGGTGCAGGCGATGATCGGGCGCGGCTGAGCGGCACGCCGCCCAACCGTCGACCAGCTCAAACCTTCTCCAGCTTCGCCACCGACAAATCCAGCAGCTTCATGCCGAACTTGCCGAAGTTGATGTGCGCACGGGTGGCCCCGCCACCGCCTTCGATGTTGACGATCACGCCCTCGCCGAACTTGGCATGCGCCACATTCTGGCCGATGCGCCAGCCCGAATCGGAACGCGAAAAATTCTGCGCGATCCTGTTGTTGCCGGACTCCGGCGCATCATCCCAGGCCGACTTCGGATGTGCGAACCAGTTGTTCTTCTGCACCTTCGGCGAGAGCCACTTGATGGCATCCTCAGGCAACTCGTCGAAGAAGCGCGAGCGCATGTTGTAGCGCGTCTGGCCGTGCAGCATGCGGGTCTGCGAGAAGGTCATGAACAGGCGCTTGCGCGCACGCGTGATGGCCACGTACATCAGGCGGCGTTCCTCTTCCACGCCGCCGTCTTCCTTGGCGCTGTTCTCGTGCGGGAACAGGCCCTCTTCCAGCCCGGTGATGAACACCGCATCGAACTCCAGGCCCTTGGCCGAGTGCACCGTCATCAGCTGCAGCGCATCCTGGCCGGCTTGCGCCTGGTTGTCGCCGGCTTCCAGTGAAGCATGCGAAAGGAAAGCCGACAGCGGCGACATGATGGTCACCAGCGGCGCATCGGCATCGATCACTTCGACGCCGTCGGCGGTAGTGATCGCCGTGCCGGCGGTGGCTTGCGCCTGCGGGCCGAGGAAGGCCGGGGCATCCAGGCCGTATCCTTCTTCCGAGACGAACAACGTCGCCGCGCTGACCAACTGCTCCAGGTTTTCGATGCGGTCGGCGCCTTCCTTCTCGTTGCGGTAATGCGTAATCAGGCCCGACAGCTCCAGCACCACCTTGACCGTTTCCGGCAGGGGCAGGTGCTGGGTTTCGAAGCGGGCGCCCTCGATCAACTTGACGAAGGCATTGAGCGACGAGCCGGCCTTGCCGGCGACATACGGCACGGCCGCATACAGCGAGCAGTTGTACTGGCGCGCCGCATCCTGCAACGACTCCATCGCCTTGGCGCCGATACCGCGGGTGGGAAAATTCACCACGCGCAAGAAAGCCGAGTCGTTGTGCAGGTTGTCCATCAGCTGCAGGTAGGCGATCGCGTGCTTGATTTCGGCGCGCTCGAAGAAGCGCTGGCCGCCGTAGACGCGGTAAGGAATCGCCGAGGAAAACAGCGCATGCTCCAGCACGCGCGACTGCGCGTTGGAACGGTAGAGGATCGCGATCTCGCTGCGGCCCCAGCCTTCGGCGATCAGGTCCTTGACCTGTTCGATGATCCATTGCGCTTCCTGCAGGTCGCTGCTGGCCTCGTACACGCGCACCTGCTCGCCGTGGCCGGCATCGGTGCGCAGGTTCTTGCCCAGGCGCTTGCTGTTGTTGGAGATCAGTTCGTTGGCGGTATCCAGGATGTGGCCGTGCGAGCGGTAGTTCTGCTCCAGCTTGATCAGGTTCTGCACGCGGAATTCGCGCTCGAAGGCCGACATGTTGCCCACGTTGGCGCCGCGGAAAGCGTAGATGCTCTGGTCGTCGTCGCCCACTGCGAACACTGCGCCATGCGGGCCGGCCATCAGCTTGAGCCACTTGTATTGCAGATCGTTGGTGTCCTGGAACTCGTCCACCAGGATGTGGCGGAAGCGCGCCTGGTAATGCTCGCGCAGCGGCTGGTTGCGCATGAGCAGTTCATAGGTGCGCAGCAGCAGTTCGGCGAAATCGACCACGCCCTCGCGCTGGCACTGCTGGTCGTACAGTTCGTAGAGTTCGACGAACTTGCGGTTGTAGTCGTCGTGCGCTTCCACGTCCTTCGCGCGCAGGCCCTGGTCCTTGGCGCTGTTGATGAAGTACATCAGGTTGCGCGGCGGGTACTTCTCGTCATCCACGTTCATCTGCTTGAGCAGGCGCTTGATGGCCGAGAGCTGGTCTTGCGAATCGAGGATCTGGAACGTCTGCGGCAGCCCGGCGTCCTTGTGGTGCGCCCGCAGCAGGCGGTTGCACAGGCCGTGGAAGGTGCCGATCCACATGCCGCGAGTATTGATGGGCAGCATGGCCGACAGGCGCGCGGTCATTTCCTTGGCGGCCTTGTTGGTGAAGGTCACCGCCAGGATGCCGGCCGGCGACACCTGCCCGGTCTGGACCAGCCAGGCGATGCGGGTGGTCAGCACGCGGGTCTTGCCGGAACCGGCGCCGGCCAGGATCAGCGCGGACTGCGCCGGCAGGGTCACGGCGGCCAATTGTTCTTCGTTGAGATTGTGGAGAAGATTTTGCATCCCGAGATTATAAGGCGGCGCGCTCCCCGGCGCGGCGCAAAGCTGGCTGGCGGACGCCGCGCTATACTTCCGTGCTCGTCCGCCGGCCGCGCCTGCGAACCTTTCTTAACCAGTTCTCCATAGCGTCCCATGCTTCGTTTGCGACTGATTTCCGCCCTGGCGGCAACCTTGCTGGTGGCCTGCAGCTCCGTCCCCACTGCACCGGCGTTCTCGACCCGTACCGACGTCAGCCAACTGCTGTCGCTGCAAAAGACCCGCCTCGATGTCGCCGCCCCGGTGGCGCGCAGCAAGTGGAATTCGCACGCACCGATCGACGATCCGGCGCGCGAGCAGGCAATTCTCGACAATGTCGGCGCACAGGCGCAAAAACTCGGGATAGACGCGCAATGGGCACGCAGTTTCTTCCAGGACCAGTTCGACGCAGGCAAGATCGTGCAGCGCGACCTGCATCGGCAATGGAAACTGGAGCATCGCCCGCCCTTCGCCAATCCGCCCGATCTCGCACATGAGGTAAGGCCGGTGCTGGACCGGCTGACGCCGGAGCTGCTGGCGGTGCTGGCGCGCCTGAACGGCCGCTGGTGCGAGCCTGATGTGGCGGGCGCCCTGGATGAGCTGGCGCCGGAAATCCTGGGTGCCGACTATGCGCCGCCGGTGCAGGAAAAGGCAACGCAGGCGCTGCGCTGCAGGTAATCAATCGCCTGCATCACACCTTGCCAGATTGCCATCGTCGCGCAAAAGCGACTAAAAATCCGAAAAGTCTTTGCTGTCCTGCAGCATTTTTCCCGGAGGAGTAAAATTCGGGACAGCTGTTCACGCGCACATCCGTGCCTGCAGCGTCCACATTCCGAACTCCCCCCATCATGTCCGACGATTCATGTAGTCCCAGTCCTGTGCCGGCGCGTCCGCTGACGCCGGCCAAGGTCACCACGCAGATCCTTTCCACCGCCTTCTTCACGTTCCTGGTATATCTGGCCATCGGCATCCCGATGGCGGTGCTGCCGGGCTACATCCACCTCGACCTCGGCTACAGCTCGGTGATCGCCGGGCTGGGCATCAGCGTCCAGTATTTCGCCACCTTCATCAGCCGCGCCAACGCCGGCCGCATGATCGACACCGTCGGCGCCAAGCAGACCGTGATGCGCGGCATGCTGCTGTGTACCGCCAGCGGCGGCCTGCTGTTCCTGGCGGCGCTGGCGCAATCGCTGCCCTTCCTCAGCCTGATGCTGTTGTTCGCCAGTCGCGCCTTGCTGGGCCTGGGCGAGAGCCTGGTCGGCACCGGCGCTATCATGTGGGGCATCGGCCGCGTCGGCGCCGACAATACTGCCAAGATGATTTCCTGGAACGGCATCGCCACCTACGCTGCGCTGGCCATCGGCGCGCCGCTGGGCGTGGTGCTGGACCGCTCGCTGGGATTCGCCGTCATCGGCCTGGTGGGCGCGGCGCTGACCGTGACCGGCTACGTGCTGGCGCGCGGCGGCCCGAACGTGCCGGTGGTACTCGGCGAAAAACTGTCGTTCAAGCTGGTGCTGCGCCGCGTGTTTGCCTACGGCCTCGGCCTGGCGTTCGGCACCATCGGCTTCGGTTCCATCGCCACCTTCATCACGCTGTACTACGCCGACCACCAATGGGGCAACGCGGCCTTCGCACTGACCGCCTTCTCCACGGCCTTCGTCGGCGCGCGCCTGCTGTTCGCCAATGCCATCAACCGTTTCGGCGGCTACCGTGTGGCCATCGTCTGCTTCCTCACCGAAGCGGTCGGCCTGTTGCTGCTGTGGGTCGCCAGCGCGCCGGAAGTGGCGATGCTGGGCGCGGCGCTGACCGGCTTCGGCTTCGCGCTGGTGTTCCCTTCGCTGGGCGTGGAAGCGGTCAACCTGGTGCCGGCCGCCAACCGCGGCGCGGCGCTGGCGGCCTACTCGGTGTTCCTCGACCTGGCGCTGGGCTTCACCGGGCCGCTGGCCGGCCTGATCGTGGGCCAGCTCGGCTATCCGCAAGTGTTCCTGTTCGCCGCCATTGCCGCCATCGGTGCGGTGGCCTTGTCGCTGTCGCTCTACCGCAGCGCGCAGCAGCGCAACGGATAACGGTCCAAGCCTGATCCAGCACAAGCCGCACGGATACAGGCGGGCAAAACGATGGGGCCGATAGCAAGCTTGCTATCGGCCCCATTGTCATTTTCATCCACTATTTTTATTGAAATACGGAACACTTGCCCCATCTCTTCTATCAATACAATCGCATCGAAAACTGTCCGCGTGCGTGATTTGCAATAAAATCGCCATGTTGTTTTCACCTGCTGACGAAAAACCAAACACCTGAAGGAGCGAAAAATGGCAAAGAAGAATGTTGCTGCAACATCGATCAACATCGGCATCAGCGATAAAGACCGCAAGAAGATCGCCGACGGCCTGTCGAAGCTGCTGGCCGACAGCTACACGCTCTACCTGAAGACCCACAACTTCCACTGGAACGTTACCGGCCCGATGTTCAACACCCTGCACCTGATGTTCGAAGGCCAGTACACCGAACTGGCTGCCGCGGTCGACCTGATTGCCGAACGCATTCGCGCACTGGGCTATCCGGCCCCGGGTTCGTACAAGGATTTCGCCAAGCTGTCGTCCATCCCTGAAGCCGAGGGCGTGCCGTCCGCGCAAGAGATGATCGCCCAACTGGTAGCCGGCCAGGAAGCCGTGACCCGCACTGCGCGTTCGATCTTCCCGGCCGTCGATGCCGCCGCCGACGAACCGACCGCCGACCTGCTGACCCAGCGCATGCAACTGCACGAAAAGAACGCATGGATGCTGCGCAGCCTGCTGGAAGGCTGATCACTGCTGCACCATGAAAAAATGCCGCCCGGTTCGCCGGGCGGCATTTTTTTCTGCCTGTCATTTCTGCGCAAACTTAGCGATACAAGTCGGCCAGCTGGCGCGTCTTGCGCTCGCCCTGCGGCACCAGGTAGACACTGCTGATCACCGCCACCATATCCGCCCCCTGCGCCACCAGCGGCGGCGCATTCTCCAGCGTGATGCCACCGATCACCACCACCGGCAACGGGATCTCGCGCTTGGACTGGGCAATGATGTCGGGCGCGGTACGAAAGTCATATTTCTTCACCCGCGAAGGATAGAAGCCGCCGAAGGCCACATAGCTGGCGCCGTCGCGGTATGCCGCATGCGCCAGTTCCAGCGTGCCGTAGCAGGAAGCGCCGACGATCTTGTCCGGCCCTACTGCTTTGCGCACCTCGGCGATGGATGAGTCGGTGCCGCCGACGTGGATGCCGTCGGCATCGATCTCCAGGCACAAGTCGACGTGATCGTTGATGATCAGCGGCGCCTTGTATTGCCGGCATAGCCCCAGGAGCGCCTCGGCCTGCTCGCGCCGGCGCTGCGGGGCGGCCGTCTTGTGGCGGTACTGCACCAGCGCCGTACCGTTCTGCAGCGCCAGCTCGGTGGCGGCCAGCAGTTGCGCGGTATCGTCCCAGTCGGGGGTGACGATGTAGAGGCCGCGCAGATGGTTGGAATACTCGGGTTTCATGTCGTGCTCCTGCCGCTCAATGCGCGGTGTCGAATAAGGCGATGCGGTTCGGGATACGCTGCCCGGCCGCGATAGCATAAGAGGTGGATAAGGCGTGCTGCGTGTAGCGCTGGGCCAGGTCGATCGCTTCGCGCATGGCCAATCCGCGCGCCAGGCAGGCCGACAGCGCTGCAGCCAGCGTGCAGCCGCTGCCGTGGAATTCATCCGGCAGGCGAGTCCAGCGCCAATTGGCGCTTTCCCCCGCATCCGGCTGGCCGGCATACCAGCGGTTGACCACATCCTCCTGCTGCGCACCGTGGCCTCCCTTGAGCAGCACGTGCTGGCATCCCCGGCGCATCAATTCCCGGGCCTGCTGCAGCGCCGGCACGTCGCCGCACAGGCGCTGCGCCTCGTTGAGGTTGGGCGTGATGACGGTGGCCAGCGCATACAAGGGCTCGATCACGCGCGCGGCATCGTCCTTCGAAAGATTGTCCCCTTTGCCGTTGGCCAGCACCGGATCGAGCACGACCGGCAGCGCCGGATTCTTCGCACGCAACTGGCCGATCAGCGCCGCGATCGTTTCGGCGTTTTCGCGGCTGCCGGCGATGCCGAGCTTGACCGCGGCGATGTCAAAACGGTCGATCAGCACCTGGGCCTGGTGGCGCACCAGTTCCGGATCGAGCGCATGCACCGCGAACACGCTGACGTTGTCCTGCACCGTCAGCGCGGTCGGCACCGACAGCGGATGGCAGCCGAGCGCGCTGATGGCGGGGATATCCGCCTGCATGCCGGCGCCGCCGCTGGGGTCGGAACCGGAAAACACCAGCACGCAGGGTGGCGCAAGACGATAGCTGGCCGCCATATCAGGCCACGCGTCCGGCCATCGGCGAGGATGGCGATGCGTTGAACTTTCGCGGGATGCGGCCCGAGAGGAAGGCTTCACGTCCCGCCTCCACCGCCAGCTTCATCGCGCGCGCCATGCGGATGGGGTCGCGCGCGCCGGCAATCGCGCTGTTCATCAGCACGCCGTCGCAGCCCAACTCCATTGCGATGGCCGCGTCCGATGCCGTGCCCACACCGGCATCGACCAGTACCGGCACCCTGGCCTGCTCGATGATCAGCGACAGGTTCCACGGGTTGAGGATGCCCA
The DNA here is from genome assembly GCF_001189955.1 of Herbaspirillum chlorophenolicum. Classification (GTDB taxonomy): domain Bacteria; phylum Pseudomonadota; class Gammaproteobacteria; order Burkholderiales; family Burkholderiaceae_D; genus Herbaspirillum; species Herbaspirillum chlorophenolicum. The sequence continues at coordinate 8,891 of NZ_LFLT01000007.1, read as the reverse complement.
TGCCGGAACCGATCAGCGAGGCCAGCGGCATCACCGCCGCCACGCCCAGGTCTTCCAGCATGCGCGCCTGGATCGGGTCGTCGCTGCAATACACCATCACGTCGAAGCCGTCCTTGACCAGGGCCTCGGCTGCCTTGAGCGTCTCCGGCATGTTGGGGAACAGCGTCTTCTCGTCGCCCAGCACTTCCAGCTTCACCAGCTTGTGCCCGCCCAGCAGTTCGCGCGCCAGTTGCAGCGTGTAGACCGCATCCTGTGCGTTATAACAGCCGGCGGTGTTGGGCAGGATGGTGAATTCCGAGGGCGGCACCACGTCCAGCAGGCTGGGGGCGTTGGGGTCCTGGCCGATGTTGACGCGGCGGATCGCCACGGTGATGATCTCGGCGCCGCTGGCGATGGTTGCCTCGCTCGTCTCGTTCAGGTCCTTGTACTTGCCGCTGCCTACCAGAAGACGCGAGCGGTAGGTTTTTCCGGCGATGGTCAGGCCCGCGTCCTGTGCCAGCGCGGGCGTGTCGTTCATGTTCATTTCAAATCCTTTCTTGTGGGGCGATGAATGCCGCCGGGTCCCGGCTTTCGTCAGGACGACGCGGTAGCTCAGCCGCCTCCGATTGCCCTTACCACATCGACCTTGTCGGTCTCCGCCAGCAAACGCTGCGCCCATTGCTGCGCAGGCACCACTTGCCGGTTGACCGCCACCGCCACCGCCTTCCCGGAAAGCTCCAGCGAAGCAACCAACTGCTCCAGCGTAAAGCCATCCGGCAAGGGATGCGGCTTGCCGTTCAGTTCGATCTGCATGGCAAGGCTCATTGCTTCGAATAGATCTCGGCGCCCATCTTCACGAACTCGACCGACTTCACTTCCATGCCCTGCTTGAGCGCGGCAATCTCGGAGATGCCTTCCTTGGCGGCGTAATCGCGTACCTCCTGCGTGATCTTCATCGAGCAGAAATGCGGGCCACACATCGAGCAGAAGTGCGCCACCTTGGCCGAGTCCTTGGGCAGGGTCTCGTCGTGGAATTCGCGCGCCTTGTCCGGGTCCAGGCCGATGTTGAACTGGTCTTCCCAGCGGAACTCGAAACGCGCCTTCGACAAGGCGTTGTCGCGGATCTGCGCGCCCGGATGGCCCTTGGCCAGGTCGGCGGCATGCGCGGCGATCTTGTAGGTGATGATGCCGTCCTTCACGTCCACCTTGTTGGGCAAGCCCAGGTGTTCCTTCGGTGTGACGTAGCACAGCATGGCAGTGCCGTACCAGCCGATCTGCGCGGCGCCGATGCCGGAGGTGATGTGGTCGTAGCCGGGTGCGATGTCGGTAGTCAAAGGCCCCAGCGTGTAGAACGGCGCCTCGTGGCACTGTTCAAGCTGCAGGTCCATGTTTTCCTTGATCAGGTGCATCGGCACGTGGCCGGGGCCTTCGATCATCACCTGCACGTCATGCTTCCACGCAATTTGGGTCAGTTCGCCAAGCGTCTTGAGTTCGCCCAGTTGCGCTTCATCGTTGGCATCGTAGATCGAACCCGGACGCAAACCGTCGCCGAGGCTGAAGCTGACATCGTAGGCCTTCATGATCTCGCAGATGTCTTCGAAGTGTTCGTACAGGAAGGATTCCTTGTGATGCGCCAGGCACCACTTGGCCATGATGGAGCCGCCGCGCGAGACGATGCCGGTCATGCGCTTGGCGGTCAGCGGCACGTATTGCAGGCGCACGCCGGCGTGGATGGTGAAATAGTCCACGCCCTGCTCGGCCTGTTCGATCAGCGTGTCGCGGAAGATTTCCCATGTCAGGTCTTCAGCCTTGCCGTTGACCTTTTCCAATGCCTGGTAGATCGGCACGGTACCGATCGGCACCGGCGAATTGCGGATGATCCACTCGCGCGTCTCGTGGATGTTCTTGCCGGTGGACAGGTCCATCACATTGTCGCCGCCCCAGCGGATGGCCCAGGTCATCTTCTCGACTTCTTCCCCGATGGATGAGGTCACCGCCGAGTTGCCGATGTTGGCGTTGATCTTCACCAGGAAGTTGCGGCCGATGATCATCGGCTCGACCTCGGGGTGGTTGATGTTGGCGGGGATGATGGCGCGGCCGCGCGCCACTTCGTCGCGCACGAACTCGGGTGTGATCTCGGCGGGAATCGAAGCGCCGAAGGACTGGCCGGGATGCTGGCGCCCCATCAGGTCGGACAGCTTGGCGCCCATCGGGCCGGAGGCCCGCAACTGTTCCAGGTATTCCTTGCGGCGCAGGTTTTCACGGATGGAGATGAATTCCATCTCGGGCGTGATGATGCCTTTGCGCGCGTAGTGCATTTGGGAGACGTTGCCACCGGCCTTGGCGCGGCGCGGCTTGCGGTGCAGGTTGAAGCGCAGCTCCGCCAGCGCCGGATCGTTCAGGCGCTGCTGGCCGTATTCGGAGGTCGGGCCGTCCAGCTCTTCGGTATCGTTGCGCTCGAGAATCCAGGGCAGGCGCGGCGTGGAAAGGCCGGTGCGGATGTCGATCTTGACGTCCGGGTCGGTGTAGGGACCGGAGGTGTCGTAGACGTAGATCGGTGGGTTCTTTTCCGAACCGAACATGGCCGGCGTGTCGGCCTGGCTGATCTCGCGCATGGGCACGCGGATGTCCGGGCGAGAGCCGGTCACGTAGATCTTGCGGGAATTCGGAAGAGGTTGAATCGCTGCCTCGTCGACGGTTGCAGTCGCGGACAGAAACTTCGGGTTGGCATTCATTTTGGCTCCTTTGCGGTTGGCTTGGAGCCAGCAAAGGAGGATTCGGAAAGGGACGTACTGCGTGGTGAAGTGCAATACGGGTAGTTCCGGCGCTTCCCTTCGCTGGCATTACCCAGATCAGGTTCAAGGGTATTTCTCACCCGTTTGCCATTCGATGGCATTCAGGACCCCTAGCATTTGTTTCTCTTACTTCGTTCGGTTTCAAACGTCGTGGGCCGGATTCTACACCCATAATCGGCACGCGAACGCATCATCCTTCATCAAAATGATGCGTTGCATCGCGTCATTCCGTATTTGCAACATAGGCAAAAAAGGCCGGCAAATGCCGGCCTCTGCATGCTGTTGCCGCCTACAGTCTCAAGGTCAATGCCGGGATATAGCTCATCAGGCCGAGTACGATCAAGGCCACCGCATAGAACGGCAACAATTCACGCACGGTCCCGCCGATGCTGGTTTTCGCCAGCATGCTGCCGATGAACAGCGTGGTGCCGACCGGTGGCGTATATAAGCCAATGGCCAGGTTGACCACCATGATGATGCCCAGTTGCGTCAGGTCGATGCCGTAGGTTTGCGCCAGCGGCACGAACAGCGGCGCCAGCAACAAAATCGCCGCCGGCAGGTCGATGAACATGCCGACCACCAGCATCACGCCGTTCATCAACAGCAGCACCGTTGTCGCCGTATGGAAATTGCCCTTGGCCCAATCGATGAAACGCTCCGGTATCTGCTCCAGCGTCAGCACCCAGCCAGCCGCCGTGGAGGCCATGATCAGCAGCATCACCACACCGGTTGCCACGCCGGCAAAAATCATCGCACGCTTGACCCGGTCCCAGGACAGGTCGCGGTAAATGAAAGCCGACGCCAGCAAGGAATAGGTCACTGCAATCGTGCTGATTTCAGTCGGCGTGGCCACGCCGAAACGCAAGGCGATCAGGATGAACACCGGCAGCATCAGGGCCGGTGCGGCATAGATGCCGCGCCTGAACATCAGGCCCCATGCCACCGGTTTCTTCTCGTAGGGAAACCCGCGCAGCCTGGCGCTGATATTGCAGACCATCAGGAAACCCACTGCCAGCAGCAAGCCCGGCAAGATACCGGCGAAGAACAATCCGCCGATCGACGCGTTCGACATCAAGGCATACAGGATCAAGGGAATCGACGGCGGTATCAGGATATCGATGGTCGATGCCGCGGCGATCGTGGCACCGCAAAAGGCTGGGGGATACCCCATCTTCTTTTGCCAGGGCACCAGTACCGAACCCAGCGCCGTGGCGTCGGCCACGGCCGAGCCGGACACGCCGCCGAACAGCGTCGAACCCAGCACGCTGACCTGCGCATGCCCGCCGCGAAAACGCCCCACCAGATCGGTCGCGAAGTCGATCAGGTATTGCCCCAGCTTGCCGTTCATCATCAGGTCCCCGGCCATCACGAAGAACGGAATCGCGATCAGCGGAAAACTCTGCGTCGGCGCGAACAATTGCTGGATGATGGCAAACAGCGGCAAATGATCGGACGACATGATGCCCAGCGTGGAGCCGACCACCAGTGCATGCGCCACCGGAAACGACAATGCCAGCAGCAAGGCGAAAATCAAGGCCATGATCAGGCTCATACCACCCCCGGGCCAGCTTCGGCCAGATTGACATGCACCGCTTCACCGGCCAGCAAATGGCGCACGATAGCCGCCACGCTGCAGACGCCGACCAGCCCCAGGCCCACTGCCAGCGCGCCATAGCCGACACTGCCCGGCACATGCAGGATGGTGCTTAGCTCATCGTGGGCGATGACGGCGCTCTGGAACGCGTACCACGCCAGCCAGAGATACGTACTCGCGGTCACGGCATGGATCAGCAGGGTCAAGCGGATGCGCCATTCGGCATTGAGCGAATTGAGCAGCAACTGCGTGGCAACGTGCGCGCCTTGCAAGGCCGCCTGTGCGATACCGGCCATGACGAATACCGGGAACAGCAGCGCCACCAGTTCGGAAGAGGCATTGACGCTGGTTTCCATGCCATAGCGCAAAATTACCGTGAGGGTCAGGATGGCCAGCAGGCACAGGCCGGTGCTCAGCAACATGAAGTGGCAGAGCCGTTCGATATTTTTTTCCGTCGCATTGGCGGCGGATATGCAGAGTTCTTTCCAGCTCATGATCGATCCTCCCTTACCGGACGGTGCTGCGCAGCGTCCGGACGAAATCGCCAAATGGTTTTTTCTCCCAGTTGTCCCAGACTACCTTGGTGGCAGCCTTGAACGGCGCCAGGTCGGGGCTGTTGACTTGCACGGAAGGATTGCTCTTGTATTCGGCCAGCAGCTTCTCGTCCGAATCGGCCACCAGCTTGCGCTGGAACACAGTCGCTTCCGCCGCGGCCTCGCGCACCAGTTTGCGGTCGGCATCGGACAGGCGCTTCCAGGTGATCGCGCTCATCAGCACCGGCGTCGACTCGTACTTGTGGTTGGTCATCGACATATATTTCTGCACCTCATGCAGCTTGGACGAATGGATATTGGCCAGCGGATTTTCCTGCCCGTCGACCACGCCCTGCTGCAAGGCGATATACAGTTCGGAAAAATTGATCTGCTGCGTGCTGGCGCCCATGGCCTGGAACATATCGACCGTCACCGGATCGGCGGGCGTGCGTATCTTCAGGCCCTTGAGGTCGTCAGGCTTGGCGATCGGATGCTTGCTGTTGGTGGTCTGGCGAATGCCGTTGTCGAACCAGGCGATCAGAACCATGTTCTTGGCCTCGAACCGTTTGGCCAGGTCCTGGCCTATCGGTCCATCCAGCAGCGCCCATGCCTGCTGCAGATTGGCAAACAGGAACGGCATGCCCAACGCCGCCAGCTCCGGCACCACCGACGACATCGGCCCCTGGGAGTTGGCGCTCATGTCCAGCGTTCCGGTTCTGAGCGCGGAAATCATGGTCAGGTCCTCGCCCAGCTGCGCGGCGCCGGCGACTTGCACCGTGATGCGGCCGTTGCTTTTGGCTTTCACCAACTCGGCGAATTTGAGCGTGCCTTCGGCTTTCGGATTGCCGGGCGCGGCATTGTGGCCGAGCGTCAGCTTGATTGGTGTTTGCGCGGCTGCCTGCGCGGCCAAGCCGAAGGTCAGCGCGGCCAGCATTGCCGAAATGCATGGGAATAATTTTTTCATGTCTGTCTCCTCTGGGTGTATGCGGCTTTGCACCGGACGACGCGATGGCCCTGACCGGCTTGCCGCTTTTTTGAAATCAACGCCGCGCTGTCACGCAGGCGATTGTCTGCCGTCCTCCTTTCCTGTCGATGCCATCATCATTGGACTCACAACCAAGACTTGATATCGCCCGCCATCACCGCCGCCGAAATGCGATAGCGATCGTGCAGCGTCGGCAAGGCGCCGGCATCGAGGAAGGCATCCGGCAAACCGATCTGGCGGAAAGCCAGCGGCCGCACGTTGGCGCGCATCAGCACGCCGGCCACGGCCTCGCCGAGACCGCCGACGACCGAATGGTTTTCCGCGACGACGACCATGCGGCCGCTCTTTGCCGCTTCCCTGCGGATGGTTTCCTCATCGAGCGGCTTGATGGTCGGCACGTGCAGCACACCGACGTCGACGCTGTCCTTTTGCAGCAGCTTGGCCGCTTCCAGCGCGCGCATGGTCATCAGGCCGGTGGAGATGATCAGCACGTCGCGGCCGTCGCGAATCATCTTGGCACGGCCCAGTTCGAACTTGTAGTTGTATTCATCCAGCACCGCCGGCACGTTGCCGCGCAGCAGGCGCATGTAAACCGGCCCCTGATGCGCGGCAATCTGCGGCACCGCCTGTTCGATGTCGAGTGCGTCGCAGGGATCGACCACGGTCAGGTTGGGCATGGCGCGGAAAATCGCTAGGTCGTCGGTGGCCTGGTGGCTCGGGCCGTAACCGGTGGTCAGCCCCGGCAAGGCGGCGACGATCTTGACGTTGAGGCTTTCTTCCGCAATCGCCATGCAGATAAAGTCATAGGCGCGGCGCGAGGCGAACACTGCATAGGTGGTGGCAAACGGCACCATGCCTTCGCGCGCCATGCCGGCTGCCGCGCCCATCAGCAACTGCTCGGCCATGCCCATTTCATAGAAACGGTCAGGGTGTTCCTTGGCGAAGATGTGCAGGTCGGTGTATTTGGCCAGATCGGCGGTCATGCCGACGATGTCGGCGCGCACGTTGGCCAGCTCGGCCAGCGCATGACCGAACGGCGCCGGGCGCGTGGCCTGCCCTTCCGCCGCCAGCGAAGCGATCATGGCCGAGGTGGTCAGGCGCGGCTTGGCCGGCGCATCTGTTTTTGCTTCAATGGCTGCACTGGATTTTTTCACGGCTTGATTCATGCTTCGCTCCCGACATAAAGCGTATCGAGCGCCAGTTGCCACTCATCGGGGTCGACACGGATAAAGTGATTCTTCTCTCGCCCTTCGAGGAAAGGCACGCCCTTGCACATCTTGGTGTCGCAAATAATCACGCGCGGCTTGTCTTCTGCCAGTACGCGCGCACGGTCAAATGCCGCAACCACTTCCTTGAGATTGTTGCCGTCCACACGCTGCACATACCAGCCGAAGGCTTCCCATTTGTCCGCCAGCGGTTCGAAGTTGAGCACGCTCCTGGACGGGCCGTCGGCCTGCTGGTTATTGACATCGACGATGGCGATCAGGTTGCCCAGCTTCCAGTGTGCTGCCGACATCGCCGCTTCCCAGGTTGCTCCTTCGTCGAGTTCGCCGTCCGACAGCAGGTTGTAGACGAAAGAAGAAGATTTCTTGCGCTTCAATCCAAGCGACATGCCGACCGCGACCGTCAAGCCTTGCCCGAGCGAGCCGCCGGTGATTTCCATGCCGGGCGTATAGGCCGCCATGCCCGACATCGGCAGGCGGCTGTCGTCGCCGCCGTAGGTTTCCAGTTCCTCTTCCGGCAAGACGCCGGCCTCGATCAGCACCGCGTACAGGGCGATGGCGTAATGCCCGATCGACAGCAGGAAACGGTCGCGTTCTTCCCAATGCGGATCGTCCGGCTTGTAACGCAGCGCACGGAAGTAAGCCACTGCGAGGACATCGGCAATGCCGAGCGCCTGCGCGATGTAGCCCTGGCCTTGTACCTCGCCCATGCGCAGCGCTTTCTTGCGGATGCGGTAGGCGCGTTCGGCGAGGGTCAGATTTTTTTCAGTTGTGCTCATGATGGGCTCCTAGTGGATCAGCATGCCGCCGTTCACATCCAGCGTGACGCCGGTGAGATACGACGACAGGTCGCTGGCCAGGAACAGGCAGCTGTTGGCCACGTCCTGCGCCTCGCCCAGGCGATTGAGCGGGATGCCTTTGAGGATCTCGGTCTTCATCTGCTCGGTCAGCTTGCCGCCGGTGATGTCGGTCAGGATCAGGCCGGGCGTGAGCGAGTTGACGCGGATGTTGTCCGGCCCCAGCTCGCGCGCCATCGCACGCGCCAGCCCCAGCACCCCGGCCTTGGCGGCCGAATAGTGCGGGCCGCCGAAGATGCCGCCGCCACGCTGCGCCGAGACCGACGACAGGCAAACGATCGAGCCGCTCCTGCGCGAGCGCATATGCGGGATCAGCGCCTGGCTCATGTACAGCGTGCCGCGCAACGAGACGTCGGTGACGGCCTCGTAGTTTTCCGGGCCGATATCCATGATCTTCAGCGGCTGCGTGATGCCGGCATTGTTGACGAGGATGTCGACATGGCCGAGGCGCTTGATCACTTCCTTCGCCGCGCGTTCGCAGTCGCCCCTGGCGGTGACGTTGCAGGCCAGGCCGATGTGGCCCGGGCCGATGTCGGCGGCTGCCGCTGCAGCTGCGCCTTCGTCGAGGTCGAGGATGGCGACGCGGCCGCCCTGCTGCGCGAACAGGCGCGCCACCGCTTTGCCGATGCCGCGCGCGGAAGCCGCGCCGGTGATCACGGCGATCTTGTCTTTGAGTAACACGGTTGTCTCCTGGTGTTGTTTTATTCGGCCTCTCCAGTTAGGCAGCGCTGAATAAGTCCCCCGCGCGTGTCGCATCCCCGGATTGGGCGGTCTGCGGCGTTGCAAATCCTCGCCGGGCCGCCAGCCCGGCTGTGGTTTGCGCCTTGCAGCCCATCCCAATCCGGGGCGCGCCACATCGCGGGGGACTTATTCAGCGCTGCCTTAGATTTCTTCGATGGCTGGAGCAGCGGAGGCAGTATTTCAT
>NZ_LFLT01000069.1 GCF_001189955.1 Herbaspirillum chlorophenolicum | reverse complement strand
ACTGGAGGATGGCACCCATTGCGAGGAAGCCAGCAGTCTGGCCGAGCACAAGCTCAAGGACGTGCGCGAGAAGATGGCCGACTTGGCGCGAATGGAGGCCGTGTTGTCTGAACTGGTGTACGCCTGCCATGCGCGGAAGGGGAACGTGTCTTGCCCGCTGATTGCGTCGCTGCAAGACGGAACGAACCTCGCGGTGTCGGTGCGGAGTGGTCACGGGTTGAATACGCCTTAGCGTGCTTTATTCCCCGAATTCTGAGACGACCCCGGTTTGGTCGATGGCATTGCAAAGCTCCACATAAGCAAGGGTCAAGGCGCCGCGCGGGTCATCCGGTCCCCGGCGCGCGCCGGCCATTCTGAACGACTCCCATGGCGTGCCGCCGACCAGGATGTCGGGCGCCGGCACGGTGCCGGTGCGAACCTGGCGGGCTATCGCGGCCATGTCGCCCAGGTTGGGCACGCGGGGGTCGCGGTGTGCGAGCACGGCGCACGGGAATGCGTCGATCTCGGCGAACCACACGGCTTGCAGGCCGAGCGGTTGCCAGGCGAGGCTCACGGCCTCGATGCCGCTGCACACGCTGCCGTACAGCAGCGGTGCGTTGCGAGGTTGAGGGCGCATGTCGGTTCTCCTGTTCGTGTGACCCAAGGCCAATGGCCGGGCAGGGACGTTGATGGGCAGGAGAAAGGCGCCGAAGGCCCCAGGGCCTTCGGCTCGGGAGGAAATAACCACCCGTGGGCTGTTGCAGGCCCGGTCGTCGCTAGAACCGTCTGCTCATCAGCAATCACACCCGGCCCATGTCGTGGCTGGGGCCGGCATCGTCTGGCGCACATCCGCGCACAAAGGGAGCCCGTTTTTGCGCCGGTGGGCACCGGCACCGAATACCGCTGACCACAAAGGGTCTCCGGGTGGCTCGCGCTGCCTGACAAGCCATCGGGGGACCCTTCGCAGTGGGCGGGAGAAACACAGACCAGCGGAACACGCGGGAGACGGTTCGTGGAAAAGCTACCTTCAGGTCCCGCAGCCGGGGACGGCTGGACGGGACGCGCACACGGACAAGAAGGCGTTGCGCGCTGGGCGACCCGCAGGGGCGTGCGGGACACGGGCCACGCCTTTGAAACAGGGTGCGGCCCACGGGAAACGGAGTCGGTCAGGCGCCTTTGCGGCCGCTGCTACGCGAGCGCGAAGCGCCACGCTTGGGCGGACCGGATTCGACCGGCAGCGTGCCTTTGCAGTCGGGGTAGCGACTGCACGACCAGAATGGACCGCTCTTACCGGTGCGCTGGCGCGTCGGTGCGCCGCACTGCGGGCATATTGGCCCATGGGGAAGCTTGATGGACAGGGACATGCTGCCGTACTGCGCGATCAACTGCGAAATCCAGGCGGCCTGCTTGCTGAGGAATACGTCCAGGGTGAGCTGTCCCACCTCGATCATGTCGAGCGCCTGCTCCCACACTGCCGTCGTGCCAGGGTCTGCAATCGCCGTAGGCACGGCGTCGATCAGCGTGAACGCCGCATCCGATGCGCGAATGGAGCGTCCTTTCTTCACGATGTAGCCACGGGCGATCAGCACGCTGATGATGTTGGCCCGCGTCGCCTCGGTGCCGATGCCCGTCGTGTCTTTGAGCTTCTGTTTCAGACGCGGGTCGGTCACGAAGCGCGCGATGCCCTTCATCGACTTGACCAGTTCGCCCTGGGTATAGGGCTTGGGTGGCATCGTCTTGAGCGCCTTGATCTCGACCTCGGCCACCTGGCACGCCAGGCCCTCACGCAGCGGGGGCAGCACCTGGCTGCGTGCGGCGTCGTCGCCATCCTCATCCGCTTGCGGTTCGGCCAGCACCAGACGCCAACCCTTGACGACCACCTGTTTACCGGTGGCCACCAGCATCTGCTGGCCGCAGGAAAACTCAGCCACGGTACGGTCGAACTCGTGGTGCGGGAGGAACTGCGCCAGGTAATGCGCCCGGATCAGCCGGTACACCGCCAGTTCTTTCTCGCTCAGAGCAGAGTGGTTCGCGGGTTCGAGCGTCGGAATGATGCCGTGGTGCGCCGTGACCTTGCCGTCGTTCCAGGCGCGCGAACGCTGGGAGCGGTCGAGTTGACCCATGATCGGGCGCAGCGACGGGTCGGTCTTGAGCAGGCTGTCCAGGACGGTGGGCACCTCGGCGAACATGCTTTCGGGCAGGTAGCCGGAGTCCGAGCGCGGGTAGGTCGTGGCCTTGTGCGTCTCGTACAGGGCCTGGGCGATCTGCAATGTCTCCTGCACGTCCAGCCCGAGCTGCCTGGAACAGACCTCCTGCAAGGTGCTCAGATCGAACAGCAGTGGTGGGCCTTCGCGCACGCGCTCGGTCTCGACCGACACCGCCTGGGCGCTGCCCGCAGAGCGGATCTGCTGCGCCGCCTGCTGGGCGACCGGCTGTTGCAGACAACGACCGGCGTCGTCGGTGCAGCCATCGGGCGCAACCCACTGCGCGGAGAAAGCCTGACCCTCTGCGGACAAAGACACGTCGATGGCCCAGAACGGCACCGACTTGAAAGCCGCGATTTCGCGGTCGCGATCCACGACCAGCTTCAGGGTCGGGGTCTGGACGCGTCCGACCGACAGCACGCCGTCGTAGCCCGCCTGCCGCCCGAGCAGGGTGAACAGACGGCTGAGGTTCATGCCGACGAGCCAGTCTGCCCGCGAACGCGCCAGCGCCGAGTAATACATCGGCAGCGTATCGGACGACGGTCGCAGCTTACCGAGCGCGGTGCGGATCGACGCCTCGTTGAGCGCCGACAGCCACAAGCGCTCGATGGGGCCACGGTAGCCGCACAGGTCGATGATCTCGCGGGCGATCAGCTCGCCCTCGCGGTCGGCATCGGTGGCGATGACGAGATGGGTCGCCTTCGCCAGAAGCGCTTTGACGACCTTGAATTGCGTGGCGGTCTTGGGTTTGACCTCGACCCGCCACTGCTGGGGAATGATGGGCAACTGCTCCAGTGACCAGCGCTTGAGCGCCGCGTCATAGACCTCGGGTGCTGCCGCTTCTACGAGATGGCCGATGCACCAGGTAATGGTGACGCCGGAACCGTTGAGGCAGCCTTCACCGCGCTGTGTCGCGCCGAGAATCCGGCCAATATCCTTGCCCTGGGAGGGCTTCTCGCACAAGAACAGGCGCATGTCCGTACATCCGATTTCCGTGGTTCATTGAGTTGCTGGAATCGAGGGTGCCGGGCACCGCCAGGAGCGGCAGCAAACAAGTCGCAAGCGGTGGCGACCACTTTCACGGGATGGAATGGCTGGGGCGGAGATGGCGTGCAGCCGGAGTGTGCTGGCCGGGAGCCGCGATTTTCGGGAGCGCGTGGAAGCCGGTGGACGTTGATGGAGCTATCCCCTGGGGATAGCTCGCGGGTGCATGGAGAGCAGCAAAGCACCGCAAACGCCGCCATGCCGGTTCACTTCCTGCGCTTGACCTCCTTCGGCGCAGCCGGTTCCTGGGTGGCCTGGGGCTTTGCCTCCGCATCCTGCGGCTTCGGGCTGAGGGTCACGGACTCGATGCGGAACGGCAGGATGCCGACGCTGCGCGCGTTGATCTGCCAGGTCTCGCGCGGCTGATCTTCGTTGTCCGTCCAGGGCTCGCGCTCCATGCGGCCGACGACCAGGACGCGCATGCCTTTCTGGTACAGGTCCTTCCAGTGCGCGACGTCACGGTGCCAGATTTCCACCGGTGCCCAGAAGCCGCCGCGATCCTCGAAGTCGCCGCCTTTGGTGGGAATGGGGTTGTCGAAATACACGTTCAGCCGCAGCAAGCGCCGCGGCTCGTCGTTGCCGTTGGGGAACTCCCGGTACTCGGGCGGGGAGCCAATGTTGCCTTCGCCCCAAAAATGCGTGCTCATGTTGCAATCTCCATGGTGATTGAAATACCCGTGCCGCGTCGGCGTCGGGCGCGTACTGGGGTGTCCGATGCCATCACCGATCACGCATTCCAGGTGGGATGGACTTGAGCCGCCGCAGGTAGGCGTCTTCCGCCTTGGCGGCCTTGCTGGCGCACTCCTGGGCCTGCCTGCCCAGGGTGTGCAACAGGCTGATCTGCATGTTCAGCGTGATGCGCTGAAGCTCGATCGCGTGCAGCTCGGCCAGCAGGTTGACCGGCGTGCCGGTGCTCGCCATCAATTCCTGCCACAGCGCCACGCCCATGGCTGAGCGGTCGTGTTTGCGCCAGCGCAAAAACGCCGTGCCTGCGCCAGTGCTCTGCTGGGCCAACTCCACGGGCAGCAGGTGGAAGGGATGCCCGACTGCCTGTTGCAGCACCTGCCGCTGCGCCATGTCAATCAACTCGTCGCGCATGGCGAAACACTGGCTGGCCCAGGCCTCAAAGTCCCCCTTACCCTTAAAAGGCTTTAAAAGGCCTTTTAGAGAGGCAGCGTGTTCCAGCTTCATGAAGGCAGCCTGTTGCAAGCCCTGGAAGTAGCGGGGTTCGCGGTTCGGATCGCTCATGCCTGCTCGTCCTCGCCGGCGCTGACTTCGGGTGCTGCGTCAGTGGCCGACTCGTCGGTGGCGGCCTCGTCGTTAAGGGCAGGCGCTGCAGCAGGACTCTCGGCACGCTGTTGCAGGCCACGGCGCACGATGGGCGGCGCGAACTTCGAGCGGCGCGTGCCTTCCAGCACGTCCTGCGGCAGTTCGCCGAATTTCTCCAACGCCGCCCGTGCTGCGGCGTTCTTTGATACGAAGTCATCGCGCGTACAGCCCGAATAGCGGTATTGCTGGGCCAACGAGAACAGGCTGCGCAGTGCATGGGCGCCTTCGTTGAGCCAGCGCTCCAAGGTGCTGCGATCGATGAGCGCCGTGTGGTGGGCGAGGATCAGTTTGCGGGCGATGTCGTCATAGTCGGCCAGCAGATAGACGGCGGCAAAGCCGAGCTGCGCGTTGACGAACAGCGGCAACTTGACGGGCTGCACGTTGAGGTTCTCGCCCAGGCTGAGTGCCGGCGGCACGCTCGCCAGCGCCTGATCCACCTGCTCGCGCAGCGATTGCAGGGTGGTCTTGGTCTGGTCGAGCTTGACCTCAATGCGCAGCATCCACCAATCCGAGTACGGGTCGTCCTGCTCCGAACCGCGCCGCATCTTGTTCATTTGGGCGATGTAGCCGTTCAGGCCGACGATGCCCGGTCGCCCCTCGGCGGCGGCACGGCCATGCCAGATGCGCGAGGCGTGGTGTGTGTGAAGCGTCAGCGACATCGCGCTGCGCAGGGAACCGAGATTCAGTTGCAGAGGTTCGTTGGTTGCCATGGTGTCCGCTCGTTGTGGGAAAAGGAGCGGTCAGCTTCGGCAGGAAGCGGAAGGCCGTCAGTCAACAATCCGAAACCTGCCAGACCCCGGTTCAGGGCGTGATGGCCGCATGCGGCGCGAGCTATCCCCAGGGGATAGCTCTACTGGCATCCATGGGCGTCTACTTCACGGCCTTGTCGGTCGGCTCACTTGCTGGCGAGCAGATCTCGCAGCCGCTCGATGTGCTGCCTGGCGACTTCTGGTGGCACTGGCTTACCCTGCGCTTGGGGTGGTGGTGCGGGTGGTGGCCGTTCGTTTGGTGGAGTGGGTGCCGATGGCGGGTCTTTCTTGATCCAGGCATTGAACTCGCCGTGGATGGCCCGCTGGATGATGCCGAACAGATACCCAGCGGGATTGCGGATGCCGTGGTTGCTACAACGCGCGGCCCATTCGTCCAGCACGTCCTGCCTCAGCGAGGCATCAACCTGCTGCAATGCCACCTTGGCACCCGCCTGCTGTTCTGCCTTCAGTTGCGCAAAGCGCTTGGGCCATTGCAGATCGCCCAGCGCGCGCGCCTGCGCAGTAGTACGTATTTCATTAATACAACTACTACGTACTGTACGGGCCTGCTTCGGATTCCGAAGAGAGGCGTCTGGCGCGGGTTTCAGCCCTGCTTCGGAATCCGTAGTGGGTCGTTCACGATTCCGAAGAAGGCTCGGAGCCCCTTCTTCGGAATGGTGAATGGCGTCTTCCTGTGGATAACTATCGCTGGCCGTAAGATGCTGGTTGGCGAGACGTTCGGCCATCACCTGCAACCGTGACGGGAGGGTGCGTCCGGCCAGCAATGGGTCTTCGCCGATTTCCTTGAGCGTGTGCAGGCCCACGATCTGCACGGCCTTGGCAGAATGGCCGAGCGCCTGGCTGACGAGTTGCAGGTAGTCCGGGTCGAGCTGCATGGCCTCGAACGGTGTCAGGGGTTCGTCGTGCAACACGTACAGATTGCCGAGGATGCGGCCAGTCTTGGGGTCACGCCGTCGCCGAACCAGGCTCAGCCAGCGGGTCAGGCGCATCAGTGTCAGCGCCCGTGCCACGGTTTCATGCGAGGCCTGGCCTGCGCAGGGCATGGACGCCAGCCAGGGTCGCAACTGCTCGTAGGTGGGAAATGCGGTCACGCCATCGTCGTTGAGCATCAGCCGGAACACTTGCCAGGCGTTTCGTTCCAGCGGCGTCAAGCGGCGGTCGAGGAACAACTTGCGTGGCACCGTCTCGTGCCGGTTGCCACTGAACAGGAAAGCATCGCCAGAGGTGGGCGTGGGCGACTGTGCAGGTGTAGACGCAGGTGCGCTGGGGGCGGGCTTGGGGGCAAGGTCTTTCAGCGCAGCATCGAACAGCTCTGCGAGTGCGATGGGGCCTTGGCGTCGGACTCGTGGTGCGGTGTCGTCCACGGCCATGACTCAAGCCAATCCTTGATCGACCCAGCTCTTGATCGAGGCCCAGACCACCGATAGAGGCAGCGACATGCCTTCGGCCAAGTCCATGGCGGCATCGAGGATGGAAGTTTCGTCTTCGAGATCGACGGTTCTGCTGTTGGTCATGGCCTTCCATTGCCGCCACAGCTCCGTGTCCTGCTCCTCGTCCAGCACGGGGTGCCGACCCTTACGTTTGGGCAGACCGAGGATTTCACGGCGAAGTGCCACTTCCTGATGCGTCAAGCCATAGAACTTGCTGACCATCTCCGTGCTCGCGCCCAGTCTGAGCATGCGATCGACTGTGGCGATTTCCTTCTCCACGTCCTGCGCCTGCTGGAGCAGCCGCCGCAGCACTTCGCGGTTGACCGTCACTGAGCACCAGGAGACGTTGGCGTTGGCCAGCACGCTGATCAGCGCGGGATGCTTGAGGGCGTCCAGCTCTGCCTCGCCAAACCCCATCAGTTTGCAGCGGCGCAGTTGCCCATTGCGCAGGTCATAGAGGGCCTGGGCGATGACAGCCTGGTTGAGTGGGTGTGCTGTGGACATGCTGGCCTCCCTCGCTTAGGTTCCAGAGTCCGCAGCGCCGGCTTCGAGATCGAGCAGGCGGCGGGCCAGTCGCAGCAGGCGGAACAGCTTGACCAGCGCGGTGTCGCTCAATCGTCGGGTTACGTCGCCCTGGCCGTGCAGCAGCGCCGGCAGGTCGATGACGAGTTGCCCGTTGTCCAGACCGACATCGGCGGGCTGCTGACCGGCCAGGCAAGCCAACAGCGTATGGACGGCACGGCCCAGCGGCGCTGGGTTTGTGGTGCGAGCACGGCAGGCGAAGCCGATGCCGTCTGGGCGGTCATCGATGCACTCGCCCAGCTCTGCCTCGACCGCAATCTCGCGGGCAAACTGCGCGACGTGAATGCGCAGGTGCTCGGGTGTGTCTAGGCCGGGGGCGATGTACCAGACATCCGAAATCGGATAGAGCCCGCCAGCCTGCACCGGGATGGACTGCAAGACATTCGCCGAGAAGTCGTGCGGCAGTGCATCGCCCAACTGGTCGGCGACCATGCGCTGGATGGACTCAAGCCGCTCCGTTGTCGGCGCCGGTGAGACGATGTGCTCCCGAAGCAGGTCGCCATCTGTCGCTGGGCTGACCGCGCCCGAATGACGGGCTTCCGCGTCGCTCTCGCCCGTCGAGGGAGTTGCCGTCGGCATCGCGGTGGGTGGCGTGGTATTGGCAGGTGGGCGCGCGATGGCCTCTGGCTCTGGCAAGGCAGGCGGCGTCGAGGGCGACGTCGGATCGCTGACCAAGGCACGCTGGCGGCTCTCGGATTCGGTCATGTCCAGAGCGAGCACGTCGTAATCAACGTCCAGCAATTCGGTCATCTGGCCGATCAGCTCGTCCTGTATGCGCTGGGCAGAGAACTCGTCGGCCTGGACATCGAATTGCGACAGCACTTCCTGAAAGAACTCGTCAAAGTCCTGAACCAGTGAGCGGCCTTTGGCGTAATGCTCCCAGGTGCGCTCGCAGGCCTTGCGCATGACCGACAACCGCTCGACCTGGTGACGCCCCAGGCCGGCGTAGAGCACGGTCGGGATTGCGGGCAGCAGGTAACGTACGGCGTCGGCCATCCGGCTGATGTGCGACTGCTGCACGGGGTATCCGTCGGCGGCCAGGCGGCGGGCCAGCTCGGACTGGCTCAGGGTGGAGCCGCTTTCCAGTTCGTAGAATTCGCGCGCTTTCTCGACGCCCAAAGCGCGCTCGATGAAGGTGAGGCCACCGCGCAGTTCGTTTTCCGCAAGATGCCCGGTGAGCGCGATGATCTCGCCACGCTCGGGCCATGGGCGGAACAGGCATGAGACCCGAAAAAAACGTTCGTCCTTGGTCTCCGACCAGAGTTCGCGCAGGATTGCCAGTCGCGTGTTGCCGCCATTGCGGATGATGTAGTGATCGTCGCCGGGCCGCCGGGTGATGGCCGGAGCCGCGTCCAGGCCACGCTCGCGGATGGATGCCTTGATTTCCTCGTACACCGGATTGCGCTTCTTGCGCGGGTCGTGGTCGTAGGGGCGCAACTGGTCGAGCGTCACGACCATGGGCGTGTCGGCGATCGGGTCGCTCAAGGTCGTTGCTGACGGGCCGCTGCGCTCGAACCCGGACGCAAGCAGTTTGCCGGCCATCTGCTGGGAGGTGATCTCAGTCATGGCCGCCTCCCTGCGCTTGGGATCGGGTCTCGCGCTCGGCACGACGGATCTGCGCACGGGCATTGAGGGCTGCCCGGTGATCGCTGGCCGTCGAACTGGTGTAGATCGCGGCGCAGCCTGCCTTGGTGAACTTGAGGTGACCGCCCGCCGTGCGCTTGACGTGCCAGCCTTCGCCGACGGCGAACTCGATCAGGGCGCGCAGCCGGCTGTGGCCTCGGGCCAGTTCATGTGCGTTCGCCATGGGGCCTCCTGGTATCAAGAGGCTGTGGCGGACGACCGGACACTGCGGCAAATCGATCCTGCCACTGCGGGAGCAATTCGCCAGCAAGATCGCGCATGGTGGCGAGCGCGGCGGGAGCGACTCTGCCCACTGGCTGGCGGCACTCGACCCGATGCACCGGCAGGCCGCGCGTCGCGGCACGCGGATAAGCCTCAATGGCCGGCACATCGGTAGCCAGAACCCGAATGTCGGCGTGGTCCTGAAACAGATCGCGCAGCGCCTGCTGGATCAGCCGGGCGTTGGCGGACACCGGATGGACGCGGTTGATGAGCAGGTGCAGCGGCGGCGGCTCAATGCCCAGCTGCCGGTACGGTGCAATGTCCTCCAGCAACTGCATGGTGCCGCGCCGCAGCTCGCGGGCGGCGAGGATTTCCGGGGTCACGGGCGACAGCGCGAGGTCGGAGGCCAGCACCGCCATCTCCAGCAGCACCGAGCGCGCGCCCTGGGTGTCGATCAGCACCAGGTCGTAGAGGGGATTGAGCGCCGGAAGCAGGTGCCGCAGCCGCAGGCGCCCGTCCGGCGCGTGCAGCAGCAAGGTGTTCAGTTCGCCTCGGTGGTCGTTGGAGAGCACCAAGTCCAGGCCCGTGATGATCGTGCGGGACACAAGCTGGTCGAGGTCGCGCTCGTTGAAGGCCAGCAATTCATAGATGCCGCCCGGCGCGCGGTGAGCCAGCTCGTAGTAGGAGGACAAGGTGGGCTGCACATCAAGATCGAGCAACAGCACGCGCAGCCCGGCGTCCGCAGCGAGACCGCCCAGGTTCGCAGCCGTGGTGGTCTTGCCGACCCCACCTTTGGTTGAAATGATGGATACGACCTGCATGGCGTTCTCCGTGTCAAGATGAAAAGTCCGCGGGAGAACGGGTCAGGCCCGGTTGTTGACGCGCTCGTCGATCCACTGATCGATTTCGATGGAGTCCCAGCCCACGGCGCGCACACCCAGGCGCAGCGCCTGCGGGAACTGGCGTTTCTTCATCAGGTTGTAGATGTGGGCGCGCTTGAAACCGGATTTCGCTTCGACTTCTTCCAGGCGCAGGATGCGGCGCTCGTTTGGCTGCAGTACAGGTGTTTGCGACATGGCGGTCACTCCTGAACGCTCAGTGGCGTTTGTTGGCGTGACCTCTATTCAATAGACACGGCTGCGAAAAGACATTGCAAATGCAATCTCCGCGACTGCACATACAAGCTGGCAAATCTCAGAGGGAGGCGCTACGCAGCCGGCGCCTGGCGGTGGCGAACTTGCCGTTCAATGTCCGCTCCGCGATGCCCATGGCACCGCTGTGATGGGCGACCAGCGCGCTGACCACGGCCTCCTGCGTCTTGAAGCTGGAGTACGGCGTGCCCGATGGCGACTGGCCGAGCATCAGCTCCAACAGGCCGCCAACGATGTTCAGGTAGGTGGCCTCGGCCCGATCACTGATCGGACACTGCGCGCATGCCGGAATCACCGTGGGCTGCTTGAGCAGCGCGTCATGCTTGTCCTGCAACTCGCGAAGCTGACGTTTGGTCTGTTCCAGGACGGATTTCAAAGCCTGGCGTTCGACCAGCATGGCTTGCCCTGTTTCCAGAGAGATGAAGGGATGGGTGATGCGCTCGCCGCGGGAGAAGAGAAAGCCGGGCCGCTGCTCGGGGTAGTGCTGGCGCATCCAGCACTTCAGATCGACATGGCGTACCGTCAGATCAGGCGATTCGATCAACGCGGTGTCGCGCGTCGTGATGCCGTGCTGCCCGAAGGGCAGTTCCCCGTTGAGGATGCCATCATAGATGCGGTCGGTGTACAGCCGCAGTTCGCCCAAACGTGGGCAGTCCAGCGACTGCGGCAGATTCATAGGCGACGAGACCGAAGCCAGGATCACCTGCTCGTATCGCAGCAGTCCGGCCCAGCGGATGGACGCTTCGAGCGGGCGGTAGAACACCTTTGATGTTGGTGCATCATTTTTGTTCTCGTGCATGCTCCGTCTCCTTCCAGGAGAAGAACTACAGGGCCGACTGCTATTGCAGCCGTCCTCATGGTCGGCCTGTTGTCCGCGCAAGACGCGAGTGATGACGCCCGCTTTTGATTACTTCTGATCAGTTCGCGCAACGAGTAGGCGTTGTGTGCTCGATGTGCAAAAATCCATCGAGCACAAGAAAATCGAGCGTCCGTCGCAGCTCGACAGTGACGCTTGCGCTATCAGGATCGTGAGAAGTTGCGGCTCCCGCAAAACCGTATCGGTATGGTCTGATACGCCAGCGGTTTCAAAAAGCGGCGAGCGGTCGGAATCTATTGCTCGGGGCTTGGAATTTGCAACGGAAATCCGCTGGCGTCATATCCGATCTGGATACTGATATAGCGAGATAGCATCACAGAGAAGTCGCCCATGGTGACTGCCAAGCGCAGATTCGACGCTAGGCGCTGCCTGCCGACACTTGGAAATTGCGAGTTGGCCGCGCAGAAGACGGTGGGTTGGACAGGCGAAGCGATCAACCTATTGGTTCCCTGCTTTGACCTTGACCGGACGGTGCTGCCGCCCGGCCTCAGCTCAACGGGCGACTAGATCTTCGGGCGTATCAACCAACATTGCCGTTTTTACCAGGCGCTCTACAGTCTGCCTGGCCAGCACCGGAAACGCCTCCGATTGCTCTGCAAGCTCATCGGTTTCTATGGCATGTGCGGCGACCAGCCGAGCTGCAAGATGCAGGTTGGTCGGATCGACTGCCTCGATGACTGGACACTTGCCCAGGGCATCGTATGGCCGCAGCAGTGCGTGATAGATGTGCCAAGTGTCGATGCCGCGCGGCACCAGCTTCAGGACAGCCTGAATCAGCTTGCGTTTGATGGGGTCGAGTTGCCAGTCCGGGACGCGCTGCCCACGGTGACCCAGATGAATCGACAGGAGATTGCCGGCCTGAATCTCGTAAGTGATCCAGCGGCGGGACTTGCCAACCAGCTTGGCGTAATCGGCCACCGACAGGTTGTGGGATGCCTCGAACATCTCCAGCAATTGCAAGCGCTCGCGCTGCACCTCTGACAGCGTGGGTCGCGCGTACTCGGGCAGATGCACCGCCGAAAGTCGATAGACGGAAGCTGGAACCGCTGGCGCATCCGGTGCAGGCGCAACGATCAACTGAGGGGCGTTTGGATTCAGGGCGGGCGGCTGCGCTGCCGCCTGTCCGGCAATCGTTGGCAGGCCCTGCAGCGTGATGGTCAGGTGCGTGCTGGCAACTTCGACCTGATTCTGCTCGAACAAGTCCAGGCGATCGGCCCAGTCTTGCATCATGACGCGGCGCTGCTCGACGTACTCGGCGTGGTTGTAGGTCGCGCTGATCCGATCCGGATCGGCATGCGAAAGTTGGGCGTCTACCCACTTGGGCGGATAGCCCAATTCATTGAGCGCGGTCGAGATGGTGGCGCGAACGCCGTGCCCAGTGAGCTGGTCTTCATATCCCATGCGCTTGAGCGCGCCATTGAGCGTGTTCTCGCTGAGAGGTTTTTTCAGGCACCAATCACCGGGGATGAGATAGACCTGCGCTGGCTTCAGATGTCCCAGCAGATGACGAACGACTTCTTGTGCCTGCAACGACAGTGGCACGATGTACGGCGGGATGTCGGCGAAACGCTGGCGCTTCTTCTTGGTGAGCTGCTTGCGTTGCTTGAGCCTGACAACCGGGATGATCCACAGACCGCGCTCCAGATCGAACTGATCGGGGGTGGCGTAGCGCAATTCACCGGTGCGCACGCCCGTGAGCAGCAGCAGACGTAGACCCAGTTGCGTATTCAGGCGACCGCTGTACTTGCGCAACGTCTGCAGCATTGCCGGCAGCTCGGGCATGCGCAAAAAGGGGTTGTTCTCGACCGGCGGCAGCGGCATCGCCACCACGTCCAGATCCTTGGCCGGGTTGTCGCCCATGTTGGGCACCACCACCGAGGCGTAGGTGAATAGCTGGCTGAACCAGGTGCGCAGCTTCTCGGCGACCGACAGCGAGCCACGCTTTTCCACTCTGCCGATGATGTCCAGCAGGTGGGCGCGGGTGACGTCGTAGACGGTCAGGTGGCGCAATACGGAAAACACATCCTTGGCGAAGACGCGCCCGATCTGTTTGGGCGTGCTCTGGCGGCCCTCATTTTCCAGAGAGAGGCTGCGGTGGGCCAGCCATTTGTCGTAGATGGCCTGGAAGGTGTGCTCGCCAGCCAGGACGATGGCGTGGCGCTTGCGCTTGCGCTCCGAATGCGGGTTGATGCCCTTGGCCAGCATGGCCCGGGCCTCGTCGCGCAGATTACGAGCGTCTTTCAGTGA
>NZ_LFLT01000068.1 GCF_001189955.1 Herbaspirillum chlorophenolicum | reverse complement strand
TGGGGCCGAAGTGATCACGCAAGCGGGCTCGAACGTGAACCTGTCGGGCGGGACGATCAACGTGGCGACCGGTTACATCAACCAGACCTGGCTCACCGGCAGCAACGGCCAGCTCTACAACGCCAGCCAGGCGCCGGCGAACCTGAGCTACACGGGGGTGTACCAGGGCTTTGAGGATCTGCATGCGCGCTGGGGCAAGACGGCCACGGCGTATTACAGCAATCCGCTGATCGGACCGCAACGGCTGTTGCAGAACGGCTATACGGTGGGGCGCGATGCGGGACGGCTGATGGTGAGTGCGCCGACGGCGGTACTGGAAGGCGCCATTGTTGCCAGTGTGTATAACGGACCGCAGCAGAACCAGGCCAGGGTGGCGGGCGTGACGGACGGTTACAAGCTGGGGCAGGGCACGGCGGCATTGCCGGGCGCGCTCATGATCGGACAGTATGGCGCGTATGGCTTGAGCGGCGGCTTCAATACCGATGTGCTGTTCGGTAATGTGGCGGGCGTCACGCAGGGATTGTCGCTGAATGACGTGCTGCCTGCCGGCCGCAGCGGCACGACATGGCTGGATGCGGCATGGCTGAATGCACAAGGGCTGGGTGGTTTGTCGGTTGCAGGCGCTGGAACAATCGCAGTCAATTCATCTTTGCAATTGGCGAACGGCGGCGCGCTGAATTTTGTTGCGCCGCAGATCGACATCCATGCCGGCATCACCGTGCGCAGCGGCAATATCTCGATGGGCAATCTGCTGCATGGCGTGTTGGGCGTGGGGCAGGCCGAGCAATGGTGGTCCTTGACCGATGGCAACGGCAAGGCCGGCATCAATATCGCCACTGGCAGCGTGCTTGACCTGCGCGGGGTATGGGCCAACATCGCGCAAAATCCATCGGCGCCGGCTGGGCTGCCTTATATCAATGGCGGCACGCTCAGCCTCGATACCACGGGCAGCATTACGGTGGCGACCGGCAGCCTGCTCGATGTTTCCGCGGGTGCGTCGATCATGGCAAGCGGACAAGCGAAGGGCGGCGCCGGCGGCAATGTCAGTTTGCTGACCAATGATTACGGTCATCGGGGCTACTCTGTCGATTACGCGATTACCGATCGCAGTGCGCCGCTGGTATTCGACGGCAGCGTGCGCGCCTTCGGTTTCAATGGCAGCGGCACGCTGAAGATACTGGCGCCGCAGACGATATTTTTCAGCAACGATCCAAGCCGCAGCGGGACGATATCGGGCCCGGTACTGGCACTGAACCCGGCGTTGCTGCAGTCCGGCTTTACCGGCTACGACATCACCGGCATGGCCGGCATGCAGATCGATCAGGGCGCCAGCCTGGTCGCGGCGGTGCCGGTTTATCGTTTCACAGATCGCAGCTACGCTGCCGCCAGCGGGAGCAATCCGGCGGACGTCGCCGCTGTGTGGCAACCGCCGGCTTACCTCGACAATCCGGCCAAGGGGCAGCTCACGCAGCGCATCGGCGCCGATCTGACGCTGGCGACCGGCGGCGACTTCCATTTGCAGCGCAATGCATCGATCACCGTCGACCCGGGCCATGCCATCAATATCTATGCCAATGGCCAGGCTACCGTCGACGGACGCATGACAGCCCATAGCGGCAACATCACCATCAATAGCCTGCAAGATCTGAACAGCACGCCGCTGGCGTCCGGCGGCTACGGCGATTTTTCCCTGACGCGTTCCATCTGGATCGGCGGCGAAGGCGTCCTGGATGTGTCGGCGCAGGCGGCAACCGTGACCAATCCGGCCGGACATCGCTACGGCACGGTGGCCGCTGGCGGCACGATTATATTGGGCGGCGGCGGAGCGGATGGCTACGCGACCGATGCTTTCATCATCGTGCGTCCCGGCGCCTTGCTGGATGCATCAGGCACCACGGCAATGCTTGACGTGCAAAACGGCAACGGCAGCAAGCAAGTACAGGTCGCCAGCAGCGGCGGTGCAATCGTTTTGCATTCCAACAGCGGGATCTATCTCGATGGCGATCTGCGCGCGGCTGCGGGCGGAGCGGGGGCATCGGGCGGTTCGCTCAGCCTTGATCTGGTCAGCCGTTATTACGGCGTGGGCGCGCCTGTTGCCGGTGCGACTGGCAGCATCGGTACGATACCTGCGCAGTTGCAGGCGTTGCGCAACATTACGCTGACGCAGCAGCGCGAGGCCAGTGGTTTGAACGGATCGCTGGCGCCGGGGCAAGGCGATGCGGCGCTGTTGTTCGGGCAGGCAGCCATCAGCGTGGAGCAAATACAGGCAGGTGGTTTCGACTCCTTATCATTGCGCACGTCGGATCTGTTGCGCTTCAAGGGCGACATCAATCTGTCGCTGGGACGCAGCCTGGCTCTGGCGGGCGTGTACACCGCAGCGGAAGGATCGTCGCACAGCAATGTGACGCTGTCGGCGCCTTATGTGAGGCTCGACGGTTACGGCGCGGGATCGGCGCCGTACGGCGTTTATTATCCCGGCCTGAGTACCGAGCGTGGTACGAGCATACGTACCAGCAACAGTAATCTGACGGTCAAGGCCGATCTGATCGATGTCAATGGCGACCTCCGCTTTGGCATGCATGCGCACCAGGGAAGCGGTAGTCTGGATTTCTCCACCCCAGCGCCTTCTACGGATGACTCTACGCACACCAGCGGTCCAGACATTGTCGATGCGCTGGGATTCGGCAACGTTTCCTTGCAAAGCGCAGGGGATATCCGCCTGGGCAATACGTCGGTCTTTGTCGGCGGCAATCTGAACCTGAAGGCGGGACAGATCTATCCGATCAGCGGCGTCAACGCGATCCTGAGCGCCGGCCTGGTGTTGACGAGCAACATGTACGGCGGTATCGGCCAGGCAGCTTTTCTGCCGGATGCCGCAATCACCATACGCGGTAACGACGATAATGGCGGAGCGGCGCCTGCGATACCGGCCTCGGTGTTCGGCAGTGTCGCTCTGGTTGCGCCGACGATCGACCAGGGCGGGGTTCTGCGTGCGCCGTTGGGCCTGATTTCGTTCAATAAAGGCACCAACACCACAGTCACCGTTCCTCCCGAGACCAGCAAAGTCATCTTCCGCAGCGGCAGTCTGACGTCGGCCAGCGCTCAAGGCCTGATCCTGTCCTTTGGCGGCACTGCCGACGGCGTGACTTATACAGGCATCGACGGTACGCTGGTCGATCTGGGCGCGACGCATATCAATCGCAACGGCTCCGATTATGTGACGACCGGTATTTCCGTCAATGCCGGCTCGATTGTCGGCGAGTCCGGCGCCGTATTGGATCTGAGCGGCGGCGGCGTGCTGGCGGGTGCAGGTTTTGTCAGTGGCCGCGGCGGCTCGGTCGATATGCTCAAGACCGCGCTGGTCAATGGCAATCCCTTCAATGGCGGCATCAGCTCCGGCAAAAATCAGGTGTACGCCATTTTGCCGGGATATGCCTCGCAGTATGCACCGCTGATCGCCAGCAATGGCGCCGGCAATCCGGACATCGGCCGCCAGATCACCATCGGCGAAGGCGTGCCGGGCCTGGCGGCCGGTACCTATACGCTGCTGCCATCCAGTTATGCAATGCTGCCCGGCGCTTTTCGCGTAGAACTCAGTGCCGGCAACAGCGCCGCCGTACCGGCGACGACGGTATTGCCGAACGGCTCGTATCTGGCCGGAGGGATGCTTGGCATCGCCAACACCGGCATTCTCGACGCCCTGCCGACGCAGGTCATACTGACTTCGGGGCAGATGTTGCGTCGCTATGCCAGTTATAACGAAACGAGTTACGACACTTTTGCGCGCACCCAGGCGACCCAGTTCGGCGGCGTTCGTCCGCGTTTGCCGGAAGACGGCAAGATATTGGAGCTGGGTTTCACAGGCAATGTCACCGACAAGCTTTCTTTCGCCGGAACGGCGCGGTTTGACGGCGCAGGCGACGGCATCGGCGGCAGTTTGATGGTATCGGCGGCCAGCGGCGCGCTCGACATTACTGCGCCGGGTGCAACGCCGGTTGCCGGCCATACCTCGATTGCCAGCGCCGATCTGAACAAATTCCAGGCGCCGACGCTGTTTCTGGGCGGTTACTACGGTTATTACCTGGATACGGCCTCGGGCACCGGAAGCCGTATTTATTTCAACGGCTTTGGGACGACCAATGTCCTCGACGGTGCGACCATCAGGGCCGGCGAAGTGTTCTTGATCGGCAACAATGTCAATGTCAGCGGCGGTGCGATCATCGATACGCGCGGCATGGGCAGCAGCGGCCTCGATTCCCGCCTGGGCTATGTATTCGGCAATGTCTACTCCGAGAAAGCTACTACGAACGGACCTGCGGTGCTGGCGGTATCGAACGGCTGGCTGAACTTCCTGCCGGTGGTCGGCAATTCTTCCATCAATGTGCAAAGCGGCGCATCGCTGCTGACGGAAGGCAGCGTCGTTCTGGCTGCGCCGGGCGGCCTGACGATGGGCGACGTCAACTTCGGCGCCCGCTATCTCACCGTCGCGCAAGATCAGATCAACGCAGGCGACGCCGTCAAGCTTGCAGCAGCACAGGCGGCGGGAGTGTTGCCGGCCGGCTGGAATTTGTCGCAAGACGTTCTGGATAAACTGCTGCGACCGTCTTCTACCGCCGGTGCGCCGGTCCTGGAACAACTGACGCTGACAGCCGGCGGCGCGATCAATCTGTTTGGCGACCTGTCTCTGGACGCGACCGGACGCAGCGCCGGCCATGATTTGCGCCTGGTGGTGAATACGCCCGCCATTTACGGCGCCGGCGCCGCCACCGACAGCGTCAGCATCAAGGCCGACAGGTTTATCTGGAACGGCATTCGCACCGGCAACGGTACGGCGTCCAGTCCTTATGGCAGCAAAGCGCCTGCGGCCATCATCGCAGGCGGTGCCGGAACCGGCAGCGGCCAGCTGACGATCAATGCCCGGGAAATTCTGTTCGGCTACGATATCGATAGCCGCCCGACCGACGGCGTCACGCTCGACCGTGTCGCACTCGGTTTTTCCGCCCTCAATCTGAACGCGGAAAAAATCAGCAGCAACACCAGCAGTACCTTGTCGCTCGGACAGACGCGCGATGCGTCGGGAGCCTTGCAAGGAGGCGATCTGCACCTGAATGCCCCCGTGCTGACGGTAGAGAAGGGGACGAATTTTTCTTACGCGGCAGGTGGCGCCATCATCGCAACCGCGGGCGCAAGAGTGGCCGGCGATAGCGCCGGGCAGCAGGATCTGGGCGGAAGCCTGAGTTTGCGGGGCAACACCATTTATCTCGATACGACGGTCGCGCTGCCGAGCGGCAAGCTGACGCTCGACGCCGTGCAGAACGTTACGCTGGGCGCGGGCTCGCGCATCGATCTGGCGGGCCGCGGCATCGCATTTTACGATCTGATGCAATATAGCGCCGGCGGCGATCTGATCATCAGCAGCGATCACGGAAATGTCGTTCAGGCGGCCGGTTCGCTGATCGATGTCTCTGCCCGCAACAACAATGCCGGTTCTGTTTCCGTGTCGGCGATCGATGCTGCACAAGGCGTCATCAGCCTGGGCGGCAGTATCAATGGCATGTCGGCAGGCGGGGAAGGCGGCCGTCTTTCGGTGCAGGCGCAAAGTGTCGGCGATTTCTCCGCATTCAATCAGATGCTGAACCAAAGCGGCTTCTTCGGTGCGCGTAGTTTTGCCATCAAGCGCGGCGATCTTGTTGTCGGCGACGAAGTGCGTGCGCATGACATATCGATCTCGGCGGACGGCGGCAGCCTGACCGTCAACGGCAAGATCGACGCCAGCGGGAAAAATGTCGGCGTCATCAGGCTGGCGGCGCGCGATGCATTGACGCTCAATGCCGGTTCGGTGCTTGATGCGCATGGTACGCAGCTGCAAACCGATAGTTACGGCGCGCCCATCGAGGCCGGCAATACGGCGCAGGTGGCGCTGAGTTCATCCCAGGGCGACATCATCGTCAGGCCGGGAGCGACCATCGATCTGCGCGACGCCGATGCGGCGATGCGCGGCAAGCTGTCGTTCAATGCGCAGCGCATGGGCAGCGACGGCGCCGGCGATATCGCGATCGATGCTGCAGGCAATGTCAATATTCTTGGCGCCGGCAATATCGGCGTCAATGGTTTCCGTACCTATACGCTGGCCGCAGGCGGCACGGTGGATCAGGCTTATCTCGATGCGCTGGATGCGGACAGCCGCGTTTTCATCAACGCAGCATGGAGCAATACCTCGCTGCAAAATCGCCTGGCCGGCCTGAAAGCCTATGGCGGCGCATTTCATCTGCGGCCGGGCGTGGAAATTGCCTCCAGCGGCGATTTGTCGACTTCCGGCGATCTCGATCTGTCCGGCTATCGCTATGGCCCGAATGCCAACCCTGCCGTGCGCGGCTCGGGAGAGGCGGGCGTGATGACATTGCGCGCCGGTGGAAAACTCAGCATCAACGGCAGCATCAGCGACGGTTTTGCGCCGCCGCCAGGTTCGCCGGACAATGTCCTGATTGCCACGGTGTTTTCAAACGCCACCCTGACCAGCAATTACACGGTGCCGACCGGCGGCTTGAAACTGGAGAGCGGCGCCAGGCTGCCGACAGCCGGAACCCTGAATTTCGATGTCACGCTCAGCGGAGCCATGGTGTTGTCGAATACGCATCCGCTGCCGGTCGATGTCACTGTCAACCAGAATGTGCCGTTGCTGGGGGGCGCCACGCTGGCGAG
Organism: Herbaspirillum chlorophenolicum; assembly: GCF_001189955.1. GTDB lineage: Bacteria > Pseudomonadota > Gammaproteobacteria > Burkholderiales > Burkholderiaceae_D > Herbaspirillum > Herbaspirillum chlorophenolicum. The sequence goes on along the minus strand of NZ_LFLT01000068.1, from coordinate 6,761 downwards.
CAACATTACCAATCCGGATGGATCGATATTGGTCGTCAATGGCGTGCAGATGCGCGCCGGCACAACGATCCCCGCAAGCTGGACGAACCAGCAGCGGCTAGTAAAAGCCGGTTCCATCATCAAGGCCGGTATGAACATGGCGTTTGCGGCAACCGGGCAATTCGTGCTGCGGGCCCGGCCGGTGTTGTGGCCGGCGGGGAATTCGCTGGCATTTTTCAGCGCGCCGACGACCTCCGCAGTGATGAATTTGCCCGCTGGCGCTATTTTGCCTACCGGTACCTTCGTCGTCACTGCGACGGCGGCGTCGGGAGAAAGAAAGGATATCTGGGCGATTGCGCCGATGCTCGCACCCGGTTCGCAATCCTGGTCCATGCGCCTGGTCGGCGGCGCCGATCTGAGCGGCGCGGACAGCCGGGCGCTGCAATCGCTGAGCGCATTGACGGCAGCCGGAAGCGGAGACGTGGTGCTCAACGATCCGTTCGACATCAATGTCTACGGCAGCGGCAACAAGGGCGCCGGCATCAGCGTCATCCGCACCGGCACCGGCGATCTGGAAATTCTGGCTGGCCGCGATTACCAGCAGAAATCTCTGTATGGCGTGTACACCGCAGGCACATCGATTGCCGCGACGGGCAGCGCCGTCAATGTCGCTTACAACCTGGGGCGCGCATTATTGCCGGACGGTACGGTGCTGGGAGCCGCCAATGCCGCCTATGAGGCGACCCTGGGAACCGAGCGCATGTATTACGCCGAACACGGCGGCAATTTCTCGTTGAGCGCCCAGGGAGACATCGTCGGAGCGCCGGCATCCTACACCGCCTTCGGCACCCAGAAACCTTACGGTGTCGTCGGCGACTGGCTGTGGCGGCAAGGCGGGGCCGGGATCGGGCAAGCCACCGCCTGGGGCATTAATTTCGGCAGTTATGTTGCGGATTATTATCCATCGACATATTTTGCGCCCTATGGCGGTCTCGCGGCGTTCGTCGGTTTGGGCGCGCTGGGCGGCGGTAACGTGACGATCCAGGCCGGCGGCGACATCGGCAACGCAGGCAGAGGCATCATCGTTGCCATCGGCGGCAGCGGGCGCGTCATGCCGGACGGCAGTCTGGCGCAGACCGGCGGCGGCAACATGTCGGTGATCGCCGGCGGCAATGTCGGCACCGGCGGCAACCAGTTCGTCAACGTGCGCGGCGATATCAATGTCAACGCAGGATCGTTCGGTACGTTGAGCGCCACCAGCTTCGGTTATAGCGCTGACAAGCTGCTGGATCCCCGGCCGGCAAATACCTTGACGCCGTATGCGATGACAGCGCTTCCCGGCGGTTCATTCGCACCGGGCGACGGCGTGGTCAACATCAATGTGCGCGGCGATCTCGCGATAGGGGATGTGACCGATCCGGGACGCGTAGGCCTGCGCACGGAAACCGATGCCGGCAATGGTTCGGTGGCCGGCCGCGGCGCAAGCTGGTTCAGCTTGTGGACGGACAGGACGGCCGTCAATTTGTTTGCAGCCGGGGGCAATGCGTCGCCGCTGGCGACGGGCAGCATCTTGCCCGCCATCCTGCGCGCCACGGCTGCCAGCGGAAGCCTGTACCTGACGCCGAGCTATGACGGCCGCACGATGATGATGCCTTCTTCCAGCGGCGAACTGCAGCTGCTGGCGCAGGGCGGAATCATAGGGAATCCTTTCGCCCTTGCGGCCATCGGTCCTTTGGCGACATCGAGCAGCACGCTCGCCACGCCGTTCAAGCCGGGATGGGTCTTGCGTCAGTCATCAGGCCAGGGAACATGGAATACGCTGGCTTCCAACTACTGGGGAGACCCGAATAATCTGACCGACAGCTCGGGATCGTGGAGCGTTTACGACTACGCCTATGACAATAACCAGTTCCAGTCCCTGGGCAATGGGGGGACGCCCTTCGTATTCGGGGCGAACACGATCTCGGACAACAGCGTGGTTTCCAGCGGGATCATGTCGCATATCTACGCGGTAAACGGAGATATCGATAATCTGCGCTACGGCGAGACGTATATCAAGTCTCAATCTGTCGGCGGCCAGAATCTGCTGACGACGAATTATCATGCGGCCAAACCGGTGCAAATTGCGGCCGGTGGCGATATCGTGAATTTCAATGGCGTTGTGCTGCAGGACAGCGTCAACGATATCTCGACGATTGCCGCAGGCGGCAACATCATTTACGCAAGCCTCCAGATGGCCGGCCCCGGCACGCTGGAAGTTTCCGCAGGCAAGAATATCTATCAAGGATCGACATCCAGTTTCGAAAGCCTGGGGCCGATGGTCATCGGCGACCGGCGCGCCGGCGCATCCATCGTGCTGCAGGCCGGACTGGGCAGCGGCGCACCTGGCATCGGCCAGGTCGACTGGACGAATTTTGCGAAACAGTATCTCGATCCTGCCAACCTCGCCGGCAGCGGGCCGCTGGCCAATCAGCCGGGCAAGGTCGCCAAGACATACGGGGACGAACTCTATGCATGGCTGCAACAGCGCTTTGCTTATGGCGGCGGCAAGAACGATGCGCTTGCCTATTTCATGGCCTTGCCGTCGGCCCAGCAACGTGTTTTCCTGCGCCAGGTCTATTACGATGAACTGCGCCTGGCCGGCCGTGAATACAATGACCCTGCCAGCAGCCGCTACGGCTCGTATCTGCGCGGCCGCGAAGCGATCTCGACGCTTTTCCCGGGGACGAAGTACCAGGGCGACATCATTATGTTCAGCGCCAAAGAAGCCAATTCAAATGTCATCGACAGCAGTTTCATCCATACGGATTTCGGCGGCGATATTCAGTTGCTGGCGCCGGGCGGCAAGGTTCTGGTCGGCTCCGAGGGGCTGGCGCCCGGCGCAGATGCCGGCCTGATGACGCAAGGCGAAGGCAACATCCTGATCTACTCGCAGGGAAGCCTGTTGCTGGGATTGTCGCGCGTGATGACGACATTCGGCGGGGATATCCTGGCATGGTCGGCGCAAGGCGACATCAATGCCGGCCGCGGCGCCAAGACGACAGTGTTGTACACGCCGCCCAAGCGTATCTACGACAACGTAGGCGATGTCACGCTGTCGCCGCAAGTGCCGTCGAACGGCGCCGGTATCGCGACGCTGGCGCCGATTCCGGAAGTGCCGGCCGGCGACATCGACCTGATCGCTCCGCTGGGCACGATCGATGCCGGCGAAGCGGGTATCCGGGTATCGGGCAACGTCAACCTGGCGGCGCTGCAGGTAGTGAACGCCGCCAATATCCAGGTGCAGGGCAAAGCCACCGGGATTCCAATGATCGCAGCGGTGAATGTCGGTGCATTGACCAATGCCAGCGCAGCAGCGAGTTCGGCGGCAGCGGCAGCGCAGGATACCGTGCAGCGCGCACGCAATGAAGCGCGCCAGGCCTTGCCGTCGATCTTCACGGTGCGGGTACTGGGCTTCGGCAACGAGGCCCCGGCCGCTGCGCTACCCGGTTCCGTCGCACGCGATGGGTATGATGCGAACAGCCCGGTGCAGGTACTTGGCCAGGGGCGCATCAGCGACCAGCAGAAATCACGGCTGACCAGCGAGGAGAAGCGTTTGCTGGGACTGTGATGCAGCGAGTTGCCGTCAATTAAAAGCGCCGGGATGGGCATCCCGGCGCTTTTTCTTTGCCGTTGCCATTTATCGCTCCATAGTGCATCGCCAGCCGGCCGACGCGTATCGGTGTCATTGAACTGTCATTTTGGGCGAATACAATCCGCGTTCATTCCGCGTGGTATGCACGCGTCTCGATTCCTTCAACTGGTCGCACTTTATTTCGAGCCATGACAGCTAGTTCGGCATTGGTCGGTGTGCTTACGCTGACAGGGTGCCTGGTAAATGCAGGCGCTTTCGCGACGCAGACGGTGGTTCAATCGGTATCTCCCGGGCAGAACGAACAAGACGAAGCCGAACTGTTTTCTTTCGACATCGGGTCTGTTCCGCTATTGTCGGCACTGCAACAATACGCCACTCTCACGCGCCATCCCACGCTATTTCGCAGCGAACTGGTTGCCGATCGCACATCGACGGCGATCCGGGGCGTCTATTCCGCCGAGGCCGCGCTGCATCTCATTCTCAAGGGAAGCGGGCTGATTGCAGAGGAATTCAATTCAGGTGGTTCGCACGCCTTTATCCTGAAGGCCGCGCCGGACAATCCGGCAGACAAAGGCGCGCAACGCTGGGCGGCATATTCGCGGCTCTTGCAGCAACATGTCTGGCAGAGGCTATGCCGCAGCGCAAACGCGGCGCCGGGGCAATACCGCGCCTTGTTGCGTTTCCGCGTGGATGCCGTCGGGCAGATCCGGCAGCCGGCGCTGCTGGCTTCCACCGGCGATGCCGGAAGGGACAAGGCGGTCCTGGGCGTCTTGCAACAAACAAAAATGGACCTGGCGCCGCCAGCCGATTTGCCGCAACCGCTCACCATGCTGATCGTACCGAACGATGCCGAGGCAAGTGCGCGGTGCGATGGCGGTAGCCAGGAAACCGGGCAATGAGCGAGCAAGCCACTTCCAGCCTGGTTGATTACCTGATCAGGCACTATGGCAGCCTCAAGTCGCGTCTGTCGCGCGTGCTGGGCAGCAGCGATCTGGCTGGCGATGCGTTGCAGGACACCTGGCTGCGCCTGCAGAGCAAGGAAGAGGAAGAAACGATAAACAATCCTGCCGGCTATCTGCTGCGCATGACGGTCAACATCGCGATAGATATTCAGCGGCGGCAGTCGCGCTCGGTATCGCTGGACGAGATCAACGAAGTCATCGAACTGGCCGATCCTGCTCCCGGCACGGAGCATATCGTGCAAGCCCGTTCGGAAATCGAAGCCGTGCTGCGCCATATCGAGCGCCTGCCCAAGCGCCAGCGGGAAGTGATTTACATGGTGCATTGGGATGGCATGGAGCAGAAGGAGGTGGCCCGGCGCCTGGATATTTCTCTGCGCACGGTCGAGTCGGATCTGAAGAAAGCGCATGGTTTCCTGGTCACCCAAAGAAAAAATGAATAAATATCTGCGGTTACCCCATGCCGTCGTTCGTCATAGGATCTGGAGGCGGCGAAAGAACGGTTCCATCCACGATCACAGTGGGCCATTGCAAGCAGGTATTCCATAGAATGAAGACACATCCGAACAACAAGATATCTCCCGACGCAGGGCTTGAAGAACAAGCCTGGGTCTGGCTGCGTTTGCTTCATTCGGGCGATGTCAGGCAATGGGACCTGGACGGATTCAAACGCTGGGTGCGCACCAGTCCGCAACATCAGGCGGCATTCAGTGCGGTGCGGCATCATTGGGAGCTGGTCAAGTCGGCATCGGGCGCGATGGCGCCTGTCGCCGCCGCCGACTTGGGAATAACTGAAGGGAAAAAAAACAACCCCAGGCTTGCCAAGCCAGGGCGGCGTCTGTTCATGGGTACAGCGATAACCGCTGCGGCCGCTGCCGCCGTTGCGGTGGTGCATCCGCCGTTCGGCTTGTGGGCGGCGCCTGGCGAATGGGGCGCGGATGACCGCACCGTCATTGGCGAACAACGCTCATTCGAACTCAATGAGCGTGTACAGCTTACGCTCAATACGCAAACCAGCATTCGCCGCCAAGTCGTCGCCGATCAGGTCGCCGGTATCGAATTGCTGGGCGGTGAAGCCGCAGTCGATCTGGCGAGCGCCGGCCGGGTATTTTCCGTGAGCGCCGGTGTGGGGAAAAGCACCTCGAGCGAAGGGCGCTTCGAGGTGCGCTACCTTGAGGGCAAGGTTTGCGTCACTTGTCTTGCCGGCACCGTTTCGGTCAGCCATCCTGCCGGCGAGCGGACCTTGACTGCGCGCCAGCAAACAGTCTACGACCGCCGTGCGCTCAGCGGTATCGCCATGATCGAGCCGCAGCTGATTTCGGCCTGGCGTCATGGTGAAATCAAGTTCAACGAGGTTGCATTGGGCAAGGTGATTGACGAGATCAATCGTTATCGTCCGGGCAAGGTCGTTCTCATGAATGACGCCGTGCGCAACAAGCCGGTGAGCGGCAGTTTTTACATCGCGTCGCTGGACCTCGCGCTGTCGCAACTGCAGCGTTCTTTCGACTTGCAAGCCCGGTCTCTGCCGGGCGGTTTGTATTTGCTGAGTTAGTTCTACGTTGGCTGGAGAGAATATTCCCGGCCTTTTTTATGACAGGAAAATGACATCGTATCGGTGTCATTTTTTTTGTGCATGATTTCCTACGCTACGCATGAAATGAGTGCCAAATAATCTGCGGGTCGCTTGCTTGCCGTTCGTCTTGACGTATCGGAAGCAGGACGCAGACATGTAGTGGTTTGTTTGCCGAAGGCTTGATAGGTATGGCATACGCAAAAACAAAAACAGGCGTACGGCATTGACTCATTCAAAGGCGGGAAATTACATGAACAAAGGCTGTCGCGGCGCAAGCAATCATCGGAAAACCATCTATCGCTCGATCAGGTTCAAAGAATCGGGTGCCTTCAGATCTGCGCCATTGGCGCATGCGGTGGCGCTCATCCTGGCGACCGGCGCCTGGCATAGCGCGCATGCGCAGCAAGCCTTCAGCAGCGCGTGGTTCGCAGCCAAAGGTGCGGCACAGAGCAGTGCGGCCAGCACCGGCTACCTGCCCAACGGCATGCCGGCCTCGTCGCTCACCAACCCGGCCTTGCAACAGCAGCAAGCCAACCAGCAACTACAGACTTCCCTCAATAATCTGGCCATCATGGCGCGCGGCATTGCCGCCCAGCAGGCTGCGCAAGCCGCAGCA
>NZ_LFLT01000067.1 GCF_001189955.1 Herbaspirillum chlorophenolicum | reverse complement strand
ATCCCTTGTAGCAATCCGTATGCAATCACCACATCAAACTCGGCACCTTTAACACCGTGAATAGTGGAAACACTGATGCCACTCCGTGGACGGAATACTTTTTTGAATGAATCAATATCACTGAAATCGAGACCTTCTTTCTCAACCTTGGCTAAACGCTCAGTCGAACTAGAAAAGAATGCCTGGTGATTTGCAGAGAGCAACGAAAACGCTCGCCAATCTATCCCAAGGCGTGTCATGAGCTCTGAAAAATATTGTTCCAGGTACAAAAGACCATTTCGCTCAGATAGCTGGATTCCGTTCGACTCTCTCAATAACACTTTAGGTGTGATTCTGCTGACATTTACGCCTTCACCTTCCAAGTCGCGAATTGTCTCGGCGGCCCAACGCATGCGTCTTTTATATTGTGCTGGTGAAGCCTCTGTTAATGCAATCCTGGAAAGGGAGTACCAGAAATTCTCTTGGTCTCGACTAAACGGAACTGTACCCGGCCCATCGAAGTCGCAGTCTGGCAGCAAACCAATCAACCTGCGTGTCATCGTCGCAAGGTGAATCCACCATGGTGCCAGCACACAAATCTCATTTTGATGAGTACCTGCAGCTAAAGCACTCCGAATGAGCCGCCCCACTTCCGCAACCAACTCATCCTTCAGCACGGTGCTGTTATAGGTAACTGCACTGGGAAACGTACTATCCCGAGATGCCGCGTGAATGTGCGTTGGGAAGACGTTGTAGTGTGAGAAGTATTGAATGATTCGTGCGGAAGAGCGGTAGTTTCCAGACAGCTGTCGCTCTGTTATGGGAAGTCCACAAAGTATTCGGAAATCTTGGACGGACATCGCGAAGCCTCCCAGAGAACCGTAGATAGCTTGATTGGGGTCACCGACAATGAATATCCTTGTGCGTCCAGCGCCGGCACGAAGGATGGAACTGAGCATCGAATACTGAATCTTCTTCGTGTCTTGAAATTCATCTACCAATACGAGTGGAAACAGATTGGACAAGATTCTCGAAATCTCAGGTCTATTTTGTAGTAGCTGCCAGGCGTACTGCAGTATCAACTCAAAATCGAGAATTCGATTATCAGTCAGATGTTGGAAATAGCGTGCGTAGACGGCATGAAGACCACGATGCTTCCCCCGGTCTTCGCAACTGAGATGGTAGCCATCTTCAGTAACGTAGTAGCCACAATCCCAAAATGAAACCCCTTGTACCCGACATAAACCTTCAAGCAACTTTTCCTGTTCATGGCCATCGATGATACGAAATCCATTGGCCAATCGCGGGTCATATATCCCGTAAGGTTTTAGTATCCATTCAAGACAGAACGAATGAATCGTGCCTATCCACAACTGAGTGGTATCAATTCCTAGACTCTCAATACGCTCGTGAATTTCGTCGGCGGCCCGATTCGTGTAAGTGAAAGCGACCACGAATTTTTTCGTACTTTGGAGCCTAGATAGCTCAAACGCAATCTTGTAAGTGAGCGTACGAGTTTTCCCGCTCCCTGGGCAGGCAACCAAGAATACGTTGCCCTCGTCGAGAACTGCATCTGACTGTTCTTGGTTTAGCTCTGCAACCGTCCAGGAAAAGCTCATTGGATTGCCTGGAACAGGTCGCACACCTGGTCGCCCTGAATTGCAGCGAAGGTCTCATTTCGAATGGTATCGAAATCTATTTCCCCGTTTCGATAGGAAAGAACACGTGACCAGTAGCCTTGCAAACCCGCCGGCAGCTGACCGTCTTGTCCCAAATAGTGTACCAATCGATGATGCAGAATGCGGTACACGAGTTCACGTGAGAAATTGCCGTGAGCGAAAGCGACCGCCTGAAGAACGTACGCCGGAGTTCTGGCCCATCCTGTGACCCGCTTTCCCAAAATAATGGCAAACCATCCTTTTCCTTTGTAGTTGGCCATCTTCAATACACGTCGTCCATAGCGTTCACGCTGACCAGAAAGAAAATCTTGTCTTGCCTCGTTTTTTGCCGCCTCCTGTGAATAAACATCATCGATAGAATCCAACATAAATTGGTGATTTACGGCAGCGAATTCAATTTCGAATGTATGTGTTGCATAGAAAGGCTTAACCCAGCGATTGTTTGCCGCCTCAGCGTCAAGTATTATTTTTCTGATTCCGCTAGACGACGCCGAACGCACCATCTTTCTTTTCCATTCTTGTGTATCTGCGCTGTCACCGACTTGAATATCGGTAGGCCCGTATGCCAAATCCTGGTCCGTGATAATGCTGCAACGACGGCGAACTCTGAGGTCATTGAACAGAACATAAATATTGCTGAAGCCCGTACTCCCGATATTGACCAGACTGATGCCCAGCTCATCGAGGCTCACCCCAAGCGTCTTCTTTATGAGAAGCGGAAGAAGTATCGCCTCCGCGTCTCCCTCAACAAGTAGAACGCTTTTAGCAAAGAGCAGATTGCTACGTACTGCATCCAAGTATCGCTGGAGTCCTCCGACTGCTTCTGGAGTCAATCCTGCGGCGGGATGGAACGCCTCACAAGTGGGCCCGTTACGTCCTAAAACATTGACGTTACTGACATTACTGACCTCTGAGATGTGAGTGGAGTGTGTGGAGTAGATGATTTGAGCTCCACTATTACCAATTTTCTCGAACAGTGTTTTCTGAACGTGTGTATGCAGGTGGGCTTCCGGCTCTTCGATAAGGAGAAAATTCGCAATCGCAGGCCGGCTGTTACGATACTTAAACTCTAGTAACTTAAGAGTAAGAAAAATCAAATTTGCGCCGCCGAGACTGAGCTCGTTTATTGCTCCTTCGTGTCCATCATTAGCCTCGCCCACGAATAGTTTCAGCGATTGGAATAATTTATCTGCTTCCTGGGGGAGCTCAGATTTTATGGAGAGCGATGTCGGGGAATACGTCTGTCCTGCTGCACCATAGATTGTTTCGCTGATGTGACTCCGCAACTTCTTCACATCTTCAAGCCCTTCAATTGACTGGTTCAATGCTTGAACTTGGCCAACGATGGGGCCCAATAGATTCTGATTGATTTCTCCGCTCATCCTCTTTAAAAGGGAAAGAAGTGGATTCGTTCGATTGCTGTGAAACTCAGACACAACGTCTCGCAGCGCCTGAATGAAAGTCAACGAAACCTCTTTTGTCACAGAAAGATACGTTGGAATCCTTGACCCAATTTCCGCGGAGTCGCCCTCCTGTGGGAAAAGTGCGTTATCGAAGTCTCCAACAATGCGCCGATACACCTCGGTGTCAGCAAAGTTGACCGTGCTACGTCCTGTAAATCCTGACTCATAGTCTTCCACCGAGAGCTGACTGAGAATGCCATTCATGCCAGCAATATCTCCTGCCTGAAGCGCCGCAAGCCGTTGACGGATATTTTTATTTGGTCGGAATATCAGGTTGTACGTCGCCGTTTGAACCTCGCCGGCATCAAGCACCCCCGTTCCATGCGCAAACAATGCTTGGATTTCTTCATCGAGGCTTATCTCTTGTAGCTCCGCGCTGATAATTATCCAATGGCCCTGCCATCTCCCGATGCCGCGATGAAAATCTGTGTCGTCCAAACCTCTGGCTGCACGTACCATCGTGTCATCGAGTAGCAGACGAATGGCACGGAAGACATTGGTCTTTCCGGCCCCGTTCTCGCCGATGATGGTATTGACGCCCTTGTTAAATAGCAAAGTCGCGTTCTTGAAATTCCGATAGTTGACGAGCGTCAACTTTGAAATATGCATCATTCCCCCGAATGTATTTATCTCCGACATTCCCGCCTGAGGCAGCAATAAATCACGAATAAAATCTTCGAGCCGCAGCGGAAATGCGTAACAAAATCGCAAGCTTAACAATATACTTCGATTCAATTGTTACGTGTGATGTGGAGCAGAGAGTTGAGCTTGGGCACTCATTCATTTCACATGAAGGAGGCGCACAACGCCTCCCAAGAAGCAGGCGCCTTCAAACAGTCCTGTGAGAACACGCAGCAGGTAAAGCAACCCTGAGCTGTGGACATACCGGCTAGTGATGACCACCGTCAGCAGGATGCCCAACGCAATCACCATTCGCTGCCGAGATTTCGGGCCATGCAGGAGCTGCCTCTCTGGAACCTCGAAAGCTATAAAGCCCACGGCGAGCACGCCGATGATTGCTCCAAATGCCTCATAGCAATCAGCAAGAATTGCACTGGCCTTAATTGATTCGAGTTTTGGTCCCTCCAGTTGAAGATGACCGACGACAAACAATATGGAAACGACCAGGACTAGCCTGATGGCTAGCCATAGCTGGTGCAGGCGGTTTGTGTTCACGAGCTGCCCTTTGTCTCAGCCGTCTCTGATACGTTGCCGGAGACGATTTGGAGGGTGTCAGTTTCTGAAGATAGATACTGTCTGGCTTAAGCGATTTGCCTGTTCTTTCAGTGATTGGGCTGCAGCCGCCGCTTCTTCGACGAGCGCAGCATTCTGCTGGGTGACCTGGTCAATCTGGGCGATTGCCAGATTGACTTGTTCGATGCCGTCCGTTTGTTCGCGGCTCGATGTAGCGATTTCGGAGACGATGGTTCGAACCTGAGCGACCGCCGTCACCACTTCGTTGATAGTTTTGCCCGCGTCCTCCACCAAGTTCCTGCCGCTCGCCACCTGGGCCACAGAGCTATCGATTAACTCCTTGATGTCCTTCGCAGCGGCGGCACTACGCTGAGCCAGGGTACGAACTTCCGAGGCCACTACAGCAAAGCCTCGGCCTTGCTCGCCGGCCCTGGCTGCTTCTACTGCAGCATTCAACGCCAGGATGTTGGTTTGGAACGCGATGCCATCGATAACGCTGATGATGTCCGCTATCTGACGAGAGGACGCATGGATGCCATTCATTGTCTCCACCACCATGCTGACAGCATTGCCACCGCGATTGGCGATATCCGATGCCGCGCTAGAAAGGGAATCGGCCTGCCGAGCGTTATCGGCATTCTGTTTGACGGTCGACGTGAGTTGCTCCATCGCCGACGCAGTTTCCTCCAGGGAGCTGGCCTGGTGCTCCGTGCGTGAGGAAAGGTCGAAGTTGCCTGTGGCGATTTCGGTGGCACCAGTGTTGATGGTACTGGTTCCATCGCGGACGTCACTGACGATGTCCCGAAGGCTGCGCATCATTCCGCGCATAGCAAGCATGAGTTGCCCAATCTCGTCCTTGGTCGTTTCTTGGACGCGGGACTGTACCGACTCGGTAAGGTCACCCTGAGCGATGCGTTCCGCCATCGTGACGGCATGGGACAGCGGCTGCGAAATCAGGCGTGCAATCCAGAGGGAAAGGGCTGCCGCGCAGACGACGCATGCAGCGAGGAGAGTCGTGATGCCCATTTTTGCTGCGCTGAAGGTGGCATCGGCCGTGTCGCTGGAGTCCAGGGCTCCTTGGTCATTGATGGCTACAGCGCGCTCAAGTGCATCAATCGTCTTCTGGTAGACCGGCGCCATGGCGAAACTGACTTCGAGTGCGCCTGCTTTATCGCCCGCAAGGGACATCGTGATGACCTTTCGATGTTCTGTCATGAACCGCGCATACTCACTTTTCACATTGGCGAATGCTTGGCGTTCCGGTTCAGAGACCAATGTCTCGCCATACTTCTTGAGCTCTGCATCGATGATGGTCTCTTGTTGGTCAGCGCTCTTTTTGTTGCCGGCCATCTTGGCGGCATCCGTGAGCAGAATGTGCTGAGCTTCACTACCGCGCAGCCTCACCAGGGCGACCTTGATTTGGGAGAGATTTCGAACCTTGGGGAGCCAGTTACTTGCGATTTCGCCAGACGCTGCGTTGACCTTCGCTATTTGAATGAGGGCCAAAGAGCCCAGCGCGAACACCAGCATGATGACAACCGAGAAGGTCAAAAGCAGCTTCTTGGAAATCCTCAAGTTATTGAACCAACGCATCGACCCCTCCCGCGGCCCATATAGGGCCATAATAATTTTGCAATTTCAGACTTCAAAAGCATTCGGGGGAAGCAATTGCTTCCCCCGAATGTGTATTTCCGACTGATTTATTTGGCCACCATCGGACGGCGCGTCATCGTCACCGTAATGCATGCACCCAAGACCAACAAGATGCCTGCAATGCCGAATGCCCAGTCATAACTGCCGGTCGCAGCAATCACATACCCCGTAGCGATTGGTGCCACCATCCCGAAGACATTGCCTCCAACCACAACGAATGCCATTGCTTTGCCAACGTCTTTCGCGCTTGGCAACAGGTCATTCAGGAGCGCAAAGTTGAGCGAGGTGGTCGATGCAATGCCAGTCAGGGTGACGGAGAAGACAATCAGCAGCAGGGTCAGGTCGGTCGTAAAAGGGACCGCCAGAATCACAGAGCCCACCAGCATGGCGAGCGCAACAGCATTGCGACGACGACCGGTCGCGACTCCACCGCGTTTCACGTACATGTCGCTCAGACGGCCGGCGAGGATGCAAAGCACAACCGAAACAGCATACGGAACGGCTGCGAACATGCCAGTCTTGCCAATCGACAGGTGGCGGGTCTGCAGCAGGTAGCTGGGAAGCCAGGTAAGGAAGAGGTACTGGGTGTAGACGTTACAGCCTTGGGTCAGTGCCAGGCCCCAGAGAGTGCGGGTCTTCATTAGGGCCAGCAGGCCTTGGGCTTCCTGACTGTTGGTGGCCGAAGCTGTGGCCGGCTTGGTTTCACGCTCACGGATAATCTTCTCGCGCTCCTCTTCGCTCAGCCATTTGGCTTTTTCAGGAGTATTGAAGAACATGAGCCAGACGGCCAACCAGACAAAGCCAATAGCGCCGGCAATGACGAAGGAGAGGCGCCAGCCATACGCGGTCACCAGGTATGCCAGCAGTACGGAGCAGATTGCTGGGCCAGCGTAGGAGCCACTGTTGAACAGTGCCGTAACTACACCGCGTTCGCTAGCAGGAATCCACTGACGAATAACCTTGGCGCCAACCGGATTGCTGCAGGATTCACCACCACCCATGACCAGGCGAGCTGTGAGCAAGCTAGCGAAGCTACCAGCTGCTCCAGTCAGTGCTGTCGCTGCGGACCAAATGAAGATGCCCCAACCAGCAATGCGCTTAGGGCCGAAACGGTCCAATAGCATGCCCATCGGAAGCAGGAACAGCGCGTAGCTCCATATGAAGGACGAGAAGAGGTAGCCCATGCTAACCGTCGACAGACCAAATTCCTTGGCGATAGGCGCAGCCGCAATCGATAGGGCAACTCGGTCCATGTAGTTAATCATGGCGAGGGAGAACAGGAATACGGCTATCCAGCCACGGCGATACGACATGAGGTCTCCTTGGGAAGATGGTGCTCCATCTTCATGAAAGCATTAAGTGAACACAAAATGCACTAATGAATATTAAAAAAGCGACATTCTTGGCGTGTCGCATAAATTCGCAACCTATTCGTAGATGAATAAGCAGGCTACCTGCACTGGCACTTTGAGACTGGCATCTCTGTCTTGACGGCAAATCCCCAAACCATCCATTGCTAGCTGCCATACAGCGTTCGCCCCGAGAGAGGCTTGGCTGTGGCGGCTTTCCGACTTTCCCAATTGGGAGAGCCCTGATTGCGTTTTATGATTATATAATGCATAAAAATGAATGCGCAAGCAAAGTCAAATTTTGCTGCAGCGATGCATCGCCGGCACCACACACGTAGCTCTTGAGGGGGGGCGTTCTAGTGCGGTGGCGAAGCGATAACGAATCAACCTGAAGATGGAGATATTTCAAGAATGACTCGAATGTTTGCCTATACAGGCTGCCGAACGACCCGTGAGCGAAATGCGCGCGGTAAAGGGATTGGTGTCTACTTGGTAGATGGAGATAAATGGACGTTGGTAGAGACTCTGTCCACGTTGGATAACCCGTCCTTTCTGGCTTTGAACGCCGACCAGACGGTGCTTTACACGGTTCATGGAGACGGCGGCGATGTGAGCAGCTTCAAAATCGACGCGGTCAGTGGCAGGTTGACGCACCTGAATACTCAGTCGTGCCTGGGAAAGAATCCTGTGCATCTGGAGTTTTCGGTGGATGGCACGCATCTGCTGATTGCCAACTATGCTACCGGTAACCTTGCCAAACTCCCGGTGCTTGGGGACGGTTCTTTGGGCGCGGCGGTGAAGTCAGATACCTTGCCGGGCACACCTGGGCCGATTCCAAAGGAGCAGGGCAGCTCGCACCCCCACCATATTCCGCGGTATGTCACGTCTAGCATCACCTCCAACTGGCACATCGTTCCCGACAAGGGCCTGGATACGGTCTTCGCTGTGAACTGGCAGGACAGGAACAATCCAACGATTCTTCCGTATCGCTGGTTGGCAGGTTCTGGCCCGCGGCACTCAGCGTTCCATCCCTCACTCCCGCTGATTTATATAGCCAACGAGCTGAACTGCACCATGACCGTCTGGTTGTTCGACGCGGACTCAGGGGAGCTGAAGCCGCTGGACACGGTACCCACGGTGCCCGAGGCCATGCGCCCAGATAGTAGTGCCGCCGGCATCGCAATTCATCCGTCGGCGAACGCGGTCTATGTCTCCAACCGTGGCCACAACTCCGTTTGTGTGGTGCAACTTGACCCAAAGAACGGCATGCCAGGTAAAAGCGAGTGGGTCTCGACAGATGGCGACTTCCCGAGGTTCATCTCGTTGGACCCGCAAGGGCGTCATTTGTACGTCGCGAACGAGCGAACCGATACTATTGTGCAGTTCGCTATCAATCAGGAGTCCGGACAGCTTGTGCCAACCGATGAGGTCGTCGAGACTGGGAGCCCGGTCTCAATTGTCTTCAAGACGCGGTAATTCAAACGGGGGCGCTAGTCGGCCCGCGCCATGTGAAAGAGGGGAAGTTCGCTAGAATTCCCCCTCTTTTTTTCTGGCTACTTGGAGCTTCTTAGGCCAGCGGCTTGTTCCAGTAGGTACGAATGTTGGTGAACTCGCGGATACCTGCATCTGCCAGTTCACGGCCGTAGCCGGACTTCTTCGTACCGCCGAACGGGACGCGGGCGTCAGAGGCGGTCATCGCGTTGATGAACACGGCGCCAGACGTGATGCGCTTTGCCAGCTTCACGGCGCGGTCTTTCGAGGCGCTCCAGATGCTGACCGAAAGGCCGAATTGAGTAGCGTTGGCCAGGCGGATTACGTCATCGTCGTTCTCGGCGATGGCGATTGCAGCCACGGGGCCGAAGGTTTCTTCATCAAACGCAGCCATGCCAGGGCCAGTACCGCCCAGAACGGTTGGCTCGTAGAAGTAGCCGTTGCCAGCACCAGCCTTACCACCGGCCAGCAGGGTCGCGCCGGCGGCGATGGAACGGTCTACCTGGCCTTGCAGTGCCGCGCGCAGGTCGTCACGAGCCAGCGGGCCAACTTGGGTCTTCGGGTCGGTCGGGTCACCAACTACCAGCTCGCGGACGCCATTGACGAAGAGCTCGGTGAAGGACTCGGCCACAGCCTTGGAGACGATAAAGCGCTTGGCGCAGACGCAGCTTTGACCACCGTTGTTGTAGCGAGCCTTCACAGCAGTAGCAGCAGCCAAAGCAACATCAGCGTCCTCCAGCACGATGAAGGCGTCGGAGCCACCCAATTCGAGAACGGACTTCTTTGAGACACGACCAGCTGCTGCACCGACAGCGGCGCCGGCCCGGTTCGAGCCAGTCAGCGTGACGGCGGCGATGCGGTCATCAGCAATCAGCGATTCGATGGTGGCGGGCACGTCGGCTTCGGGTACCACCAGCGTCGTCAGCAGACCGGCTGGAATACCTGCCTTCTCCACCAGCTTTTGCAGAGCCAAAGCGCTGCCGGTGACGTTCGGGGAGTGCTTCAGTAGCACGCCGTTACCCGCCGTCAGCGAGGGGATGGCGAAGCGCATGACCTGCCACACTGGGAAATTCCAAGGCATGACAGCCAGCACAAGGCCGATGGATTCGTAGCTGACCCAAGCTTCGACGCCTTCGATGGCGGCAGGCTGGTCGCCCAGGATGCGTTCGGCATTGTCAGCGTAGTACAGCGCAGTGACCGCAGACTTCTCAAGTTCACCGGCTGCTTCAGCCAGAGGCTTACCCATTTCGGCGGTAATCAGGGCAGCCATGCTGTCCTTATCGGCGCGCAGTTGCTGGGCCAAGCGACGAATTGCCTCGACGCGTTCTTGCTGGGGGCGTTGGCCCCATGCGGCGGCGGCGGCATGGCCAGCCACAACGGCCTGCTCAATTTGGTCCTTGTTCCAACCCTCGTAGGTCGCCAGAACTTCGCCGGTAGCGGGGTTGATGGTCTTGATTTGATTGCTCATTCTTGAATCCTTTGTGCCAGATGTTCTCAGGAGTGATGGAACAGACGCTTGGTGATGGTGTTCACCTGGCTGCCCTTGACCACGCATTGGTCAGCAGCTTCACGCCACTTGGCGAAATGCGGCGCCGCGCGGTGAGCTTCGATGGCGGCCTCATCTTCATACAGTTCGTAGAAGATGAAGTTCAGCGGGTTCTTGGTGTCCTGGGTCACGTCGAAGTAATGGCAGCCAGGCTCATCGTTGAAGGTTCGGGCGGCGTTTTCCTTGATGGCGGCCAGGAATTGGTCCAGACGTTCTGCGTGGACTTCCAGTCGTACTACCAATGCAATCATGCTGTGCTCCAGTCTTAGGCGGGATTGAAATATGTGGGCAGGGCCACACCGGTCTCGGTGGACAGCTTGTGCAAGCTCTGCCAAGTGTTATCGGCGATGGTGATGCCTGCTTCGGCCAGGCGACGGGTGTTGCTGTCTTCCAGTTCGCCAGGGAAGAAAATCTCGTCGGTACCGTCGGCCTTCGGGATGTCTTTGATTTCGTTGATGAGGGCTTCCATGCGCTCGGCGAATTCGCCCTCGGACATCATCGACTTCACATCGATGGTGATGAGCAGGTGGCCACAGCCGCTGCGACGGGTCGGGTCATACGGACCAGCGACGGTGCTACCGAAGTTGCTGCCGGTGAGCACGCCTGCTAGAACATCCATCATGAAGGAGATGACGTAACCCTTGTGGCCGGCCATAGGCAGAATCAGGCCATGAATCGCCTTCTGGGCGTCCGTCGTCGGGACACCGTTTTCATCAGCGGCCCACAGAGGCGGAATGTCTTGGCCGCGTTCAGCTGCCAGGTAAATCTTGCCGCGTGCGACTGCAGTATTGGCGATATCCATCACTGCGACGCCCTTGCTGCCGGCGGGGGCTGCAATCGACCAGGGGTTGGTGCCAATAGCCTTTTGCTTACCACCCCAAGGTGCCATGGCAGGGCTGGCGTTGGTCGCCAAGAAGGCTACGCAGCCAGCTTTGGCCGTTTCGCGGGTGAAGTAGGCAGCTGTGCCGAAGTGATTGGAGTTGCGAACGGCGACTGCGCTGATGCCATGGTTACGTGCACGTTCGATTCCGAGGTGGACCGCTTCCATGGTCAGCGTTTGGCCGATGCCGTGATGACCATCCACAACGACGATGGCGCCGTTGTCTTGCACGATTTCACTCTTGGTGACCGCTTCCATGGCACCACTGCGCAGGCGCTCGACATACCAAGGCAGACGCAGCATGCCGTGAGAGGAATGCCCCCACAGTTCGGCCGTGACCAGGCTATCGGCCAGCAGATGCGCATCTGCCTGAGGTACGCCGGTAGCCAGCAGAACCGACGTACCAAATTTTGTGAGCTCATCGGCCTTAACAAGGTGGGACATAACCGCTCCTAAATGTCTTAATGCAGAAAATTGGCGAATCAGCCTCTTCTTTAGATGGCGCGCCTACATAAGGCGCTGCCCGGGCTGATATCAAGGGAATAAAAAGGCCCCACACAACCGCCGGCTGCGGTCATGCGTGGCTAAAGGCACGGGTTGGGGCGAATGCCCCGAATTGGGCTGTGTGGCTTACTTGACGACGTGTTCGGCGGAGACTGGGGCGGTCGCGCCGGTTTCGGTCAGAGTGCGTGTGGCGTCGGTACGCGCATAAATCCACATGATTTTCATGGGATTGGTCTTCGACAGGTTGCGGAAACGATGCGACACGTTGGGAGGAATAAAGGTCACATCGTGCGGTTTCAGTTGGAACTCCAGCCCGTCGATATCCATGATGGCTTCACCTTCCATCAAGACAACGCTTTCTTCACAGTTGTGGCTATGGAATGCGATTTCGGCGCCGCCACCGAACGAGGTGTAGCCGGTGATGAAGGCGTTGCAGCCCAATGAGGGGCCGACCAGAGGGGTCGTGCGGGCACCACCACCACGCTCGTAAGTCTTCAGGTCTTCAGGCTTCAGCAGTGCTGCTTGGGAAGGGGTCTTGATGGTCATGGCTTGCGGCTCCGTCGTCGAATTCGAAA
Source organism: Herbaspirillum chlorophenolicum (assembly GCF_001189955.1). Lineage (GTDB taxonomy): Bacteria > Pseudomonadota > Gammaproteobacteria > Burkholderiales > Burkholderiaceae_D > Herbaspirillum > Herbaspirillum chlorophenolicum. The sequence goes on along the minus strand of NZ_LFLT01000067.1, from coordinate 1,347 downwards.
AGATGTTTTCTCACATCGCAAGCATACGATAGCATTAACTGCTCACAAAAAACAATTTAATTTTCCACTCGAAGGCGTGGATTTTGTCGATTTACGATGATTTCCCAACATTTCTCGGATTTGTCATCCCAGCTGTAAATAACTATTCCCAATAGACAACAACTGGGGATGCTGAAGCACATATCTGGCACGTGATTGGGTAAAATCACGTGCGTGAACGATTGCACTGCATATAACGCAAATGCAAACGCCTATATATAGAAAAGGAAACCTCGTGGCCGAAGCCCAAGTTGAACTCACCCCGTTGCAGAGCAGAGTCGCGCGCGAAATAGTCGCGTACGCCAGGCGTGAGAACATGCGGGCTGGCGAGCACTTGGCGGAAAGCATGTTGGCTGAGCAAATCGGGACTTCGCGGTCGCCGGTCAATGTGGCTCTGAAGCACCTCGCCAAGCAGGGGGTTCTTCTGCACGACCTGAACCGAGGATATTTCCTCAGTAAGGATGCCTTGGAGCTTGACGGTGTGGCGAAGCAGTTCTCTGCCGAGCCCGATGACCCACTCTATCTCCGTATCGCTGAGGACCGCCTAGCCAAGCGCCTGGATGATGAAGTCAGCGAAGCGGACCTCATGCGCCAGTACGATACTTCACGCAGCGTGTTGCGCAAGGTACTTTCCCGAATCCAGCAGGAAGGGTGGGTCGAGAAGCTGGTTGGGCATGGTTGGCACTTCCAGTCTCTCATCGACTCACCGGACGCCTATGAGGAAAGTTATGTTTTCCGGGCCGCAGTAGAGCCGACAGGCCTGTTGGCGAACACTTTCTCGGCGCCGAAAGCGGAAATCGCCTCGATTCGCAGGCAACAGCAGTTCATCTTTGACGGTGGATACTTGACCATGACGGAAATTGAGCTGTTCGAGTCGAATAGCCAATTCCATGAAGCGTTGGCCAAATGGTCTGGTAATCGCTTCATTTATCAGTCGGTTCGCAGAACGAACCAGCTGCGCCGCCTGGTGGAATACCGTCAGGCACGTGCTCGCGAACCTCGTAAGGTCCAAGCGGAAGAGCACTTGGCCGTACTGGATGCAATTCAGGGGCAGGACATGCTGAAGGCTGCATCGCTACTGCGTAACCACATTGATGGTGCGCGCCGCGGCAAGGGCTATGGGCCGGACATCTTCACCAAAGAGCAAAAAGCAGCGAAGTAGAACGACCGCTAGTTCAGGGGCAGGAAAGCCTCGACGCGGCGGTTCAGTTTTTACACCTGGCTCTTATAAACATCTCCAAGCCCACGAGCATAAGGGGAAACTCGTATTCCGTCTTCTCCCTTCAAAAAACAGATACGAACAATGAC
>NZ_LFLT01000066.1 GCF_001189955.1 Herbaspirillum chlorophenolicum | reverse complement strand
AATTATAACCTACTGTAAGGGCACTTCCGGTTTTATCAAGTCTGCAACGGCTGTTTCCTGCCGGTCATTGGATGCTGAGGTCGACCCGGGTAGTCGCTTCCTTGTCCGGGATGCCGTCGGCGTTGAGCTTGGGGGCGATCAGGAAGATGCGTTCCGGGGAAATCACGCTTTGTTCCTGCAAGTAGCTGCGGACCTGGTCGGCACGCCGCTGGGCCAGGTTGCGCAGGTCGTCTTGCGTGACATCGGTGTTGTCGATGATCAACTTCTGCATGTCTTCCGGCGGCAGCGATTTGGTGAGGCCGATCATGTTGCGCGGTTTCTTGAACTTCGCGTCCTTGTAGACCAGTTCGAGATATTTAGGCCGCTCGGCATCGCTGATTTGCACCGCACCGGAGGGTTGACCTTCCTTGTCGATCAGTTCGCGGCGCTTGATGGTGCGCATCTGGCGGTTCAGGGCTTCCTGGCGCAGGCCCTGGTCATCGATCTTGGGATCGACGCGGCCGGTGATGTCGAGCTTGATGCCGGGGCGTTCGTTGAGGACGTGGCCCAAGGCATCGAGCTTCTTGCGAATTTCCGGGGTGATGTCGGCCGAGCCGGGATTGAATTCGATGTAGTGCAGATCACCGATGTTGTCCGAACTGCTGAACATCGATCCGATCAGGGCGAACGGCGAAGTGACTGCCTTGACGATCAGGTTTACGAACATACGCAAGATGATGCCGCCGACCGAGAACTGCGGGTCGGAGAGCGAACCTGAGATCGGCAGGTTGAGGTTGATGTTGCCATTGCGGTCCTTGAGCAGCGAAACCGCCAGCATCACCGGCAGCTTGGTGGCGTCGGGGCCGTCGACGTGTTCGCCGAAGGTGAGCTGTTCGATGCGCACGTCGTTTTCGGCGACCAGCTTGTCGTTCTCGATCTTGTATTGCACATCCATTGACAGCTTGCCCTTGGTGATCGGATAGCCGGCGTACTTGGCCGAATAGGGCGTCAGGCGCGGCAGTTGTACGCCGTTGGCGCTGGCCTTGATGTCGAGGAACATGGGCTTGAACAGGGGATTGAGCGAGCCGGAAATCTGCAGCGGGGCGTCGTTGTCGATCTTGCCGCTGATGTTGACAGGGGCCGGCTGCGGTTTCTCCGACGAGATCTCGCCGATGGTGCCGGCCAGGTCGGTCATATTGGCGGTGTAGTTCGGCTTGACGAAATTGTCGGTGTAGTTGATGTTGCCGGCGGCCAGTACGACTTGCCCGATCCGCACGACCGGTGCATTCGGATCGGCGCCGGCGGCGGTTACCGGGGCGGTCGATGTGGTGGTTTTCTGCTCTTTGTTGTCCTGTTTGTCCTGTTTCTCGGCATTGGTGATCGAGCCTTGCGATTGCGCATCGGAAACCAGGATGTCTTGCAGGTTCAGGCGGCCTTTTTCAGACAGGATGGTGCGTGCGTAGAAGTTGGTCAGCGCAACCTTGTCCAGCGAGATTTGTGGTCGGCCGCCCAGTTTGGCCTGAATGCCGGAGAGGTCGAGCGCGCGCCAGCGCAGGAAGTCGGTGGAGGTGACCTTGTCTTGCATGCGCAGGTTGGTGACGGCGGCGCTGCCGTTGTAACTGAGCGCAAATTTCTGTTGTTCCAGCGGTGGCGTGACGGCCAGCTTGCCTTTGGCACTGAGCAAGCCACTGGTCAGCGTGACGTTGAGCGCATTGGAGAAGTAGCCTTGGAAGGGCGCGACAGGCAGGCTTTTCGCATCCAGGCTGAGATTGATGTTCTTCAACTGCGGTGCGGCCTGGCCGTTGATGTCGAGTTTGCCGTTCTTGTCGAACTGGGCCTGCAGGCTCAACTTGGTGTCCTTGTCCAGCTTGCTGGAAAGGTTCTGCACTTGCAGATTGATGCCGTGGATCTTCAAGCGGGACTTTGCACCGGCAGTCGCATCTTCGAAGTTGATGCTGCTGTCGGCCAGGCTGAACGTATTCAGGCGCGCCACCCATTGCGATGGCGGCGCCCCCTTGGCAACTGCCTTGTTGCCGGATGGCTCTGGCGCGCGTTCTGCGGTGGCGGGGGCGGGAGTTCCAGCCTGCAGCCGTTGCAGGTTGAAACTGCCGTCGCTCTCGCGCCGGATCTCGCCGTTGAGGCCGCTGATGCGGAGGGCATCGGCTTGCGCCAGATGCCCGGCCAGGTCGAGCGAGGCTTGTTGCAATGCGATCGATTTGACCGTGATGGCGTTGGTATTTTTCGCCTTGGGCGCCAGTTTGAGGCTGGCGATATCGAGGCCGGTATCGCTGAGTTTGAGTTGCTTGTCCTGGAATTGGATCGTCGAGGAACCGGACACGGTGCCGGACACATTGGCCGCCAGCGAGCGGTTCAGGTAATTCTGGTAGCCGGCGATGTCGATGCCGTCCAGCGTCAGCTTGCCGTTGAGTTGGGGTTTGAGCGGTGCTATATCGCCGTCGAACGCCAGCTTGCCGTGGCCGTTTTCGACGAGGGAGATTTTCAGCGTGGCGGGCTTGGCATCGGCGTTGGTCGAGATCTGTGCCGCGTCGACGCTGAATTGGCTCAGCTGCACGTTTTGTGCGGGTGATGCGTTGGCTTCGTCGCGCCAGTTGATTTCCCCATCGCGTACGCTGAGTTGCTGTACGAGGATGGCGGCGTCTTTCTTTTCATCGGCAGTGGGGGCGGGCGCTTGTGCTGCCGGCGCATCGCTTGCCTTGACCTGCTTGGCCGGTTTGTCCGAGGCCAGCGCCCGTACCCAGTTGATGTCGCCGCGCGCATTCATTGCAGCCCACACTTGCGGCGCTTCCAGGCTGATCTGCGCAATCTCGCCGCTGGCATTGAGCACGTCGAACTGCTGGATGTTGGCGGCAAGTTTTTTGGCCTTGAACAACTGGCCTTGGCTCTTGTCCTGTACCGAGACGTCTTCCAGCGCGAGGTCGCCGCTCAGTGCGACTTTGGGCTTGCCGTCGGTGCGGACGAAGCTCAGGTCCAGCTTGGTGGAGAGCTTGGCGCTTTGCAGGATGACAGGCAGTTCGGCCGGTACGAAGGGCAGGTAGCTGACCACGTCGAGCTTGTCGATGTCGATCGCGAAGGTCGATTCCTGCGTGCTGGCGAAGGGCTTGCTGCGTCCTTGCAGGTGGAAAGGCGTGCCGTTGATGTCGGCCGAGAGCTGGGGCTGCACGAAGCTGTCGATGCTGCCGGACAGGTTGGAAATGAACGGCAGGCCAATCTGCAGCGCCTGGACGTTGATGTCTTTGCCGGTGACCTTGTCTTCGAATCGGATCTTGCCGTCTTGCAGTTGAACGTTGGCCAGCGAGAACTGCGATTTCGAATCGCTCTTGGGCATGGCATCGATGCGGTCGAGGATGTCGGAGAAGTTGTAGTGGCCGATGCCTTCGGCGTCCAGGCGCACCACATGCACATCGGGCGCGGTCAGCTTGATTTCGTCGAGTACGGGTGCCAGGCGAAAGATGGAAGCGGAAGAGGCATTGACCAGCAGGCTCTTGGCCGAGAAGAAGGGGGTCTTTTGATCCGGTTCGTAGAGCGTGACATCGGAGACGGTCAGCGCCAGCCGGAAGGGGTTGAATGCGACTTCACCAATATCGAGTTTGCGGCCTATCTTTTCCTGGGTCTGCTCAATCGCAGTCTTTTTGATGAAAGAAGGCAGTGCCAGCCAGCTGGCGGCAGCCAGTGCGAGCAGGACAATCAGGAACCAGGCAAGCCATTTGAGCGGGCGGCGAAAGCGCTGCTGCGATTGCCAGTTCTTAAGAGTTGCTGAGATGCCCGGATTTGCCATGCTGGATGTTCCTTCTCGATGCAACCGGGCGGCGAGGGCGCTGCGCAGGAGCAGGCAGGGCGGCACCGGTGCGTTCAACGATATTTGTTATGTGTGCGAAGAACAGGTGGCGGTATAGATGGCCACCTGCATCATTCTAATGCGGCATCGGCAAACGTGGCGCAAAGATCGCGAAATAGGGTGGTGGCAAGCAGGAGACGTGGAATGCAAACCGGCTGCCCGGGGCAGCCGATTGAGGGGACATCAGGCCGGCTGGGCCAGCGCGCCCGGGCATTAAGTGGGAGAGGGGCCCAGCAGTTCCAGCAGTTTTTGCGGCTCATGCAGCAGCGCGTCGGCATCCCAGGATGCCGGCGCGGTGTGGCCGCAATATCCCCAGGCCGCGGCGACGGTGGGCATACCGGCAGCTTTGCCGGCTTGCACATCGCGCAAGTCGTCGCCGACGTACCAGCAATCTTCCGGCGCCAGTTGCAAGCGTTTGGCGGCTTCCAGCAGTGGGGCCGGATGCGGTTTGGGGTGCGGTGTGGTATCGCCGGACACCACGCAAGCGGCATGGCCCAGGCCGATCTGCGGCACCAGCGCATCGGTGAAACGTGCGGCCTTGTTGGTGACGATGCCCCAGGCAATGCCGCGCGCTTCCAGCTGGGCCAGCATGTCGGGGATGCTGTCGAACAGTTTGCTGTGGGCGACCATATTGGCTTCGTAGCGATCCAGGAAGCGTACTTTCAGCGATTCGTACTCGGCGTGGCCGGGGTGGATATCCAGCGCTGCGCCGATCAGCCCGCGTGCGCCGGCCGATGCGACAGGGCGCAGCACTTCGTAAGGCGCCGGTTCAAGGCCGTGTTCGCTACGCAGGAAATTGGCTGCGGCGGCGAGGTCTGGGGCGGTGTCGGCAAGCGTGCCGTCGAGGTCGAACAGGATCGCGCGCGGTGGGCGTAGTGGCATGGTGCGTGACAGGATGAAGTTGGATGGATGGACGCCGCGCATGGGCAGCGGCGTCCGGTAACTGCGGTCGATCAGGCGAGTGGCCGGGTGCAGGCGACCAGATAGTTGACGTCGGTATCGTTGTTGAGCGAATAGATTTTGGTGAGCGGGTTATAGCTCATGCCTTTGAAGGCGTCGATATTCAGGTCTGCCTGGCGGATATATCGCGACAGCTCGGCCGGGGTGATGAACTTGGCGTAATCGTGCGTTCCCTTGGGCAGCATGCGCAACAGGTATTCGGCGCCGATAATCGCCAGCAGGTAAGCCTTGGGATTGCGGTTGAGTGTCGAGAAAAACACCTTGCCGCCGGGTTTGACCAGGGTGGCGCAGGCGCGCACGATGGAAGACGGATCGGGCACGTGTTCCAGCATTTCCATGCAGGTGACGACATCGAACTGCCCGGGTTCGCGCGCAGCCATGTCTTCCGCGGCGATTTTTTCGTAACGCACCTGCACGCCGGATTCCATGCTGTGCAGGTCGGCGACTTTCAGGGCCTTGTCGGACAGGTCGATGCCGGTGACGTTGGCGCCCTTGACGGCCATCGACTCGGCCAGGATGCCGCCGCCGCAGCCGATATCGAGCACTTTTTTGCCGGCCAGCGGCGCGCGGGCATTGATCCACTCAAGGCGCAGCGGATTGATCTCATGCAGGGGACGGAATTCGGAACCCGGATCCCACCAGCGGTGGGCCAGCTCACTGAATTTCTGGAGTTCTTGGGGATCGGCATTGGTCGCATTCATAGGCGCAATGATAGCCGAAACAGGGGCGGGTGTCGGATGGCGGGAAATCAAATAGGCATAAAAAAAACCCCGCCGGAGCGGGGTTTATTGAGGCCTTGTAGCGTCAATCGATTACTTGCGGGTACCCACAACTTCGATTTCCACACGGCGGTTCTTGGCGCGGCCAGCTGCAGTCTTGTTGTCTGCGACTGGTTGCGACTTGCCCTTGCCTTCAGTGTAGACGCGGTTGGCTTCGACACCCTTGGAAACCAGGTATGCCTTGACCGATTCAGCGCGGCGAACCGACAGCTTCTGGTTGTAAGCAACCGAACCAACGGAGTCGGTGTGGCCGACAGCGATGATGACTTCCAGGTTGATTGCCTTCAGGTTGCCGACCAGCTCGTCCAGCTTGGCCTTACCAGCAGGCTTCAGGACTGCCTTGTCGAAGTCGAAGAACGCGTCAGCAGCGTAGGTAACTTTTTCGGATGTCGGAGCAGCAGGAGCGGCGGCAGGAGCCGGAGCAGCAGCGGCAGCAACTGGTGCCGGTGCAGGCGGTTCTTCGCAAGGACCGTTCACGAAGGCGGTTTGCCAGCACAGACCGTAGCCGCTGCGGGTCACGACGTCACGGCCATCTTGCAGGTACACGCTGCCTGGACGGACCTTGATGTCCTTGATTTCCTGGGCAGTGGCAGACAGAGCGATGGCTGCGGACGCAGCAGCGAAGACGAGTTTTGCTAATTTGTTCATGTTTCTCCTCTCGGGTGAGATATCCGCAGATAAACTGCGCTACAAGATTACGACATCAAAAAAATGAATAATATCATGTGTTCAGGTCGTCACAGCCCCCTTGTTCCCTAGGTGGCATGCGATGAACTTAGCCGCCATTCTGCCACAGGGATTGCCCTTGAGTGATGCTTGCTATTTGGTCCAGACAACGTTTTTGGGACTGTGTTGTTTCCGCGCAACGAGATTTTTTGGCGGCATTTTTGTTCCAGAAGAGCTTAAAAAACGGCTGTTTTTACAAGAAAATCCTTATTTTTCATGTAGTTCGCTAATTCTCGCGTCGCCAAGGAAGTTGCGTTTTTCATGCCATATCGATGCGAGTGATGGTTCAGGTAAGCCTCAGCAGAAGGGCTCGGGAAATCCGATTTCAAAAAAACTTGTCAGAAGCTTCATTTTCAGTCGCGACATTGTTCGATGGCAAGTGTTTTGCGGGCAACTCGCATCCTCAAGGCTGCTCCGCTACTAATAATATATAGGCCATCATTCGCGGCTGGCGGATTCCAGCGGCTGATGGTGTGGGCATGAAGCGGTGGCACGCCTGGTGGTCGAGGGGGTTCTCAACCCGGCGGTTCAGCCCTCCGGCATGCTAGAATGCGCTGTTCAGATTACGTCCAAGGGCATGGCCCGCCCGGTATGATTTTTTTAGACCGGGAAACATCTTTCGACTCTCCAATGGATCAATTCGCTAAAGAAACCATCCCCATTTCCCTCGAAGAAGAGATGCGCAAGAGTTACCTCGATTACGCCATGAGCGTAATCGTGGGACGGGCACTTCCGGATGTGCGCGACGGCTTGAAGCCGGTACACCGCCGCGTCCTGTTCGCGATGCATGAGATGAACAACGTGTGGAATCGCCCGTTCGTCAAATGCGCCCGCGTGGTCGGCGAAGTCATGGGTAAGTACCACCCGCACGGCGACGCCTCGATCTATGACACGCTGGTGCGCATGGCGCAGGACTTCTCGCTGCGCTACACGCTGGTGGACGGCCAGGGCAACTTCGGCTCGATCGACGGCGACGGCGCAGCGGCGATGCGTTACACCGAGTGCCGCCTGGACAAGATCGCCAACGAACTGCTGGCCGATATCGAAAAGGAAACCGTCGATTTCGTGCCCAACTACGACGGCAAGGAAAAGGAACCCTCGGTCCTGCCGACGCGCATTCCGAACTTGCTGGTCAACGGCTCTTCCGGCATCGCCGTGGGCATGGCCACCAACATTCCGCCGCACAACATCACCGAAGTCATCAATGCCGCGCTGCACTTGCTGGGCAATGCCGACTGCACCATCGATGAACTGATCGAGCTGGTTCCTGCGCCTGACTTCCCGACCGGCGGCATCATCTATGGCGTCACCGGCGTGCGCGACGGTTACCGCACTGGCCGCGGCCGCGTGATTATGCGCGCCAAGACGCACTTTGAGGAATTCGGCCGCGAAGGCCGTACGGCCATCATCGTCGATGAGCTGCCCTACCAGGTCAACAAGAAGGCGCTGCTGGAACGCATCGCCGAACTGGTGCGCGACAAGAAGCTGGAAGGCATTTCCGACATGCGCGACGAGTCCGACAAGTCGGGCATGCGCGTGGTCATCGAACTGAAGCGCGGCGAAGTACCGGAAGTGGTGCTCAACAACCTGTACAAGCAGACCCAGCTGCAAGACACCTTCGGCATGAACATGGTGGCGCTGGTCGACGGCCAGCCGCGCCTCCTGAACCTGAAGCAACTGCTGGAATGCTTCCTGTCGCATCGCCGCGAAGTGGTCACCCGCCGTACCGTGTTCGAGCTGCGCAAGGCGCGCGAACGCGGCCACGTGCTGGAAGGCCTGGCGGTTGCGCTGGCCAACATCGATGATTTCATCGCCATCATCCGCGCCGCACCGACGCCGCCGATCGCCAAGGCCGAGCTGATGGCGCGTGCCTGGGACTCGTCGACCGTGCGTGAAATGCTGGCGCGCACCGGTGAAACGAACGAAGGCGGCATCGAGGCCTTCCGTCCGGAAAGCCTGCCGGCCCACTACGGTATCCAGTCCGACGGGCTGTACAAGCTGTCCGACGAGCAGGCCCAGGAAATCCTGCAGATGCGTCTGCAACGCCTGACCGGGCTGGAGCAGGACAAGATCGTCAACGAGTACAAGGATGTGATGGCGCAAATCGCCGACTTGCTCGACATCCTGTCCAAGCCGGCGCGTGTCACCGCGATCATCACCGACGAGCTCAATGCCGGCAAGAACGACTACGGAATTGGCGCCAAGGATGAGCGCCGTTCGACCATCGAACTCAATGCCACCGACCTCGGCACGGAAGACCTGATTACGCCGCAAGACATGGTCGTGACGCTGTCGCACACCGGTTACATGAAGTCGCAGCCGGTTTCCGAATACCGCGCGCAAAAGCGCGGCGGCCGCGGCAAGCAGGCCATGGCGACCAAGGATGACGACTGGATCGACCAGCTCTTCATCGCCAATACGCACGACTACATCCTGTGCTTCTCCAACCGTGGCCGCCTGTACTGGCTGAAGGTATGGGAAGTGCCGCAGGGTTCGCGCAACTCGCGCGGCAAGCCCATCGTCAACATGTTCCCGCTGCAGGATGGCGAGAAGATCACCGTGATCCTGCCGCTGTCGGGCGAGAACCGGACCTTCCCGGAAGACCGTTACGTGTTCATGGCGACCAGCCTGGGTACCGTGAAGAAGACCCCGCTGTCGGACTTCAGCAATCCGCGCAAGGCCGGCATCATCGCGGTCGACCTCGATGAGGGCGACTTCCTGATCGGCGCCGCGCTGACCGATGGCGCGCATGACGTGATGCTGTTCTCCGACTCCGGCAAGGCAGTGCGCTTCGACGAAAACGACGTGCGTCCGATGGGCCGTACCGCACGCGGCGTGCGCGGCATGAACCTGGAAGAAACGCAGCAGGTGATCGCCCTGCTGGTGGCCGAGAACGAGCAGCAGTCGGTGCTGACCGCAACCGAAAATGGTTTCGGCAAGCGTACCCCGATTACCGAGTACACCCGCCACGGCCGCGGCACCAAGGGCATGATCGCGATCCAGACCAGCGAGCGCAACGGCAAGGTCGTGGCCGCCACGCTGGTCGAGCCGACCGATGAGATCATGCTGATCACCACCGGCGGCGTGCTGATCCGCACCCGCGTGTCGGAGATCCGCGAGATGGGCCGCGCCACCCAGGGTGTGACCCTGATCGCAGTGGAAGACGGCACCAAGCTGTCGGGCCTGCAGCGCGTGGTCGAGTCGGATGTGGAGGACGAGCGCGGCGAAACAGCCGAAGGCGCGGAAGGGACGGAAGCTGCCGGTGGCGAAACACCAGCCGCAGACGCGTAATACGTTGCAACGCAAGGCGGCTCGCACCACGTGAGCCGCCTTTTTTGATTGTGATCGCAGATATGGTTTACAACTTTTCCGCCGGCCCGGCGGTATTGCCCAAGGAAGTGCTGCAACAGGCAGCCGATGAAATGCTGGACTGGCATGGCAGCGGCATGTCCGTGATGGAGATGAGCCATCGCGGCAAGGAATACATGTCCATCATCGAGGCGGCATTGGCCGATGTGCGCGATCTGCTGGCGATTCCCTCGAATTACAAGGTGCTGTTCCTGCAAGGCGGGGCGATTGCCGAGAACGCCATCATCCCGATGAACCTGGCGGCGTTGCGCTCGCCAGCGGGCAAATGCGAGGCGGGCGTGGCCGACTACGTCAACACCGGTTCGTGGTCGACCAAGTCGATCAAGGAAGCGGCGCGCTACTGCACGGTCAACGTAGCGGCGTCGTCGGCGGAGCAGAAGTTCTCCGCCATCCCTGCGCGCGCAGACTGGAAATTGTCGAAGGATGCGGCCTACGTCCACATCTGCAGCAATGAGACCATCGACGGCGTCGAATACCAGTACACCCCCGATGTAGCGGCCGATACCAACGGCGCGCCGCTGGTGGCCGACATGTCCTCGCACATCCTGTCGCGCGAGATCGACGTGTCGAAGTACGGCGTCATCTACGGCGGCGCCCAGAAGAACATCGGTCCGGCCGGCGTGACCATCGTCATCGTGCGCGAAGACCTGCTTGGTCACGCGCTGCCGTATTGCCCGTCGGCTTTCGACTGGAAGATCGTGGCCGACAACGACTCCATGTACAACACCCCGCCGACCTACGCGATCTATATCGCCGGCCTGGTGTTCCAGTGGCTCAAGCGCCAGGGCGGCGTGACAGCGATGGAGAAGCGCAACATCGCCAAGGCCGGGTTGCTGTACGGCTATCTCGATAGCACCGATTTTTACAGCAACCGCATCGCCAAGGATTGCCGCTCGCGCATGAACGTGCCGTTTTTCCTGCGCGACGAGTCGCTGAACGAAACATTCCTCGCCGGCGCCAAGGAGCGCGGGCTGCTGCAGCTGAAAGGCCACAAGTCGGTCGGCGGCATGCGTGCATCGATCTACAACGCGATGCCGATCGAGGGCGTACAGGCCCTGGTCGATTACCTCAAAGAATTCGAACGGAAGCACGGCTGATTCCTGCCTGCGGGCAGGCCGCTCTCCCGGTGCGGCGATGGCTGCGGCCGGGTAGCGGCGCCGCGCCGTCACGCCGAAGCGGCGGCCATTGAACAAGAAAGAGCAAAATGAGTGACGACAAGTTGCTGCCACTGCGCCAGAAGATCGATGCCATCGATGCGCAGATTCTCGACCTGCTGAACCAGCGCGCCCGTGTCGCGCAGGAAGTCGGCCATGTCAAGGCCGAAACCAACGCGCCGGTGTTCCGTCCCGAGCGCGAGGCGCAAGTGCTGCGCAAGGCGGCCGAGCGTAATTCCGGTCCTTTGCAAGGCTCCGATATCCAGACCATTTTCCGTGAAGTGATGTCGGCTTGCCGCGCGCTGGAAAAACGCGTGGTGGTCGCCTATCTCGGCCCGGCAGGCACGTTCAGCGAACAGGCCGTCTACCAGCAGTTTGGCCACGCGATCGAGGGACTGCCTTGCGTTTCCATCGATGAAGTGTTCCGCGACGCCGAGGCGGGTACCGCCGATTTCGGCGTGGTGCCGATCGAGAATTCCTCCGAGGGCGTGATCAACCGCACGCTGGATCTGCTGCTGCAAACCACGCTGACCATCAGCGGGGAGGTGGCGATTCCGGTACACCACAGCCTGATGACCAAGACCGGCACGATGGATGGCGTGGTCCGCATCTGTGCCCATTCGCAGGCGCTGGCGCAATGCAACGCCTGGCTCAACCAGAACTACCCGGGCATCGAGCGCCAGGCCGTGGCGTCGAATGCCGAAGCGGCGCGCATGGCTGGTGAAGACGCTGGCGTGGCGGCGATTGCCGGCGAGATCGCCGGGCAGAAGTACAACCTGCAGACCGTCAACGCCCACATCCAGGACGACCCGCATAACCGCACGCGCTTTGCCATTATCGGCCGCCTGCGTACCGCTCCTTCCGGCCGCGACCAGACTTCCATCGTGCTGTCGGTGCCCAACAAGGCCGGCGCGGTGTACAACCTGCTGGCGCCGCTGGCCAGGCACGGCGTGTCGATGACACGCTTCGAGTCGCGTCCGGCGCGCATGGGGGCGTGGGAGTATTACTTCTACGTCGACCTCGAAGGTCACGAGCAGGACGACAAGGTTGCGCAGGCGCTGGACGAGCTGAAGCAGAACGCGGCTTTCTTCAAGCTGCTGGGTTCGTATCCGCTGGGCCTGTAAAGTTTATTTCGATCATTGCGCCGCCTGACCCGGCGCTTTCACTCATTTCCGGAAAGACCAAGATGTCCAAACAACTTGCACCTGACTACGTCCGCGCCATCGCTCCTTACCAGGCTGGCAAGCCGATCGCAGAAGTGGCGCGCGAATTCGGCCTGGATGAGGCCTCCATCGTCAAGCTGGCTTCGAACGAAAACCCGCTGGGCATGCCCGAGTCGGCCAAGCTGGCGATGCAGCAGGCGGTGGCCGAGCTGGGCCGCTATCCGGACGCCAATGGTTTCGAACTGAAGGCCGCCATCAGCGCCAAGTACGATATACCGCAGAGCTGGATCACACTGGGCAACGGCAGCAACGACATCCTTGAAATCGCCGCGCACGCCTTCGTGCAGCCGGGACAATCGGTGGTGTATGCGCAGTACGCCTTCCTGGTCTACGCGCTGGCCACGCAGGCGGTTGGCGCGCGCGCCATCGAAGTGCCGGCCAAGGATTTCGGCCATGATCTCGCGGCGATGGCCGGCGCGATCGCTGCCGACACCCGCCTGGTTTATCTGGCCAACCCCAACAACCCAACCGGCACTTTCGTGCCTGCCGATGAACTGGAAGCTTTCCTGAAGTCGGTGCCGTCCGACGTGGTGGTGGTGCTGGACGAGGCCTACAACGAATATTTGGCTGCCGAGCACCAATACGAGTCGACCAGCTGGGTGCGCCAGTTCCCGAACCTGGTGGTCTCGCGCACCATGTCCAAGGCTTATGGCCTGGCCGGCCTGCGTGTTGGTTTCGCCATCGCGCAGCCGGAAGTGACCGACCTGATGAATCGTATCCGCCAGCCGTTCAATGTGAACTCGCTGGCCCAGGCAGCGGCGATCGCTGCCCTGAACGACAAGGCTTTCCTGCAAAAGAGTGCGGAAGTGAACAGCGCCGGCTATCGGCAGCTTACCGAAGCCTTTGATGAGCTGGGCCTGCGCTACGTACCGTCCTTTGGCAACTTCGTGCTGGTCAAGGTGGGTGAGGACGACGGCGCCGGTGCGCGCGTCAACCTGGCGCTCTTGAAGAAGGGCATCATCGTGCGTCCGGTGGGCAACTACGGCCTGCCGCAATGGCTGCGCATTTCCATCGGCCTGCCGCAAGAGAACGCGGCTTTCATCGCTGCCCTGAAAACCGTCCTTGCCTGAGTCCGCCGTGTTCAAGAAAGTTGTCGTTTTCGGTGTCGGCCTGATTGGCGGATCCTTCGCACTGGCGTTGCGCCGTGCCGGTAAAGCCGAACATATCGTCGGCGTCGGCCGCTCGTCCGCGAGCCTGGCGCGTGCCAAGGAACTGGGCATCATCGATGCAGTCGCCACCGATCCGGCGTTCGCCGTCGACGGCGCCGACCTGATCATGCTGGCCGCGCCGGTGGCGCAGACGGAAGCCATCCTTGCTGCCATCGCACCGCATTTGCCGGCGAACGCCATTGTCACCGACGCCGGCAGCACCAAAGGCGACGTGGTCGCCGCCGCGCGCAAGTCGCTGGGCGGCAAGATCGCGCAATTCGTCCCGGGCCACCCGATCGCCGGGCGCGAGATGCACGGCCCGGAAGCGGCATTGGCCGACCTTTACGTGGGCAAGAAGGTGGTGATCACCGCCTTGCCGGAAAACCGGGTTGAAGACGTTGAACGTGTGGCCGCCACCTGGCAGGCCTGCGGTGCAGTCATCCACCGCCTCTCGCCGCAAGAGCACGACGCGGTGTTCGCCTCGGTCAGCCACCTGCCGCACGTGCTGGCTTTCGCGCTGGTCGACGACATCGCCGGCAAGCCGCATGCGGCCACGCTGTTCCAGTATGCGGCCAGCGGCTTCCGCGATTTCACGCGCATCGCCGGCTCGTCGCCGGAAATGTGGCGGGACATCACGCTGGCCAACCGCGATGCCTTGCTGACCGAGGTGGATGCCTATCTGGCCCAGCTCACATCGATGCGGCAGATGATCGCCGACAGCGATGGCGCCGCGCTGGAGAAGATTTATGCCAGCGCCCAGCACGCCCGGCTGCAATGGGCCGCAGCCATCGAAGCCGCCGAGCGCAAGGAATCCTAAGAGCGTGTTGATGATCTCGTT
>NZ_LFLT01000065.1 GCF_001189955.1 Herbaspirillum chlorophenolicum | reverse complement strand
TTGTTGAACGTGCCGATGGAGCCGAGGTTGGTGTTGTAGACAGCGCTGGCCGAGCTGCCGATGGTGCCGTTGTTGCTGAACGTGCCGACCGCGCCGCTGTTGGAGATGCCAAAAGAGGTATCTCTCACAGTGACGCCACTGTTGACCGTGATGTTTTGCGTGGAGTAATTGGAATATCCGCCCCGATTGGCACTGAAGATCGTATCGGCCAGGGAGTGAGGCGAAGTCATGACAGCGAAGACTCCCGCCAAGGCCAGGCTCAGTCGCCCACGGGGCCGCTGCCATTCATGCCTGCTGCGTTCAGGAGATAAACATGTTCTGCATTTGTTATTGGTAAAACGTATATCGAGGGGCATGAATTTACCTGCAGCAGCATAAGTCAATTTATCGGTACCATCGTCTCCATATAGAAGAGTTGTGAAATATACTCACGGCGCTTTGCCGAGGCTTGATAAAACTTGCTGTTTGGCGAAGATTTTTAAGATATTTTCCGCACGGGCAAGGTTAAATTGAATCGTTGCGTTGCTCCGAAATTCTCCCAAGGCGGATCGAGATAAAACTCATAGGCCTTGGTTTCTTCCAGGGCAAACTCGCCAGCGACTCTCGAAAGCCAGGCGAAACTCAATACCCGATAAGTGGAAAAAATTTCTTGGTACGGTGCCTGATGCTCAAGCGTTGCATAGGTATCCGCGGCAAATGCCACTGGTGTCAGCGCACTGGAACCGACATCAAAACCAGTATCGACCAAGGCGCAATCGTAGCGGATCAGTTCATTTGGGGTGATTTCAGGATTGTCGTACACAATTCCGATCACTTGCAGGCGATCCAGCGGCAACCTGGCCTGATCTGCCACAGTCGCAAATTTTTTCCAGTTCGCTTCGACATTGGCATAAGGGCCGTAAAAGCGCAGCGCCAGCAACGGCATGTCCTGTAAACGCTTGACTTGCACCATGTCGGTGCGCCTGAGTTCTTCCGGCTGAGGGACGCTGGATACTCCCCTTGCATGGGTGCGATATTGCGAAGGAACCCATCCGAACTGCTGATGAAATGCACGTACGAAAGCCTCATGACTGGCATAACTGGCGCCGAAGGCAATATCGGCAACCTGTCGATCACTCAGCAAAAGCCTCAACGCAGCCTGATCCAGCCTGATTCGACGCAGATAGGCAGATGGCGTCTCGCCCATGGTCTCTTTGAAATAACGCTGGAAATGATAGGGGCTGAGCTTGACGTGCGCCGCCACTACTTCCAAAGATAAAGGCTCGGCTATATTGCGTTCCATGAAATGGACGGCTCGTGCAATGCGCCAATCATCAAGTACGCAAGGTAAAGAGCGACGCGGTTTCTGCGGAATGCGCGAACCGGCGAATGGCGATCGATGCAGCAGTTTTTTTTCAGCCTCAATGAGCACATTTTCGTGATCATCGACACTCTTTTCAGTTTTGCTCATTGGTCAAAGGATGAACCGCCTCGAGAATCGCAGAAGCTGCTTGGCTAAAATAAAGAGAGGCATTTCAGCCTGTTGGTTGAAATGCCTGCGGTAGTTTGCCTCAGCTTCTGTTCGAGGTATATAGCCGATGCACGTTTTCCACGGTGCGCGGCGATGGTCATCTTGCGCCGGATAGCGACGCCAAATGCCGGTCCAACGCTTCACGCGCACGGCGGCCATTCTCTGCATCCACGCGTTCGGCCAGTACTTGCGAGAACTGGCGCAACTGGCCGGTTGTCAGGCCGACGTTCATGCTGACGCGAATATGCGACTGCAATTGCGATTCGGCGCCAGGCAGTGCCGATAGCATGCTGACTGTCGCAAGCTCGCGGTTTTTCCAGTCGAAATTGTCGCGCTCGAAGATGTCTCCAAACAGGTGGCTCTTCAAGTATTCGTCAATGGCTGGCGCGAAGTCGAACACCGGCCCCTTGACCGGCGCGCCCACCAGTCTGGTTTGATTTGCCGTGCCCGCCGCCAGGAGTGCCTCGCCCTTTGGGATCGAGCGGCCGGGTTCCGCGCCGGGAGCATCGTTGATGCCGCGCTGCCTGCGTGCATCCAGTACCTTCATCAGCTCGCCCAATGCATTCAGGCTGCGTGGAAAACCAGCATAGGCATAGAGTTGCACCAGGATTTCTCTCGCATCGCTTACCGTCAGTCCCGCATCCAATCCTTGGTTCAATGCGGCATTCAGTTTTGCAATATCGCCAGCTGCCGCAAAGGCGGCAATCGGGGCAATAGCCAACTGGCGCGCCGACAAGACATCTGACGCGCTTGGCGTCGAAGTTTGCGTGCTGTTCATTTCTTGCGATTCCTTCGCGTTTGAGGTCGCCTGGGCAGCAGACGTCGCAATGGCCAGGCCCAGAAAAATTGCGAACGGGGTGAAGACGCCCCGCTTCGCTCGCGGGTCAACGCGCATTGTATTGTTCATCGGTGACCTTCTCCATCCATGTAACGTTCTTGCCGTCGACCATTGCCGTTACCGCCAAGTGTGTCATTGCCGTAGCCGATGCCGCACCGTGCCAGTGCTTGACGCCGGGTGGGCACCAGATCACGTCACCCGGCTGGATAACCTGAATGGGCTTCCCCCATTCCTGTGTGAGCCCCACGCCGGAAACCACGACTAACTGCTGGCCGGCAGGATGGGTATGCCACGCCGACCGTGCTCCCGGTTCAAAGGTGACCAGTCCGCCGGAAGCGGTAATGTTCTTGTCGGCAGGCCACACCGGATCGACGCGCACACGACCGGTGAAGTAATCCGCAGGACCGGCGACAGAGGCTTGCGATCCGGCACGCGTGATCTTCTGCGACACGGCATCCGATGCCGGCTCGACGGCTTGGGCCATTGAAGCCTGCAGGACGCCAACGCACAACGCGATCTTGAAACCACTATGCATAAAACTCCCTTTCCCAGTAGCGATCAGAGTTAGGCAGTCTTGCCGCCAGGGCGTGCCACACCGCTGAGATATTGCTCATCGGTGACGTGTTCGAGCCATTCGACATTTTTACCGTCCAGGGCTTCCTGGACCGCGATATGGGTCATGGAGGTCGTTGAGGTCGCGCCATGCCAATGCTTATGTCCCGGCGGGCACCAGATGACATCGCCGGCACGGATTTCGACGACCGACTCGCCTTCACATTGGGTCCAGCCGCAACCAGCGGTCACGATGAGCGTCTGGCCGAGCGGATGAGTGTGCCAGGCAGAGCGTGCGCCGGGTTCGAAGGTGACGCTGGCGCAAGATACGCGCGCCGGCGCCGGCGGGTTATTGAGGGGATCGATGCGAACCGTGCCGGTAAACCATTCGGCAGGTCCCTTAATAGATGGCTGTGATCCAGCACGCTTGAGTTCCATCAGGTATTCCTCTCAGATTGTTGAATATGATTTCGCCGCTAATGCGCCCTCGCCGCCCGCTCCTCGAATCGCAAGCCAGAGTTTCATGGAGGCAGATGGCCCCTCTCTTGGCTGAGAGGCCTTCTGGAGTTGACGCTATCAACGAATTTATTGGCGTGGATGAAGCCCCGGAAAGTGGTCAAGATGCCACTCTTCCGCATGGCTTTCACGAGATGAGGATGAACTTCATCGTCTTGTAGGTATGGCGACGACTATATCGAATAGAGTTTTTCGCGACTAGATGCCGTAATTTGCATAGTGCTATGAAAAATGCTCATGAATCTTTATTCGTTGCGCCCTATTGCAGCCATTCAGGAATTGTTGCCGGCTGTATGCCGCAGCGCCTCGATGACCAGGGACATCGCGCGGGATGATTGGCGCTTGCTCGCGTAGAAGATATGCAGGCCGGGAAACGTCTGGCACCACTCTTCCATGACGGCTTCGAGCTGGCCGTTTTTAATGTAGGGATATGCCAATTCTTCCGGAACGTAGGCCAAACCGAATCCCGCCACGGCGGCATCGATGACTGGATAGACACTGTTGAAGGTCCATCGCCCTTCAACGCGTACCTGCAGTTTTTTTCTGCCTTTCTTCAGCTCCCAGGCGTATGGACTCGCTCGCGGAGAAATTCGCGTATTGATGCAGTCGTGGATCGTCAGATCCGAAGGCGTTTTGGGAAGAGTCTTATTCTTCAGATAAGCGGGAGCGCCAACAATCGCCATACGGATCTTTGGTGAAATCTGCACTGCGGTCATGTCTTTTGCAATCTGGTCGCCGAAGCGAACCCCGGCATCAAAGCGCTCTGCAACGATATCGGTCATCCCCGGTTCAGTGACGATCTCTATGTTGATGTCGGGATATTGCAGCTGGAGCCTGGACAGTTTTGGCCACAGTACCGTCTTCGCGGCAAAATCCGGTGCGGCGATCCGAATGGTTCCTGCCGGCTTGTCCCGCAATTCCGCAAACGCGGCCAGCTCGGCAGCGATGGCATCGAAGCGCGGCGCAACCCGTTGAATCAAGTGTTCTCCGGCCTCGGTTGGCGACACGCTACGTGTGGTGCGGGTCAATAAACGCAATCCTAGCCGGGCTTCCAAAGCCCGGATGGTATGGCTCAAGGCAGACTGGGAAACGCCCAGCTGCGTCGCCGCACGGGTAAAGCTCCGTTCACGCGCTACGGCCAAGAGTGCCAGGATGTCACGAAAATTCTCACCAGACATGAATGCTTACTCCGGAAAATAAAAGCAGCCAGGCCGATTATTGCCGGTGGCGCAAAGCATCGACAAGCAGGGTCATGGCAAGCGATTGCTGCCGGCGGTTCGGATAGTAGAGATGAAAGCCTGACCACACTGGGCACCAGTCCTCCAGCACGGAAATGAGCTGCCCTTTCAGGATGCCGGACTTCACCATATCTTCAGGCAGGTACGCCAGTCCAAAACCAGCCTTGGCGGCTTCGAAGATGTCGTAGGCATTATTGAAGACTACCGATCCATCGACACGAGCGCTATAGGAACGTTTCCCTTTGACGAACTCCCACTCGTATAGTCCGCCGTAAGTTGAAGTGCGCAGGTTGATGCAGCGATGATCTGTCAGATCGTGCGGCGTATTGGGACGGGTGCGTCCGGAAAAGTACGATTTGGCGCCCACCACGGCATTGCGTACGTCAGGCCCGATTCTGACCGAGATCATGTCCTGCGCGAGTTCCTGGCCAAATCGCACGCCGGCATCATAGCCGCGGGCGGCTATATCCACACTTTCATATTCGTTGATCAGTTCCACTTTGATATCCGGATATTGTGGAAGGAATTTTGCCAGTTTGGGCCATAGAAGGCTCCTGATCGCATAGTCGATCGCGGTGATTCGGATCGTGCCTTTAGGCGTGTCACGAAAATCCCCCAATGCCTGGATCTCCGCTTCGATTTCATCGAACTCTGGAGCCAGCCGGTCGAGAAGCTGTTGCCCTGCTTCCGTGGGCAACACGCCTCGCGTGCTGCGGATGAGCAATTGCACACCGAATTTCTCTTCCAGCTCCCGAACGGTATGGCTCAGTGCCGGTTGAGATATTTGCAATCTGGCGGCGGCGCGTGTGAAGCTGCGTGCACGCGCCACGGCAATGAAGGCAAGGAGTTCGCTGAAAGGTTGACGAGGCATAGGTAATTTCCGTCGGCAGGAGCTTTCAATTCTACAAGCATCAATTGGTTCGCACCGAATTAATGAGCCAAATTTATATTGGCATGAAAATTAAGCAGCCTAGTGCATTCCCTTCGCCCGCCCTAGACTAAGTCACTCGTTCGATGAGGTTGGCTTTCTGCCACGCCTTCCTCGCTGCCATCCCATTACGGAGGACATTTCCTGATGAGTGAACAATTGTCTCCTGGCCGTCGCGGCATCTTGCGGGCCGGGGCAAGCTGGGGTGCGCTGGCTTGCACATCCGTCACAGCAGCGCCCCGAAAAAATCAGGCAACCATGCCTGAAGGCGAAATGGATCTTCCTGTCATCACACAAGGCCGTACGCTAGGTACCGGCGCTGCCGGCATGAAAGTGTCGGCATTGGGCTTTGGCGTGATGGGGATGAACTACAACCGCGGGCCGCATCCTGACAGGAAAGCAATGATCGCGCTCCTGCGCCAGGCGGCAGAGCGTGGCGTCACGCTGTTTGATACAGCCCAGGTCTATGGACCATTGATCAACGAAGAATTGGCCGGTGAAGCGCTGGAGCCGTTCCGCCACCGGGTGAACGTGACGACCAAATTTGGCCACCGGATTGTCGGAACAAAGTACATCGAGGGCGAACTGGATAGCCATCCGGCCACCATTCGCCGCACTGCCGAAGAGTCGCTCAAGCGCTTGCGCGTGGAAGCCATCGATCTCTTCTACCAGCATCGTGCCGATCCTTCGATTCCAATCGAGGAAGTCGCAGGCGCAGTCAAAGACCTGATTCGGCAGGGAAAGGTCAAGCGCTTTGGTTTATGCGAAGTAGGTGCGCAAACAATTCGCCGTGCGCACTCAGTACAGGCGGTGAGCGCTGTTCAAAGCGAATACCACCTGATGTGGCGAACCCAAGAGGCCGAGGTTTTTCCGGTGCTGGAAGAACTCGGGATCGGATTCGTTCCCTATAGCCCGATCAATCGCGGCTTTCTCGGCGGTGCAATCAACGAATACACCAAGTTTGACACCGGAAACGATAACCGTGCCACGTTACCGCGTTTTACGCGCGAAGCAATCAGGGCGAATCTGGCCATCGTGGAAGTACTCAGTTCGTTCGGCAGAACCAGGGGATATACCTCGGCGCAAGTGGCGCTGGCCTGGCTCATGGCGAAAGCAGCGTGGATTGTGCCGATCCCCGGCACCACCAAGTTGGCGCACCTGGATGAGAACTTGCGGTCCATCAATCTCAAATTGGCTCCGGATGAAGTGCATGAACTGGAGAGTGCCGTATCGGCAATACGAATTGTAGGCGACCGATATCCGGCGTCTCAGCAACAGCAGGTTCAGGGCTAGTGGAAATGCCATCTCACTCAAGGAAACCACCGAAATGTTCAACCTGAGAAATTCATTGATCTCGGCGGCGATCTTCTTCGCCTTGCCACCGTTGGCGGTTGCCGCTGGCGCTCCCACTGTAGCCGAAGGCGTGAACGTCGCCGGATCCCGGAAAGTCACGTTCAGCAACGGCGCCATCCGGATGGCCGGCAATCTCTATCTGCCACCGAATTACGACGGCAATCGGAAATATCCGGCGATCGTGGTCGCCCATCCTTGGGGTGGCGTCAAGGAGCAAACTGCAGGACTGTATGCCCAGCAGCTGGCGCGCAAAGGCTTCGTCACGCTGGCATTCGATGCATCCCATTACGGTGAAAGCGGCGGAGGGCCACGCGATCTGGAGGCTCCGATCGACCGCGTGCAAGACATCCGCAGCGCAGTAAGCTATCTGGGCACCTTGCCCCAGGTCGATGCAAAGCGCATTGGCACCGTTGGGGTATGTGCCGGCGGCGGCTATGCCCTCCACGAATCCCAAACGGATCTGCGCGTCAAGGCCGTTGCGAGTGTGGTTGCCTACGATATCGGAGATGCAGCGCGCACCGGCATCCAGGGATCGCCCGTATCCGCGGAAGATCGCCAGAAGTTGCTCCAGAGCGTCGCGGAACAGCTCAACAAAGAGGCCGCAGGCGCGCCTGTACTCGTGCAAAGCCTGCTTCCATCGCGCGACCAGGTCAATGCCGACACGCCGAACTTCGTGCGTGAAGCTACCGAGTACTACCTGACGCCACGTGGCGCCCATCCGAATGCCAGAAATCGCTTCGTGACGACCAGTCCCGTGTTGCATATGGGGTATTACCCATTGGAACACATGGAGCTGGTATCGCCCCGCCCTGCTCTGTTTATTGCAGGCGAGCGAGCCGAGACCCTCAAGTTCAGCCAGGCGGCCTATGCCAAGGCCGAACAGCCCAAGGAACTGATGGTGATTCCGGGAGCCTCGCACTTTGATCTCTATGACAAACCGCAATATGTAACGCCTGCGGTTGAAAAACTGGCCGAATTCTTCGGCAAGTATCTATAACTCCATCCCGCACAGGAATCAGGATCATGAAAATCTCGTTTGAACATCAAGTCGCTCTCGTGACCGGCGCTGCCTCCGGTATCGGGCTGGCCACTGCGCAAACCTTTGCCAAGGCCGGCGCCGCTGTCGCCATTGCAGACGTCAATGGCGCTGCGGCCCGTGCTGCTGCGGCAGAATTGGATGCCGCCGGCTTTAAGGCCATCGGCATTGAGTGCGATGTCGCGGAAATGGATCAGGTAGAGGCCATGGTTCAACAGACCGTGTCCACGTTTGGCCGGCTGGACGCTGCCTTCAACAATGCGGGCGTGCAGAACATCCTCGCGGAAACGGCTGACGCCACGGCGGAAGATTTTGATCGCATTACCTCGATCAATCTGCGCGGCGTATGGGCGTGCATGAAGTTCGAATTGCAGCAAATGCGCAAACAAGGAAATGGCGCCATCGTCAATTGCTCGTCGCTTGGCGGACTTGTAGGTGGGGCGCAACGTGCGAACTATCATGCTGCCAAACATGGCGTTCTGGGCCTGACCAAGAGCGCTGCATTGGAATATGCAGCGCGTGATATCCGAATCAATGCCGTTTGCCCCGGTTTGATCTGGACGCCAATGGCAGATCAGATGGTCGCCTCCGGCCAAGGTGAGGCACTCGCGGCAATGACGCAAATGATTCCCATGGCACGACCTGGACGCGCTGACGAGATCGCCGATGCAGTCCTGTGGCTGTGCAGCAGCTCCGCAAGCTATGTGACCGGCCAGTCCATCTCCGTGGATGGCGGTTTCATCATGCGATGAAACCGGAGCGGACACCTGTTCCGCTCCAATCAATCAGTTGGTGGCCAGCGAATTATTCACGTACGCTCAAACGGTACACCGTCGTCTGGCGGTACACCTCTCCAGGACGCAAGATAACTGCCTCACGCTCCGGACCGTTGATCTGGTTGGGGTAAGCCTGCGCCTCCAGGCAAAAGCCGTCATGCGGAGCATAAGACTGTGCGCCTCGTCCCGGAACGTCTTTCAGGAAGTTGCCGCTATAGAACTGCAGGCCAATCTCCGTTGTCGATACGGTGAGCTGCCGTCCCGATCCCGGATCGTAGACCGTTGCCACTTTTCGCAGCTTCTGGGCGTGGCGCCTCGATTCGTCGGCATTGGTTTCCTCCCGGTGCAGGCAGTAGCAATGGTCGAAGCCGCCGGCGATTTCCAGTTGTTCATCAGGCCATGACAAGCGCGGGCCGATCGGCGCGGGCTGGCGGAAATCGAACGCGCTGCCGGCCACCTCCGCCGCCCTCTCGGGAATCAGCTTGCTGTCGACCTGCAAATAGGTATCCGCGTCGATGGAAAGAATGTGGTCGTAGATGTTGTCGGCGCCGCCGTTGAGGTTGAAGTAGCCGTGCGATGTCATATTGATCGGCGTAGGCGCATCGGTCGTGGCGGTATAGTCGATCCGCAACTGGCCATCGTCGTTGAGCCGGTACAGCACCGAGGCCAGTACGTTGCCCGGGAAGCCGGCAGCGCCGTGCGGCGACACCAGCGTCATCCGCAGGCCTTCCGGATCGGGCTGCACTTGCCATGGTATGAGGTGGAATCCGCCCTCCCCGCCATGCAAATGATTGTCGCCGTTATTGCGGTCGACCTGGTAGTCGACGCCATCTACCGTAAAGCGGCCATTGGCGATGCGGTTGCCCCACCTGCCGATGATGCTGCCAAAGTAAGCCGGGTTGGCGATGTAGCGATCGATATCTTTGTAGCCGAGCAAAACGTCGGCTTCGCGGCCGTAACGGTCGGGCGCCCACCAGGAAACCAGCGTGGCGCCGTGGTCGCTGATAACGACGCGCATGCCATAAGCATTGCGCAAGGTGTACAGGTTGATACCGTGTTCAGCAGATGTGCTGGAAATTGTGAAATGCGTCATCGTCTAAATAATTGGCCATGGATTGCAGTGCAAATCCATCGGTATGTTCATTCATTCGTTCGTTTTTTTTCTATCGCTATAAGCTGCCGCCGCTGTCGTCCAATGGCGGCGCCAGTATTGATGCCGCCGTGGATAGCGCGGAGCCTGCAACCGATAGTTTTTTGCGCGGCCGCTGAGCCGCTTGCTTTGACGTATCGTCGCTGGCCGCCAGCTGTTCCTGATATTCCCTGGGCGTGCAGCCCAGTTCGCGCTTGAAGACGGCGTGCATGTATTGCACCGACGTAAAGCCGCAAGTGACGGCGATGTCGGCGGCATTGCTGCCATCCTGTTGAAGCAGGCGCTTGGCGGCATCGAGCTTGAAGCGCAGGATTTCATCGTGCACGCTGCGCCCCAGCTCGCGCCGGAAATACCATTCCAGCGAAGAGCGCGAGATGCCGACGTAATCGGCTACCTGTTCCGTTTTGATCCCCTGGCAAGCATATTGGCGGATGAAGTGCATCGCCTGCATCACGTGCGGATGGTTGCGCACCTCATGGCGACTCGATGCCAGCACATTGATGCCGGCGGGCGGCACCAGGATGCGTGTATTGGGAAACTGGGCGCCGTGCAGCATCTGGTGCAGCAAGTGTGCCGCCGTGCGCCCCATCTCGGTCGTTCCCTGGATCACGGAACTGAGCGGCACGCGCGTCAGCACGCGCGCCAGCGGGTCGTTATCGATACCGATCAGGGCCACTTGTTCGGGGACGGCAATGCCGGCGAACAGGCAGGCCTGCAAAAGCTGGCGGGCGCGTGCATCGGTCACGGCGATGATGCCGATCGGTTTGGGCAGGCTGCGCACCCAGGCAATCAGCTGTTCAACCGCCGTATCCCAGGACTGCGCGCTGGTTCCAACGCCGCGATAGATGTTCCCCTGTATCCCGTCGCGCTGCGTCAGCATGTCGAAGATCCTCTCGCGCTCTTGCGCCCAGCGATTGACGCCGGCCTGGGGCAAACTGAAAAAGGCAAAATTCTGCAAGCCGGCCTCGATCAGGTGGTCATAGGCGAGCTTCACCAATTTGAAGTTGTCGGTCGCAACGTAGGGCCGGCCTTCCGGGTAGACGCTTTCATCGGCATACGAGCCGCCGATGGCAACCACCGGCAGGCGCACCCGCGACAAGGCCTCGGCGGTCGCGGGATCGTCGTATTCGGCGATGATGCCGTGCCCTTGCCAGCGTTCGATGCCTTGCAGGCGGGTGCGGAAATCCTCCTCCAGGTACAGATCCCACGAGGCGCGCGTACTGCTGAGGTATTCGCCGATACCGGCAATGATCTCGCGGTCGAATATCTTGTTCGCGTTAAACAGCAATGCAATCCGATGCACTGTCGGCACTCTTGCCACTCTGTAGTCTCCTGATGTTTCTTTTTCTACTCGCCGGGAGCGCCAATAGAGCTCATCCATTCAGCGTTTTGTCAGCTTTTTCTGCTGGTATCCGTCTCACGTCGGGAATTGTAGCGATCCATCGGCCCGGCGACGGCTTTGTGCAACCGCAACAGAAAGAATCGCTACCCCGTTTGGTGAATTTCGTAATTGTAGACATGAATCAGCGATTGCTAGTATCGCCTTCACATCAAACCGATAGCAATTATTTACAAGGCGTTGATGCATGGCAAGAAACGGGCAAGAGACTTTCCCTCCGCGAATTTGCGGAGCGAGACGGCAACACCGATGCGCCCTTCCGGCACGGTAGCGGCAAGCGAATCGGCCGCATGACAAGCGGCCGATAACAAGCCTGAAAATGGGAATGGCACCAGCCATGTCCCTGAAGATGCCCCCTTAAAAATCATAATGACATTGGAGATTAGGCAATGAACTCAATCCTGAAAAAAAGTGTAATGGCCCTGGTGGCAGTGGCTAGCATCTCGCTGGTCAGCACAGGCGCAATGGCGGATGCAAAAAATCCCAAGATCGGCTTTTCCATTGACGACCTGCGTGTCGAGCGCTGGGCGCGCGATCGCGATTTCTTTACCGCAGCTGCGGAGAAGCTGGGTGCAAAGGTCTTCGTCCAGTCGGCAGATGCCAGCGAAGCGCGCCAGATTTCCCAAATTGAAAATCTGATTTCGCGTGGCGTCGATGTCATCGTTATCGTTCCGTTCAACGCTACCGTCCTGACCAACACCATCAAGGAAGCCAAGAAAGCCGGCATCAAGGTGGTCTCGTATGACCGCCTGATCCTGAATGCGGATGTCGACGCGTATATCTCCTTCGACAACGAAAAAGTAGGTGAAATGCAGGCCGAAGGCGTGGTCAAGGCCCAGCCCAAGGGCAACTTCTATCTGCTGGGCGGTTCGCCGACCGACAACAACGCCAAGATGCTGCGCGAAGGCCAGATGAAGGTACTCAAGCCGTACATCGACAAGGGCGACATCAAGATTGTCGGCCAGCAGTGGGTGAAGGACTGGAATCCGACCGAGGCCTTGTCCATCGTTGAAAACGCGCTGACAGCCAATAACAACAAGATCGACGCCATCGTCGCTTCCAACGACGGCACCGCCGGCGGCGCCATCCAGGCACTGGCTGCGCAAAAACTGGCCGGCAAGGTTCCGGTTTCCGGACAAGATGCCGACCTGGCCGCCGTCAAGCGTGTCGTCGCCGGCACCCAGACCATGACCGTGTACAAGCCCCTCAAGCTGATCGCCTCCGAAGCGGCCAACCTGTCGGTGCAACTGGCGCGCAACGAGAAACCTTCCTACAACTCCCAATATGACAACGGCTTCAAGAAGGTCGACACCGTCCTGCTCAAGCCGACTCCGTTGACCAAGGCCAACGTCAATATCCTGGTGGACGACGGCTTC
This sequence comes from Herbaspirillum chlorophenolicum, assembly GCF_001189955.1. Lineage (GTDB taxonomy): Bacteria > Pseudomonadota > Gammaproteobacteria > Burkholderiales > Burkholderiaceae_D > Herbaspirillum > Herbaspirillum chlorophenolicum. The sequence goes on along the minus strand of NZ_LFLT01000065.1, from coordinate 1,375 downwards.
TACACACAAGCACAAATCAGCGGCAAATAAAAAGGCATCAATGGCCCGGACAGGCATAGCGCCTGTCCGGATCATGGCGTTCGCTTCATTTGTTTAATTTGGTTTCATTCGCTTGATTGTGATGCGTCACGGCCGATGGCGGTGCGATATCCGCCGTCGCCCGCTCCATCGCATGCTTTGCCGCTCCGAATTTCGATGAAGTTCCGGCAGTTTTTACCCTACGAGAGCAGGCATGTCTGAGTATTTGTTAGAAATGAAGGGCATCGTCAAGAAGTTTGGCGGTGTCCGCGCCCTGGATGGCATCGACCTCAAGATCAAGGCCGGAGAATGCGTCGGCCTGTGCGGCGAAAACGGCGCCGGCAAATCCACCTTGATGAAGATCCTGTCCGGTGTTTATCCCCACGGCACCTGGGAAGGCGAGATCCAGTGGGATGGCAAGCCGCTCGTCGCCCAATCGGTGCGCGACACGGAAGCAGCCGGCATCGTCATCATCCACCAGGAACTGATGCTGGTGCCTGAACTGTCGGTGGCCGAAAACATTTTCATGGGCCATGAGATCACCCTGCCCGGCGGCCGCATGAATTATCCGGCGATGTACCGCCGCGCCGAAGAGCTGATGCGCGAGCTGAACATGCCGGACATCAACGTGGCATTGCCGGTGATGCAATACGGCGGCGGCCACCAGCAACTGGTGGAAATCGCCAAAGCGCTCAACAAGAAGGCGCGCCTGCTGATCCTGGACGAGCCCTCCTCTTCGCTGACCTCGTCTGAAATCGCGATCCTGCTCAAGATCATCAAAGACCTCAAGGCCAAGGGCGTCGCTTGCGTGTACATCTCGCACAAGCTCGATGAAGTGGCTGAAGTCTGCGACACCATCTCGGTGATCCGCGACGGCAAGCATATCGCCACCACGCCGATGCAATCGCTGGATGTGAACCAGATCATCACGCAAATGGTCGGCCGCGAAATCACGGCGATGTATCCGACGCGCGACCATGACATCGGCGAAGTGATCTTCGAGGCCCGCAACGTCACCTGCTTCGACGTCGACAACCCCAAGCGCAAGCGCGTCGACAACGTATCGCTGTCGGTGCGCCGCGGCGAAATCGTCGGCATTGCCGGGCTGGTCGGCGCCGGCCGCACCGAGCTGGTCTCGGCCTTGTTCGGCGCCTATCCCGGCCATTACGAATGCAAGGTATTCATGAACGGCGCCCAGGTGGACACCGGCACGCCGCTCAAGTCGATCCGCCTCGGCCTGTGCATGGTGCCGGAAGACCGCAAGCAGCACGGCATCGTGCCCGATCTCGGCGTCGGGCAAAACATCACGCTGACCGTGCTGAGCAATTTTTCGCATCGCACGCGCATCGATACCGCC
>NZ_LFLT01000064.1 GCF_001189955.1 Herbaspirillum chlorophenolicum | reverse complement strand
CTGCAGACCGCCTGAAAGGGCGGTTGGACGACCCCGGAGGAGATCGTGAATAGGTTCTTACATACGGCTTGATGCAAATTTGGTCTTGTTCCGCGCCTCGCTGCATTTGCATGAATCGGCATAAGGCGCCGGTAGCGCCGGAAGGATTGGTCTGTCTTCCGTGCTGCAAACGAACTTTAATCTTTACGAAAACATTGAAAAATGCCGCTACTTGAAAGGAATAATTTCTAAAAAAGAAATAATTAAGGGATTGACGCGTTTGACTCGCGTTCTGGTGCGCCGGCGATGAAAGAAGGAGGAAATCCCGCGAGCGGAGTGGAAGGGAGAGAGAAAGACCAGCAAGGCGAGAGAAATCATCGCCGCCATCTCTTGGCGAGATGCAATCCCGTTACATGGGAAAAAACATCTTCCCGTCTTGGGACCATGCGGCGCAAACCCGTATGGCATCTGGCGTTTGGGAGTATGCGTAAGATGATTAGGTTATATGTATAAGCGAAAATTTATTTTCCCCTTATAACCTCGTCGCCTTAAAATAGCGGCTTCTTATAAAAATATCGATGGCAGTGGAGACTTGTGGTTTTGTCCCCGCCTGCGGCGCCCTCCGGCGCCCATGGCGGCGGGTCGGAAGCACGGGCCCACTGCCATTTCTATTCCCATCATGATCGAAATCCAAGCTGTTACCCAGCGCTTCGGCAGTGTCGAAGCGGTGCGCAATGTCGATCTGTCGATCCGCAAGGGCGAAGTCTTCGGCATCATCGGCCGCAGCGGCGCCGGCAAAAGCACCCTGGTGCGCACCCTGAACCTGCTTAACCGCCCCACTTCCGGCCGTATCCTGCTGGATGGCCAGGACCTGACCGCCCTCTCTGCGGATCAATTGCGCGAAGCGCGCCGCGGCATCGGCATGATCTTCCAGCACTTCAACCTGCTCTCTTCGCGCACGGTGTACGACAACATCGCGCTGCCGCTGGAGCTGGCCGGCAAGTCCAGGGCCGAGATCGCAAAAAAGGTCGAGCCGCTGCTGGAACTGGTCGGCCTGTCCGCATTGAAGGACCGCTATCCGGCACAAATCTCCGGCGGCCAGAAACAGCGCGTGGGCATCGCCCGCGCCCTGGCCAACGATCCCAAGGTACTGCTGTCCGACGAAGCCACGTCGGCGCTGGACCCGGAAACCACCCGTTCGATCCTGGAGCTGCTACGCAAGATCAACAAGGAACTGGGCCTGACCATCGTGCTGATCACCCACCAGATGGAAGTAATCAAGGTCATCTGCGACCGCGTGGCGGTGATGGAAACCGGCCAGGTGATCGAACAGGGCGAAGTGCTGGACGTGTTCCGCCAGCCCAGGCATGAAGTCACGCGCGCCCTGATCGGCGACGTGATCGCCCATGAGCTGCCCAAGGGCGTGGTGGAGCGCCTGCGCGCGCGCCTGGCCAATGCCGAAGCGGGCGCAGGCACCGACCACCTGTTCCGCTTCGCCTTCACCGGCTCGGGCGTGGACCAGCCGCACCTGTCTGAAGCGGTGCGCCGCTACAGCCTGGACTTCAACATCCTGCACGGCCAGATCGACGAGATCCAGGGCCAGGCCTTCGGCTCGCTGGCGATCCTCGCCAACGGCACCCAGGAAAACATCAACAATGCAATGGAATACCTGCGCTCGCGGGGCGTCGTCGTGGAGGAGCTGAACCATGTCATCTGAATTGATTGATCTGTTTATCAGCTCCTTCGGTGAAACCCTGATGATGGTCGGCATCTCGGGCGTGCTGGGTTCGGTGCTGGGCGTGCCGCTGGGCATCGCGCTGCACCTGACCGACCGCAACGGCATCCTGCCCAACGTGGCCTTCAACCGCATCGCCGGCCTGCTGGTCAACGCGGTGCGCTCGACGCCCTTCATCATCCTGCTGGTGGCGGTGATCCCCTTCACGCGCTTTTTCGTCGGCACCTCGATCGGCACCGCCGCCGCCATCGTGCCGCTGACGATTGCCGCCGCGCCCTTCATCGCGCGCCTGGTCGAGTCGGCCCTGCGCGAAGTCGACCGCGGCCTGGTGGAAGCGGCCCAGGCCATGGGCGCGACCACCGGGCAAATCATTTACAAGGTATTGGTGCCCGAGGCATTTGCTGGTATCGTCGCCGGTCTTACGATCACCTTCGTCAGCCTGGTCGGCTATTCGGCCATGGCCGGCGCGATCGGCGGCGGCGGCCTGGGCGACCTGGGCATCCGCTACGGCTACCAGCGCTTCCTGCCGGAAGTGATGGTGGCCGTGGTGCTGATCCTGATCGTTTTCGTGCAGTTGGTGCAATCCCTGGGAGACCTGCTGGTGCGCAAGTTGAGTCACCGCTAAAAGCGGAAACCACAGCGCGCAGCATTGAAATCAAACCGCAGCTACCCGCTGCGACTATTACAAAAGCTTGAAAGGAAAGTCATGAACCGTCGTCAGTTGATTCAATTCGTCGCAGGCCTGGGTGTCGCTGCCAGCCTGATCTCCGCGCCCGTGCTGGCGCAGGACAAGCCGATCAAGATCGGTGTGACCGCCGGCCCGCACGCCGAGATCATGGAACAGGTCAAGAAGCTGGCCGAGAAGGATGGCCTGAAGCTGCAGATTATCGAATTCACCGATTACATCCAGCCCAATGCGGCGCTGGCCGGCGGCGACCTGGATGCCAACTCCTACCAGCACCAGCCCTACCTGGACGCACAGATCAAGGACCGCGGCTACAAGTTCGTGAGCGTGGGCACCACCATCACCTTCCCGATGGGCGTGTACTCCAAGAAGATCAAGTCGCTGGATGAACTCAAGCAAGGCGCCCGCGTCGGCGTGCCCAACGACCCGACCAACGGCGGCCGCGCGCTGCTGGTGCTGCAAGCCAAGGGCGTGATCAAGCTCAAGGCCGACGCCGGCCTGAAGGCAACCCCGCTGGACATCATCGACAACCCGAAGAAGGTCAAGATCATCGAACTGGATGCCGCCCAACTGCCGCGTTCGCTGGATGACTTCGACGCCGCCGTGATCAACGGCAACTTCGCTGAATCCGCCGGCCTGTCGCCGACCAAGGACGCCATCGCCGTGGAAGCATCGACCGGCCCCTACGCCAACGTGCTGGCCATCCGCACCGCAGACAAGGACAAGCCTTGGGTCGCCAAGCTGGTCAAGGCTTACCACAGCCCGGAAGTGAAGAAGTTCGTGCTGGAAAAGTACAAGGGTTCCGTGATCACCTCGTGGTAATCGCGTGAAGCGTCCGGCACTGCCGGATGCCTCCCCACAAAAAAAGCCACCTCGCGGTGGCTTTTTTCATTGGACGACGGCCTGCTCTAGTCGCGGCTCCCGCGAGGATCCGGCGCGTTGCGCCAGTCGTATTCTTCCTCTTCATCCTCGTCGTCTTCCGACAGCGCATCGGGATTGTCGGTGGGCTGGTAGCTGGCCAGCAGCTCGGCGCGCGACTCCGGCGTTTCCAGCGAGATGCGGCCGAGCGCGCCGCTGCGGTAGTCCTGCAGGAAGGTATGCGCGGCCTTTTCGAAATCGTAGTCGCCGCCCTTGAGGCGGAAACCACGCTTGGCCGCCACTCCCTCGACCACCGCCACGCCGTCCATGCCCTCGGTCTGGAAGCCGTAGCGCGCCTTGAGCAATTGCGGATAACGCTGCAGCAGCAGGTCGGCCAGGAAGGTCGCAACCTCTTCCTCGATCAGCGCATTGCTGCCCACTGCATGGCTGGCGGCCAGCATCAGGCCATCGCTGGGGTGTTCGATCTTGGGCCACAACATGCCGGGGGTATCGATCAGCACCATGTTGTTGCCGAGGTAGAGGCGCTGCTGGGTCTTGGTCACGGCCGGCTCGTCGCCCACTGCGGCCACGCGCTTTTTCAGCAGCGCGTTCATCAGCGTGGACTTGCCGACGTTGGGGATGCCCATGATCATCATGCGCAGCGGCTTCAACACGGTGCCGCGGTGCGGCGCCACCTGCAGCGCCAGCTTGGGCACACGCACCACGTCGGAGGGCTTCTTGCAGGACAGCGCCACCGCGGTGACACCCTTCTGGCGGTTGTAATGGTTGATCCAGGCCTGGGTCGCCACCGGGTCGGCCATGTCGGTCTTGTTGAGGATCTTCAGGCAAGGACGCTGGCGGGCATTGCGCAGCTGCTCGATCATCGGGTTGCAGCTGGCCTGGGGCAAGCGGGCATCGACCACTTCAATGACCAGGTCGACTTTCTCCATTGCCTCGGCCGCCTTCTTGCGGGCGGCGTTCATGTGGCCAGGGAACCATTGGATGGACATGCGGATTCTTCTTTCTTGCACTTTTATTCGGATAGGCCGCTATTTTACGGCTTACGCAGGCGCCGCCCCAAAAAAAGAACCCGCCGCGCAACAGATGCGGGCGGGTTTCTCTGCAAACGCAGTATTCAGGCGCCGCGTGCGGCCAATTCCTTTTTGGCAACGCCGACAAAACGCCATACCAGCCACAGCGCCAGCGCATAGGCTGCCGCCATCATGCCGAAGGCCAGCGGATTGCGCACATCCCATCCCTCGAAGGTATGCAGCACCGCCCCCATCACCGCCACACCGACCAGCGCGCCGATCTGGCGGTTGGCGTTGAGCGCGGCGGCGGCGCTGTTGGCGTGCGCGCGGCCGGCCACTTGCATCACCACTGCAGTCATGGCGGGAATGGCGGTGCTCACGCCCAGGTTGGCGGCGGCGCAGACCAGCGCCAGCAGCCAGTACGGCGTGGCCGGCGTCAACCCCATGGCCAGCGCGGTGAAGACGGTGCCCACCGAGAGCCCCAGCAGCAGCGGCACGCGCGGCCCCCAGTGCGCCGACATGCGGCCGGAACTGAGGTTGCCGATGAAGATCACCGCCATCATCGGCACCAGTTGCAAACCCGTCTGCAACGCATCGGCGCCACGGCCCTGTTGCAGGAACAGCGCCAAGTAGAACAGGTTGCCGTAGACGCTGAAGTTGATCAGGAAGCCGATGCCGTTGGCGGCGGCGAACTGCGGTGTGGCGAACAGGGCCTTGGGCAGCAGTGGAGCGATACCCCGGCGTTCATGCCGCACCAGCGCGACGGCCGCCAACAGCGTGACCACCATGCCGGCGATGATGCGCGCCGATCCCCAGCCGTACACCGGCCCCTGGATCAGCACAAAGGACACGCCGGCCAGCATCACCACGCCCACCACATGGCTGTAGAGGTTCAGCGCGCGCACATGCCGCGCCGCCTGCGGGATCAGCGAACGCGCCATCAGCAGGCCGATAATACCCACCGGAACGTTGATCAGGAACACGCTGCGCCAGCCCAGCCAGTGGATCAGCACCCCGCCCAACAGCGGGCCGACCGCGGCCGACAGGCCCACGGTGGCCGACCACACGCCCAGCATGCGGGCGCGTACCCGGTCATCCTCGTAGACGTGGGTCAACAGGCTCAGCGAACTGGGCATGAAGAACGCGGCCCCCAAACCCTGCAGCAGGCGCGCCGCCACCAGGAACGGGCCGCTGGGCGCAGCGCCGCACAGCAGCGACGCCACCACGAACAGGAACAGGCCGGTCAGGTAAAGCCGCTTGGCGCCGAAACGGTCGGCCAGCGCGCCGCCCACCATCAGCATGGCGGCAAAGGTGAGCGTGTAGCCGTCGACGATCCACACCAGCGTGGACAACGGCGCGGCCAGGCTATCCGAGATATTGGACAGGCCGACGTTGACCACGGTCACATCCAGCATGGCCATGATGAAGCCGATGGCCAGCGCCACCAGCGGCAGCAAGCCGGCGCGGGGTGCCGGAACGGCGGGAACAACGGGAGCGGCGGCGACGGCGGGATTGGAACATTGCACGGATGACATCGGATTCTTTCTGCGATAGCGCGACATGCGCGCGATCAACGGATTGTAGGCTTCCGTCTTGATGCAATAAATAGGTATAAGATCGGCACTGTGATGCAAATTTGCATGATCAGAGGAATGGAAGGGCAACATGACGGCAGCGATGGATTGGGACAATGCGCGGGTGTTCCTGGCGCTCTACCGCAAGGGCACCTTGCGCGCGGCAGCCGAGCAGCTTGAGATCGACCAGGCCACGGTAGGCCGGCGCCTGGCGGCGATGGAAAAATCGCTGTCGGCGCGGCTGTTCCTGCGCACTCCCTCGGGCTATGTTCCCACGCCTGCCGGCGAACTGGCGGCCGGCGCGGCCGAGCGCATGGAGCAAGGGGCCGAGCAGCTGTTGCGCCAGATGCAAGGCATCGACGAGCGCTTGTGCGGCGTGGTGCGCCTGGCCGCCACCGACAGCGCCGCACGCCACTTCCTGATACCCGCCCTGCACAAGCTGCGTGAGGCGCATCCGAATATCCGCGTGGTGCTTTCCACTTCGACCCAGGTCACCAACCTGACCAAACGCGAAGCCGACATCGCAGTACGCACCGTCCGCCCCGACAGTCCCGACCTGATCGCCCGCCACCTCAAGCGCCTGCACACCGGCATCTATGCCTCCAAGGCCTATGTCAAAAAGCGCGGCCTGCCGGAACCCGGCACCGCACTCAAGGGGCATGACGTGGTGGCCTACCAGCGCGCGCTGGCGCCGCACATGGTCGACCAGGTCTGCGGCGAATCCAGTGCCAATGCCAACGTTGCGATCGAAGTGAGCAACGGCCTGATGCTGGCCGAATGCGTACTGGCCGGGATGGGATTGGGCGAATTGCCCGAGCATATGGGTGACGCCACGCCCGGGCTGGTGCGCATCTGGCCCGAGCGCAACGCGCCGTACGACATGTGGCTGGTGCTGCACAGCGACCTCAACCGCACCGCGCGGGTACGGGCGGTGGCCGATGCGATCATCGCGGCTTACGAGACCTCTTGAATCGCCGCTACGGCAGCTACCGCATCGTCCACGCTCAAATCCATGATGGCGGAAGGGGGCAAGCCGGCAACGTCGGCCCGCTTCAAGATGTCCTGCACGGAATTCTTCAGCCGCGCCAACAGGAGGATTTTTCCCCCGGCATGGACAAACCCGGCGAAATCGCGCAGGGCTTCCAGGCTGGAACTGTCCAGGTCGGGTGATTCCTCCAGGCTCAGGATGATGGCGCGTACCGGTTGTGCCGCATCGTTGATGTGCCGGCGCGCCTGGCCGAGTATTTTTTCGGCATTCGCAAAGAACAAGGGCTCTTCCGGGCGCAGGATCAGGATGCCCGCGACAGGGCGCGCTTCGGGATGCAGGTCGATGCGCACAAAATCGTGCCCCTGGCCGAGCTGCCCAAGAATGGACAGCCGCGAATCGGCAAGCCGCCGCAGCAGCATCAGGATGCTAATGCCGATCGCGGCCATCAACCCGTCCAGCACGCCCAGCAGCAAGACGCCAAGCACCGCGGCGACCACGACGAGCCGGTCGCGGCGCCATTGAAAGTAAGGGCGCAAGGTAGCGGGCTTGAGCGTATGGCTCACCGCATGGATGACGATCGCGGCCAAGACCGGTTCGGGCGTCAATGCGACCCAGGACAGCAATGCCATGACAACGATGAAGACCGCTATCGCGGCAATCGCGCCCGCCCAGCGCGACGTTGCGCCGGCAGCTTCATTGGCCGACGTGGCGGAATAACCCGCGCCGACGGGAATGCCCTGCAGCAGGCCCGAGAAAACATTGGCCGCCCCCAGCGCCAGCAAATCGCGATTGGGTTCCACGGTATCGCCGTGCTTCATCGCAAAACTGCGTATCGAACCATACGATTCGGCATACAGGATCATCACCATCGCTACCGCCAGTTCGGCAAGCTGTATCCAGTCGGCGCGGGCCAATTGCGGCCATGTGAGCGCTGGCCGTTGCAGGATGATGGGGCCGACCAGGCCGACGCCATAGTGGGACAGGTCCAGCCAGCGACTGGCCGCGATCCCGAGCGCGATGACGATCATCGCTCCCGGCACGCTCTTTAGCCGGGCCAACAAAAACAGCAATGCCAATGCAATTGCCCCGACGGCCACGGCAACCGGATTCCACGCGCCGACATGGCCAAACAACTCGGCAACGAGCGGCATCAGTTCGCCATGCTGGGGATGTACGCCGAAGACCTTTGGCAATTGCTTGACGATGATGACGATCGCCAGGCCGAAGGTAAAGCCGCGCATGACCGGCTTGGCGATGAAGTCCGTGATATTGCCCATGCGCGCCATGCCGGCTACCAGGAAAAACACGCCGGTGAGCAGGACCAATCCCGCCGCGAGCACCACGCGGTGCGCCGGATCGCCGATGGCCATGGTCGCGGTCGCCGCCGCCAATACCGCAGCCGAGGAAGAGGTGGCCGACACGATGGCGAAGCGGCTGGAGCCCAGCAGAGCGTAACAGGCTAGCCCGGCCAGCAAGGCGATGATGCCCATGTGCGGCGGCAGGTTGGCAATGCTCGAATAAGCGACCGCCTCCGGCAGCAGCAGGCCGGCCAGCGACAGGCCCGCGAGGAGATCGCCGGCGCGGTTCCCGCCTGCGGTGCCGGTGGAGGCGGCGGATATGCGCATTTATTCTAGCTCCGCCAGCACCTTCAGGTGAGCCACCACGCTGCGCCCCAGCGCCGACAGGTTGTAGCCGCCTTCCAGGCAACTGACGATGCGCCCCCGGGCATGCTGTTTGGCGACCTGCATGATCTGCCGCGTCATCCACGCATAGTCGGCCTCCACCAGCCCCATCTGGCCCATGTCATCCTCGCGGTGGGCGTCGAAGCCGGCCGAGATGAAGATCATCTGCGGACGATGCGCGTGCAGCGCCGGCAGCCATTTTTCGATCACCAGCTGGCGCACCGCATTGCCATCGGTATAGGCCGGCACCGGCACATTCACGATATGCGGCTCGGCAGGACCGCCTCCCGAGAACGGGTAGAAAGGATGCTGGAAGAAGCTCACCATCAGCACCCGCGGATCGTGGGCGAAGGCGTCTTCAGTGCCGTTGCCGTGGTGCACGTCGAAATCCACCACCGCCACCCGCTCCAGCCCATGGACGTCCAGCGCATGGCGCGCGGCGATGGCCACGTTATTGAACAGGCAAAAACCCATGGACTGGTCGGGCGTGGCATGGTGGCCCGGCGGGCGCACCGAGCAGAAGGCGTTGTCCAGTTCGCCGGCCAGCACCGCGTCGGTCGCGGCCACCGCCGCGCCGGCCGCGCGCAATGCCGCCTGCCAGCTATGGCGGTTGAGCAGCGTGTCGCCGTCGAGGGAGTAATACGGCTCGCCCGACAGCGCCAGCGCATGGCTGTGCTCGCGGATGCGGTCGACGGCGGCGGGGCTGTGGATGCGTTCGACTTCGGCCGGGTCGGCCAATGGCGCGTCGCGGCGGTCGAGGAACTGGTCGATGCGGCTGGAGATCAACTGGTCTTCGATGGCCTGCAGGCGGGCCGGCGTCTCGGGGTGCCAGTCGCCCATTTCATGGCGCTGGCAATCGGCGTGCGTATAAAAGGCGGTAGTCATTGTTGCTCTTGTATCCGGCAGGCAAGCCCGGGATGGCGGTTGGCCTGAACATGTCTCGTGCGGCTAGTGTACATCCAGCCGGGCGGTAACGGCATGCAGGCCCCTGCACCGGCATGGGGCGCACGCGCGATGCGGTATACTTCAAGGCTTGTTTCGCCCCTCCTTCCAGACTGCCGCCTCATGCCGATCACATCGCTTCGCCGCTTGCCCGTCCTGACCTCCGCCCTGCTGTTCTCCGCCTTGTGCGCCTTGCCGCCGGCCTTGCATGCCCAGTCCACGACGCAGCCCGCCAAACCCCAGGCCCAGGCCCAGAACAAGGGCAAGCCGGCCAAAGACAAGAAGCACGACAAGAAAGGCGACCACAAGACGGTCAAGAAGGCCCCGGTGAAAAAAAAGGCGGCGCCGGAAGAACAGGGCGAGTTCGTCAATTTCAATGAATGGAAGGACGTCAAGCGCTTCATCGACGAAATGGTCGAGCGCAATGGCTTCGATCGTGCCGAACTCAACAAGCTGCTGGCGCAGACGCGCTACCTCGACACCGCCATCCAGCTGATCAAGCCGGCGCCCAGCAACAAACCCAAGAACTGGGCCGCCTACCGCGCGCGCTTCATCGACCCGGTGCGCATCAACGCCGGCGTCGAGTTCTGGAACACCTATGGCGTCGCCCTGGCGCGCGCCGAAGCGCAATACGGCGTGCCGATGGAAATCATCGTCGGCATCATCGGCGTGGAAACCGTCTACGGCCGCAATACCGGCAACTTCCGCGTGATGGATGCGATCACCACGCTCGCCTTCGACTATCCGAACACCCCCAACCGCGATGCCCGCATGGCCTTCTTCCGTGGCGAGCTGGAAAACACCCTGCTGCTGGCGCGCGACGCCCACATCGACCCGCTCTCGCTGCGCGGTTCCTACGCCGGCGCCATCGGCTGGGCCCAGTTCATGCCGGGCAGCATCCGCGAATACGCGGTCGATTTCGACGGCGACGGCAAGATCGACCTGCGCAATTCGCCGGTGGACGCCATCGGCAGCGTGGCGCACTACCTCTCCGTGCATGGCTGGCAACGCGGCGAGCCGGTGGCTTTCCCGGCCACGGTTTCATCCGACAACCGCCAGTGGGAAGGCCTGTTGAACCAGGGCCTGGAAGCCAAATACACCGAGGAGCAGTTGCAAGCCGCCGGCGTGACCGTGAGCGCACCCACGCTGCCGGCCGGCATGCGCTTCGGCCTGGTCGACCTGCAAAACGGCACCGGCCCGACCGAGTACTGGCTGGCGACCAATAACTTCTTCGCCATCACGCATTACAATCGCAGCTACTTCTACGCGATGTCGGTGGCTGAACTGGGCCGCGCCGTCGCCGCCGCACGTAACCGCTGATCCGGATTCAGATTCGATAACAAACGGCGCCAGGCAACGTACCCGGTGCTTTACCACTTCAGTAAACAGTAAAGATGAAACGTATTGCTCCTTTGGCCTCGACGCTGATGCTGACGCTGGCCGGTACTTCCCTTGGCCTTTCCAACGCGGCCCGCGCCGCCGATGGCCGCGATGAATCCGGCGACAGCCTGCCTACGGTGAACGTCACCGCCAGCGGCGCCGGCAAATCGGAAACGCGCGCCCGCTCGGCCGCCGTCGCCGGCTTCGACGACGCACCGCTGCTCGACACCCCGGCCTCGGTATCGGTCGTCACCGCAGAGCAAATGCGCGACCAGCAGTCGCGCCTGCTCTCCGACGTAATCAAGAACGACGCCTCCATCGGCGAAAACTATGCGCCGGTGGGTTATTACGAAAACTTCAGCGTGCGCGGATTTACGCTCGATCCGGCCAGCGCCTATCGCATCGATGGCCTGACCGCGGCCGGCGAGCAGACCATTGCACTGGAGAACAAGGAGCGCGTGGAATTCCTGAAGGGCGTGGCCGGCTTGCAGGCCGGCGTGGTCGCGGCCGGCGGGCTGGTGAACTATGTCACCAAGCGCCCGGCCGACGTGCGCTCGGTGGTGCTGGGCACCGACTCCAACGGTTCGCGCTACCTCGCCACCGACCTCGGCGCCCTGTTCGGCGAGCAGAAGCAGTTCGGCCTGCGCATCAACGCCGCGCATGAAGACATCCATTCGTATGTCAACAACGCCGACGGCTGGCGCGACTTCGCCTCGCTGGCGGCCTCCTGGGCCATCAGTTCAAAGACGCTGCTGCAGTTCAATGCCGAATACCAGCAGAAGTCGCAGCGCTCGGTGGCCGGCTACCAGTTGCTGGGCGGTACCACGATCCCGTCCGGCGTGTCGCCCTCGACCATGCTCACGCCGCAATCCTGGGCGCAGCCGGTGCGCGACACCTCGCTGAACTACAACCTGCGCCTGGACACCGAATTCAACAGCGACTGGCGCGGCTATATCACCGCCGGTCGCAGCCGTGCGGTGATCGACGATTACCTGGCCTTTCCCTATGGCAGCGGTGGCGGCGCCTCGCCGTATTTCGCCGCCAACGGCGACTTCGATGTCTATGACTACCGCAGCCCGGACGACGACCGTCGCAACGACGAAGTGCAGGCAGCCGCAATTGGCAAGTTTGCCACCGGCTTCGTGCGCCACGAGTTGACCGTGGGGGCGGCCATGTCGCGCCGCGTGGTGGACAAGTCCGACGGCATCAGCAGTTTGGTCGGCAGCGGCAACATCTACACCGGTACCCCGGCACTGCCGCCTTCCAGCGATATCCCCGGCCCTTCCTACCGCAACCTGGACAGCCGCCAAAAAGCCTTGTTCTTCAGCGACCGCCTGCAGTTCTCCGAACGCTGGCAAGCCGTCGCCGGCGGCCGCCAGGTGTGGCTCAGCGAAGATGCGTTCAACAGCGACGGCAGCGTTTCCCGCCATACCGGCCGCAACATCTTCCTGCCGCAACTGGCGCTGATCTTCAAGCCGATGCAAGCGATGTCGATCTACGGCAGCTATGCCGAGACGCTGTCGCTGGGTACCTCAGCGCCGTTCTGGGTCAGCAACTACCCGACCACGCTGCCGCCCTCTGTGGCGCGCCAATTGGAAGCCGGCGTCAAATATGACGTCACGCCCGACCTGAACCTGACCGCTGCGCTGTTCCGCATCCGCAAGGCCTACGAATACCAGCAGCCCGACAGTAGCCCCTTCGGCTTCACCTACGTCCAGCAAGGCCAGCAAACCAATACCGGCATCGAACTCGGCGCCAACGGCAAGCTCACGCCGCGCCTGCAGGTCGGCGCCAGCATGGCCGTCACCCGTGCGCGCGCCAGCGATACCGGCACCGCCGCCTACGATGGCCAGCAGGTGGTCAACGTGCCGCGCCTGCGCAGCGCGGTCTACGCCGACTATGCGGTGCCCGGCGCGGATGGCCTGAATGTGATGGGCAGCTGGCTCTACAGCGGCAGCAAGCCGGCCACCCGCGACGGCAGCGTAAGCCTGCCGGCAGTACACGTGTTCAACGCCGGCCTGCGCTACAAGCTGCGTTTGGCCGGGCATGAGACGACGCTGCGCCTGAACGTCGACAACCTGTTCGACAAGCGCTACTGGAAGGACGCCGGCCAATACCTGGGCGACAGCTACCTGCACCTGGGTGCGCCGCGCACCGCGCGCCTGTCGCTGCAATACGATTTCTGAGCATCATGGACGCGGCTTCCCACCACCTCACGCGCGTCATCAGCCACGGCATGAATGCCGAGACGGTGATTTCCGACTGGCCCGCGCTGACCTCGGCCGAGGTGGCGCGCGTGCTGCAACGGTATCCGCAGGCCGGCAAGCCGCAGCGCCTGGAATGGCACAGTCCGCGTCCGTTTTCGGCAGCCTGCGTGATGCACACCGATGCCGGCGAGATCTTTATCAAGCGCCATCACGTGCGGGTGCGCGACGTCGCCGCGCTGGCCGAGGAGCACCGCTTCGTGGCGCACCTGCACGCCAACGGCCTGCCGGTCAGCACCGCACTGCAGACCGAGGACGGCGCCAGCGCGCTGGCCGATGAGCATTGGACGTATGAAGTGTTTTGGCTGGCGCCGGGCGTGGACCTGTACCGCGACGCCATGTCATGGACGCCATTCTCCAGCCGTACGCACGCATATTCGGCCGGCGCCATGCTGGCGCGGCTGCACCAGGCTTCGCAGGGCTACGATGCACCGGCGCGTGCCGCGCGGCCGCTGATTTCCAGCTTCACGATTTTCTCGCAGGAAGATCCGGTGCGCCCGCTGCAAGCCTACATCGAGCAGCGCCCGGCGATCGCCGATTACCTGCACGACCGCCCCTGGCGCGGTGAAGTGGCGCAACACCTGCTGCCCTTCCACGCCCGCCTGAAACCCTACCTGGATGAGATGGCGCCGCTGTGGACGCACAACGACTGGCACGCCTCCAACCTGCTGTGGAGCGACAACAGCGCACTGGCGCAGGCGCACACGGTGCTGGACTTCGGCCTGTCGGACCGCACCTGCGCGCTGCACGATGTGGCCACCGCGATCGAGCGCAACATCGTCGAATGGCTGGCGATACCGCACCGGCCGGACCAGTTGATCCACCTCGACCTGCTCGATGCGCTATTGGACGGCTATGCCTCGCGTCTGCCGCTGACGGCGCGCCAGACACGTGCGCTGGCGGCGCTATTGCCGCTGGTGCATGCCGAGTTCGCGCTGGCCGAGCTGGATTACTTCCATGGCGTCACGCAGTCGCAACAGAACGCCGCGCTGGCTTACGATACTTATCTGCTGGGTCATGCCGCGTGGTTCAACACGCCGGAAGGGCAACGGCTGCTGGACCACCTGGAGCGGC
>NZ_LFLT01000063.1 GCF_001189955.1 Herbaspirillum chlorophenolicum | reverse complement strand
GGCATGAAAATGCCAACGACCTGGCAAGAATCGGGATGCGAAGTATGTCGGCTTCCGGCCAATAGCAGACGTCGACATGCAAAAAATAGCCTGCGGAGGGTGGATTTTTCTGCCTTAGAAAGTGGTTAAGGGGAATTCATGGCAAAAAATGGCACTCAGCAAACGGGGAAGATATGAATAAATGGGGGATGCGTTGTCTGACTATCGGTCTCGCACTGTCTATCGTCAGTCAGCAGGGATGGGCATTTTCCATTGAGGAAGCGTATGGGAGTTGCGACGATGTTCTGCCAATAACCAGTGCAAACCACGCAACTTGTGAGGCGCTGCAGTACCGAAGCCAGTATCGAGAATTACAAAAGGAGGCTTACCGACGGCTGACTATCACGCTGTCCCAAACATTCGAGGTTAGTGGATGGCAGACGGATGCGCGAGTTGTTAGCTCGTTCGAGGCTGCCCAAGCAGCGTGGGAAAAATATTATCCGGAGGCATGCGAACTCTCCGCAGCACTGACTTTGGCCGCAGATCCCTGGCAATCCGCCTATAGCATTCAATGCGAAGCTGAGCAGTTGAAGGAAAGATTTGAGAAATTAAATCGCGCGTTAATTTGCTTTGAGAAAATGCCGGCATCCACAAGGCACGGAGCCGATGGGACAGAGTGTCTTAATGCTTTTGCTCTGTCGCCTCGATGAATACCTCGCTAATTTCTCTGGTTAAGTAACACAACCATTCTTAGAACTACGAAAGCCGGTCTAAGGACCGCTATCGGCCAGAAGCAGGCATCACATGAATCAAAAAATCTCACATCGCTGCGGGATTTTTCGTTCTCGAGGCACTTCCCGCGATTTCACTCAACTCAATACTGCCAGCGCTGGCGCACATCCCTGTTTGCGAGTGATAACCTTGTCCGGCCTCTAGCAAGGGGGGACGCCTCTCTAGTTGCTCCACCTTCTGCTGACGTCCGAAGACCACCACACGGTCTGTCACTTCGGCAACGTGACATAGTTAAGCTGATGTTAGCCAGACTATGTCGATGGTATGGCGCCGCTGTCCGAGGGTATCTGTTAATGCCAATTTGGGGCGAGTGGTTCAAAATCCACGCTCCACCAGCCGCAACTGCTTATGGAAAGCAGGCTTGAGCCGGTAGAGTTGGGCCGGGCGGTGTGCGCCAGCGGTGTCGAAGTGGCCGTCGGCCGGTTCGAGCATGTCCATCTCGGTCATCTTGCGACGGAAGCTCACCTTGTTGATGCTCTCGCCCAGCAGCATTTCATAGACGCGTTGCAACTGCGGCAGGGTGAACTCCTCGCTTAGCAGATGACAGGGTAGCGAGGAATACTGGCTCTTGCTGCGCAGGCGCGACACCGCAGTCTCAATGATGGAGACATGGTCGAAGGGCAGCGGCGGCAGGCGATCGACACTAGCCAGGACCAGATCGCTGCGTTCGATCTGGGTGATCATAGCCAACGATACCAGTGCGTAATAGACGATGGAGACCGACCAGCCACGCGGATCGCGCGCCGCACCGGAGAAGGTGGCCAGTTGTTCCAGGTACGGCGCTTCGATACCGGTCTTGTCCTGCAGCACGCGCCGCGCCGCGCCGCGCGCATCGGCGTCGGTATCGGCATGGATATAGCCGCCGGGCAGGGCGGCCACGCCCTTGAAGGGCGCGTGTTCGCGCCTGAGCAGCGCGACCTCCAATCCATCCGTCGACAGCGTCAGTAACACCACATCCACCGTGCAGATCACCTGATTCAATTTTTCTCCTTGCCTTCGGTTACGCCAGCAGTCTAATGGTAGTTAGTGTCATTGTGAATCTATTTATCGCTATTCATGAAATCCCTCCCTGTGATAAAGGAGAATTTTGGGAAAACCCTAAAGCCAACTTAGTTGCAATATTAAATTAACCGTTCTACACTGGCTCCATCGCAACCCGAAAGATGGAAGCCATGAAGCGCAATCTGCATCTCCTAGTGATCGATCCGCAAAACGATTTTTGCGACCTGCCCTCCGCCTATCTCCCGGCCGATCCGGCCAGCGGTGCGCGTCAGCAACCCGCGCTGCCAGTGGCCGGCGCGCATGCCGACATGCAGCGCGTGGCGCGGCTTATCGATGATGGCGGCCGCGGCCTGTCCGCCATCAGCATCACCATCGATTCCCACCACAGGCTGGACATCGCCCACCCGACCTTCTGGCAGGTCGGCGACGGCGGCACGGTCAGCCCTTTCACTCAAATTGAGGCCGCCGAGGTGCGCGCCGGCCGCTATCTGCCGCGCGATCCGCAAGCGTTGCCGCGCACATTGGCTTACCTGGATGCATTGGAATGCGCCGGCCGCTACCGCCTGATGGTGTGGCCGGTGCACTGCGAGATCGGTAGCTGGGGTGGTACCGTGCATGCCGACGTGCGTGCCGCCTATAACCGCTGGGAAGAAACGACCCTGAGCATCGTCGCCAAGCTGGCCAAGGGCAGCAATCCCTGGACCGAGCACTATTCCGCCGTGATGGCCGAAGTGCCTGATGCCGCCGACCCTGACACCCAGCTCAACCGAGATTTCATCAACGGGCTGGCCCATGCCGACAGCGTGTACATCACCGGTGAAGCCGGCAGCCACTGCGTGCGCGCGACCACCGAGCATATCGTGGAGAACCTCGACGTCGCCGACCGCTCCCGGCTGGTGCTGGTCACCGATTGCATGAGTCCGGTGGCGGGATTTGAAGCACAGTACCTCGAATTCCTAGACGCCATGGCTGCCGCCGGCGTGCGCTTGGCGAGCTCGGCCGAGGTGCTAGCAGAATTGCAAGCCAATGCCTGAACACTAAAGCCCGAAGCCCGAACTCCAAGCCCGTCATCATCACGAAAGGAGTGCACATCATGGCGCCCGTCGTCCGCAGTCTGCTGGAAACCGATCTCTACAAGTTCACCATGTGGCAGGCGCTGCTGCACAGCCACCCCGGCGCGCAGGCAGAGTACGTCTTCGTCTGCCGCAACCGGCCGCAGTTTCCGCTGGTAGAACTGAAGGAGGAGGTGGAGCGCGAGCTGGATCACCTGTGCTCGCTGCGCTTCGCCGACGACGAACTGGCCTATCTCGCCGGCCTGCGATACATGAGGAGCGACTTCATCGACTTCCTCGCGCTGTTCCGCTTCCAGCGCAAGTTCATCCGCGTGCAAGTCGAAGGCGACGGCCTGTCCATCGTCGCCAGCGGCCCGCAGGTGCATGTGATGGGATTCGAGATCTTCGTGCTCTACATCGTCAATGAACTTTACTTCCGTCGCTTCGGCAATGCCGCCGCGCTGGACGAAGCCCGCCGCCGCCTGCAAGACAAGATCGCCCTGCTGCGCGAATTCGCCCGCGAACCCGGCGGACGCCATCCCTTCGAGTTCTTCGACTTCGGCGTGCGCCGCCGCTATTCGGCGCAATGGCAGGAGGAAGTGGTGGCCACGCTAGCGCGTGAAGTGCAGGAGTACTTCAAGGGCACGTCCAACGTCTGGCTGGCCAAGAAGTACGGCCTGGTGCCCATTGGCACCATGGCGCACGAATACCTGCAGTCCTACCAGGCCTTCGGCGTGCGCCTGCGCGATTTCCAAAAGGCGGCGCTGGAAGACTGGGTGCAAGAGTATCGTGGCGATCTCGGCATCGCTCTCACCGACGTGGTTGGCATGGATGCCTTCTTAGCCGATTTCGATTTGTATTTCGCCAAACTGTTCGACGGCCTGCGCCACGATTCCGGCGATCCCTTCGAATGGGGCGAAAAGGCGCTGGCGCACTATCGCAAGCTGCGCCTGGATGCCGGCACCAAGCGCTTGGTATTTTCCGACGGCCTGGATCTGCCGGAGGCTTTCAAGCTGTACCGGCACTTCTCCGGCCGCACCATGACCGGCTTCGGGATCGGCACCAATCTCAGCAACGACACCGGCATCGAACCGCTGAACATCGTCATGAAGCTCACTTCCTGCAACGGCCAGGCGGTCGCCAAGCTGTCCGACTCGCCAGGCAAGACCATCTGCAAGGACGAGACCTTCTTGGCCTATCTGCGCCAGTTGTTCGGCATCAGCACCGCGGCCTAACGCGGCAGAAAGGATTCATCATGCTTCGCATCGCCATCGCCCAGCTCAATCCCACCGTCGGCGATTTCGACGGCAACGCGGTGCAGATCATCGACGCCATGCAGCGTGCTGCCGCCGGCCGCGCCGATTTGGTGGCCTTCCCGGAACTGGCAGTGTGCGGCTATTACCCGGGCGACTTGCTAGAAGAACCGCGCTTCCTGCGCAACATAGAGGCGGCGCTGGAACGCATTATCGCCGCCACGCGCGCGCTGCCCGGCCTGACCGCGGTGATCGGCGCGCCGCGCCGCAATACCGGACCTGGCAAGCCGCTGTTTAATGCGCTGCTGGCAGTGCGTGAAGGCGCCATCGTCGCCGAGTATCACAAGCAGCTGCTGCCGGTATATGGCGTGTTCGATGACGGCCGGCACTTCGAGGCCGGACCGGAAGTGGCGTGCGTGCTGCCGCTCAAGGGCGTACGCGTGGGTTTCCTGATCTGCGAGGATGGCTGGAACGACGATCTGCGCAGTTATCGCGTCAATCCCTTCCAGAAGCTGGCGGATGCCGGTGCGCAACTGGTGCTGTCGATCAACGCCAGCCCTTCCGATGTCGGCAAGCGAGCCCAGCGCCACACCTTGTTCCGAGCCGCCTGCTTGCGGCGCGATATGGCGCTGCTGTACGTCAACCAAGTCGGCGGTCAGGATCAGCTGGTGTATGACGGCGCCTCCTTCGCCATGTCGCCGCAGCAGGGACTGGCGTTCGAGGCCGCGCGCTTCGCGCCGGATTTCCAGTTGCTAGCGTTCGAAGACAGCCACTTCCTGCGTGCCGACGGTGCCGGCGTGCCCCAACTGGTGGACGAGACGCTGGCGACGCCGGAGTTCTATCGCCGCCAGATCATCCTCGGTCTGCGCGATTACGCGCGCCGCTGCGGCTTCGAGCGAGTGGTGGTAGGCTCTTCGGGCGGCATCGATTCGGCGCTGACCATTGCACTGGCGGCCGAGGCGCTGGGCCCACAGAACGTGGTGGCGGTGACCATGCCATCGCGGTTCTCCAGCACGGGCTCGGTGGACGATTCCGAGACGCTGTGCCGAGCGCTGGGCGTGCAATTGTTCCGCCATCCCATCGCCGACCTTGTGCGCGAGTTCGAAGACGGTTTCGCCAAGGCCTTCAGTGCGCCGCTGCGCGGGCTGCCCCTGGAAAACTTGCAGGCGCGGGTGCGCGGGGCGGTGTTAATGGAATATTCTAACGGCTTCGGCGCCTTGCTTCTGACCACCGGCAACAAGAGCGAGATCTCGGTCGGTTATTGCACGCTGTATGGCGACACCAACGGCGGCCTGGGCCTGATCGGCGACCTGTACAAGACCGAGGTATACGCGTTGGCGCGCCACTTGAACGCCGCCGCCAGCCGCGAACTCATCCCCGGCGCCGTACTCGACAAGCCGCCTTCGGCAGAACTGGCACCGGACCAGCGCGATACCGACAGCCTGCCGCCCTACGAGGTGCTGGACGAAATTCTCAAATGGCATATCGAAGGCGATCGTCTGCCGGCGGCGGAAGCGCGGGCGGTCAGTGCGTTCGTCGAAAACTTGCGCGGAACCGAAGAGGGGGCCGCGCTGGTCGAACGCATCTGCCGGCTGATCGCGCGCAACGAATACAAGCGCCGCCAGTCGCCGCCGGTGATCCGGGTTCGGACGCGCGCCTTCGGCAGCGGACGGCAGATTCCCATTGCAGTGAAGTACTAACAAGGAGCGGGTATGTCAGGGCAAGACAAGGCAAGAACGGCGGATGCTGCGGTATTGATCGGGCGCTTCCAACCCTTCCACAACGGCCACCTGCATCTGCTGCAGCGCGCGTTAGAACGCGCGCCGACAGTGATCGTGGTGCTTGGCTCGGCCTTCCACGCACGCAATACCAAGAACCCGCTGACCTGGCAGGAGCGCGCCGCCATGATCGCCAGCGCGCTTCCGGAGACGCAACGGGAGCGTGTGCGCTTTGTCGCCACGCGCGACTACTACGACGACCGCCGCTGGTCGGCCGAGATCCGGCACCTGGTCGCGGGCGTGGCGGGAGAGCAGGCGCGCATCGTCCTGATCGGGCACTTCAAGGATGCCTCCAGTTATTACCTGCGACATTTCCCACACTGGGAGCTGGAGGCGCTGGAACGCGCCGTCGACATCGATGCCACCGACATCCGCCGCCTGTGGTTCGAGGCCGAAGACATGGACGTCACGCTGGATGTGCTGGCGCAGATGCTGCCAGCCAGCGCGCGGCACTATCTGCGCGCCTGGTCGCTACTGCCGCACTACGCGCCGCTGGCCGAGGAGCATCGCCAGTTGCAAAAGTACAAGACCGCCTGGTCGGCAGCCCCCTATCCACCGATCTTCACCACCGTCGATGCCGTCATCCGCGCCGCCGACTATGTGCTGCTGGTACAGCGCAAGGGCTTTCCGGGCCGCGGCCTGTGGGCCATTCCGGGCGGCTTCCTCGATCAGCGCGAACGGTTGATGCAGGCCGCCCTGCGAGAGCTGGCCGAGGAAACCAACCTGGCGGTGCTGCCGATCACGCTGGAAGACGCGTTGGTGGACGTCAAGATCTTTGACCACCCCGACCGCAGCGCACGCGGACGCACCATCACCCACGCTTATTACTTCGACCTGCGGCTGGAGCATCTGCCGGCAGTCGAGGCCGCCGACGATGCCGCACAAGCAGTGTGGACGCCGATCGCGCAGCTGGCGACGATGGAGGAAAGCTTCTTCGATGATCATTTCCACATCCTCGACAGTTTCCTCAAACTGACCGGGGAACGCTGAACCATGGATGCCATAGCACCATCCGCTACAAGCGCGGCGCTGCCGCCGCTGATGCCGGCGCCGCTCAAGCGCCTGCTGGAGTCGCGCCTGGAAAGCGTGATCCAGCGCGAACCCGACCGCGGAGACGCCTCGCGCTGGCGGCAATGGCGGCTCGACGACCGCAACTGGCAAGTGGCGCAGCCGGTCACTTTCACGCCTTATGCCTCGGCCCGGCCCTGTTCGGCGCGTTGCCGCTTCTGTTCGGAAACACTGGCCGATGGCGGCGCCCACGCGGCCGTCTTACGTCCTGGCGCCGATTATTTCGACCGCCTGCGCGCCGCGCTGGCGGCGTTGTGCGGCTTGCCCTTGTCCTATTCGCTGTCGGGGCTGGAGACCACCGACGACGCGGCCTGGATGCTGGCCATGCTGGATGCGCTGCAAGAACACGCTGGCCGTTCGCCGGTGGAAAATAGTGTGCTGTATTCCAACGGCGCGGGCTTTGCCGGCAGCGCCGGCGGCCGCCTGATCGAACGCCTGCAAGGCTTCAGGCTGAACTGGCTGGAACTGTCGCGCCACCATTTCGACGCCGGCACCAACCAGGCCATCATGCGCTTTCGCGACGGCCAGCTTATCGCCGCGCAGGCATGTTTCGAGGACACACTGGCGCAGTTGTCGCGGCGGCTGGCGGTGAAGCTGGTCTGCATCGTCCAGCAGGGCGGCGTAGCGGATCTGACCTCGCTCAAGGCCTATCTCGACTGGGCGACGCGGCAAGGCGCGGGCGCGGTCATCTTGCGTGAGTTCTCGCAACTCGGGCCGGCGTATCGGGACAACGTGACTTCGCACTACATTGCCTCCACGCGGGTGGCGATCGATGGCCTGCTGGCCGCCTGCCTGGCCGATCCGGAATTCACGGCGCACAGCCGGCTGCGGCATGCCACCTCGGGTTATTACTTCTGGAATGTGGTACTCGACTTCCGCGGCATGGAGATCATCTTCGAGGCCTCGGACTACACCCGCATGCACCAGCGCCACGACAGTGGCCGCGTCTATAAGCTGGTGTTCCACGCCAACGGTAATCTGTGCAGCGGATGGGATCCGCGACGCAACGTGTTGCTCGGGACGGAACCAGCGCCGACGCCCATCACGCTGATGCGTGCACCGCGTTCTGCCGATGAAAGCCCGCGGCCATGAACGACAACAGCTGGCTCCATCTGCAGCACCAGGATCCCGACTGGATGCTGCCGCCCGACCTGGCGCAGCGGGACGGCTTCGGCGCCCGCGATTGCGGCTGGGTGGAACAGATGACGCCCTTCATCCGGCATCTGTGCCCGTCGGGCGGCACGGTGCTCGATCCCTTCTGCGGTTTCGGCAGCACGCTGGTGGCGGCGCATCTGGCCGGGTGCGCGGGCATCGGCATCGAACTCGATGCGCCGCGCGCCACCATCGCGGCCGAGCGCCTGGGGCGCCTGCAAGCCCTCGGCCAGCGCGTGTTGCAAGGCGACGCGGCGCAGTTGCTGCCCGGCCTGGAACCGGTCGATCTGGTGCTGAGCAATGTGCCTTACTTCGGCTGTTCCTGGCCGCAGCAGGCCGAGAGCGGTCAGTTGTACGCCAGCGGCAGCTACACGGAATTCCTCGACATGCTGGAACGCACGCTGAAGCAACTACGCACTTGCCTCAAGCCCGGCGCCCATTTGGTGTTGTGCGCGGAGAATCTGCAAGTCGGCGGCCACTTCGTGCCGCTAGCCTGGGATTTGGCACGGCTGATGGCTGACCGTTTCGAGTTGCTAGAAGAGCGCGTGCTGATCTATGACCGTCCGTACGCGCCGCAGGCACCCGGCCGCATGCGCAGCAATCGTGCACATGAATATGCCCTGGTGGCACGCAACTCTTCTGCAAGCATAGATCTGGTACAGACTCTGGCGACGCTGCAGGACTTGCATGCAGCGATTCCAAAATTTCTGGTCTATGGTAGTTTCGCGCGCTGGATGCTGCGATTACCAAAGGAGCGCATGCCGGCCGATGCCGATCTGCTACTGCCTTGCGATGCAGGGGTGATTGCGCGCATCTGCACTTGGTTAGAAGTTCGCGGCTTCACCATCACCTGCTGGGGCGCACCGTTTTCTTCCTCTGCCACCGAAGCCGTAAGATTATTGCTGCCCGAGCGACATTATCTGCGTGCTGTTCGGCTCGATCGCAATGGCGCCCTATGCCACATTGATCTATGCTTCCGTGACACTCGCCATGACTATGCTACGGCGCGAAATGCTAGCGTGTTAAGGGATGGATTACGATTGCTCAATCCAGCTCTGCTTGTACCGTTACGGTAGTACATGATCGCTATTTCAGTGTCATCAGGCGCAGATTCTTTTTAATCCATGCCGCACAGCTATCTCGCCTAATTCAGCCTCATAATGTGTTTAACCACATAGCCCGCAATCGGCCAGAAGCGGACTTCTTTATGGATGAGTAATGACGACTGAAGAAATCAATGTGATGGTGCAAGAACTGAATTTCATCATTGGTGCACTTGGGAAAGTACCTGATGCCTCCAGCTTGGCGAATCATTTCCAGGAGCTTCTTTCTATCGAAATTCAGAGAAAGGCTCGCAAGACCTACTTGAAAGCGCTGAGAAAAGAAATGCTCGTTGTGGCTCGCGAGACGATGAGCCCAAAAGGCTGGGGGAAATTCAAAGCAGCCCTCTCCTTAGACGAGTTGTTTGGCGAGGCTTACTTGCAGAGAATTTCTGTGAACGGTGTGATTCGAAACGAGGATGAATATCGTAAAACGCTCATCGAACTGGACATTCTTATGCATTCCGCCGGGGACAGTGGACGCCGGTCTGAGATAGAGCGCTTGATCATCGATGTGAATGCGGTATTGGCGCAGTCGTTGTTTTCTTCCCCTCGGTAAGTGCGTTGCGACTGCAATCGGCCAATAGCAGCCCCTCGGCTAAAGGAAAAAGCGGCCGTCTGGCCGCCTTCTCATGCGTATATCGTACTGATGGTCGCTAGATCAAGGTGAAAGTATTTGACTTCACGAATTCAACGGTTTTACTTGAAATCAGTCGAGACAGAGATTTTTTCCCACGCGTCGATTTCTGCTCCCATCTTCGAGATCTTCTCCCGAACCAGTTTTACTGCATCGCTGCCAAGCAAAAGATGGACTGGTGCGTCAGGAGAGCCGGCAATATCCAGAATCACTTGGGCCGCTTTTGCTGGGTTTCCGAGTTGATGGCCACTCTTCTCCTGTCGAGCAGAGCGGATTGGGTCAATAACTGTGTCGTAATCTGGAATGCTTCTTGGCGAGCGAGCCATTGAGCGTCCTGCCCAATCAGTGCGGAAAGAACCCGGCGCCACAGCAGTTACTTTGATACCGAAGTCAGCCACTTCTTTGGCAAGCGTCTCAGAAATACCTTCCAATGCAAACTTGCTACCGCAGTAGTAAGCGATGCCTGGCATGGTGATGAAACCACCCATGGACGTAATGTTGATGATATGGCCGCTGCGTCGTGCACGCATTGAAGGAAGCACGGCTTTAATCATTGCAACGGCACCGAATACGTTGACATCAAATTGACGTCGCATCTCATCCAATGACGACTCTTCAAGAGCGCCTTCGTGTCCATAACCAGCGTTATTGACCAGTACATCAATCGGGCCAAAACTATCGGCCGTTGATGTGATTGTTCTTGCAATGGATGAAAAATCAGTCACATCGAGTACAACAGCAATCGCGCGCTCAGATGCGAGGTTCTCAAAAGCTTGTTTGGCGTCTTGGCTTCGTACTGTGCCTATTACTGAATGACCAGCTTGCAACGCAGCTTCTGCAAAAGCACGGCCAAATCCTGAACTGACTCCAGTAATCAGGAAGTTTAATTTCTTAGAATTTCGCATAATTTCCTCTATTTTTGCTATGTTGAAAACTTCCTGGCGAACTAATCTCGCTCAGCATTCTCGGGAAGTCGATGGAAAGCATGATAGGCAAGCTCACTTCGTTGGGATATGTCGGTTAGCATTCAATGTTTGCCTAAAACTATTAAATGGCCTATTTTTGGCAGCATGGAAAATTCAATGCAAGTGAAATTGAGTGCGCGCCAGCGTATGGTGGACTTGCTGACAAATCTCGCTCCCAATGAGGGCTATAACCTGTCTTTTCTTCCGGGCGTCAGATTTCTCAGGTCGAACCGCTCACTAAGTCAAACTCCTGTTTTGTACGAGCCAGGAGTCGTCGTTGTCATTCAGGGCCGAAAGCGTGGTTTCCTAGGTGGAGAAACCTATCTCTATGATGCGCAACACTATTTAGCTGTATCTGTTCCAGTGCCGTTCACGATGGAAACCGATGCTAGTGATAAGGAGCCATTACTGGCAATTTACTTTCGGCTAGACTTTCAACTTCTTGCCGAGTTACTCGTGCAGATGGACGACGCCGATGTGTCCGCAAGCCCCCAGACAATGTTTGCTACTCAGATGGACGATAAGATGTCCGCCTCCGTTCTACGGTTTTTAGAGGCAGTGAGTGACCCCATGGAAGCACGGATTCTGGGCAATGCGCTTGTGAAAGAAATCTATCTGCGTGTGCTGACAGGTGAGCAGGGATCTTCCATGCGAGCAGCACTCCGTCATGATGGGCAGTATGGGAAGGTGGCGAGAGCAATCAAGAAAATCCACACCTCATACGGAGATAAACTGGACGTTGAACAGCTTGCTCAAGAAGCCGGAATGAGTCCGCCTTCTTTCCACGCGCATTTCAAGTTGGTCACAGCGACTTCTCCAATGCAGTACCTCAAATCAACGCGCTTGCATCAAGCGCGTTTGCTGATGCTGCGTAATGGCCTGACGGTTGCGGCAGCAAGCGCACAAGTTGGATATGAAAGCGCATCTCAGTTTAGCCGTGAATTTAAGCGCCTTTTTGGAAATACCCCAGTTGAAGAAGTAGCGAGGATGAAAAGCGCTTATGCTCTTCCAGACCCTGAGCATTCCACTATTTATGTGTCATCGCACTAGGACGGTACTTTGGGTCAATAGGCGCCGTCCGCCGTCGACCAGAAGCGGACTTCGCATCTTGTCCGTTCGGGATGCATCAACCTCTGTACACTCCAGTCACTTTAAAAGTAACTTGGGGACAGGGGCATGAGAAATTTTGCGTGACTAAGAGTCGGCACGATCTTGCTGTTCTCGATCTATGCTTGTGATGCCCTGACCGGGACGACGATACCACCCCATGGGCGCAAAGAATATCGCGTCATGGCCCCTCCGACAGACGCACAAATGGGTCATATCGATCGCCCCAGAGAACTGGTTTGGTCCTACCCGGTTTTGCGCGGCGCACGCTTCCCAAATCTGAAGAAGCTCAATAAATGTTGGCTATCGACCTGAAGAACTGGCGCTGGTTACCGAGACCAGATATGGTAAACGCATCAACAGAATATCAATTAAAAAACAAGAGGGTGAAATGGGGACAATAAGCCAAGGATTCGCAGCTTTTCTTACCATGGTAGTTCTTGCCGGCTGCGCGGCGACCTCGCCGGTAACAGAAGCGAACTTAGGACGGGAACAGCCGTTAGTAGATTTGGTCATGTCGGGAAAAGTAACTGGAAATACCATGCTACCGTTCTACGAGACGACAAAATCCGTATTTTGCGGACTCTTGCCGCTGCCGAGCAAGGCCGCTGAAGCAGCAATAGCCAAGACCCTGCAGGATGGCGTCGATGTCAACAAACCATGCCGCGCCGATGGTGCAGACATGAATGGATTGCCTTTAGATACAGTTGTTCGCTTTATCGGCTATGCAAGCGAACCTGGTACGAACTACGACCCCGTCAAAATTAAACTGTTCATCTCACGCGCACAGACCTTACTTCAAGCGGGAGCCAAAACTGCCCGCTTCGAGCTCACGCAGAAAATTCAGAAACGGGACAATAGAACAATGACCTTGGATGAAGTCTTGCTGGAAGCTGCGAACTATACCGATATTGTCATTGCACAAAAAGAACAGAATGAACAATTCTTGCGTGATGCAGCGCAGAAGAAATTCTTCAATCTGGAGACGATTGCAGCGGCACTCCAAATCGTTGGAATGGCGGCCAATAACTACGCGACAATCAAAGGCGCCTCGTCCACATCCTCATTGCCAATAGCGGCTGTTTCAAATTTTCAGTCTCCTTCTGCCAAGAGCAAGAAAAATCAAGCGACTGCGAACAATGCCCAGCCAGTTACAACGGCCAAGCAACCCTCTGCCGCGCAGATAAAATTAGCGGCGGCCTCGACTTGTCTTCAAGCTGGTTCCTTTGGCGACAAATCCGACATCACCACCGCATGCTCGCAAAACAGAAACAATACATTCGGATGGGGAGACACCAGAGCAGCGGCCTGCGAAGGAGCCAACCGGAGCGTGCGTGAAGAGTTCGATGGGAAAAACGCAGGCGGTTGTTATTGCCAAGCGAATGCAAAGGTCAACTCCGTTACACAGCCTTATGTTTGCTGGGTCATGTTTGACTAGGCAAAGGTTATGCGACGCGCATGTTAGACGATCGCATTCGGCCATAAACGGACTATGTGCGGAGCTGTCTAGGTAACCAAACGCAGATGGCAATAGTTAACTTAACCTTGAGGGGTAAATGATGAATCAAATTCTCTACGGCGAACTGGTGAGGCTTGCGCGCGCTCGCGCTCTCGCTGCATACAGTGACGTATCACCACTTATTGGTCTGTCGATGCAGAATGACGCAGATCGAGAAGAAATCGCGAGACTATTGGGTGACATTGCAGTATTCGAACATGGTCAAGGGCGCCCTATGCTAACGGCACTGATTGTTCATCGTGGAAATGACAATAATCCTGGAGAAGGATTTTTCTCAATTGCCCATGAATTAGGACTCTATGGGGGGCGTCGAGATCAAATCGAAAGGCTAACATTTTGGGCCAACCAAGTAACCGAAGTTCACAATCACTGGCGAACCTCCTGACAATCTATCCAAATCGGAGCTATGGCCACCGCTTAAAATACCCCCAAGGCTATCCCAGAAATCATACTTGGCATTCGGTGTCCGTTAACGGCCAGGAACGGACAACCGGATATTGAGCGCTGATTGCAATTGCACTCCGCTGAAAGTATGCTTTCCGGCATGATAAAGATTAGAAACTCTCATGGCGCGGATGGTGAGCGGATACTGGAAATTTGGCGCAATGCCGTGCTGGCCACGCATGATTTTTTAAGTTGCGAAGATCGCGCTGCGGTTGACCGGGAAGTGCGAGATTTTCTTCCCGTTGCTCCACTGCTTTTAGCCGTCGACGAGAACGACAACCCGTTGGGTTTCATGTTGTTGAATGGTTCGCATATGGAAGCTTTGTTCATCGACCCTGCCCATCACGGAAAAGGTATGGGGCGAGCCCTGGTCAATCACGCCTTGACCTTGTCCCCTGTACTAACAACGGACGTCAATGAACAGAACGTGCAGGCGTCCGCTTTTTATTTCCACCTCGGCTTCATCAGAACGGGGCGATCAGAAAAGGATGGGCAAGGACGCCCCTAC
>NZ_LFLT01000062.1 GCF_001189955.1 Herbaspirillum chlorophenolicum | reverse complement strand
CCTTTGTTTGTCTTATAAAAATAAAACCGCCATGGCATCGCATGTTTTTCATATTTGGCGATGTAGACGATTTCCAAAAGCGAACTACCTACAGTTTTTAAATCAATAAATTCAAATCCCGAAGGTTCACCATAGCGACTGATGAGCGTGGGAAACTGAATATTTAGTTGTGCTTCCATAGCGCCGACGTCTGCTGCTGATACAGATGCATATTCGCGAATCTGTTTGAACGCACCTCCAAGATTATCCGCAGCGATGCTCCCCATGACCTCATCGGTAAAATTGCGGACTTCATCCTTCGAATTAAGAGTTTCCCCTATTGCATGGGAATTCATTAGAAATAACAGCACAAGTACTGATTTTTTTTTGAAGATCATGACGTTTCCCCCAGAATTTATCAAACGCAGGTTCTTGGACGATATTCGATATCCCTACCTAGACGATTGAGACTGCTATTCAAGTACAAGTGCTTCGCACTCATTGGCTCGCATGAACTTGAGATGACTTCCAGTGTTTGTGCAAAATCGTACTTCCTTGTTCTGCAGGCCAGATGAAAAGCGAATACACGTCATCCGCTGGCTCATGTTCCAACTTGATCGTCTCGACGCCACGCAAGGCATAAAGTAGACGATAGGAACCTGGATATACGGTAATTCGACGCGCCGTAGATAGCGCCTCAGTTCCTCCCATAATTAACAAATTCCCGGTAGGGAAGTAGATGCTTCCTTCTACAAGATGATCGAAGGCATTCGGCGAATAGAACGGTGCATGCGCACCGATGTGAATATCAACGGCGACATCGACATTACGCAAGGTCCCAAGACCCAAGGTCGACTGTCCGATATCAATTAACCATTCTGCCGAGTTTTCGCTGGTCCATAGCAAACCGGCATCGTCTTCCGACGCTTCATCCATCAAGATGAACTGAAAATAGTCCGCAAAGATTTGGAATCGGTGAACGCCCATAAATCCCTTCTGTTGAATTGGTGCTTACGACATGTTCAAGTAGCACACCCGCTTGTGGTCGATAGCTGCCAATCCAGACCTGGATTGCTGTGATGCAAGCTACCTTTTCTTTGCGTTTATCAGGCAACCGAGAGTCTTCAAAAAAACAATTCCATCGCTCACTGTCGACATTTTTACCGGTCCTGTGCTCCCTCCGCCTTAGTCGCTTTGTCTTCTAGGGCTACGTCGAAACGACCTGGTCATGGCAACCAGCATGAGCTTTCAATGACAGCAAAACCTGCAGGCATCCCCTTGGAAGGGCTGTCTTTCAATAGGACATCAACTCTATCTGAGACTATGTTGCCCTTCGCATCTTCTACCCAGATCGTCCCTGAACGACTGGAAAGGGCCTCGCCTTTGATTGTCAGCCTGGCGTTCGAGGGTACATCAATTTGTATTTGACCAGAGCCGACCCGACTCGATGCAAATGGTTCTCCCGCCGAGATAACAACTAGCAGCACGTGCTTTCCTGGCACAACCGGGTATGGCCTATTTACGCTGCAAAGTTGTTCTTTACCTCTGCCTGTCACCTTCATGTCGATACTGTCCATGAATACACGAACCGGAGACAACGGTTTTTCATCATCAGTCTTTGAGCCTGTAACCGTCGAAATGTTGGGCTGGTTGGCAATAAGCTTCGCATCATAAAAATCCAACTTGGGGCCGATGACGCCACATGCGCTAAGAGGAAAAACGAACAATAGGATTAGAAGTCGGAGCATGCCTTTTTAGATTTTTCTTTTAGTTGAAGTGGCAGTTTGTGGCCAATAATAGACGTTCATAAAATAGATTTGGAATGCCTTCGCGCTTTAATCCATTTCATATAGAGGCAATAAAAGAAAAAGAACGCAACTCCACAATAAAAGAAAAATCCCCACGCGAGAAAAAAAACGAATGTTGAACTTTCGATATCAATCTCGTCTGAAACGGAAAAGAGGGCCAAGCCCATGCAAGATATCAAAAGCGCTGCTAGAAGCGATATTAATCGGCAATGCCCACCTCTTTGCACGTAGTAAAAAAATACTACGGCACTCGGTATCGCGACGAGAACCAGGAAAACGAAAGAAATTACGCCAAATCCTAAGCTCATGATTCTTTGTATTTATCAATATAGTTATTGGCTGCTTCTCTCGGATGGCCGCCTTTCATCACTGCAAAACAATGCAATGCCGGACGCTACCTCAATATATAAGCTTCCGCCACCGGGAACGGAGGCAGGTTGTCTTCACCAAGCGCTTCCCGCATGTTGATCTCGATCACTTTGGCCAGGAATGACAGGGGCAACCCATTGTCATGCATGGAAAAAGGATCTTCCAATTCATCTCCCACCTTGTCCAATCCGAAAAACGTATAGGCGATCAGCATGGTGGGAAACGGGGTTGCCCAGCCGAGGGTATGGGCGAAACCGAATGGAATGCACAGGCAGAAGAGAAAGGCCGTCCGGTTCAACAACAGCATATAAGGGAACGGTATCGGAGTTGAGCGGATGCGTTCGCATGCCGCCAGGACGCCTGCGATCTCCCCGATGGTACGGTCCAGCATCTGGTACGGGATATCGCCGATCGTTCCTTGCGCCCTCAATTCGACCAGCTTGCGTCCCATCAGCCGGATGATCATGTCGGGAGGGAAGCGGCTTTTTTTCCAGAGCAAGGCTTCTTCCCGGCTCAGGAATGCGGAGACATTTTCGGCTTCATTCTGGCCCGGCCGCAGATGGTGCACCAGCGCGTGGGAAAAAGCGCAGGTGAGGTTCAGCAGGTGTTTCTGATCTTCCGCAGGCAATATGCAAGTCTGGCGCGCCAGGTTGCGCGAGGAGTGGATGAGCGCTCCCCATTGCTTGCGTCCCTCCCACCATCTGTCGTAACAGGCGCTGTTGCGGAAACTGAGGAATACCGAGATGGCGATGCCGAGAAGTGCAAAAGGCCCGCCATCATAAATCGGCAAGAAGTGCGGCCAGCGGAAATGCACGAACATCACCAGGGCCGAAAGGACGCCGACGATCAGGATCTGCGGAAGGATCTTGGGGACGATGGATCCTTGGAGAAGAAAGAAGATCTTTAGGAAATTCGGGCGTTCACGGATGATCATGATGGTTTCCCATCATGCGGAGCGGCAGGCGAGGGCAGCGGCAGGCAATACACGATATGGCACCATAAAAAGCACATGGGGTATTGTGCAAATACTGGCGGATGGATGCAAGCCCGTGATGAACACACCCGCATCGGCGGGTGTGTTCGAGGGAGATCGTTAGAATTGTTCCCAGTCGTCTTTGGCCGCCGTAGCTGCTGGCGCCAGGCGGTTTTGCCCATCGTCACGCGTCAGGGTGGGAGGCTTCGGTGTGATGTTGCGTGCGTATTTTTCGGGCGCCGCAGCGCTATCGTGCGTCAGGCGGTTGCCATTGATCTTGAACACGCCAACGATCTGGGACAGGTTGGACGCCTGATGCTGCAAGGACTGTGCGGCGGCCGCGGCTTCTTCGACCAACGCCGCATTCTGCTGCGTGACCTGGTCCATTTGTGAAACCGCCTGGTTGACCTGTTCGATCCCTTCGCCTTGCTCGCGGCTGGCGTCGGTAATTTCACCGACGATGTCGGTCACGCGTTTGACGCTGGCCACCACTTCGTTCATGGTCTGGCCGGCCTGCCCGACCAGCTTGCTGCCGGAGTCCACCTTGTCGACCGAATCGTCGATCAGCGACTTGATTTCCTTGGCGGCGGCAGCGCTGCGTTGCGCCAGCGTGCGCACTTCGCTGGCCACGACCGCGAAGCCGCGTCCCTGTTCGCCGGCGCGTGCCGCTTCCACGGCGGCATTGAGCGCCAGGATATTGGTCTGGAAGGCAATGCCGTCGATCACGGCGATGATATCGACAATCTTTCGCGACGATTCATTGATGGCCGTCATCGTGTCGACCACCTGGCCGACGACGCTGCCGCCTTCGACTGCCACGGCCGAAGCCGAGATGGCGAGCTTGTTCGCTTCGCGCGCATTCTCGGCATTTTGCTTGACGGTGGCCGTCAGCTCCTCCATGGAAGAGGCCGTTTCTTCGAGCGAACTGGCTTGTTCCTCGGTGCGGCTGGACAGGTCGAGGTTGCCGGCGGCGATCTGGGTTGAGGCGGTGGAAATGGTGTCGGTGCCCAGGCGAACCTGCGTGACAATATTGAGGAGGTTGTCATTCATGGTCCGCAACGCACGCAGCAGTTGCCCGGTTTCATCCTTGCCGGCGGCATCGATCTGCGATGTCAGGTCCCCGGCGGCGACGGTTTCCGCCACCTTGACGGCGCGGTTGAGCGGCGAGGTGATGCTGCGTGTCACCAGCCACGCCGTCAGCGCGGCGAAAACGATCGCGATCGTGCCCAGGGCGATCATCAGGTTGCGCGCTTCCCGGTACTCGGTCTTCGCATCTTCGCCGGATTCATGCATCAGCTGGTTCTGGTGCGTGATCAATGCCTCGACTGCCATCATGTAGCCCAATTGCAAAGGCCGGACCTTTTCCAGCAACAGGATGGTGGCCTCGTTCCTGGAGCCCGCCTGTACCAATTGCAGCACCTCGTCGCGGTTGGCGTTGTATTGCGTACGCGCATCCAGGATGCTCTTCATCAGGGCGCGTCCCTTTTCCCCGCTGATCATGCCGTCGAGTTTCTCGATCGCCGCCTGAGTCTTCTGGCTGGCTTCATGGATGACCTGTATTTCCTTGCCGATCTGTTCGGGATCGCTCATCAGCAATATGTTGCGCGAAGCGCGTGCGATCAGGTTGACCTTGTCGATGACATCGTTGGCCAATACGGTTTTGGGATATTTATCGTTGATGACGTCATCTATCTGCGAATTCAGCATAGATAGCCGTGAGGATCCGAATGTTGCCATTACCATCAGCAACACGACCAGAAAGCCAAAGCCGATGCTCAGGCGTGTACCAATTTTCAAGTTTGTTATGCGCATTTTCTTCCCTTTTGACGACGTGAAAAAACTGTTGAAATTGGCTGCCAGGCACGTGCCTGGGAGGCAAACGTCGGCACCCTGGATTACAAAACAGTAACGGCGCACTCTTTTGGTGCTGATTGTGCGTATTTCTGCATGGATATGCAATAGCCGCTGCTGCCGCACGGAGCGGGAGACTGCGCTGCTGGCAGGGGATTGCTTCAGTAGATGGAAAGGGCGGCTGCGGAATGCAGCACGCCGGGTAGGAAGCAGGGAGGGGATGTGTCGGCCATCAGGGGCGCGATGTCCCAATGGCAGTCATGACAATAGTGCGGCAGATGGCCTCGCTGCATCCGGGGCCATCTGCCGTACTTCTGCGCCTTCAGTGGTTGCCGCGCTGGGCGGCCAGGCGCCTGACGACAGCCAGCAGGCAGTCGATCTCGTCGAAGGTGTTATAGAACGCCAGCGACGGGCGCACGGTGGTTTCCACGCCGAACCGGCGCAGGATGGGCTGGGCGCAGTGGTGGCCGGTGCGCACCGCGATGCCTTCCTGGTTGAGCGCCTTGCCTACTTCTTCGGTGGTATGGCCGTCCAGCACGAAGGACATCACGCTGGCTTTGTGCGCCGCCGTGCCGATCAGCCGCACGCCTTTGATTTCGCCCAGCTTTTGCATGCCGTACTCCAGCAGCGCATGCTCATAGCCGGCGATGTTCTCGATGCCGATGCGGTTGACATAGTCGATCGCGGCGCCCAGGCCGACGGCGTCGGCGATGTTGCCGGTGCCGGCTTCAAAGGTGTTGGGTAGCGGCTGGAACACCGTCTTCTCGAAGGTGACGTCGGCGATCATGTTGCCGCCGCCTTGCCAGGGCGGCATGTCTTCCAGCACTTCGCGCTTGCCCCAGACCACGCCGATGCCGGTCGGCCCGAATACCTTGTGGCCGGAGAACACGAAGAAATCCGCCCCCAGCGCCTGTACGTCGGTGCGCATGTGCGACACCGATTGCGCACCGTCGACCAGCGTTTTCGCACCGGCGCGGTGCGCCAGCGCCACGATCTCCTTCACCGGCGTGACCGTGCCCAGCGCATTCGAAACCTGTGTGACGGCCACGATCTTGGTGCGGTCGCTGAGCAGCTTGGCGTATTCGTCCAGCAAGACCTGTCCCGAGTCGTCCACCGGGATCACGCGCAGCTTGGCACCTTTCTCGGCCGCCAGCTGCTGCCAGGGGACGATGTTGGCGTGGTGCTCCAGGTGCGAGACGATGATCTCGTCGCCGGCGCCGACATGCTTGCTGCCCCAGCTTTTGGCCACCAGGTTGATGGCCTCGGTGGTGCCGCGCACGAAGATGACTTCGTTCACGTCAGGCGCGTTGATGAAGCCGCGTACCCGTTCGCGGGCGCCTTCATAGGCATCGGTGGCGCGCGCGGCCAGTTCATGCGCGGCGCGGTGGATGTTGGAGTTTTCGCGGCGGTAGAACTCGCTGATGCGGTCGATCACCGATTGCGGCTTGTGCGTGGTGGCGGCGTTGTCGAACCAGATCAGCTGTTTGCCGTTGACGCGCTCTTGCAGGATAGGGAAGTCGCGGCGTACCGCATGCACGTCGAACGGCGGATGATGCCCGCTGCCGGCCAGCGGCGCTCGGCCGTGCGGATCTTCCTTGGGCGGCGTGACGAAGCCGCTGGGCAATTCGACCGCATGCAAGAAGTAATACTGCGGTGTGGCCGATGCCTGCGGCGGCTGTACGGGCGCCGCAGGAATTGCCGCCGCTTGCGGATGGCCATGGCCGCCGTCGAGGAAGTAATAGCCGGTATCGGCCGCAGGCAATTGCGCCGGCGGCGAGACGGCTTGCGGCACGCCGGTGACGGCGCCGCCCAGACGTGGCTCATAAGCCGGCAGTGCCGACAGCGCCTTGTCGGGCACGCCATTGCCGGCTTGCGCGGCCGGCGCCAGCGATGGCGCGCGGTTGCCCAGCGACAGCACCTGGTGCGGCGACGACGGGATCAGGTTGACGCCGGGCGCCAGTCCCTGGGGGATGGCGGTGCCGGGTACGCCCTGGCCGAATCCGGCGGGGCCGGACAGCGGTGACGCCGGTGGAGCGATGTTGGCCGGCGCTTGCACGCCTGGCGACGCAAATGGCGCTGAAAACGGCGGAGCGGCGAACAGTTCCGTGGCCAGGCGCGCCAGCAGCGCCGGGTCGAACGGCGCTGCCGATGCATCCGGCGCGGCGGCGGTGGAAGAGGGGATGCTCACTATCGAGGCCTCTTATTTGTAGGTGTCGGGATAGTCGTGGTACTTGTTGATCTCGACGTCGTCCAGCACCGCCAGCGCATCGGTCGTCAGCACCGCCAGCGAGCAATACAGCGAGATCAGGTACGACGAGATCGCATGGTTGTTGATGCCCATGAAGCGTACCGACAGGCCCGGGCTCTGCTCGCCCGGCAGGCCCGGCTGGAACAGGCCGACCACGCCCTGGCGCTTGTCGCCCACGCGCAGCAGCAGGATCTTGCTCTTGCCGTCGGCCACCGGCACCTTGTCGGACGGGATCAGCGGGACGCCGCGCCAGGTGATGAACTGCGAACCGAACAGGCTGATGGTCGGCGGCGGGGTGCCGCGGCGGGTGGCTTCGCGGCCGAAGGCGGCGATCGCCAGCGGATGCGCCAGGAAGAAGGCCGGCTCTTTCCAGACCTTGGTCAGCAGCTCGTCGAGGTCGTCCGGCGTCGGCGCGCCGGTCAGCGGGAAGATGCGCTGTTCGTCGGTCACCTGGGCCAGCAGGCCGTAGTCGGGGTTGTTGATCAGTTCGCTTTCCTGGTTTTCCTTGATGGTCTCGATGGTCAGGCGCAACTGTTCCTTGATCTGGTCGTGCGGGCTGCTGTACAGGTCGGAGACGCGGGTATGCACATCGAGGATGGTGGATACCGCATTCAGGAAATATTCGCGCGGCTGGTCTTCGTAGTCGACGAAGGTACGCGGCAACTGGTTTTCCTCTTCGCGCGCGGTGCAGGTGACCTTGATCGATTCCGGATTCTTGACCTTGTTCAAGCGATAGATGCCGGCCTCCACCGGAACCCATTGCAACAGATGCGTCAACCAGCGCGGGCTGATGGTCTCGAGTTGGGGAGCGGTTTTGGTGGCGTTGGCTAGTTGCCTTGCTGCGTTATCGCCGAGTGCGGTGGTACCGCCGACTGTTGCCGACATCTGGACTCCAATATGGGTGGGTTAAGGGGAAGTGCGTGTAAAGCGACGGCTCAAAGTGTCGCGGCTGACAGGGGATGGCTCAACATGCTATAGCCATCAACTTGAGGCCGCGTACAAGGTTTTGCTGACTGATGTTTTCGCCGCGTGTGACGAGAGCGGAAGGCGACAGGGTGAGTGCATTGGCGAGCTTTTCCACGGTCACCAAAGAAGCGATCGCGGTGCCGCGCTCGATCTCCCCGATGTAGGAACGGTTCAGGTTCGAATTTTCTGCCAGGCGCTCCTGCGACCAGCCGCGCGCGCGGCGCAGCTGGCGCACGCCGATGCCGAAGCTTTGGACCAGTGCACTGGACAGCGCTTCCTCCTCGGTGCGTACCTCTTGCAATTCAGCAATCTGACTCATATCGATCCCCGTCAAGCCGCAGCGGCAGCCGCGAGCACGGCGCCTTCTTCACGCGATGCCGCCTGGGAGATCTGCGCCCCGGCCGGTACATCGTGGGTCAGCCAGACATTGCCGCCGATCACCGCGCCACGGCCCAGCGTGATGCGGCCGAGGATGGTGGCGCCGGCATAAATCACGACATCGTCCTCGACCACCGGATGGCGCGCGTTGCCCTTTTCCAGCTTGCCCTGGGCATCGGTGGGGAAGCGCTTGGCCCCCAGCGTGACGGCCTGGTAGATGCGAACGTTGTTGCCGATGATGGCGGTTTCGCCGATCACCACGCCGGTGCCGTGGTCGATGAAGAAGCCGGCGCCGATCCGGGCGCCGGGGTGGATATCGATGCCGGTCGCACTGTGCGCCAGTTCCGAGATGATGCGGGCCAGCAGCGGCAGGCCCAGCTTGTAGAGGCGGTGTGCCAGCCGGTAGTGGATCATCGCCAGCGTACCCGGATAGCACAGCAATACCTCGTCGACGCTGCGCGCGGCCGGATCGCCTTGGTAGGCGGCCAGCACGTCGGTATCGAGCAGGCTGCGGATATCCGGGAGCGACGCGCCGAAGGCGCGCGTCACATGCAAGGCATCGGCATCGAGATCCGGTACCGCCTTGTTTTGCAGGGTGGCGCTGTACTTCAGTTCCAGCCGGGCTTGTTCAAGCAGGCTGTGAAGGGCGGCATCGAGCGCGTGGGCGACGTGGAAGTTCTCGCTTTCCTGCCGCAGGTCGGGCGGCCCCAGCCGCATCGGGAACAGCACGCCCTTGAGTGTTTCCACGATGGACGCCAGCGCGTCGCGCGAGGGAAATTCGCGGCCATTGGCATCGTTGTTGCGCCGCTGCGAGAGACGCCAGTCCAAACGCGCTTCGTGCAGCGACTGGACGATCTGATGGATATCGAAATTGGCCACGTGGTCCTCGTGAGATGTTGGTTGGCGCCGCCTCCGGCTCAGTCCTGCACCCAAGGCAGGCCATGAAAGCGCCAGCCATCGGCTTTGCCGCGCTGGAGCTGTTCGTCGATCTCGCCTTCGAAGCCTTCCAGCACATTGAAAATACAGGTCAGCCCGGCCTTGGCAGCGGCTTCTGCCGCAGCCGCCGAACGCTTGCCGCTGCGGCACAGCAGCAGGGTGGGCACCTCCTTGCCGCCGATCTTGCTTTCCAGTTCACGCACGAAACGGGGATTGCGCGACAGCGAGGTCCCGGTGGCCCAGGCAACATGCGCGCTGCCGGGGACATGGCCGACGAATTTGCGTTCCTCGGCGGTGCGCACGTCCACCAGCAATGCCTTGCCGGCCGAAAACAGCGCCCATGCGGCTTGCGGCGTCACGCCGCCGGCGTAAGGCAGGCCGGATGCGGCGGCCTGGTCGCGGATGGCGGCCAGTTCGTGGGGCAATTCCAGCGGTGCGGCAAGTGATGCCGGGACAGTGCTGAGGGTGGAGCTTGATGGCATGTTGAGTTCTCCCGATGCAGATGCCGCACCCCAGAATTTGGTGGTTATAGACGGCAATTCATGGAGCAACT
The DNA here is from genome assembly GCF_001189955.1 of Herbaspirillum chlorophenolicum. Lineage (GTDB taxonomy): Bacteria > Pseudomonadota > Gammaproteobacteria > Burkholderiales > Burkholderiaceae_D > Herbaspirillum > Herbaspirillum chlorophenolicum. Next base: position 4,870 of record NZ_LFLT01000062.1, on the reverse strand, counting down.
CTAAAACCACGGCACAAGAAAACGAACGAATAAAAGAGAGGCTTGAAAGAAGGAAAACGCATAAGGACGATGCGCGTTTTGCCTGTTATCCGGGCAGCCTCACGCCCTGTTGCATACCGTTTTCATGCGCCGCCGAGGCCTCTCGCATCATGCGGCGCGCGGCGATGCGCTGCGGATCGAACCGGCGGCCGACCCACAATGCGAATTGTTCCAGCCCCGAGCAAAGCAGAAAATACAGGACCCCGACGAACAGGAAGATTTCGGCCGGATACACCATCAGCCGGCTGTTGACCTGCGCCGCGACAAAAGACAGTTCACCCACGCCCACGATGTAGGCCAGCGAACTGTCCTTGACCAGTGTGACCCATTGGTTGACGAAGGAGGGCAGCATGATCTGCAAGGCTTGCGGCAGGATGATATGGCGCAGCACCGCCAGCCGCGGCAAGCCGAGCGACAGGCCGGCTTGCCACTGACCCTGGCCGATGCCGGCGATGCCCGCCGCCACCGAATGGGCCAGGTAGGCCGCGCTCACCAGCGACAGGGCGAACATTACCGACAGCACGCCCGGCACATCGATGCCGAAGGCGATCGGCAGCAGGAAGTAGGTCCAGAAGATCAGCATCAGTACCGGGATAGCCCTGAAAAATCCCAGCGCCAGCATCAGCAGCTTGTGCCAGGCGCCATTGCCGATGGCCAGCAAGATGCCCAGCAATAGTCCCAGCAGCGCCGACATGACGGCCGAACCGGCGCTCAGCAGCAGCGTCAGGGCGGCGCCGCCCAGCGGGCCGTCCGGGTAATTTCCCCATAGCAGATAGGGCAGGTTGTCCAGCAGGACAGAGAGCTGCATCAGTGTCTTCCTTGTTTGGCCTGGCGTGTGCGCAGGCGGTAATGGCCGGCACTTTCGATCACGGCGATGGCGGCGATGTAAAGCAGCGTGGCCACGCCGAAAGCCTGGAAGGCCAGGAAGGTTTCCGACTCCACCTGGCGCGAGGTGTAGGAGAGTTCAGCCAGACCGATGCCCATGGTCAGCGAGGTGTTCTTGAGGATGTTCATGTATTGGCCCAGCAGCGGCGGCAAGGCGATGCGGGTGGCCTGCGGCAGCACGATGTAGCGCAGCACCTGCCAGCGCGTCATGCCGATGGCCGCACCCGCCAGCGCCTGGCCGGGGGCGACGCCGCGGATGCCGGAACGGATTTCCTCGCTGACGTAGGCAGTGGAATAGAACACCAGGCCGCACAGGGCCGCCAGGAATTCGAAGGAAGGCCAGTTCAGCGTGAACAGGCCGAACAGGCGCAGGCTATGGTCGCCGTTGAGCCAGTCCATGGTCCCTTCGGGAAACAGGCTGGGTACGCCGAAGTACCAGAACAGCAATTGCACCAGCAAGGGCGTGTTGCGGAACAGCGAAGTGTAGGCAGCGGCCGCACCATGCAGCGCGCGGTTGGCGCTGGAGCGGGCTGCCGCCAGCAGCATCCCGAACAGGGTGGCGAGCAAGGCCACCGCAGCGGTCAGCCACAGCGTGGTCAAGAAGCCTTGCCACATCCAGTACAGGTATTTCGGGGCCAGCAAAGGGCCGGCGTAGAGTTGGGCGAGCATCGGGGGGAGGGAAGAGGCCAAAAGCAAACGGCCGGCGTAAGAACCTGTTCAAAGTCCCGCCGAGACTTTGAACAGGTTCTGCCGGCCATGAGTTGCAGCAGTTGCCGAGGATTACTTCTGGCTCAGTTTGGTGTCGCCGATCTTGAACAGGCGCGGCAGCGGTTGGGCGCTTTGCGGGCCGAACCACTTGTCGTAGATCTGCTGGGCGGTGCCGTTCTTTTCCAGGTCGCGCAGCCAGTCGTTGAGGTAAGACACCAGGCGGGCCTCGCCCTTGGGTACGCCCACGCCTTCATATTCTTCGGAGATGGCGAATGGCGGGATCTCATACTTTTCCTTGTCCGGCAAGGTGCCCAGGATCGCGGTCAGCTTGGTGCCATCTTGGCTGAATGCCTGGATGTTGCCGTTGCGCAGGGCGGCCAGGCCCAGCGGAGTATCGTCGTACAGCACGACCTTGGTGTCGGGATACTTCTCGCGCAATGTGGTTTCCATCGTGGTGCCCTTGTCGGTGCCTACGCGTACCTTCCTGATGTCGTCAGCATTCTTGAGCACACCCTTCTTGGACAGGAACTGCTGGCCCGAAGCGATGTAGGGGATGCTGAAATCGATCACCTTGGCACGGTCTTCGGTGATGGTGAAGTTGGCGAATACCAGGTCAACCTTGTTGGAGGTCAGCAGGGGGATGCGGTTGGCCGGATTGGTCGGCACGATCTCCACCTTCACGCCCAGCTTCTTGCCCAGTTCATTGGCGTAATCGATGTCCAGGCCGACGATTTTCTTGCTGGCCGCATCCACATAGCCGAACGGCGGGTTGCCGTCGAATGCGGCCACGCGCAGCACGCCGGCCTTCTTGATGTCGTCCAGCTTGTCGGCCTGTGCCGCGCCCGCGGCCAGGGCCAGCGCGAGAAACAATGGGGTGAAAGAGGCGCGTAATTGCATGAGGTTTTTTCCTTGTTGTTGTGAGTTCAGGAACATCGCCGCGCATTGCCATGCCGCGGATCTCTGGTGGCGATCCGGGCCCAATGCGGGAGACATGATCTGGTGTGAAGATGCACCAAATGGGAGCGAGTATAGGAAGCGGGGGAGGTGGAGGGAACGACTATTTCCGGCTTTGAATATGCGGAAACCGGCGATCGGGAGATGGACAAGGCATGTTCATCTCCACAACGGCGCCATCGTCCCGGCGCAGGCCGGGACCCGGGGGGCAGGGCAGAATTACAGGGGCGGGAGACCGGCTCCGGTAGGACCTTTGCGGCCGGCTTCCTTGTCCTTGTACATGCCATGGTCGGCCAATTTGATCAGCGTCTCGACGTCATTGCCATTCTGGGGATAGAACGAAACGCCGATGGAAGCGCCGACAGTCATGTCCTGCGCGCCTTCGACGCCTTGCAGGCACTGCAATGGCGGGGCCAGGGCATCGGCAATCTTCTTTTTCATGTTGTCGGCGAAAGCGGGATCGGTAACGCCCCAGAATACCAAGACGAATTCATCTCCCCCGAAGCGGGACACAATGTCGTCCTCTCGCACGATGCTGAGAAAGCGCTGGCCGACTTCGATCAGCGTCTGGTCGCCGTATTCATGTCCCAATGTGTCGTTGATGGCTTTGAAACGGTTGAGATCGATGAACATCAGGGTAAAGCTGGAGTGTTGTTCGCGCTGCTTGCGGTTGTTGCGGTTGTGCACGGCCGCATCGAGATAGCGCAGCAGGGCGGCCCGGCTGGTGACGCCGGTGAGCTTGTCGGTACTGAGCTCCTTGTGCATTTCCATGAAGCTGTCCGCGAGCTGGCCGATCTCGTCCTGGCGTTCGATATTCAGCGCGACGTTCATCTGCCCCTTGCCGATCAGCTTGGCCGCGCGCGACAACCGGCGCACATCCCGCACCACCCAGTGGACGATGGTCAGTCCCAGCACCAGCGCCATGCTCACGGCAAGCAGGGAAATGGCGATGGTCCAGAGCACGTTTTTATCGAGCATGCTGAGGAAGTCGCCCCGCGGCACGGCCACGACCGTCACCCAGGACAGCCCGGCGTTGTCGCGTACCCACGAATAAGCGCCGTAGATCAGTTCGCCATCGTTGTCCTTGAAGGTGAAGGTGTTGTGTGCTTTACCGAGCACCGCTTCTTCACTCAGGTATTTTTGCAGGGAACCATAGGCATTGCGGATGATGGAGTTCTCGCTGGCGTCGGCGCGCAAACGGCCAATTTGTCCAGCCTGGCCGGCTTGCGTGTTTTGTCCGTCGGAAGAGGCGATCAGGTTGCCGTTGGCTTCCATGATGAAGGCAATCCCGCGCGGACTGACATGCAAGCTGCGGACAAAATCATTGAGCGCGTTGAGCGAGACGTCGGTTCCCACCACGCCCTCAAACTCGCCCTCGGCGTTCAACACGCGGCGCGAGCGGGTTGCCACCAGATCCTTGTCCCAGAAATTGATATAGATGTCGCTCCACGTATCGCGCTCGGCATCCTGGCTTGTCTGGTACCAGGGCCGCTTGCGTGGATCGAAGTCGGTCTCGTCGTTCTTGGACATGCCCAGCAGGCCGTTGATGCTGCTCATGCGATAGGCGCTGCGGTAGCCGAGCGAGGAATATTTCACGCGCAGTTCGGCATCCTTCGGGGCATAGCGGAACAGGCCGACGAAGTCGCCGTTGCGGTTGCCGTAAAAGACGTAATTGCTGAGATCGGGATGCAAGGAAGTCGCGCTCCAGAAACGGGCGCGTATGGCATCCAGACTGCTGTTGAGATCGGGAGGCGCCGGCAGGTCGCGCGGAAAGGCCGACTCCAGGACGCTGGTGGCTCCGTCTATATGGTGCTGCACGGTGAGGGCGACCCGGCTGGCCGTCTGGTCCAGCATCTGCTCCGCCACGGAGACTACGGCCCGGCTCCCGACAAAATAGGAGAGCCCACCGATCAGAAGCGAGAGAACGGTAATGAGGGCTACGAACGGAAAAACCAGGACTTTCGCCAGTGAGCGGGATGAGCGGAGAATAGGGATCATGTTTTCTTGTTAATGATTGTGCCCGCCGTGATGACATCGAACGGAAAGGCGCAGGGCAGTCATCTCCTGAATTGCTTGGTGCATGGCCAATCATTGTACCGACGCCAACCGGCGGAGCAGGCGTATCCCCCCCAATAATAGCGCCGCAGGGCGCCATCTCGCATCAACCGGCGTTTTTTTCCCCTTCCGCAAACCAGCGGCTTTCGATTTCCGCAGGCGGCAACGGGCGTCCATGCAGATAGCCTTGGATGACATCGAACCCGGCCGAAAGCAACAAGGCATTTTG
>NZ_LFLT01000061.1 GCF_001189955.1 Herbaspirillum chlorophenolicum | reverse complement strand
GCATCGGTCCCGACGCGGATCACGTTATCGGCGGCATGGGCCGCAGGAACGGCCGCAGTGAACAGGGCAAAGACTGCCGTACAGGCACAAAGCAGCTTGGAAAGTTTCATCATGGTTTCCTCAGTGAAAAGCAATGGGTCGAACTGCGGCAGGATGATTTCCTGGCGACATCACAACAACAAAAATCTCTGGCCGCTTACCCATGCCTTTTAAGCATGACCCCTGCCGGCCCCAACCTGGAATCTCTCAAAAACGATTGCAAATGCGCTGCGCCGCCTCCACGGTCATGCGGATCAGTTCCTGTTCGCGCGCCCCGACACGCAATGCCGGCGCCATCAGCGTGATCGTGCCTTCCAGGCGGCCGTTGGATGTCGTAATCGGCACCGAGACGCCCCAAACGCCCAGATCGACCTCGCTCTCACTGATGGAATAGCCACGGCGACGGATGTCTTCAAGCTGCGCTTCCAGTGCGGCCACCTCTTCCTGCTTGTCGCCCAGCTGGTCGGCCAGCAGCTTTTGCTGCAGCTTGCGCGGCATGAACGCCAGCAGGCTCTTGGCCGACGCGCCTTTGTGCAGTGTATGGGCGCGGCCCTTGGTGAAGGAACAGCGCAGCGGCTGGGTGCTCTCTTCCATGGCGATGCAGACCATCTCGCCATTGATATAGACCAGGAGGCCCACGCTCTCGCCGCTGCGCGCGACCAGTGCGCTGATCTCTTCGCGGCTTTGGCTGACCAGGTTGGAATTCTGGTCGAAGCCCCAAGCCAGCTGCACCCCGGTCGGACCGGGTTCGAAGGTGCCGGAATTCATATGCTCCTGCAACAAGCCCCACTTCTTGAGCGACGCCAGGTGGCGATAGACGGTACTGACCGGCTGCTGCACCATCGCGGCGATCTGCTTGGCGCTGACAGGCTTGCCCGCGCGCGCCACGCCAGCTAAAACATGAAGTACACGGTCGACGATGGTCGAGGTTTGAGGAGAGTCCATGGAAGCAATATAAGTTTAAATTCTCAGTTTTGGATTTAATTTCTCATATGGAGAGAAATTTTCTTTTAAAAATTTGAAGAGCCAATTCGTTTTTCTCAAATTGCGGCAAATTTTCCCATTGGAAAAGCAAATTGACTCATGCTATTTTTTTACCGCCCCAGGCTAGCGATATTTAATTGTCGACACTTGCAAAACATTTAGCGCAAAGTGCTATGATTAAACAAAGAAAATAGCCAACATTGTCGACACCATGAGCGAATTGATCACTTTGCCGGGTTCGGAGCGAGATGGGGAGACACTTTCGGAACATGTATTCCGAAAAATCCAGACCGCCATCGTCCAGGGCGACATCGCCCCCGGCAGCAAGATTTCCGAGCCCGAACTGGCGCGCACCTACGGCATCAGCCGTGGTCCGCTGCGCGAGGCGATCCATCGCCTGGAAGGCCAGAACTTGCTGGTGCGCGTGCCCCACGTCGGCGCCCGCGTGGTGTCGCTGACCCTTGAAGGGCTGGTCGAACTGTTCCAGATCCGCGAGTCGCTGGAAGGCATGGCTTGCCGGCTGGCAGCCGAACGCATGAGCCGCGCCGAACTCGACGAACTGCGCCGCGTGCTGGACACGCACGAGAAGGACGAAGCCTTCCAGGCCGGCCGCGGCTACTACCAGCAGGAAGGCGACTACGACTTCCACTACAAGATCATCCAGGCCAGCGGTAACGAAATCCTCACGCGCATCCTGTGCGGAGAGCTGTACCAGCTGGCGCGCATGTACCGCATCCAGTATTCCGCCACCCCCAACCGTCCACGCCAGGCCTTCGCCGAACACCACCGCATCCTCGATGCGCTGGCCGATGGCGACGGCGAACTGGCCGACCTGCTGATGCGCCGGCACATCGGCGCCTCGCGCCGCAATATCGAACACCAGATCGCACAGGCCAACGCACAGCGCGATCAAGCCTGACAACGACATCCCCAACGCATCCATTGACCGAGACAACCACGAGCCATCCGCCATGAACACTCAATACCGCAAGCAACTTCCCGGCACCACACTGGATTATTTCGACGCCCGTGCCGCCGTCGACGCCATCAAGCCCGGCGCCTGGGACGGCCTGCCCTACACGTCCCGCGTGCTGGCCGAGAACCTGGTGCGCCGCTGCGATCCGGCCACGCTGACCGACTCGCTGCGCCAACTGATCGAGCGCAAGCGAGAGCTGGATTTCCCCTGGTTCCCGGCGCGCGTGGTGTGCCATGACATCCTGGGCCAGACCGCGCTGGTCGACCTGGCCGGCCTGCGCGATGCGATCGCCGACATGGGCGGCGACCCGGCCAAGGTCAATCCGGTGGTGCCGGTGCAACTGATCGTGGACCACTCGCTGGCGGTGGAATGCGGCGGCGACGATCCGCAAGCCTTCACCAAGAACCGCGCTATCGAAGACCGCCGCAACGAAGACCGCTTCCACTTCATCGACTGGACCAAGCTGGCCTTCGAGAACGTGGACGTGATCCCGCCCGGCAACGGCATCATGCACCAGATCAACCTGGAGAAAATGTCGCCGGTGATCTACACCAAGGACGGCGTGGCCTTCCCCGATACGCTGGTCGGCACCGACAGCCACACCCCGCACGTGGATGCACTGGGCGTGATCGCCATCGGCGTGGGCGGCCTGGAAGCCGAGAACGTGATGCTGGGCCGCGCTTCATGGATGCGCCTGCCCGACATCATCGGCGTCGAACTCTCCGGCCGCCGCCAGCCCGGCATCACCGCTACCGATATCGTGCTGTCGCTGACTGAGTTCCTGCGCAAGCAGAAGGTGGTCGGCGCCTATCTGGAGTTCTATGGCGACGGCGCTTCCAGCCTGACCCTGGGCGACCGCGCCACGATCTCCAACATGGCCCCGGAATACGGCGCCACCGCCGCGATGTTCTCGATCGACCAGCAGACCATCGACTACCTGAAGCTGACCGGCCGCGAAGATGAGCAAGTCAAGCTGGTGGAAACCTATGCGAAGCAAACCGGCCTGTGGTCCGACAGCCTGAAGAACGTCGAGTACGAGCGCGTGCTGCGCTTCGACCTCTCGACCGTGGTGCGCACGCTGGCCGGCCCGAGCAATCCGCACAAGCGCCTGCCGGTGTCCGAGCTGGCCGCGCAAGGCATTGCCGGCAAGGTGGAAAACGAGCCGGGCAAGATGCCCGACGGCGCCGTCATCATCGCCGCCATCACCAGTTGCACCAACACCAGCAACCCGCGCAACGTGATCGCCGCCGCGCTGCTGGCGCGCAATGCCAACCGCCTGGGCCTGCAACGCAAGCCTTGGGTGAAGAGCTCGCTGGCGCCGGGATCGAAGGCAGTCGAACTGTATCTGGACGAAGCCGGCCTGACCGGCGACCTGGAAAAGCTGGGCTTCGGCATCGTCGCCTTCGCCTGCACCACCTGCAACGGCATGTCGGGCGCACTCGATCCGAAGATCCAGCAGGAAATCATCGACCGCGACCTGTACTCGACCGCCGTGCTGTCGGGCAACCGCAACTTCGACGGCCGTATCCACCCCTACGCCAAGCAAGCCTTCCTGGCTTCGCCGCCGCTGGTGGTGGCCTATGCGATCGCCGGCACCATCCGCTTCGATATCGAACAGGATGTGCTGGGCACCACCGCCGATGGCCGTGAGATCCGCCTCAAAGACATCTGGCCGTCCGACGAGGAGATCGACGAAGTGGTCAAGGCCGCCGTCAAGCCGCAGCAGTTCCGCAACGTCTACACGCCGATGTTCGCCGCCCGCGTCGACCGCGGCACCAAGGTCAGCCCGTTGTACGACTGGCGCGCGCAAAGCACCTACATCCGCCGTCCGCCCTACTGGGAAGGCGCGCTGGCCGGCGAGCGCACGCTGCGCGGCATGCGTCCGCTGGCGGTGCTGGGCGACAACATCACTACCGACCACCTGTCGCCGTCCAACGCCATCCTGCTCGACAGCGCCGCCGGCGAATACCTGGCCAAGATGGGCTTGCCGGAAGAAGACTTCAACTCCTACGCCACCCACCGCGGCGACCACCTGACCGCACAGCGCGCCACCTTCGCCAATCCGAAGCTGTTCAACGAGATGGTGAAAAAGGAAGACGGCAGCGTGAAGCAAGGTTCGCTGGCGCGCCTGGAACCCGAGGGTAAAGTGATGCGCATGTGGGAAACCATCGAAGCCTACATGGAGCGCAAGCAGCCGCTGATCATCATCGCCGGCGCCGACTACGGCCAGGGCTCCTCGCGCGACTGGGCCGCCAAGGGCGTGCGCCTGGCCGGCGTGGAAGCCATTGCAGCCGAGGGCTTCGAGCGCATCCACCGCACCAACCTGATCGGCATGGGCGTATTGCCGCTGGAGTTCAAGCCGGGCGAGAACCGCAACACCTACGCCATCGATGGCACCGAGACCTATGACGTCATCGGCGAGCGCCGCCCGCGCGCCGACCTGACGCTGGTGATCCACCGCAAGAACGGCGAACGCGTCGACGTGCCGGTGACCTGCCGCCTGGATACCGCCGAGGAAGTCTCGATCTATGAGGCTGGCGGCGTGCTGCAGCGCTTTGCGCAGGATTTCCTGGAAGCCTCGACCAATGAAGGCAAGAACGGCCGCAAGTCGGTCTGACTCCGCAACAAGGAAGCATGACATGAGCCAAGTCCCCCAAATCCGCATCCCCGCCACCTACCTGCGCGGCGGCACCAGCAAGGGCGTATTTTTCAAGCTGGACGACCTGCCCGAAGCCGCGCGCGTGCCCGGCCGCGCGCGCGACAAGCTGCTGCAGCGCGTGATCGGCAGCCCCGATCCCTACGGCAAGCAGATCGACGGCATGGGCGCCGCCACCTCCAGCACCAGCAAGACGGTGATCATCTCCAAAAGCACGCGCCCCGGCCACGACGTCGACTACCTGTTCGGCCAGGTCTCAATTGACAAGGACTTCGTGGACTGGAGCGGCAACTGCGGCAACCTGTCGGCTGCGGTCGGCCCGTTTGCCATCGCCGCCGGCCTGGTCGCGGCCGACAAGGTGCCGCAGAATGGCATCGCCGTGGTACGCATCTGGCAGGCCAATATCGCCAAGACCATCGTCGCCCACGTCCCCATCACCAACGGCCAGGTACAGGAGACCGGCGACTTCGAGCTGGATGGCGTGACCTTCCCGGCGGCCGAAGTACAGCTGGAATTCATGGACCCGGCGGCCGATGAAGACGGCGCCGGCGGCGCCATGTTCCCTACCGGGAACGTGGTCGACACGCTGGAAGTACCGGGCATCGGCAGCTTCCAGGCCACCATGATCAATGCCGGCATCCCCACTATCTTCCTCAATGCCGAAGACATCGGCTACACCGGCACCGAACTGCAGGACGCCATCAACAGCGACCCGGCCGCGCTGACGCGCTTTGAGACCATCCGTGCGCACGGCGCGATCCGCATGGGCCTGATTGCCAAGGTGGAAGAAGCTGCCACGCGCCAGCACACGCCCAAGGTGGCCTTTGTGGCCAAGCCCAAGGATTACATCTCGTCCAGCGGCAAGCCCGTCACCACCAAGGACGCCGACGTGCTGGTGCGCGCCATGTCGATGGGCAAGCTGCACCACGCGATGATGGGTACGGCTGCGGTTGCCATCGGCACCGCGGCGGCGATTCCCGGCACGCTGGTGAACCTGGCTGCAGGCGGCGGTGAACGCAACAACGTGCGCTTCGGCCATCCGTCCGGCACGCTGCGGGTGGGTGCTGAAGCCAAACTGGAAAACGGCCAGTGGGTCGTAACCAAGGCCATCATGAGCCGCAGCGCGCGCGTACTGATGGAAGGCTGGGTACGGGTGCCGGGCGACGCGTTCTGATCAGCAGCGGTCAGCGACGCGCTGACCGCGACTCAAAACACCACGCCCGAGGACAGGATGATGTTGGCGTAAGGCGTGCATTCGCCGGTCCGGATGAAGGCCCGCGCCTGGCGGGTATGCTGCTTGAATTGATCATGCGGCAGCAACTGCCTCCCCGGCAGCGCCAATGCCTCGATCTGCGCATTCAGCGCCGGGCTACGCTGGGCTAGTTCCTGCGCCAGCACATGGTGCTCAACCTGCAGTTCGGTCAAGATCACCTTGAGCGTATCCATGAAACCTGGAATGCCCGGCGTCAGCGCCAGGTCGATCACCGGTACGCCGGCGGGCGCCGGCAGACCGGCATCGCCGATGACAAGCGTGTCGCCATGGCCCATGCAAGCGATCACTTGCGAGATGGCGGCGTTGAGCAGGGGCGTTTTCTTCATGATTTTCCTTGGCGGTTCGGCAGGTTACAGGAGCACTTCGTCGCGCATCGGGATTGATATCTGTGCGCCGGTGCGCGTGACGCTGATGGCAGCAGCGGCCTGGCCGTAAACGATGGCGGTGAATTCATCGCGGCCTGCATCGAGCGCGGCGATGAAACCGCCGATAAAGGTGTCGCCGGCGGCGGTAGTGTCGACCGCCTTGACCTTCTGTGCATCCAGATGGCGCGCGCCGGCCTGTTCGAAGTAGCCGTATACGCCCTTCTCTCCCAATGTCACCACCACGTTGCGGGCGCCGCGCGAACGCAGCTTCGCCACCAGCATGGGGATGTCGTCGGACTCTTCTTCCGCCAGCATCGCCGCCTCAATCTCATTCAGGATGAGGTAGTCGATCTTCTCCAGCATCCCTGCCGGCAAGGCTTGCGCCGGTGCGGGATTGAGCACCACGGTTTTGCCCAGCGCGTGCGCCATGTCGATGGCGTACGTGACGACCGGCATCGGCACTTCCAGTTGCAGCAGCACGATGGAGGCCGAGGCGATCAGTTCGCGTGCCCGCTCCAGCTGGGCGACGCCCAGTCGCGCGTTGGCGCCGGCGGCCAGTACGATGCTGTTCTGCGCCTGGTCGTCGACCAGGATGGAGGCGATGCCGGTGGCTTCATCGGCGATGTCGGCGATGTAGCGGTCGTCGATGCCGTTGGCGACAATCGAGGCGCGCATCTGGCCGCCGAACGCATCGCTGCCCAGGCAGGCGACCATGGCTACCGGCGTGCCGTCCTGGCACAGGCGCGCACAGGCCACGGCCTGGTTCGCGCCCTTGCCGCCGGGGATGGTCATGAACTTGCCGCCGGCCAGGGTTTCTCCGGGAATGGGCATGCGCGGTACGCGCAAGACCAGGTCCATGTTGATGCTGCCGATAATGACAATCATGGTGTTTCTAGACTTTCAAAAGTGGAGCCGTCGAGCCCCGGATCTGCAATTGCGGCGCAACCGTTTCGCGCCGGATAGGTCGTTTGGGATCGGCAATCCGCTCCAGCAGGCATTGCGCGGTCAGGTTGCCGAGCTGGCGCGTGTTCTGCGCCACCGTGGTCAGCGGCGGGTGCACGAACTGGGCCAGTTCGATGTCGTCGAAGCCGACCACCGACAGCGCTCCCGGCACGGCGATGCCAAGCTCGCCGGCCGCGCGCAGCACGCCGATGGCCATCAGGTCGTTGCAGCAAAAGATGGCGTCCGGCGCCGGCTGCGCCTGCAGCAGCTGCATCGCCGCGCGGTAGCCGCCGGTGCTGGTGAAGTCGGCGTGCAGCACGGCCGACGATGCCAGCCGGGCACCCTGCTGTTCAATGCAGCTGCGAAAGCCGCCGACGCGTTCATCCGACAGCGCCAGCCCGCGCGGCCCGGCGATGCAAGCCAGGCGCTGGCGCTGCATGGCCATCAGGTGCTGTGCCGCCAGTTGGCCGCCCTGCACGTTGTCGGTGCTGACCAGGTCGATCATCAGTTCCTTGGGCGCGCGGTCCAGCAGCACGGTGGGAATCTTCAGGCGGCCCAGCAGCGCGTGGTCGGTCTGCGTCAGGGTGGCGATGATCAGGCCGTCGCAGCGCTTGGTCAGCAGCACCTGCAGATAGTCGTTCTGCTTGTCGGCGTCGTCATCGGAGTTGCACAGGATGACGCTGTAGCCGGCGCCATAGCAAAAGTCCTCGATGCCGCGTGCCAGCTCGGAGAAATACGGGTTGGTGTTGTTGGGGATGATCAGGCCGATACTGCCGGTGACCTTGCTCTTGAGCGAGCGCGCCAGCGCGCTGGGCACGTAGGCCAGCTCTTCGACCGCGCTCAGCACGCGCTGGCGCGCCTCGGCGCTGACCGGCCGCGTCTCATTGAGCACGTGCGAAACCGTGGTGAAGGACACCCCGGCCAGCCGTGCGACGTCCTTGATGGTTGCCATAAAAAATGTAGATGCCCGGCGCTTAGCGGCCGTGCCGCTCGCCGCGGCGGCGATAGGTGTCGAGGATCACCGCTGCGACGATGACTGCGCCCGTGATGATACGCTTCATCGGCTCGGAAACGCCGATCTGCGCCAGTCCGGCCTCCAGCACCGAGATGATCAGCACGCCGATGAAGGTGCTGATGATGGAGCCGCGCCCGCCCATCAGGCTGGTGCCGCCGATCACCACCGCCGCGATGACCTGCAGCTCCATGCCGACGCCGCCGTTGGGATCGGCCGCCTCCAGGCGCGAGACCTGGAACAGCGCGGCGATGCCTGCGAATGCGCCCATCAGGGCGAAAGCCAGCACCTTGCTGGGATTGGGGTTCACGCCCGACAGCCGCACTGCCTCCTGGTTGGTGCCGATGCCGATCCAGTAGCGGCCCAGCACGGTGCGGGTCAGCACCAGATGCGCCGCCACCACGATGGCGATAGCCGACAGGAAGGCCGGCGACATGCCCAGCAGGATGGGCGAGCTGACCACGTCGACCGCGCTGCCGATGTATTCGGTGCGCGAATTGGTGACCTGGTAGGCCAGCCCCCGGGCGATTTCCAGCACGCCCAGCGAAACGATGAAGGACGGGATGCGCCAGTGCACCGAGATCATCCCGGTCACCGTGCCGCAGATGGCGGCCACCACCACTCCCAAAGAGGCAGCGGCATACAGCGGCCAGCCCCAGCGCACCATGGCCATGGACAACATCGAGGCCGCCAGCGCCATCACCGAGCCGACCGACAGGTCGATGCCGCCGATGATCAGGATAAAGGTCATGCCCACCGCCATCACCACCAGCGGCGGAATGTCGTTGGACAACGTGATGAAGGTGGCGGCGGACAGGAAGTTCTCGCTCAGGAAGGCAAACATCGCGCACATCGCCAGCAGCGCGATGACCAGCCCGGTGTAGTTCTTGAAGCCTGCCAGGACGGCCTGGTGGCGGGTGGACGAAGTCGACATGTTGTAGTTCTCTGTGTGTTCTTTGCTGGGTAAAGGGAGGCCTGCGGCCTCAGACAGTATTGCTGGCCGGTTCGGCGGCGCCGGCTTCCTGCCGGCTCACGTAACCGCTAAAGGCGGCGGCCAGGATACGTTCCTGCGACCAATCGGCACGGGCAAAGGTCTCGACGATGCGGCCGGCGCTCATGACGGCGATGCGGTCGCAAATCTGCATCAGCTCGCGCAGGTCGCTGGAAACCACCAGCAAGCCCTTGCCCTGCCCCGACAGTTCGGCGAACAGCTTGTAGATGTCGGCCTTGGCGCCGATGTCGATGCCGCGGGTGGGCTCGTCGAACAGCATCACCGGGCAATCGCGGTACAACCAGCGCGCGATCACCACTTTCTGCTGGTTGCCGCCGGACAGCTCGCCGGCCGCCTGGCCGACATGGCTGGAGCGGATCCTCAGCTTGCCGACGAAGTCGCGCGCCGCGCTGTCTTCGGCTTCATGGTCGAGCACGCCGGCGCGGCTGACGCGGCCCAGGTCGGCCAGCGAGGTGTTGATGCTGATCGATTGCGGTAGCAGCAAGCCCTGGCCCTTGCGGTCTTCGGTGACCATGGCGATACCGGCCCTGACCGCATGCTTGGGGCTGCGCAGGTCGGCCGCGCGGGTGGCATCGCCGATGAAGACCTCGCCGCTGTCGGCACGGTCGGCGCCGAAGATCAGGCGCAGCAGCTCGGTGCGGCCGGAGCCGATCAGGCCGGCCACGCCGAGAATCTCGCCGCCGTGCAGGTCGAAGCTGGCCGGCTGTACCGCACCGCTGCGGCCCAGCCCGCGCACCTTGAGCAGCGGCGCGCCGATGCGGCGGTGCCCGGTATCGAGATCGACCTTGGTCAATTCACCGGCCATCATCTGCACCAGTTGCTCGGTGCTGTGGCGGGTGATGTCTTCGTCGCATACCAGGCGGCCGTCGCGCAGCACCACGATGCGGTCGGCGATGCGCTTGAGTTCTTCCAGCCGGTGCGAAATATAAATGATGGCCACGCCCTCGGCGCGCAGCTTTTCGATGCGCGAGAACAGCAGTTCTACCTCGCGGTTGGTCAGCATCGCGGTGGGCTCGTCCAGCACCAGGCAGCGGCAGCTGCCGATCAGGTTGCGCGCGATTTCCACCATCTGCTGGTGGCCCAGGCCCAGTTCACCCACCGGCGTCCACGGGTCGAGTTCGCCTAGGCCAACTACCTCCATCTGCACTTTTGCGGCAGCGGCCAGTTGCTTGCGGTTGATCCAGCCGAAGCGCTGCGGCAGCTTTTCCAGGAACAGGTTTTCGGCAATGGTGAGCGTGGGGATGAGGTTGAGCTCCTGCATCACCATGCGGATGCCCAGTGCCTCGGCCTCGGTGCGCGAGGCCGGCGCGTAGGGCTGGCCGTCCAGGTACATCTGCCCGGCGCTGGCATCCACCAGGCCGCACACGATCTTGGACAAGGTGCTCTTGCCGGCGCCGTTTTCGCCGGTCAGCGCCAATACCTGGCCGGCGCGCAGTTGCAGGTCGATGCCGTCGAGCACCGGCGCGGCGTAGCGCTTGCCGATGCCCGACAGGGTCAGCAAGGAAGCGGATTGGGATGGAGAGTCGGTTGGCAGCATAGAGGCGTTAGCACTGGTTGGCGCATGACGGATGACCTGCACAGCAACTCGGGTACAGGCCATCCGCAAGTCAAAGCAAGGCTGCTTACTTGGTGATCAGCGAAACCTTGGTCTCGACGATGCCGCCCAGGCTGCTCTGCGATTTTTTCTCGGTCACCGCCTTCAGGGCGATTTCGATGCCGTTCACGGCCTGCTGCGAGGCAAACTGGTCAACGGTCGCCAGCACGCGGCCGTCCTTCAGCATCGGCTTGATGGCGTTGATGTTGTCGTAGCCCACCAGCAGCACCTTACCGGTCTTGCCGGAGGCGCGGATTGCGGCCACCGCGCCCAGCGCCATGTTGTCGTTGCCGGCCAGGATGGCCTTGATGTCAGGGTGGGCGTTGAGGATGGCGGCAGCCACCTTGTTGCCCTGGTCGATTTCCCACTGGCCCGACTGCACGGTCACGACGTTGGCGCCGACTTCCTTCATCGCATCCTGGAAGCCCAGCGTGCGCTGCTGCGCGTTGACGGTGGTCGATACGCCTTCGATGATGGCGACCTTGTCACCCTTGTGCAGTTGCTTGCCGAGGTAGTCGCCGGCCAGCTTGGCGCCCTTGCGGTTATCCGGGCCGACGAAAGGTACGCTGATGCCCTTCTCCTTGAGCGCCGCGTCATCGAGCTTGTTGTCGATGTTGACCACGATGATGCCGGCGTCGATCGCCTTCTTCACCACCGGCACCAGGGCTTTGGAGTCGGCTGGCGCGATCACTAGCGCGCTGACCTTGGAGACGATCATCTGCTCGACGATCTTGATCTGGTTGGCGGTGTCCTGCTCGTCCTTGATGCCGTTGGCGATCAGGTCGTACTGGCTGGCGTGCGCCTTCTGGTGCTCGCGCGCGCCGTTTTCCATGTTCAGGAAGAATTCATTGGCCAGCGATTTCATCACCAGCGCGACCTTGGGTTTGGCCGGAGTCTGCGCCATGACGGAAGCGGGCAGCACCGAGCAGGCGAGCAATGCGGCGAGCGCGAATTGGCGGCGGGTCAGTTTTTTCATTGATGTCTCCATGTTCTGGTGTTATCGGTTTTTCAACGATGTTGAGTACCGTTACTGGATGCGCAAACGTTTGCGCGCAGCAGAGAATAGCACCGAAAAATATCCGCGGACAAGCTGCACCTGCACATTTCCTGGCAACATCATTCCGATGTCTCCGGCAAAGGCGGCGCTGCCGTTATGGCGGGCTCTCTGCATCGCCGCCCCCAATTGCCCATAAAAAAAGGCTTCCATCCGGAAGCCTTTTTGTTGATGCGCCTGAACGGCAAACTGGCAATCAACTGCCTTTACGATCCTTGAATGCCGGCACGAACAGCTCGTTCCACACTGCCGGCTTGGTCTTGATGGTGCCGGCTTTGCTCATGAACAGCACGTATTGCATGATGTCCACCGGCGTGGTCGAGAACTCGGTGCCGGGATCGGCCAGCATCTGCTCTACTTCCTCCTGCGGCAGCTTCATCTTGGACACGCGTAAGAAGGTCTCGGCCGCGCCCTTGCGGTTCTTGGCGATGTAGGCGTTAGCCTCTTCCTGCGCGGCCATGAAGGCTTGCGTCAGCTTGGGATTCTTCTCGGTGAAAGACTTCAGCCCGAATACCACGTCCATGGTGATGTGGCCCAGCACATCGGAGGTGTTCAGCACGCGGCTGATGCGCGGATCCTTGGCTTCCTGGTAGGAAAACGGCGGCGAGGTGAAGTGGGCCGTGATTTCGGTCTTGCCCGACAGCAGCGCGCCCATGGCTTCCGGGTGCGACAGGCCGACGGTCAGCGGATCCATCTTGGCGTAGTTCCCGATGCCGAAGGTCTTGGCCGAGGCCATCTGCAGCAGCACCGCCGACAGCGAAGTCTTGATGCCCGGGATGGCGATCTTGTCCTTGGAGGTGAAATCCTTCAGGGACTTGACGTTGGGGTTATTGGTGTTCAACCACAGCGGCGAAGTGGACAACGCTCCCAGCCCGACCACTTCCGAACGCGGGATGCCGTGCGCCTTGGACCACAGCGTCACGAAACCGGGCGCGCCGGTGCCGGCGATGTCCAGGTTGCCGGCCAGCATGGCGTCGTTGATCACATTGCCGCCGTCGAGCAGCACCCACTTGGTCTTCACATCGCCCAGGCCAAGCGCCTTGGCATGCTTCTCGACCAGGCCCTGGTCGCGGATCACCATCAGCGGCAGGTACAGCAGGCCGTAGCCGTGCGAAATACGCACCTCGGTCGCTTCGGCACGGGCAGTGCCGGTAACGGCCGTGGCGGACAACGCCAGCGTGGCGGCGATCATCATGCGGGAAAAAATGCGGCGGTTCATTGTCGTCTCCTTCATTATTGGAAGTTTATCGGTATCGCAAACATCTGTCGGTCTGTTCAGTACTCAGTGCTGCATGCCCCAGCGGCGGATGGTGCGCTTTTCGATCTGGGCGAAGATCAGGTTCTCTACCACCAGGCCGATCATGATCACGAAGAACAGGCCCGAGAACACATTGGCGGTTTCCAGCTGGTTACGGTTTTCGAAGATGTACCAGCCCAGACCACCAGAGCCGGAAGACACGCCGAATACCAGCTCGGCCGCGATCAGCGTGCGCCAGGCGAAGGCCCAGCCGACCTTGAGGCCGGTCAGGATGCTCGGGAAGGCAGCCGGGATCAGGATGGACCTGACCAGCGAGAAACGGCGCAGGCCATAGTTCTGCCCCACCATGCGCAAGGTATTGGAAACCGCGCGGAAGCCGCCGTGGGTATTGAGCGCCACGGCCCACAGCACCGAATGCACCAGCACGAAGATGATGCTGCCGGTACCCAGGCCGAACCAGATCAGCGCCAGCGGCAGCAAGGCGATCGCCGGCAGCGGGTTGAACATGGAAGTGAGCGTCTCCAGCAAGTCGTTGCCGATGCGCGAGCTGATCGCCACCGTGGTCAGCAGGCCTGCCAGCAGGATGCCCAGGCCGTAACCCACCAGCAGCGTCTGCATCGATACAGCGGCGCGCTCCAGCAGCACGCCGCTGGACAGGCCGTGCAAGAAGGCCTCCAGGGTCTCGCTGAAGCTGGGGAACAGCAGCGCGTTGTTCAGCCAGCGGCCGTAGATTTCCCAGATCACCGCCAGCACCAGCAGGATCACCGTCTTGCGCAGCCAGCCCAGGCGATAGAGCGATTCAAAGGCCGACAACGGGCGCTGCACTTCAGCGGTGGCATTGCGGTTGGGTTCCACCACGATTTCCGGGCGGACGAAGGGCAAGGTATTGTTGTTCATGCGTGTCTCCTGGTTGTCGCCTGTATCAGTGATGGGCGAACAGCATGTCGTTGATGCGGGTTTCGAGCTCGGCCTGGGCCGCGGTGCCCATCTGTTCCGGGGCGATGCTGTTCAATTCGGCGCGCACCTGCCCGGGGTGCGGCGTGAGCAGCAGGATGCGGGTACCGATGCGGATCGCCTCTTCGATCGAGTGCGTCACGAACAGCACGGTGAAGCGGGTGTCGTCCCACAGGCGCAGCAGCTCGTCCTGCATCTTGCGGCGCGTGAGCGCGTCCAGCGCGGCGAACGGTTCGTCCATCAGCAGCACGTCCGGCTCCATGGCCATGCCGCGCGCGATCGATACGCGCTGCTTCATGCCGCCCGAGAGCATGTGCGGATAGCTGTCGATGAACTTGGCCAGGCCCACCTTCTCGATGTAATACGCCGCGCGCTCGGCGGCTTCCTTGCCATGCAGGCGGCCGCTGGCGTTGAGCGCGAATTCGACGTTCTGGCGCACGGTCTTCCAGGGCAGCAACTGGTCGAACTCCTGGAACACCATCATGCGGTCCGGGCCCGGCTCGTGCACTTCACGCCCCTTCAGGCGGATGGCGCCGCCGGTCGGCTGCAGGTAGCCGCCGATGGCCTTCAGCAGCGTCGACTTGCCGCAGCCCGAGGGGCCGAGCAGGATGTAGCGGTCGGACGGATGGACGTTGAAGCTGACCTGCTGGGTCGCGGTGACCAGCGAATCGCTGGTCTTGTATTGCAGGGTAACGTTCTCGATTTCCAGCAGCGGCCGGGACGGATCGATGGCCGGCGCACCATGGGCAGGATTGCTCATGCAAGTCTCCAGTTTGTTTTTAATGATTGGGACGGATGCTAGGGCGCGAAGCTGTAACGAATCTGACTAAATCCTGACGCACGGATTTTTTCGCTCTTTTTCAAGGCGGCGATCATACAATTCAGGCCTGCTGGCCTGTTCCAATAAGTTCTGCCCTGGCGAGGCGACGGCTCCTGCCAGGGCGTATGCCTATCCACGGCACGCAACGTACGGCGGCTTCAGGACATCAGCTCCCCTGCTCGCGCGCACTGCTTTAGAATATGCGTTTTGTCGAAAGAACCGTCATGCCGTAGCCATGAAAGGCTTTCATTCTTGCAACCAAGTGTGGTGAAGATGAGCAAGCCTTTCATTTCTCTGTGCCCGGAGATCACTCGGGCAAACGCGTTGAATTTGATGGACTGGCTGGAAGACGAAAGCGTCATTCGCTATCTCAGCGATTCGCGTAATGTCTCCCGGTTCATCGAACAAGTCATCGATCGGGTCCAGTTGCCAATCCTGACCCACCTATTCAACCAGGGCGGCCGGTTCTTCATCGCCTACGACCGGCATGATGTGCCGGTAGGCTTCGTCCGCCTCGTCAAGACGGGGCCGGACTGCGAGATCGTCCTGGTCATCGGAAACCGCGACAACTGGGGCCGAAAGCTCGGCCCCAGTGCCCTCCGTGAAGGCATGAAGCTGGCCTTCTTCGACATGCGGGCCAAGACGCTCATCGCCAAGATCCATGCAGACAACACGCGCTCGCTGAAGGCATTCCTGGGCTGCGGTTTTCTGCTTGACAGCGAAACGCCCACGCTGAAGTCATAT
>NZ_LFLT01000060.1 GCF_001189955.1 Herbaspirillum chlorophenolicum | reverse complement strand
AGGAGATCGTGAACAGGTTCTCAGGCCATCTCCTCGGCAATCAGCCTGCCAACCGCCGCATGGAGGCCGTTGCGCTTTGCTTCATCGGCGTCGGTCTCGGTGAGGTAAACCGCGAACAGCAGCGGCACACCCTGCGGTGTCCAGGCGACGCCTACGGTATTGGTGCTGCCGTGGCTTCCGGTGCCGGTCTTGTCGCCTACCTTCCAGCCTTTGGGCAATCCCGCCCGGACACGTTTTGTGCCGGTCTGGTTGTCCAGCAGCCATTGCGTGATCAGCGTGCGCGAGGCCGGGTTGAGGGCGTTGCCCAGCACGATCTTGCGCAGGTCGGCAACCATTGCCGCCGGTGTCGTGGTGTCGCGCGGATCGCCGGGGAGGGATTCGTTGAGCGTGGGCTCGTTGCGGTCCAGCCGGGTCATGTCGTCGCCCAGCGAGCGGATGAAAGCGGTCAGGCCGGCCGGGCCGCCCAGGCTTTCCAGCATCAGGTTGGCGGCAGTGTTGTCGGAGAGCGTCATGGCCGCTTCGCATAATTGGGACATCGATAAGCCGTTGCCGCCGGTGTGCTTGCCGGTGGTGGGCGAGTAGGGCACCAGGGATTTTTTGGTGTAGACGATGCGGCGTTCCAGGCGCTCCTCGCCCTGGTCGACGCGCTTCAAGACCGCAGCCGTGGCCAGGAACTTGAAGGTGCTGCACATCGGGAAGCGCTCGTCGGCGCGGTAGCCCCATTGGCGGCCTTTGGCGGTGTCCAGGATGGAGACCCCGAGGCGGCCGCCGACGCCGCTTTCCAGCTTCGCCATTTTCTGGACGAATGTGCCCGATCCATCAGGTTTACTTGCGTTCGATCCTTGTGCCGCCAGGGCATCAGTTAGCCAGCCGCTTGCCGCCAGGCCTGCCAGTGTCAGGAAATTACGTCTGTCCAGCATGAGTTCTCCTTGCTATTGTTGATGTGCGAGCCAAGATGATAGGTAGTGGTGTGAAGGCCCACAATTCACGATAATTGGCATTAGGCATTAGAAAAACTTGGTCATGGAGACATCATGTATTTGCCCCTGAATGCTTTGCGCGCCTTCGAAGCCTCGGCCCGCCAGCTGAGTTTCACACGCGCCGCCGATGAGCTGAACGTGACCCAGACCGCGGTCAGCATGCAGGTCAAGAACCTGGAGGAGCGCCTTGGGGTCGCGCTGTTTCGCCGCTTGCCGCGCGGCCTTGCGCTGACTGACGAGGGGCTGGCGCTGTTGCCGGTGCTGGCGGAATCCTTCGGCCGCATCGGCACCGTGCTGGCGCAGTTCGAGAACGGCCGCAAGCGCGAAGTGCTGACGCTGGGGGTGGTCGGCACCTTTGCAGTCGGTTGGCTGATGCCGCGCCTGCGCGAATTCCAGCAGACCTATCCCTTTGTCGACCTGCGGCTGCTGACCAACAATAACCGCGTCGACCTCGCCGGCGAAGGCCTGGATTACGCGATCCGCTTTGGCGATGGTGCTTGGCACGGGACCGATGCTGAACGTTTGTTCAGTGCGCCGCTGACGCCGATGTGTTCTCCCGAGATCGCCGCCCGCCTGCGGCGTCCCGCCGATTTGGCGGGAGAAACCCTGCTGCGCTCTTACCGCAGCGATGAATGGAGCGAGTGGTTCGCCGCAGCAGGCGCTGTATGCCCAGCGATACGCGGCTTCGTCTTCGACTCTTCGCTGACCATGGCCGAGGCGGCTGCGCAGCAGGCGGGCGTGGCCTTGTTGCCGATCCTCATGTTTGAGCGGGAATTGCAACAGGGCAGGCTGGTCTGTCCGTTTGAAACGTCTATCGGCGCCGGCGCCTATTGGCTGACACGCCTGAAATCGAAGCAGGAGACGCCTGCGATGCTGGCTTTCCGCCACTGGCTGCTGGCGCATTCCGGCGCGGCCGACTCGCCGAACCAGGCGTGAGCCGCGCTACGCGGGGCTTTCCTGGTAGGCAGGAAATGAGGGTTTATGGCAACAGTGGAGCGTTTCTGGGGAATTTCCTGGTGGACGGACGTGATGTCGAGGCATAGAATAAATGATATAAATAATTTTAAAGAGGGCGACGGTATCGTCGCAGCCTGTCCAGCGAAGATCAGGCGGTGTTCGTAGCAATCCAAGTGCCGAGAATGGGGGCGTATCATGAAATACTTCGCAAAGCTCTATCGCAAGCTGGTCGATTACCTGAACGATTCGGGCGACCTCACTACCGGCTCGCACCGCGGCCAGCCGCAATCCTGCAGCCTGTACTCCGGCCTTTCCCCGATGGACCCGGATAAGCGCGAAAAGTGACGCTGTGGCCGGCAGCGGCGCTTCTCTTTTTTCCGCGAGGCGTCCGCTTCGCGGGCGTTCAGACAATCCCTTTTGATGTTGCATGTGCGCAAAAAAAGGCCGCATCACCGATGCGGCCTGAAGTACAGCGACTTACCAGAGACGGTTATGCGAGGATCGGCCCTGTGCCCGCGGGTGACAGGGCTTCCTGCATGACTGCCCGTGCGGCGGCGGCCAGGGCGGCCTGGTCCAGCGCGGGCAGGAAAGCGATGTTGAAACTGCGCGGGCCGAGGTGCACGCGGTACTGCTGCATCAGGATGTCGACTTCAAACTCCACCAGCCTTTGCATGCGACGGCCATGGGCATCCGGAAACGACAGCCGCAGAGCGAAATCCGGAGCGTTGTAGTCCGGCTGCCCATCCAGCGCAAGGAAATTGCCTGCTTCTCCGGCCCGCATCGCGGTGCAGCAGTCATCGGCCAGGCCACTTATCCTGATCAGCTCGCGGCGCAATGCCTGCACGATGAACGAACGCGGCAAGCCGAAGCCGGCGGATGAAATTGCATTCATCCCGCCGCTGGCGGAGAGCCTTGGCCGTTGCTGTGCCGTTGCCATGTTTGCTTAATCCGGGATCACTGCCGTGGCATCGACTTCCACCAGGTATTCCGGCCGGGCGAAGGCGGTTACCACGATGCCGGTCGAGACCGGGAACACCCCTTTCAGCCACTTGCCGACCACCACGTAGACGTCTTCGCGAAAGCGCGGGTCGGAGATGTAGATGGTGACCTTGCAGATGTGCTCCAGCTTGCTGCCGGCTTCCTTGAGCAGCATGTCGATATTCTTCATCGCCTGTTCGGTCTGGCCCTTGACGTCGCCGATGCAGACGCTCTCGGAGGTATCCAGGTCCTGGCCGATCTGGCCGCGCAGGAACACCGTGGTGCCGCGCGCGACGACGGCCTGGCAGAGGTCGTTGTCGATCTTCTGTTCCGGATAGGTTTCCTTGGTGTTGAACTTGCGGATACGCGTGTGTGCCATGTCTGGTCCCGTGGGTGAGTGGAGGAGGGGTTACTTCTTGTCGAAATATCCGGCGCGGATGGAAGCGCCGATGAGGTTCACGATCAGGCGGCCGGCGGTCACGCAGCTGATCTTGCTGGCGTTGTCCTTGGCTGGCTGGATCTCGACGATATCCATACCCACGACGCGGCCCTTCTTGACCAGGCCGTGGATCAGCTTGCGTGCCTGCAGGAAGGTCACGCCGCCGGGCGCCGGGCCGTCCACGGCCGGCATGATGGCGCAATCGAGGCCATCGGCGTCGATGGTCAGGTAGTAGTTGCCGCCGTCGGGAATGCGCGCCAGCACCGCGTCCATGCCGATGTCGTGCAATTCGTAGGCGCTGACCAGGTCGGAGCCCCATTCCCTGGCGGCGCGGTAGTCGGCCGGCCGGCCGCTGCCTTGCGCACGCAGGCCGATCTGCACGATGTGCTTGATGAATGGCAGTTCGGAGGCGCGGCGGATCACGCTGGAAAGGCCGTCGCGCACGCCGTTGACTTCATCGCGCCAGTCCAGGTGGGCATCGATGTGCACCAGCGTCACCGGGCCGACTTCATCGAAGCCGCGCAGCACCGGGTTGGTGATGCCGTGGTCGCCGCCCAGCACGATGGGCATGCCGCCGCCGCGCACGATCTTGCGGATGGCGGTTTCGGCGCGGCGCTTGTGCGCTTCGGGATCGTTCAGGTCGGGCATGACGTCGCCGCAGTCGACGAAGCGGATGTCGTCGCGTTCCTGCAGCAGCGGGCCGTCGATGTCGAAGTCGTAATGCGTGGGGTGGCGCACCATGCGGTCGCTCAGGTCGCGCAGCGCCTGCGGCGCATTGGTCTGGTCGTTGCTGTACTGGCGCGGGCTGTAGGCGGCGCCGAAGGGCATGCCCAGCACGGCGATATCGCACTTCAGATCGGTGAAGTCGGTGACCGGTTCCGAGTAAAGCAGGGTCTTGTGGCCGGTTCGCGGCGGGATGGTGAGTTGTTCCATGGCTGGCATCCTTGCAGGGAAATCGAGGAAGGCGGGCGTTGCAGCGTGCCGTTTCGAATGCACTGTAGCGATTGCGATGGCGAATAAAAAATGATTCTTTTGGAGGTATAGTTCCATTTTTCGAGACTTTGTGAAAAGCCAAGCCCATGCTCCGACTCGATCTGGATGAGCGCGATTTGCGTTCGCTGCGGGTGTTCTGCAACGTTGCCGAGGCGGGCGGTTTCTCTGCGGCTGAAAAGTTGCTGCATATGTCCAAGGCCTCCATCAGCCGCCACGTGCGCGAGGTCGAGGAGCGTCTCGGCGTGCGCCTGTGCGAGCGCGGCCCGGCCGGTTTCAGGCTGACGCCGGAGGGCGAGGTGGCGGTCAAGCTGGCCACCAGCGCGCTGCGCTCGCTGGAGCGCATCCGGCCCGAGATCGATGCCGTGCATGGCGTGCTGTCAGGACCGCTGGCGTTGGGCGTGGTCGAGCATGCGCTGGGCCATCCGGACTGCAAGCTGCCGCAGGCGATCGCCATGCTCAAGCGGCGTGCGCCCAACGTGCAGCCGCGCATCGAGGTGATGACTTTCCCTGAACTCAACCAGGCACTGCGCGAGCATCGCGTCGACATCGCCATCCGCGGACGTTACCCCGGCGACGATGAATTCGATTACCTGCCGCTGTTCGCCGAAAGCCACCGCATCTACGGCGCCATTCGCAAAGAGGGACGGGAAGGCAAGTCCGGGCGCGGCGCCGCCAGGGAGTTGCCGCTGGTGCATCGCTCGCATCCTTATGTGGAAGCGGTGCTGGCAGGGGGCGGCTACGTGCGCGGGCCCGATGCCGGCGGGCTGGAGGCCATCGCGCTGCTGGTGGCGACCGGCGACTATGTCGGCTTGCTCCCTACGCACTATGTGCAACTGATCGGCAAGCGCTACGCGTTGCGCGCACGCCGGGGCAGCCCGACCTTCCACCACACCATCTGCGCGGTGACCGATCCGGTTCGTCCGTCCACCCATCGCGCCGACCTGTTCCTTGCCATCCTCAAGGAATTCCACGCGCGCCCTGCAGGCGGCATTGCTGCCGAGTAATCCGTTCCTCCCTGCACACGCCAAAATGGGGCGCACCCGGCAGCGCGGCTAACCATGCTGGGGCGTTTTCCCGGCGCCAGGCCATGCCGGCTTGGCGTTGGCATGCCGGCGATGAAACATCGCACCGGCCGTTTTTGCACCGTTTGTGCCGAAAGGGTTGGGTGAGTTAGCCAGACAATCGCTCACGCAGGCGGATCGCAGGGAATGTTTCGCATCCATGGAAATGGTTCGTTCGAACCGTTTGCCGGATCGATTGGCACATATGTTGCTCAACCGTTGGCATCATCCAGCCAGCCGCCAACATATCGTGAACCAGCCATCGCTGACCGCCCTCATCAAGGAACGCTTCGACAGCCTGCCGCGCCAGGCACGCCAGGTAGCGGCCTTCGTGCTGGACAATCCGCACGAAGTGGCGGTGTTGTCCATGCGCGAACAGGCGCGGCTGGCCGAAGTGCCGCCGTCGACCATGACGCGTTTTGCCAAGGCGCTGGGGCTGGACGGCTATGACGCCATCCGCGATGTCTTCAAGAGCAGCCTGCGTGCCCGCGGCAATGAGTTCGGCGTGCGCGCCCAGGGGCTGGTCGAGCTGAACCAGCGCATCGGTGAAGCAGCCCTGGCGATGGACCTGGCCCATAACGCCACGGCCCAGATCCAGTCGCTGTGTACCGGCGAAACCATGTCGTCCATCGTGCGCGCAGCCAAGCTGCTGTCGTCCGCGCGCGAGATCTTTTGCCTCGGCTTGCGCGGTTCCTTCCCGGTGGCTTTCCAGTTTGCCCACGTATGCGAATACTTCGCGCGCAACGTCACGCTGGTGGATGGCGCCGGCGAGAGCGGGATCATGAAGATCATGCACCAGCCTTCGTCGCGCGATGTGGCGTTGATCTGCAGCATGGCGCCGCACTCGCGCCGCGCCATGTCGATTGCCACGCATCTGGAAAAGGCTGGGGTCAAACTGGTGGTGATCACCGACAGCGCCAGTTCGCCGCTGGCGCGCATCGCCACCGAAAGCATCCTGGTGCCCAACAAGGGGCCTTCGTTTTTCGACACGCTGCTGCCGGCCTTCCTGGTGGCGGAAATCCTGGTGGCGCTGATGGCGGCCACTTCCCGGATCAACATCAAATCGCAGATCGCCGACACGGAAAAGAAACTGTGGGGCGTGGGGGAATGGTGGGGCATGCAGGCTGACGCCGCACCGGCGCTGGAGCCGCGCGCTAATGCGTCCGGCAAAGCTGCGACGGGAACGCGCGCCAAGCGCGGCGCATAAAGGTGGCATGAAGGCCGCCTCGCGGCATCGACCAATACAGATTTACCGGAGCGGCGCATGCACGAGACATGCGGCTGACAAAAATGGCGCCGCAACAGGCGCCGGGATTTCTCGAAACACGCCGGTACGCCTTGCACCGCGTACCTCGCATTGAGCCATATCTTCAGAAAGGACCACCCATGAAACGCCGCCCGCTACTCGCCCTGATCGGCCTCACCGCGGCAGCCGCCTGCCTCTCGTCGGCCAACGCCCTGGCCGATGACCTGTACCAGACCATCATGTCGCGCAAGTCGATACGCGTGGCCGTACCCACCGACTACCCTCCCTACGGTTCGGTCAGCACCGACATGCAGCCGCGCGGCTATGACATCGACATGGCCAACCTGATCGGCAAGAAACTGGGCGTCAAGGTCAACCTGGTTCCGGTGACGGCGCCCAATCGCATCGCCTACCTGCAAACCAACAAGGCCGACATCACCATCTCTTCGCTGGGCAAGACTGCCGAGCGCGCCAAGGTGGTCGATTTCAGCATCGCCTATGCGCCGTTCTTCGACGCGGTGTTCGGCAGCAAGAGTGTGAAGGCCAGCAGCTTCGCCGAACTCAACGGTAAGACCATCTCGGTCACCCGCGGTTCGATGCAAGACCAGGAGCTGGAACAGATGGCGCCGGGCGCGGTGGTCAAGCGCTTCGAAGACAACAACTCGACGCTGTCTTCCTTCCTGGCCGGACAGACCCAGATGTTCGCTACGGGAACCACGGTCGCCGCCGCGCTGCAAAAGATGAACCCTTCGCTCGACATGGAGCTGAAGGTGATCCTGGCTAACGCGCCATGCTATGTCGCCATGCCCAAGGGCGAATCGACCTTGCTGGCGAAGATCAATATGATCATCCGCGAAGCGCGTGCCGACGGTACCATCGACAAGTTCTCGCAGACCTGGCTGGGCGCACCGGCCGGCCAATTGCCGGACTGAACATGCGTCCGTGATGCACAACGGCCGGCCGCCGACGGGGCCGGCCGTTTTTATTTCAGGAGGAGCATCCGTGAAGGAAAAAACAGGGCAGGGAACAGAACGCAGTGCGATCACGGCAATGAGCCGGTGGATCGTGCAGCTTGACGATGGCGACATTCCTGCCGGGATTCGTAGCGTCGCACAACATTGCCTGATCGATACCATCGGCGTGATCGCCGCCGGTTCGGCCACCAGGGTTGCGGGCCATGCGCGTGCGCTGGCCGGCATGGGCGGCGCCGATGGCATGTGCAGCGTTATCGGCACGGATGTGCAGGCCGATGCCAGGCATGCTGCCTTTGCCAACGGCGTGGCGGCCCATGCGCTGGATTTCGACGATAACTGTTATGCCGGTTTCGTACACGGCTCGGCAGTGATCGCCCCGGCCGCGCTGGCGGCGGCCCAGCATGCCGATGCCGATGGCAGCGAACTGGTGGGCGCCTTCGTGGCCGGCGCCGAGTGCGAATATGCGCTGGGCCTGGCCAGCGCCAATGTGCTGTACGACCAGGGCTGGTGGACGACCGGCGTGCTGGGGCCGGTGGGGGCGTGCGCGGCCGCGGCGCGGCTGCTTCGGCTGGATGAACGTCAAACCGCAGCGGCACTGGGGCTGGCGGTGACCGGGGCGGCCGGCATCAAGGCTTGTTTCGGCACCGATGCCAAGGCATTCCTGGCCGGGCGCGCGGCGGAGGCCGGCGTGACTGCCGTTTTCATGGCGCAGCTCGGCGCCAGCGGCCCCATCGATGCCATTGAGCATCGCAACGGTTTCGCGCGGCTGTTCAATGGCGGCCGTTGGGATGCGCAGGCTGTTGAGATGCTGGGGACGCGCTGGGCGCTGCAAAGTCCCGGCGTGGACATCAAGCGCATCCCGGTCTGCCTGTCTTCGCATGCGGCGGTCGATGCGGTCATGGCGCTGGTGCAGGCGCATGCGATCGATGCCGGCGAGATTGCGGCAATTACCTGCGACGTGCCGCCCATCGTCATCGCCAACCTGATCCATGATGACCCGGCCACCCCGCAGCAGGCGCAGTTCAGCATGCCGTTCGCGGTGGCTGTTTCGCTGTTGCATGGCACGGTCGGGCTGGAGCATCTCTCGGCTCCGGCGCTGGCAGCCCCGCGCCTGCGGGAATTGATGGCAAAGGTCGGCATGACGAGCGGCGCGTACTGGGAAGATCCGGGCCACCGGGCGGCTGCGCCGGAGGGGGCGCAAGTCAGCATCGCATTGCGCGACGGCAGGATAGTGCAGGCCTTCCGCGATTTTGCGCGTGGCGCCGCGCGTTATCCGCTGAGTGCGGAGGAGGTCGATGCCAAATTCCGGGGTTGCCTGCGTTTCGCCGGCCTGGTGCAGGCCGGCGGCTGGCTGGAACGTCTGCGCTCGCTGGACTCCTGCGGGAAGGTGCGCGGATTGTTCAGGGTTTGATCCGTTTGACAAAGACGGGGCAGATGACCGAAAGTGTGGTCAGGATCTGTAGTGATGGCCGGTATTTGTTGCTCGCAGTAAAAAAACGGGCGAACGCCTTTGCCGGCAGGGAGATGTAGGAGGAATGTATGGATGGTTATCGCATTTTCTTTGCGACAACTGGTATGACCTCCTGCAGAGTTGCATTGTTTGTGCGAACATAGCAAGCAATGCGCAAGAGAATTTGTATCTTTTGTGCTTGTTGCCGCGCCAATAAATCAATAAGTTTCCTCCGCGCCGCGGCCATGCCGCCGGCCACTGCCATCAAAGGAGCTACAGCATGCCCCAGTCCTGGAATGCAGCCGCAATTGCCGAGAAATTCGGTATTGCCGTTGCCGACCTCGCTATCGAAGTGATTCCCCATTCGACCGATGGCGTCGAATACGAAAGTATCCTCCTCTTCAACAAGGCCGCACCTCCCGCCACGGGCGTGCTGGCTGTGCCCAATTATTTCGGTGTGCGCCAGCAGGCGCTGGAAATCGCAGCCGCCACGATCGGTGCGGCCCATGCCGTGTTCGTGGCCGATGTCTACGGCAAGAATGTGCGGCCGGCCAATCCCGACGAGGCATTGGCGGCCATCATCCCGCTCAAGAAGGATCGTGCCGAACTGCGCGAGCGCATGAACGCTGCGCTGGATGTCTTCCGCAATCAACAGAAAATCAAGATCGCCGCCGGTAAGTTCGGCGCCTGCGGTTTCTGCTTCGGCGGTACCGCGGCGCTGGAACTGGCGCGCTCCGGCGCCGACGTGCGCGGCACCGTGTCGCTGCATGGCGCCTTGGAGACCCCGGCGCCCGACGCCAGCAAGATCAAGGGCGCGGTGCTGGTGCTGCACGGCGTGCAGGACCCCTCCGTCCCGCGTGAACAGGTCAATGGCTTCATCGATGAGATGAGCGCCGCCAAGATCGACTGGCAACTGGTCAATTATGGCCAGGCCGGCCATTCATTCACCGACCCGGATGCCAACAATCCGGGTTTCTTTTATCACCGCCAGACCGCCGAGCGTGCCTCGGTGGCGCTGAAGAGTTTCTTCGGCGAGTTGTTCGCTTAAAAGTATCGATGTTGAAACCGGTTCGACATACGTAACCGGTTTCCCTGCTTTTTCAGCCAGTTGTTTTCATGACGAAACCAGCAAGCCAAGTGCACAGCTTTTCGCGCGATACCACGATCGCAAACCAAACAGCGCCATCGCTCCGGCTTTGCCGGCCCGAGCCGTGGCGCTACAAGAGGCAACTGCCATTCGCAGCCGCCGGGACGTGTTCATTCCGACGTTTGCAAATGGAAGAGTGCCCGGTAGTACTTCTCTCCTCAAACCACAGTCCAAAGGAAAGTCATGTCACAAGATAAAGAGCAGAGGCGGCGCTTCCTGCGTCAGGTACTGGCGATCGTCCCAGCAGCGAGTACGCTAGGTGGCGCCACCGCAGTCGCAGTCAGCCAGCCGGCCATCGCCGACAACTCCGAACCGGGCAAGCCGCGCGCTTATACCCCGACCTACTTCAACGCGGCCGAATGGGCATTCATCAATGCCGCGGTCGACCACCTGATTCCTTCCGACCAGTACGGCGCCGGCGCGCTCGAAACCGGCGTGCCCGAATTCATCGACCGCCAGATGGAAACGCCCTATGGCGCAGGCAAGCTGTGGTACATGCAAGGCCCGTTCCATACCGACCAGGCGCCCGAATTGGGTTACCAGCTCTCGCTGGTGCCGCGCGATATCTATCGCCAGGGCATCGCTGCCGCCAATGACTGGTGCACCAAGACCCACGGCAAGGTGTTTGCCGAGCTGGACAAGAAGCTGCAGGTCGAAGTGCTCAAGGACATGGAAGGCGGCAAGATCCACTTCGATACCGTCCCGGCCAAGACCTTCTTCAGCTTCATGCTGGGTAACACCAAGGAAGGCTATTTCGCCGATCCGATGTATGGCGGCAACCAGAAGATGGGCGGCTGGAAGATGGTCGGCTTCCCCGGCGCACGCGCCGATTATCTGGATTGGGTCGACCAGTACAACGTGAAATATCCATACGGCCCTGTGTCGATTCTGGGAGAAAAGGGCTGATCATGGCTATCAAAAAAGACAAAGTAGATGTGGTGATGGTGGGCTTGGGCTGGACCGGCTCCATCATGGGGATGGAACTGACCGAAGCCGGTCTGAACGTGCTGGCGCTGGAACGCGGCGACATGCGCGACACCAATACCGATACCCCCTATCCGAAGGCGGTCGACGAGCTCAAGTATTCGGTGCGCGGCGCGCTGTTCCAGGATCTCTCGCGCGAGACCGTGACCATCCGCCACGGGGTTGCCGACGTGGCTGTGCCGTATCGCCAGCACGGCTCCTTCCTGCTGGGCGACGGCGTCGGCGGCGCCGGTTTCCACTGGAACGGCATGATGTACCGCAACCTGCCGGAAGAGCTGGAAATGCGCAGCCACCACGAACAGAAGTACGGCAAGAAATTCATCCCTGAAGACATGACCATCCAGGACCATGGCGTCACCTACAAGGAACTGGAGCCGTTCTACGACTTCTCGGAAAAAGTGATGGCCGTGTCCGGCAAGGCCGGTAACATCAACGGCAAGATCGTCGAAGGCGGCAACCCGCTGGAAGGCGCGCGCAGCGACGAATTCCCGACCAAGCCGCTGCAATATCAATACAGTGCATCGCTGGTCGAGAAGGCCATGCGCGATGTCGGCTACCATCCTTACCCGGCGCCCGCGGCCAACGCCTCCGAACCGTTCACCAACCCCTATGGCGTACGCATCGGCCCCTGCAACTATTGCGGCTTCTGCGAAAACTACGGTTGCTATATGTACTCCAAGGCCTCGCCGCAGACCACCATCCTGCCGGTGCTGCTGAAGAGGAAGAACTTCGAGCTGCGCACCAAGGCACAGGTGATCAAGGTCAACCTGGATGCTTCCGGCAAGCGCGCTACCGGCGTCACCTATATCGACTCGCAAGGCCGCGAGGTCGAGCAGCCGGCCGACCTGGTGCTGTTGACCGCATTCCAGACGCACAACGTGCGCCTGCTGCTGCTGTCGGGCATCGGCAAGCCGTATGACCCGGTTACCGGCGAAGGCGTGGTGGGCAAGAACTTCGCCTACCAGTACAACGGCGGCATCAACGTGGTCATGCCCAAGGGCACCCAGTTCAACCCGTTCATCGGCACCGGCGCCGGCGGCGTCGGCATGGATGACCTGAACGCCGACCAGTTCGACCACGGTCCGCTGGGCTTCATCGGCGGCGCTTCGATCCGTCACGTGCGCTACGGCGGCCGTCCGATCAAGCAGACCGGCACCATGCCGGGAGAGAAGGTGCCCAACTGGGGTTCGGAATGGAAGGGCAGCGTGCAGGACGCCTACCAGCGCACCCTTACCATCGGCATGTCCGGTTCGGTGATGGCTTACCGCGATTGCTACCTGTCGCTGGATCCGACCTACAAGGACGCCAATGGCCAGCCGCTCTTGCGCATGACGCTGAACTGGAAGGAAAACGAAGGCAAGATGCTGACCTATATCGCCGACCAGATGGAAAAGGTCGGCCAGGCGATGAACCCGGAGAAGGTCGTCAAGGCCGTACGCAAGACCGGCTCGTCATGGGACACCCGTGCGTACCAGTCAACCCACCTGACCGGCGGCGCAATCATGGGCACTACGCCCAAGAACAGCGTGGTCAACAAGTATCTGCAAAGCTGGGATGTCCCCAACGTGTTCGTCTACGGCGCTTCGGCGTTCCCGCAGAACATGGGCTACAACCCGACCGGCCTGGTCACGGCGCTGGCGTACTACTCCGCCAAGGCCATCCGTGAGCAGTATCTGAAAAACCCAGGTCCGCTGGTTCAGGCATAAGGATAACGACCATGATCAAGCACTATTTCATCGCCGCCTGCGCGGCAGTCATGACGCTGTCCACGGCTGCAGCCTCGGCACAAAACGCTCCGGTAGACCAGCAGTTGGTCAAGCGCGGCGAGTACCTGGCCAAGGCCGGCGACTGTGTGGCCTGCCACACCGCAAAGGGCGGCAAGCCCTTCGCCGGCGGCTTGCCGATGGCGACGCCGATCGGCACCGTGTACTCGTCCAACATCACGCCCGACAAGGACCACGGCATCGGCAGCTACACCGAGGACGATTTCGACAAGGCCCTGCGCCACGGCATCCGCAAGGATGGCGCGTCGCTGTATCCGGCCATGCCGTATCCGTCCTACGCCAAGGTCAAGCCGGCCGATGTCAAGGCGCTGTATGCCTACTTCATGAACGGCGTGCAGGCCGATCCGACGCCCAACCGCGGCGTCGATATCGTCTGGCCGTTGTCGATGCGCTGGCCGCTGTCGATCTGGCGCAAGGTGTTCGCACCGAACGTCGTAGCGGATGGCGCTGACGACAACAGCCCGATTGTGCGTGGCAAGTACCTGGTCGAAGGCCTGGGCCACTGCGGCGCCTGCCACACACCGCGCGGCATCGGCATGCAGGAGAAGGCGCTGACCGACGACAGCACGCAGTTCCTGTCGGGCGGCGTGGTTGAGGGCTATCTGGCCAACAACCTGCGCGGCGACGCGCGCGACGGCCTGGGCAGCTGGAGCGAGCAAGACATCGCCGTATTCCTGAAGACCGGCCGCAACAGCCACTCCGCGGCTTTCGGCGGCATGGCCGACGTGGTCGCCAACAGCACGCAGTACATGACCGACGAAGACTTGACGGCGATGGCCAAGTACCTCAAGTCGCTTAAGCCGGTCAAGGATGGCGTGGCGCCGCTGG
The DNA here is from genome assembly GCF_001189955.1 of Herbaspirillum chlorophenolicum. GTDB lineage: Bacteria > Pseudomonadota > Gammaproteobacteria > Burkholderiales > Burkholderiaceae_D > Herbaspirillum > Herbaspirillum chlorophenolicum. The sequence goes on along the minus strand of NZ_LFLT01000060.1, from coordinate 2,399 downwards.
CGTATGACGACAAGACGCACCAGGCGTTGCGCAAGGGATCCGACCAGAGCCCTGGCGCGATGGGTTTCCTCAACAACTGCGCCGCTTGCCACCGCAGCAGCGGCAAGGGCTGGACGGAAACCTTCCCGACCCTGGCGCAAAGTGCGACGGTGAACGCCAGCAACCCGGCCTCGCTGATCAAGATTGTGCTGGCGGGGGGAGAGATGCCATGGACCCACAAGGCGCCCACGCAGTTTGCGATGCCGGCTTTCGGCAGCCGTCTGTCGGACCAGGAAGTGGCGGAAATCGTCACCTTCATCCGCAGCAGCTGGGGTAACAACGCCGGCGCCGTGAGCGCAAGCGATGTCGCCAAGGTGCGCAAGGATCTGCCGAAGCAGACGGCGGATGCGGGCAGCACAGCCGCCAAGCAGTAACAGCGTATTTCCCCGCAGGCGCTATGCCGCCTGTGGGAGTGTGGTGAGGATGCGGCCTTTTCGAAAGGGGAGTCCGCATTTTTCATGCGCCGGAAAATAAGGGGATGCTGCGGCCTAAAGGGTTTTGTTAACGTCTGCTCAACGTTTGACGATTTTTTGAAACGCAGGGGTGTTTGGTAGCTCTTGGTGGATATTTGCTTTTGCCGAAGGTTGGATGCAGGGAATAGGGTAATCAATGGAATAAATAGGGTAGTTTCGTTTTTATTGCCTATTTTCTTTGAGATTCATATGTCCTCCGTTCCACTCCTGGTCAGCCATGCCGACCTCTCACGGCCGGCCATACGTTCAGGAAATGGGGTAGCTAAACGATAAAATGAGGTATTCTGCGACACACTGCCCCATTTAAAGGCTATCATTTCCCCCATTTAGATGGCCTGGGATTACATTTTCATGCACTCGCTCACAACCGAGTACCTTGCTGCACTTCGCTTCGATGGCACCCAGGCTGCCACGTTGCGCTCACTGGGCGAGTATCGGGGTAAGCAGCAGCTCTATGCCGCACAGTCGCCTGAAGCCCTAAAAGGCCTACGCCAGATCGCGGTAGTCGAATCCACAGAGTCGTCCAACCGCCTGGAAGGCGTTGTCGTGGCTCCCTCACGGCTGAAGTCCCTGGTCATCCGCAATGCGACACCGAAGAGCCGTTCCGAACAGGAGATCGCCGGCTACCGCGACGCCTTGGCGTTGATCCACGAGTCCGCCGTGCACATGCCTTTCAATGAAGGTGTGGTGCTCCAATTACATACCATGCTGTACCGCTACATGCCGCAGGTTGGCGGGCGCTGGAAAGCCACCAACAACGACATCATTGAACGCTACCCGGACGGCACCTCGCGTCTGCGCTTCCAGCCAGTTGCTGCGCACCTGACGCCGATGGCGATGGCCGATCTGACTAGGTACTACGTTACCGCACTGGATCAGCACCTGGCCGACCCGCTGGTGCTGGTGCCACTGGCAATGCTCGACTTCCTGTGCATCCATCCCTTCCCGGATGGTAACGGCCGTATGTCCCGCTTGTTGACCTTGCTGTTGCTTTACCACTTCGATTACGCAGTGGGCCGCTACATCAGCTTGGAACGAATCTTCGAGGAAACCAAGGAAGGCTATTACGAGACTCTGGAAGCTAGTTCGCAAGGTTGGCATCAGGGGCAGCATGACGTCAAACCCTGGCTCGACTACTTCTGGGGGGCATTACTACGGGCCTACCGCGAGTTCGAGGAGCGTGTCGGCACCATCGAGCGGGGACGTGGCAGCAAAGGTGACCGGGTGCGGGCAGAAGTCCTGGGACGCACTCTGCCGTTTTCGATTTCCGAGATTGAAGAAGCCTGCCCGGGTGTGAGTCGGGACATGGTGCGATTGGTGTTGCGGGCGATGAAATCAGAGGGATTGATCGAATCGACTGGCAAGGGGCGAGGTGCGAAATGGATCAAGCGAGTGTAAGGGAAGCACGATGGAACTAATCGACAACATCAGCCGCTTGCTGGGTGATGACCTCAAGCAAACCATTCGGCCAGGGGCGCGGTTGAAGATCGCAGCCTCGTGCTTTTCGATGTATGCCTATGAGGCCTTGAAGTCCGAACTGGAAAAGATCGACGAATTGGACTTCATCTTCACCTCTCCCACTTTTGTTGCCGACGAAGTCACAGACAAAATCCGTAAAGAGCGCAGGGAATTCCATATTCCTAAGCTTGATCGGGAGCGCAGCCTGTATGGCAGCGAGTTTGAAATCCAATTGCGCAACCAACTCACACAGAAGGCGGTTGCCAGGGAGTGCGCCAACTGGATGCGGCGCAAGGCCAAGTTTCGAAGCAACCGCAGCAAAGCGCCAATGCAGCAATTCGCCTGCGTGGAGGCCGACGGTGCCAACAGCGCCTATGTGCCCCTGCATGGTTTCACGGCTGTCGATCTGGGGTATAGCCAGGGCAATGC
>NZ_LFLT01000006.1 GCF_001189955.1 Herbaspirillum chlorophenolicum | reverse complement strand
ATTTTTCCTATGTTCTTAAATAACTGAATAACTCAAAACTTGAATGATGACTCTTGTGTACTGGCGCTGCGGCCGCTCAGATCTTCAGGATCCGTTCGCCGCGGCCGATGCCGGAGCCGCCGGTACGAACCGTTTCCAGGATCGCAGTGCGGTCCATGGCGTCAATGAAGGCGTCCAGCTTGCCCTTGTTGCCGGTCAGCTCGATCGTGTAGGTCTTTTCGGTGACGTCGATGATGCGGCCGCGGAAGATATCCGCCGTCCGTTTCATCTCTTCACGCTCCTTGCCCACTGCGCGCACCTTGATCAGCATCAGTTCGCGCTCGATGTGCGCGCCTTCCGTCAGATCGACGACCTTCACCACCTCGATCAGGCGGTTCAGGTGTTTGGTGATCTGTTCGATCACATCGTCCGAACCGGTGGTCACGATGGTCATGCGCGACAGGGTCGGGTCTTCGGTGGGTGCAACGGTGAGCGTTTCGATGTTGTAGCCGCGTGCGGAGAACAGGCCCACGACACGGGACAATGCGCCGGCTTCGTTTTCCAGCAGTACAGAAATGATATGGCGCATGATTAAAGATCCTCCGAACCCAACAGCATTTCAGTCAAGCCCTTGCCCGCCTTGACCATCGGCCAGACGTTTTCGGTTTGATCCGTAATGAAGTTCATGAAGACCAGCCTGTCTTTCATTGCGAAGGCTTCGCGCAGTGCACCATCAACGTCGCCCGGCTTCTCGATCTTCATGCCGACGTGGCCATACGACTCGACCAGCTTGTTGAAATCGGGCAGGGAATCCATGTAGGACTCGGAATAACGGGAACCGTAGTCGATCTGCTGCCACTGGCGAACCATGCCCAGGAAGCGGTTGTTGAGCAGAATGATCTTCGGCGTCAGGTGATATTGCTTGCAGGTCGCCAGCTCCTGGATACACATCTGGATCGATGCTTCGCCGGTGATGCAGGCGACGGTCGCATCCGGATTGGCCTTCTGCACGCCCATGGCGTACGGCAGGCCCACACCCATGGTGCCCAGGCCGCCGGAGTTGATCCAGCGGCGCGGCTTGTCGAAACCGTAGTATTGCGCGGCCCACATCTGGTGCTGGCCGACGTCGGAGGTGATGAAGGCGTCGCCCTTGGTGACTTCCCAGACTTTCTGCACCACCGCTTGCGGCTTGATGAATTCGTCCGAAGAAGCGAACTTCAGGCAGTCGCGCTCGCGCCACTTGTTGATCTGCTTCCACCAGTTATCCAGCGCGGCGCCGTTAGGCTTGGTTTCCGTGGCATCCAGCTGGGCCAGCAGCTCTTGCAGCACGTCCTTGACGTTGCCCACGATGGGGATGTCGACCTTGACGCGCTTGGAGATCGACGATGGGTCGATGTCGATATGGATGATCTTGCGCGCGTTCGATGCGAAGTGCTTGGGATTGCCGATCACGCGGTCATCGAAGCGTGCGCCGATGGCGATCAGCACATCGCTGTGCTGCATGGCCATGTTGGCTTCATAAGTGCCGTGCATGCCGGGCATGCCGACGAACTTGTCGCTCGAGGCGCGATAGGCGCCCAGGCCCATCAGCGTGTTGGTACAGGGGAAACCCAGGCGGTCGACCAGCTTGTTGAGCTCAGGGGCTGCATTGGCCAGGATGATGCCGCCGCCGGTGTAGATCATCGGGCGCTCGGCCGACAGCAGCAGCTGCAGTGCCTTGCGAATCTGGCCCGAATGGCCCTTGTCGACCGGCTTGTACGAACGCATCTCGACGCTCTTCGGATATTCGAAGGCGCAGGTATGCATCGTGATGTCTTTGGGAATGTCCACCAGCACCGGACCCGGACGACCTGTCGTGGCAATGAAGAATGCCTTCTTGATCGTTTCCGCCAGGTCTTTCACATCCTTCACCAGGAAGTTGTGCTTGACGCAGGGACGGGTGATGCCGACGGTGTCGCACTCCTGGAAAGCATCCTGGCCGATGGCGGTCGACGGCACCTGGCCGGAGATCACCACCATGGGAATCGAATCCATATACGCGGTCGCCAGGCCGGTCACCGCATTGGTGACACCGGGGCCGGAGGTGACGATACAGACGCCCACCTTTTCCGAACTGCGCGAATACGCGTCGGCGGCATGCACCGCAGCCTGTTCATGGCGAACCAGGATGTGCTGGAATTTGTCTTGCTTGAAAATTGCGTCGTAGATGTAAAGGACGGCGCCACCGGGATAGCCGAACACGTGTTCGACGCCCTCTTCGGCCAGGCAACGGACGAGTATGTCCGCACCGGAGATCTGCTCAGAACTCATTACTGCTTCCTTTCAAGGTCCATTGGAAATTGATCGGATGTTCTCTCCTGACGGAATCGCAGTCATCTGCTTGCCGTTGGCTTCCCTTTTTTGTGCGGTCACGCCATTTCTGCGCCCCAACCGTAGTGAGGTTCGAAATGCCGCTCAACGCGACTCGTTCAGCCTTGGTACAAGATGGACTTCTACTGATCCCTCGCGCTTGTGGCACGGGTTAGAACAAACAAGCTTTAAATTAAAGCGCGTCTTTGAATCGGCACGACCTTATGTGAAGCACCGACAAAGAACATAAAACGCCCCAAGTGTGGGAGGCGGGAGACAAACAGTAATGCGTTGCATCATTTTGGTCAAGAGAAATCCTCTGAAAACTGCTCCAATACTCGCGCTCCAAAGGTATTTGCAGAGAAACACCACGACAAATAGGGCCATTTTTGCTAGGATTCGGTCTGCTTTTTTAACAAATTCTTGCGCCTCCCGCATTTTCCTGCCGGATCACGGTCTGCTTCCGATCGATAACTTCCGGCTGTCCGCCCTCGGCAACCGTACTGCATGGCAACTGACAAAGAACTCTCCGATTTTCTTGAAAATGTCGAACGCCGCGCCTTCAAACAGGCGGTGTATGCCGTACGCAAAGACGAAGCTGCGTTGGACATTGTTCAAGATGCAATGATCAAGCTCGCCGAGAAATACGGCGACAAGCCTGTGGACGAACTGCCGATGCTGTTCCAGCGCATCCTGCAAAACACCATCCACGATTTCTTCCGGCGCGAAAAAGTACGCAATACCTGGGTCAGCCTGTTCTCCAGCTTTGGTGGCGACAGCGCTGGGCAGGAGGATTTCGACGTCCTCGAAAGCCTCGAAGCGCAAGACGGTTCGGAAGCCGCCGAATCCAGCGCCGACAAGGTCGAGCGCGAGCAGACGCTGACGCTGATCGATGCCGAAATCCAAAAGCTGCCGACGCGTCAACGGGAAGCGTTCCTGATGCGTTACTGGCAGGACATGGACGTGGCTGAAACGGCCGCCGCCATGGGTTGCTCCGAAGGCAGCGTCAAAACCCATTGCTCTCGCGCAACCCATGCGCTGGCTCAAGCTCTGAGAGCCAAAGGAATCACACTATGAACAACAAGGAACTGCAATTCGCCTATAAGGTGAAGATGGCGCTTGACGCCAACCTGGACAACATGTCCGACGACACTCTGCAAAGTCTGGCAGCGGCTCGCCGCGTGGCGCTCGCACGCAAGAAAAAAGCGCCCCTCACCGTGCGCGTGGAACAGCCTGTATTTGCCGGCGCGCTGGGCGCAGGCGGATCGATGTCGTCCGGCCAGCCGTCCTGGCTTGGCCGCCTGGGCGTGGCGGTGCCGCTCCTGGCCGGCATCATCCTGTTCGCCGGTATCTACCAGCACGAAAATGCCAAGCGCGTGGCCGACCTGGCCGAGATCGATGCGGCCGTCCTCTCGGACGAACTTCCGCTGTCGGCCTATCTGGATCACGGCTTCAACGCCTACCTGGCAGAAAAGAACCAATGACCATGCGCGACTCCACCGGTCTCATCACCAAAGCACCTTATCGCCTCTCGCGCATTGCGCTGGCGCTGGCAGTGCTGGCCGGTGGCTTGACCTGCGCGTGGACGTCGGCACAAAACGCTCCCGTTGCCACGCCTGCAACGGTGGCAGCATCGCCTGCGGCAACGCCCCAGGCAAACGCATCGACAGCAACACCCGCGGACGCACATTTGTCGCCGCCGGCCAAAGCCGGCACCGGCGCCAAGTCCTCAGGCAAGAAACCCGATAATAAGCTCGCATGGGCAACCCTGTCGGCTCCGCAGCAACAGGCCCTCGAACCGTTGTCCGGCGAATGGGTGAAGATGAGCGACCTCCAGAAAGAAAAATGGCTGGCGATCGGCAAAAAATTCACCAAGATGAAACCGGAAGAACAGCAGCGCCTGCATGATCGCATGCGCGACTGGGTCAAGCTGACCCCGGCACAACGCAGCGCGGCACGCACCAACTATGCCCGCGCCAAAAAGCTGGATGCCGAAGAGAAGAACGAACAATGGAATAAATACCAGCAACTCTCCGTCGAGCAAAAGAAAAAACTGGCGCAAGCCAAGTTGCCCAAGCGAGTTGCCAAGCTGCCTTCCGCGCCAGGTAACGCAGCCCCCACCATCCAGTTGCCGGCAGAGGCACTGGACCGTCCGCTGCCGCCGGCCGCAGCGCCAGCGCTGGCCCCTGGCTCGCAGGCGACACCGCAACCCGGCGCCATCCCCCAATCTCAGGCACAGGCAGCAGCAACTCCTCCTGCCGTGGTCACAAGTGCCGTGGTTTCCACCTCGGCCACGGTTGCCGAGAGCAATTAAGCTTTCCGTGTCGTTCGCTGCGGGCTGTTGGCTGCAGCGCTTGCCTCCTCCTCTTCGAACATCTTCCGCTGCACATGGCGTCGCCATGCCGATACGTGCCTTCTCGACGGCAGCGACGTATCGTCGCCTTGCCTTCAATCAAGCCTGCTTGTAGGCAAGTCCCGTCGATTGCATTACCATCCATGACACCATGGCCGCCACAGGGTCGCTATCGCCTGTTGCGCACATCAATAAATTTCAATACCGAGACACCATGCAGGACATGACCACGCCTTCGCTGCGCCGCCGCCTCAGCAGCATGCTCTACGAATCCATGCTGCTGTTCGGCGTCCTGTTTATTTCGGGCTGGCTGTTCTCGACCTTGCTGCAACAGCGCCACGCGCTCTATCTGCGCCATGCGCTGGAAGCCTGGCTATTCCTGGTGCTGGCTACCTATTTCATCTGGTTCTGGCTCCATGGCGGACAAACCCTGGCAATGAAGACCTGGCGCTTCAAGCTGGTGGACCTCTCGGGCCGACCGGTCGGCATCTGGCGCGCTACCTTTCGTTTCCTGCTGGCCTGGCTGTGGGTGCTGCCCGGCCTGGCGTTGGCATCGACCATGAGCGACCGGCATTGGATGCTGGTGCTGATCCCGGCCGGCAATCTGCTGCTATGGGCCCTGACGATCTACCTCGATCCGCAGCGCCAGTTCCTGCATGACAGGATCGTCGGCACGCGGCTGGTCAACTCTACCCCGACCGCCAAGCCCAAGGCCGCCACCGGCGCCGCCGATCCGAAAAGCACATAGGGAATTCCAGCCGACATAGCGTCATGGATCCGACACGGGGCTCTGCTATGCTCTGCGCAAACACGTGCCTCCGGCATATCCGCTCCCCTGACCGCATCGGACCCAGCCACGCATGATTTCCCGCATTTCCAGAACCCTGCTCCTGATCCAGCTTGCTATCGCGGTTCTGTTCTACTTTCTGTTGCGGCATTTCGACTGGCCCATTGCGCTGGCGGCACTCGGCGGCATCGGCATCGTGCTGCTGCTGCGCGCGCAGGTCACCGCCAACAGCTTCTTCCTGACCTGGCCCTACCGCGGCCGCACGTCGACTCCCATCGAAATCACCTGGCTGCAAATCGGCAAGCTGTTCCTGCGCGAATACCGCGCCACCATGCTGTGTTCCTCATGGGCGATGCCTTTCCTGCGCTTCGACCAGTTCACCTATCCCGACACCACCTCCCTGCCGGTACTGCTGATCCACGGCTACGGCTGCAACAGCGGCTACTGGCGATGGATGAGCCTGGCCCTGCGCGAAGCCCACATCACCCATTACGCGCTGGACATGGAGCCGGTATTCGGCAGCATCGACGGCTATGCGCCGCTGGTCGACGCCGCCGTCAGGCGCGTGCAGGCCGAGACCGGACAAAAGAAGATCGTCATCGTCGCCCATAGCATGGGCGGCCTGGCGGCACGCGCCTACCTGCGCGACCACGGCACCACGCATATCGCCAAGGTAGTCACGCTGGGCACGCCGCATCATGGAACCGCCATCGCCAACTTCGGCATCGGCATCAACTGCGGCGAGATGAACTGGCTGGGACGCTACGAAGAGGGCCGCAGCAGCGAATGGCTGCAAAAACTGGCCGCGACCGAAGAGGCCGATGCGTTAAGCGCCATCGTTTCCATTTATTCGCATCATGACAACATCATCTCGCCGCAAAGCTCGGCCCACCTGGCGGGAGCCCGCAATATCGCCATGCCGGGCATCGGCCATGTCGCGCTGGCGCTGGAGCCGTCGATACAACAAATGGTGATCGAAGAAATCCACAGCGCGCAGGACTAAGGCCTCGAGCCGGCAAATGAAAAAGCCTCCATACGGAGGCTTCTGTTTTTTACGGCCTTATCAAACTGAAAACGGATTACTTCTTGGCCGCATCCTGGATCTTCTGGCCAGCCTCCGCCACCTTCTCACCGGCCTTTTGCGTCAGTTCCTTGGCGCCTTCCTTGGTCTTTTCATAGGCGGACTTGGCATCTTCCTTGGCCTGGTCCATCGCCTCGCCCAACTTGCTGCTGGCATCCGAGGACTGCTCCTTGGTCTTGTCGGTCGCCTGGTCGATCTGCTTGCCGGCTTCCTGCACGGCGCCGTCGATCTTCTTGCCCAGCGCTTCCGCCGGACCGGCCTCATCCTTCTTCTGGCATGCGGCCAGCAAGGCAACGGCGGCACCTGCCGCCGCCAGGCCGAACAACAGTTTGGACATCGTCTTCATAGTGTCACCCTTTCCTGAAATAAGATCCCTCGATGGATCAGAACCCGGCAGTAATAGCATGGCTGTTATCGCATTGCCAGCCGATGAAAACAAGTTCCGATACAAAAACATGCTTTTTTTACAAAGCACTCGGCGCAATTCAATCTCATCAGCCCGCCATATCTTTAAACATCAACAATTCCTCGTCCGAAAAACCAGCAGCCTTCCTTGCCTCCAGGTTAAACGGCCCACGCAACGGCGGCGCCTTGTAGCGAATCGACAATTCGGCAAAAGTGGGCACCGGATCCAGCCCGCGCTGCTCGCACAGCCAGGCAAACCAGCGGTTGCCGATCAGCACGTGCCCCACCTCGTCGCGCAGGATGATGTCGAGGATCTCAGCCGCCGCCTGGTCGCCCGCCTGGGCCAATTTGGCGCGCACCGGCGGTGCCGCATCCAAACCGCGCGCTTCCAGCGTGCGCGGCACCAGGGCGATGCGGGCCAGCACGTCGGACTGGGTCTTTTCAGCCATATCCCACAGGCTGTTATGCGCCGTGAAATCGCCGTAGGCATAGCCCAGCGTCTCCAAATGCTGGGCTAACAGCGAGAAATGGTAGGCCTCTTCCGCCGCCACCTGCAGCCAATCAACATAAAATTGGCGCGGCATATCGGCGAAACGCCAGACCGCATCCAGCGCCAGGTTGATCGCGTTGAATTCGATATGCGCCAACGCGTGGATCAACGCCGCCCGCCCCTCGGGCGTGCGCATCGAGCGCGACTTCACTTGCAACGGCGACACCAGTTCCGGCTTGCCTGGACGGCCCGGAATGCCATCGCCGGCGTCGCTGGCAGCCAGATCCTCCTGCTGCTCCAGCGCCAATCCCCCATCATGCCAGACCGCATGCAAGGCATTGACTGCTGCGCATTTGGCTTCCGGCCGGGTTTCTTTCAGGCAAACCAAAGCGCCGACGCGCAGGCCGTTGAATGAAAGGATTTCAAGTGAGGGCAAGGCGTGATCCAAGGATGCTTCTTTCAAGGGACGGTAAAATATGCGGTTGATGACGCCAGCTTCGCCACCATATAGGCGCAAGCGGCAAAAAAGGCGGGTTCAACACGAGGAGACGATTTTATTATGGCAATCTATCAATTAGAGCAAGAAATTCCCGACATCCACGAAACCGCCTTCGTGGCTGACACCTCGACCGTGGTCGGCAAGGTGAAGATGGAAGCGCATTCCAGCGTCTGGTTCAACGTCGCCATCCGCGGCGACAACGAACTGATCACCATCGGCGAAAACAGCAACGTGCAAGAAGGCGCGGTGCTGCATACCGACATCGGTTATCCGATGGTGATCGGCAAGAATGTCACCGTCGGCCACCAGGCCATGCTGCACGGCTGCACCATCGGTGAAGGCGCCCTGATCGGCATCCAGGCCGTGGTGCTCAACGGCGCCAAGATCGGCAAGAACTGCCTGGTCGGCGCCGGCGCGCTGGTGACGGAAGGCAAGGAATTCCCCGACAACTCGCTGATCATCGGCGCCCCGGCTAAGGCCGTGCGCCAGCTCTCCGAAGAAGATATCGCGCGCATGCACGCCGGCACCGACAGCTACGTCGAGCGCGCGCAGCAGTTCAAGGCCAAGCTCAAGCGCATCGCCTGAGCACGCCTGGACTGGCATTGACAAGGCAGCGCCGGCGCGCTGCCTGGAAAGAAAGAATGAAAGACACGCTGCAAAAATTCCTGGTCGACAACGCTCCCGTGCGCGGCGAGCTGGTCGAAATTTCCGACACCTGGCAACAGGTGCAGGCCCGCCGCGACTATCCGGCCGCGGTCAAGACGCTGCTGGGCGAAATGCTGGCGGCATCGGCCCTGCTGTCGGCCAACCTCAAGTTCAACGGCATGATCGTCATGCAGATCCACGGCGACGGCCCGATCAAGCTGCTGGTGGTGGAGTGCGACTCCGAGCTGCAGTTGCGCGCTACCGCCAAACTGGCCGATGACGCGGCCATCGCCGACGAAGCCACGCTGACCGAACTGGTGAATGCGACAGGCCACGGCCGCTTCGTGATCACGCTCGACCCCAAGGACAAACTGCCCGGCCAGCAACCCTACCAGGGCATCGTGCCGCTGGACGGCGACAATGTGGCCACCGTCATTGAAAACTACATGCTGCGTTCCGAGCAATTGGACACCAAGCTGTGGCTGGCCGCCGACGGCAAGGTATCGCGCGGCATGCTGCTGCAAAAGCTGCCCAGCGAAGGCGGCATCAACGCGCCGACCGCCAAGGCCGAAGGCAGCGAGCTGGACACCTGGAACCACTTTGTCATGCTGGGCAACACCCTGCGCCGCGAGGAACTGCTGTCCACCGACATCAGCACCCTGATGCACCGCCTGTTCTGGGAAGAGACCATCCGCGTGTTCGACCCCGTGCATCCGCACTTCCACTGCTCCTGCTCACGCGAGAAGGTCGGCAACATGCTCAAGATGCTGGGCCGGGAAGAAGTCGAGGACGCGCTGACGCAAATGGACAAGCTCGCCATCGACTGCGATTTCTGCGGCCAGCACTACGAGTTCGACGCGGTGGACTGCGCCCTGCTGTTCGCCAGCGATGTAAGTGCCGAGGTGGGAGATATCCGGCATTGAGTTGTCTGCCAGCCAGCTTCTGTCGCCTCCTGCAAAAGCAGGAGCGACAAGTCAGCTGAAACACCGCCGCCGTTGGGCGGCCAGTCGTCAATTCAGTGAATCCTCAACCCTGCTCCGGCACCAGCAGCGCCATTTGCGCCGCATCGAGGTAGCACCACTCCCCCTCTTCCAGCGCCAGCGCATCCAGCTGCAAACCGCCGATGGCGGTCCGGCGCAAGGCACTGCAATGGTTGCCGGCCGCAGCCAGCATGCGTTTGACCTGGTGATACTTCCCCTGCTCCAGCACGATCTCCAGCAAATGTTCGCCCAGCTGGCTGCAGCGCGACGCCGCCAGCGGCGCCGGTTCGTCGTGCAGTTGCACGCCAGCCTTCAGTTGCGCGATCAGCGCTTCGGTCACCGGCTCGGCGGTGGTGGCCGCATAGACCTTGGGCACATGGCGCTTGGGCGAGGACTGCGCGTGGATGAAGCTGCCGTCGTCCGACATCAGCAGCAGCCCCGTGGTGTCGTGGTCCAGCCGGCCGACCGGTTGCACGTCGCGCCAGGTGAACTGCTCCGGCAGGATGGTCAGCACGCCGGGATGGTGGCTGGGCTTGCGCGAGCATTCGAAATTGGGCGGCTTGTTGAGCGCGATATAGACGTGCTCGCGGTACTCCCACTGCTCATCGAACAGCGTCAGCATGAGCTTGTCGGTATCAGGCGTGGCGCGATAGTTGTCGACCACTTCGCCGTTGACGGCCACTTCGCCGTCCTCGATCAGTTCGCGGCAATACTTGCGCGAGCCAAAGCCCTGCGATTGCAGGATGCGGTCCAGGGTCAACTTAGCCATTCTGTTCTCCCTTATCGGACGATTTATCCGCCGCACCGGCCTTGGCCTGCTTGGGCGCCAGGATCTGGCGGGCAATGCCGCGCAGGATGTTGACCTCTTCGGCCTCCAGTTGGGCACGCGAGAACATGCGTTTCAAACGTGGCATCAGTTTCTTGGGATTGTCGGGATTGAGGAAATCGATCGCCACCAGCGCCTGCTCCAGATGATCGAACATGCCTTCGATCTCGGCCACGCTGGCGCTGCTGCCCTGGAAGCCGACCTCGCCCGGCGCACGGGCGTCGCCGCTGGTCTGCATCGGGCCGCCGCGCAGTTCCAGCTCGGTCATGCGGCATTCATAGGCCAGCACCTGCACCGCTTGCGACAGGTTCAGCGAGGAGTAATCGGGATTGGCCGGAATGTTGATCAGCGCCTGGCATTTCTGCACCACCTCGTTGGGCAGGCCGAAACGTTCGTTGCCGAACAGCAGCGCGGCGTTCAGGCCGATGTCTTGCGACAGTTGTCCAGCCAGCGCACGCGGCGTGACCACCGGCGGCGAAAATTCGCGCAGGCGGGCGCTCACGGCGGCGGCAAAGTTGCAGCCCTGCAACGCTTCCTCGACGCTGCCAACCACGCGCGCGTTCTGCAGCACGTCCAGCGCACCGCTGGCGAAGGCCACGGCTTCGTCTTCATGTACGGCGTCGGGAAAGCGCGGATTGACCAGCACCAGCTCGGAAAAGCCCATGGTCTTGATGGCCCGCGCGGCCGAGCCGATGTTGCCCGGACTGCTGGTATTGACCAACACAAAACGCAGCCGGGTGAAAAGAGAGTGTTCGGATTCTTGCTTGTTCATTTAAAATAGCGGGATTCGCGCCTGAAATGCGGACGTTGGCAAAACGCCATCACACCGCGATTCGGCAAGTCCGCAAGCATACCGCCACGGACGGCGCATCGCTCATTAATTTCACTGTCGCCATTGTCGTTTCACTGCTGTACTTTCATTCGCACGCATGCCGTTTCCGTGATTTCTCGGGTACGCATTCGCGAAAAGGGAGACGGGGTCGACGGATACCAACGCGATCATCAGCATCGATCATCGCAATTTTAACGGAACCATCGGAATGATCATCCCACCCATGCTCAACACGGCGATCAAGGCAGCTCGCCGCGCCGCAACCATCATCAACCGGGCGTCCTTCGACGTCTCGCTGCTGAAAGTCACCCAGAAGTCGCACAACGACTTCGTCACCGAAGTCGACAAGGCCGCAGAAGACGCCATCATCGACGTGCTGAAAACAGCCTACCCCGACCACGCCATCCTGGCTGAAGAGTCGGGCGCTTCCGACAACCTGCACGACGAGAACGAAAACGTCTGGATCATCGATCCGCTGGACGGCACCACCAACTTCATCCACGGCTTCCCGCAATACTGCGTCTCGATCGCGCTGCAGCAGCGCGGCATCATCACGCAGGCGGTGGTCTACGACCCGACCCGCAACGACTTGTTCACCGCCTCCAAGGGCGCCGGCGCCTACCTGAACGAAAAGCGCATCCGCGTGGGCAAGCGCGACAAGATCGCCGATGCCCTGATCGGCACCGGTTTCCCCTTCCGCGACCTGGACGGCCTGAACGAATACGTCAAGATGTTCAAGGTCATGACCGAGCACAGCGCCGGCCTGCGCCGTCCGGGCGCCGCCGCGCTGGACCTGGCCTATGTCGCCGCCGGCCGCCTGGATGGCTTCTTCGAAAAGGGCTTGAAGCCCTGGGACATCGCAGCCGGTTCGCTGCTGGTGACCGAAGCGGGCGGCCTCGTCGGCACCTTCAAGGGCGACTCGGATTACCTCTACAAGGGCGACGTGATTGCCGGCAGCCCGAAAATTTTCTCGCAACAGGTTAACCTGCTGTCGGAATTTGCCTAATTTGCATACACTGCTCTCCTGAGTGAACGTTTCCCGCACGGCGTCCGCCGTGCAGGAAACGACCGAGGAGACGACATGCCTATCCCGCCCATCCAGCCGGCCACACCTGCCAGCGCCAGCCCGACCGCTCCCCCGACCTCAACCGCGCCCTACGCGCTGCCTCCCGGCTACCACAGCGTCACGCCTTATCTGATCGTCAATGGCACAGCCAATGCCATCGACTTCTACCGCCGCGCTTTCGGCGCCACGGAAATCATGCGACTGAACGGTCCCAGCGGAAAAATCTGGCATGCCGAAATCCAGATCGGCAACGCGCGCGTGATGCTGGCCGACGAATACCCGGAATTGGGTTTCGTCAGCCCACAAACCCTGGGCGGCGCCGGCGTCAGCCTGCTGGTCTACGTTTGCGATGTCGATGCCGTCTTCGGCCAGGCCATCGCGGCCGGCGCAGCGCAGCTGCGTGCGGTGCAGGACCAGTTCTACGGCGACCGCTCCGGCATGCTGCGCGACCCGTACGGCCACGTCTGGTCGATCGCCACCCATATTGAAGACCTCAGTACTGAAGAGATTTGTGCCCGCTCGCAAGAGTTGCTGGCCAAACGCTGCAAAAAATAAGGAGAAACGATGCCATTTGCGTTGAGCGACGGACGCAAGATCCACTATCAGGTCGAGGGTGAAGGCGCACCGCTGCTGCTGCACCACGGCTTCACCAGCAGCCTGGAAGCCTGGCGCTTCTTCGGCTTCACCGCCGCGCTGCGCGAACGCTACCGCGTCATCATGTTCGATGCGCTGGGCCACGGCCAAAGCGGCAAACCGCACGACACCAACGCCTACAGCCAGCCCCAGCGCTGCCGCGATACGGTCGCCGTTCTGGATGCGCTGGGTATCGAACGCGCACATTTCTTTGGTTACTCGCTGGGCGGCTGGGTCGGCTACGGCCTGGTGCGGCATGCGCCCGAACGCCTGTCCAGCCTGATCCTGGGCGCCGCCCATCCGTATGAAGACCTGAGCTGGAATACCTTTCACGGTATCGATGGCCGCGATCCGGAAGCCTTCATCGCGGCCTTCGAGACCTTGCTCGACGAACGCATCTCGCCCCAGGTGAAGATGCTGATCCGCGCCAACGACCTGGTGGCCCTGGCCGCAGCCGCCCAGCAGCCGCGCCCATCCCAGGAAGATTTGCTGGCGCGCATGGACATGCCCTGCCTGCTGTTTTGCGGCGACGCCGATGCGCGCCATACCGCCGTACAGCGCACCGCCGCACGGCTCGCACGAGGAGAGTTCGCCACCCTGCCCGGCGTGACGCACTTCGGCGGCCTGATGCAAAGCGCCCTGGTGCTGCCGCCGGTGATGGACTTTCTCGCGCGCCAGTCCGGCTGAGCTTGAACCCGGCATAACTCATCGGGGCGAGCCACGGCCGGGCAGAAGAACAACAAAAGGAGCGCGGAGAAAATAATTCTCTTCCGGCACAAGCCACGGCTGTTATACTGCGGCCAGCGCGGCATGCCACCAGTCAAGTCCGCCGCCCTCTCAGCGTTCCAACCCCGTCTGCCTGCGACTGGCGCCCTCTGCGGCGACAGGCCGAACCCATTTTCAGAGTCTCATGTCATTTTCCGCGCTCGGCTTGTCCGACGAAATCGTTCGTGCCGTTTCCGAACAAGGCTATACCTCCCCAACCCCAATTCAAGCTCAGGCTGTCCCGGCTGTTCTTTCCGGCGGCGACCTGATGGCCGGCGCCCAGACCGGTACCGGCAAGACCGCCGGCTTCACCCTGCCGCTGCTGCAACGCCTGGCATCGGCGCCGCGCAACAAGATCAACGGCCAGATTCCGATCCGCGCCCTGATCCTGGCCCCTACCCGCGAGCTGGCGGCCCAGGTTGAAGAAAGCGTTCGCCTGTACGGCAAGTACCTGCCGCTCTCCTCGGCCTGCATCTTTGGCGGCGTCGGCATCAATCCGCAGATCTCGCTGCTGAAGCGCGGCGTCGATATCCTGGTGGCCACCCCCGGCCGCCTGCTCGACCACATGCAGCAAGGCACGGTCAACCTGCAGCATGTGCAGATCCTGGTGCTGGACGAAGCCGACCGCATGCTGGACATGGGCTTCATCCGCGACATCCGCAAGGTGCTGGCGGTACTGCCGCCCAAGCGCCAGAACCTGCTGTTCTCGGCCACCTTCGCCGACGAGATCAAGAAGCTGGCCGACAGCCTGCTGACCAACCCAGCCCTGATCGAAGTGGCGCGCCGCAATTCCACCGTGGAAGTGATCTCGCAAAAGCTCCACCCGGTCGACCGCGACAAGAAGCACCCGATGCTGGCGCACCTGATCAAGACCCATCAATGGAAACAGGTGCTGGTCTTCACCCGCACCAAGCACGGCGCCAACAAGCTGGTCGAACAATTGGCGCGCGACGGCATCAGCGCCATGGCGATCCACGGCAACAAGAGCCAGTCAGCGCGCACCAAGGCGCTGGCCGAATTCAAGGACGGCAAGCTGACCGCGCTGATCGCCACCGATATCGCCGCACGCGGCATCGACATCGACCAGTTGCCGCACGTGGTCAACTATGACCTGCCCAACGTGCCTGAAGACTACGTGCACCGCATCGGCCGCACCGGCCGCGCCGGCGCCACCGGCGAAGCCGTGTCGCTGGTCTGCATCGATGAGCGCGACATGCTGCATGACATCGAGCGCTTCATCAAGCGCGAGATTCCGGTGGAAGTCATTCCTGGTTTCGAACCCGACCCGACCGCCAAGCCGCAGCCGATCCAGCTGCGCAGCGGCGGTGGCCGCCATCAGAACCAGGGCGGCGGACGCGGCCAGCGCAATGCGGCGCCGCGCAAGGCCGGCGGCGGCAATGCCCCGGCCAGCGCCAAGCCGGCCCAAGGCCAGAACCAAGGCCAACGCAGCAATGGCAATGCAGGCCAAGCAGCCAAGCCGCGCAATCCCGCCAATGGCGCCCCGAATGCCGGCGCCGGGCCACGCAAGCCCTCGCGTCCGCAAGGGCCCCACGGCGGCAATACCGGCAACGGCGGCGGCCATCATGGCCAGCCGCGCAGCCAGGGCCAGCGCAATGCCGGCGGCGGCAAGCCATCGGCGCTGACGCATGGCGGCACGCGAGGCAAATAAGCACGCTTACGCTAGCCTCCAAGACGCATGCAAATCGACATCATCAAGGCTGATCTGGACCAGCCGGCCCACGCCACTGCCCTGTTCGAGGTATTGAATGCCTATGCATCCGATGCCATGGGCGGCGGCAAGCCGCTGCCGGATTTCGTCCGGGACAACCTCGCCACCGAATTGAAGAAACGCCCCACCGCGCATGTCTTCCTGGCTTTCGATGGCGAACGGGCGGCAGGATTGGCGACTTGCATCGAGGGTTTTTCCACCTTCGCTTGCAAGCCGCTGCTCAATATCCACGACCTCGCAGTCATGCCCCAATACCGGGGCCAGGGCATTGCCCGCCGCCTGATCGCACGGGTCGAGGATGAGGCGCGTGTCCTGGGCTGCTGCAAGGTCACGCTGGAAGTCCTCGAAGGCAATGCCGTGGCGCGCAAGCTGTACCGCGCCTGCGGCTTCGAGGGCTATGAGCTGAATCCGGAAACCGGCAAGGCGATGTTTATGCATAAGCAGCTAGGCTAGCCAGACGGCATCGGAACACTGCTTCGTCTACCGCAACACAAAACGCCCACATCGCAACCGATGTGGGCGTTTTTTTGCGTCTTCCGTCTTTAGCTGTTACCTCTTGTCATGCAAGGCCGGCCGCGCATCGCGTTGCGCGTGCCTGCCATCATGCAGGCAATGCCATGCCGCGCGAACGGCCGGAGCTCAGATAGCTGGCGATGGAATCCTGGGTGACCTCACCGACATAGCTGCCGTCGTTGTCGATCACCGGCATCCAGCTGGTGCTGTGCTTGTACATCTTGGAGAGCACCACGCGCAGGTTTTCATCCGGCGCGGCGTTCATGGTGAACGGACGCACCTTGGCTTCTGCGCCACCTGCCGCACCACGCACATCGCGACGGGTCAGGTAACCGACGGCACGGTTGTCGGTGTCGGTGATGGTCAGATAACGGGAATCCTCATTGTCCATCAATGACAGTGCCTGGTCGCAGGATACGTCTGGACGGGCGGTCGGCGGCGTCGTGGCGGCTTCGCCGGCACGCACCAGCAGCAGGCGCTTCAAGGTATGGTCCTGGCCGACGAAGGCGCCGACGAACTCGTCCTTGGGACGCGCCAGCAACGCATCCGGATGGTCGAACTGCACCAGCTTGCCGGCGCGGAAGATCGCCACCTGGTCGCCCAGCTTGATCGCCTCATCGATATCGTGGCTGACCATGATCACGGTCTTCTTCAACTGGCGCTGCATCTGGAAGAATTCATTCTGGATCGCCTCGCGGTTGATCGGATCGACTGCGCCGAACGGCTCATCCATCAGCAACACCGGGGCGTCGGCCGCCAGTGCGCGGATCACGCCGATGCGCTGCTGCTGGCCGCCGGACAGTTCGCGCGGATAGCGCTTGAGGAATTTCGCCGGGTCCAATGCCACCATCGCCATCAGTTCGGCGGCGCGTTCGCGGCAGCGCTTGTTGTCCCAGCCCAACAGGCGCGGGACGATGGTGATGTTCTCTTCGATGGTCATGTTGGGGAACAGGCCGGTCTGCTGGATCACATAGCCGATATGGCGGCGCAGGCTGACTTCATCGATGCCGGTAGTATCTTCCCCGTTCAGCAGCACCCGGCCCGAGGTCGGGCGGATCAGGCGGTTGATCATCTTCAGGGTGGTGGTCTTGCCGCAGCCGGACGGGCCGAGGAAGACGCAGATCTCGCCTTCGGCAACCTTGAGGCTGACGGTGTCGACCGCCTTGACCTGGGTGCCGTCCTTCTGGGTGTAGGTTTTGCTCAGTTGGTCCAGTTCGATCATTTTTGCAGTCCTTTCGGGGTCAAGATTGTCTGCAGGCGTTGCAGCAGGAAGTCGGCGATGATGGCGAGTACGCTGATCATCACGGCGCCGACCACGAGTTTTTGCATATTGCTTTGGCTGATGGCGTGCAGGATCAGCACACCCAGGCCGCCGGCGCCAATGACGGCGGCAATGGCCATCACGCCGATGTTCATCACGACGGCGGTACGCACGCCGCCCAGGATCACCGGCACCGCCAGCGGCAGTTCCACCATGCGCAGCCGCTGCCAGAAGGTCATGCCGATACCGATGCCGGCTTCCTTGATGCCGGCTTCGATGCTATTCAGCGCGAGGTAGGTATTGCGCATGATGGGCAGCAGCGAATACAGGAACACCGCGGTGATTGCCGGCAAGGGGCCGATGCCGGCGCCGAACTTGGAAAAGATCGGGATCATCAGGCCGAACAGTGCGATTGACGGCACCGTCAGCACCACGGTGGCCAGGCCCATCAACGGTCCGGCCAGCCAGCTCAGGCGCACGATCAGGATGCCCAGCGGCACGCCGATGACGATCGCCAGGCTGACCGCGATGCCCACCAGCTTCAGATGCTGCAGCGTCAAATCGAAGATGTTGTGCCAGTCGGACTGGAGGTATTGGAAGATATCCATGCTTATCCCTCCTCAGATCAGGCCGGCTTGTTTGAGGAAATCCGCCGCGACCTTGCTGACGGGTTCCTGGTCGATGTCCACGCGCTTGTTGAGCTCGGTCATCTTTCCGGTGTCGATGCTGGCGGCCAGCGCGTTGAGCTGCTCGGCCAGTTGCGGGTTCCGGTCCAGGATCTCCTGACGCACGACCGGCGTGGCCTTGTAGGCGGCGAAGTAGCCCTTGTCATCCTCCAGCAGCTTCAGGTCGAAGCCCTTGATGCGGCCATCGGAAGCATAGGTCAGGCCGACGAACAGCTGTTCGTTCTTCAGCGCCGTGTAGACCAGGCCGGGGTCCATCTGCTTGACCGCGCCGCGTTCCAGCTTGAAGCCGTATAGCGCCTGCATCGGGCCAAGGCCGTCCGGGCGCGAGGCGAATTCGTAGTCCACGCCCATCAGGCGCTGATTCTTGGCGCCGTCCTGCGCGTCGGCATTGATACGGTCGGCCAGGTCTTGCAGCGAGTTGATGCCGTATTCGTCGGCGATCTTTTGCGGCATGGCGAAGGCATAGGTGTTATTCAATTCCGACTCGTTGAGCCATGCCAGGCCGCGCGGGGCGTCCAGTTCCTTGACCTTGCTGTAGATCTGCCCGGGATCGAGTTTTTCTTCGATGTGGTTGTAGACGATCAGCGCGGTGCCGGTGTAATCCCAGACGATGTCGAGCTGGCCGCTCTCCAGCGCCGAGCGCATCAGCGTGGTACCCAGGCCATTTTTGAGCTCGATGTCATAACCCTTGGCGCGCAGGTATTGCGCGGTCATGTTCGACAGGATCAATTGCTCGGTGAAATTCTTGCCGCCGATGACCAGATTCTGCGCCTGGACCTTGGCCGCGCCGAACATGGCCAGGGCCATGACCAGTGCGCATGCGATGTATTTTTTTTTCATGAATGTCCTTCCTGATTAAGCGCGCAAGCCGCGGCGAGAAAGGTAGATACCGGAGAGCGTCGTCACCAGTGCATCGAGCACCAGCGCCAATACCGCAGTGGCGGCGGCTCCCAGCAATAGCTGGCCGTGGTTGTTGAGATAGATGCCGGGGAAAATCAGCCCCCCCAGGCTTTCGCCGCCGATCAGCATCGACAGCGGCGCAGTGCCGACATTGATCGCCAGCGCGGTGCGCACACCGCCGACGATGATGGGCAAGGCATTGGGCAGTTCGACCCGGAACAGGATCTGGTACGGCTTCATGCCGATGCCGCGCGCCGCTTCCTTCAAGGAGGCCGGCACGTTCTTCAAGCCCTCGTAGGTGTTGCGCACGATGGGCAGCAGCGATGCCAGCCACAATGCCAGGACGGTCGGCCAGTTGCCGATGCCGAAGAAAGCCAGCGCAAGCGCCAGCACGGCGATCGACGGAATGGTATTGCCGATGTTGAAGACCTGGATGAACGCTTCGGCCGAACGTTGCGCCGAAGGCCGGGAAAGCGCGATGCCGGCCGGAATGCCGGTGGCCAGCGCCAGCGCCATGGAACAGAACACCAGTTCCAGATGCTTGCCGGTGTAGTAGATCAGGTCGCCCCGGTACTTGTGGATGACATCGGGGCCGATCCACCAGACCAGGCCCGCGATGACCAGCGCAAATGTTGCTGCGCCAGTGAAGACGTGACGAAGACGCGTCATGTTACCCCCTTGGTATAGCTGACACGACATGACGCCGCGGCAACGGGTTTTAAGAATCGATTGTGCGTGGTTCGTTGCCCTGTAGAGGGCGAATCATTTGGATACGAACCGAAAGCTGCAAGGCAGCGATGAAACCGAAGAAAGCTTCGGCGATGATGCTTACCGGACAAGAAGGATTGCCGAAGAGGCGATCCGCACTGCATGCCGGAAAATTTGAATACCCGCGAACGGGTCAGGAGCTGCTAAGAGTCGTTGTTGAACAAATTATGTCACCAGGACAACCGATAGTATAAAGCAATCCCTTAATGAAGTCCAGAAATGTAGAAAATCGAAGTCATAACTCGAAGATCTTAAGCATTTCAAATAGTTCCTCGGAACAAGAAAAAAGATGACAAATCAATACCAAAATACACTGTAAAAATTGCCGAAATCCCTTGCCCGGCAGGGATTCCGCCGGTTCTGAGGCAAGCTTGGCGCAGTTAAAAAAAATCGCTTGCCTCGATATCGAAGCAAGCGATTTTCACTCGTCCCGGAGCCGGTCCATGCATGGCCGGCGGAATGGTTTCCCAACCCGGGATCAAGCCATCACGACATCATTTGAGCGCACCGAATACCTTGCCGATAATCGCGCTGCCGCTGCCAACCGGATCCTTGCGGATGGCTTTTTCTTCTTCCCCGATCATCAGGAACAGGCCATCCAGCGCGCGCTGCGTCACATAACCCTCGACCGTGCTCTGGTCGCCCGACACCAGCCCGGTCTTGGCGACCTGGCCCATGGTGGCGTTATACCTGGCGGAAAGGCCGTTCTTGTCGGTGATGTTTTTGACAATAGGCAGGAATTTGGTGGCCAGCTCGCCGGAGGTCTTCTGGCGGAAGAAGTCCGTCACAGAAGTATCGCCGCCGGACAGGATGTTCTTGGCATCCGACACCGACATCGATTTCACCGCATTGACCAACAGCGGCTTGGCCAGCGGAACCGCAGCCTCGGCGGCGTGGTTCATGTCCACCACCAGGTCATCCACCTTCTGCCCCTGGCCGGTCATGCGAATGATCGGCATGGCCTGCTCCAGCGCGCTGGGCAACTTGATCTTGACCTTGTCGTTGTTGAGGAAACCGTTTTGCTGGCCCAGCTTGGAGACGGCCACATTGGCGCCCTTCTCCAGCGCCGCCTTCAAGCCGCTGGTCGCATCCTGATTGCTGATGTCGGACAGCGAAAAAGCGAAAGCGGCGGTGGCCGACAACAGCGACACACCCACAGCGGCACGACGCAGGGAAAAAGAAATCAGGGACATGGAGAGCTCCGGTAAGTGACGGGACGATGCCGCAAGTATCGATGGCACCGCTACGATCATACCGGCCTTGTGCCGATCAAGCCAAGAGCGGTTTGACCCGCCCTTTACTTGCCGCGGGAAAGTTCGAGGCCGGCATTGTGCGGCAGCTTACCGGTGACGGGCACCGAGGCGATCGAGAACAGGCCGATCACCAGGAAGGCCGGCCAGAAGTCGGATTCGACGATGGTGGCATGGCCTTGCACATAGTTCGACAGTTGCAGCACGATGCCCGCGATAGTCACGCCCATGCCCAGTGAAAGCTGCTGGATCACACTGGCCAGGCTGGTGACGCGGCCGGCGTCGCGGTTGTCGATGTCGGCGTAGGCGATCGAATTCAGGCAAGTGAATTGCAGCGCCGGGAAGATGCCGCCCATGAGCACGATCAGGGCGATCAGCAAATAAGGCGTGTGGATGCTGAAAATGCCGTAGGCGGCCAGCGCGATGCCGGCGAACACGGCGTTGACCATCAGCGTCGTGCGAAAGCCGTAACGGCGCAGCACGGAAGAGGCGATCAGGCGCATGAACAGCGAACCGAACGCCGAGGCACAGGTGATAGTGCCGGCCTGAAAGGCCGTCATGCCCAGGCCTTCCTGCAGCGCCAGCGGCAGCAGGAAAGGCACCGCCCCCAGGCCGATGCGAAACAGCGAACCGCCCACCACGCTGGCATGCAGCGTGGGGATGCGCAGCAAGCGGAAGTCCAGCAAGGGATACTCGATCTGGGTCGAATGGCGGTAGTACATGACCAGCGCAATGGCGCCGATAGCGCACATGGCAATCGGCGTGGCGCCGTCAACCAGATGGGTGCCGAACAGCGACAGGCCAAGCATGATCAGCGCGGCGCCAACCGAGGTCAGCACGAAGCCCTTCACATCCAGCGGCGCCGGGTCGTCCTCGACGAAATTCTCGATATAGCGGCCGGCCAGGTAAAGGCCGAGGAAGCAGATAGGGATGTTGATCAGGAACACCCAGCGCCAGTGGAAATAGGTGGTGATGAAGCCGCCCAGCAGCGGCCCGACCACCGGCCCCAGCAGCGCCGGCAGCGTCAGGTAGCTGACCGCCTTGACCAGCTCCGCCTTGCTCACCGAACGCGCGATGATGACGCGCCCCACCGGCACCATCATGGCGCCGCCGATGCCCTGCAGGAAACGCGCCGCCACGAAAGTGACCAGCGAGCCCGACACCGCGCACAGGATGGAACCGGTCATGAACACCACCATGGCCGAACGGAACACCTTGCGCGCGCCCAGCTTGTCGGCCATCCAGCCCGAGATCGGGATGAACACGCCAAGTGCGGCGACGTAAGCCGTCATCGCCAGCTTGAGGGTGATCGAATCCTGGTTGAGGTCGCGCGCAAGCGCGGGAAGCGAGGTCGCCAGAACCGTGGCGTCCATGTTTTCCATGAACAGGGCACAGCCGACAATAAGAGGGACAAGCAACGAAGGTCGCACGATTGCAACGGATGGGCTAGTGAATGAAGCGGAAGCCTTCGCTCCCGACAGCGAAACAGTTTACACCAGTTGGCGTTTCCCTGCGGGAAGCCCTGCCGTCCGTGGCATTTATGCATCGCCCGCGCCGTTGCGAAAGAAACGGCTGGGCACGCTGCCGAAATGCTTGCGGAACATGGCGGCGAAGGCGCTCTGGCTGGTGTAGCCATGCGCCAGCGCCACATCGATCACCTTGTCGCCGCGCGCCAGTTGTTCCAGCGCGAGCAACAGCCGCGCCTGCTGACGCCAGTGGCCGAAGCGCATGCCGGTGTCGGCCAGAAAGCGCCGATGGAAAGTACGGGTGGCGATCGACAGCCGCTCGGCCAGTTGCACCACCGATATCGCCTGGTCCGGTTCGGCCATCAGCGCTTCGCAAATGCCGCGCAATCCCGGCTCCGCCGGCAGCGGCAGATACAGCGGCAACACGGGGACCGAACGCAATTCCAGCACCAGCAAACGCAACAAGTGCCATGCGCGCGAATCCGGCGGCAGTTCAACCCCGAGTCCGAGGCCGACCGCGGACACAATCAGCTCCCGCAGTAGCGGTGGGATGTCCAGCACGCAGCTTTGCTGCGGCAGATTAGGCAATTCCGGGGTATTGATGAAGACGGTGCGCATCTTGACGTCGCCGCGCATGCGCACCAAATGCTCTACATCCGGCTGCAGCCAGACGCCGCGTGTCGGCGGCACCACCCAACGGCCGTCGGCGGTTTCCACGCACAGCACGCCTTCGATCGCGTACAGCAGCTGGGCATGCGGATGGCGGTGCGGTGCAATGACATGGCCGTGCGGGTAATCGATGGCCAATGCGCCGCAGGGGGCATTGGCAGCGATCAGGTCCTGGTAATGGGTGGTATCCAAGAATGCGGCCAAGTGTCACTTTTGAGATAAGAATAGACATTTTAGCACGCGAACGACTAGATAAATCCGGGCAGGATGGCATGGCGCTGGAGGGTATCCCTCCATCCGCCCGACCTTCCATCCACCCATCCACGTTCATGCCATGCCACTGACTTCCTATCTTTACCCCTTCCTCGCCATCGTGCTCTGGGCCGGCAACGTCATCGTCTCCAAGCTGGCCGCCTCGGCCATTTCGCCGGTGGCGATCACCTTTTACCGGCTGGTCCTGCTGCTGGTCCTGATGAGCCCCTTCGTCCTTAAGCCGCTGTGGAACAACCGCGCATTGATCCGCCGGCATTGGTGGAAGCTCGCCCTGTCCGGCCTGCTGGCGATGGCCGTCTTCCAGAGCCTGTCCTACCGTGCCGCCGAAAGCACCACGGCCACCAACATGGCCATCGTGACGGCGCTGATCCCGCTCCTGACAGCCCTGCTCTCGGTCGTGATACTCGGAGAAGCCGTCACGCTGGGCATGGCCGGCGGCGGCGCACTGTCCTTCCTCGGCCTGCTGTACCTGGTCGGCCAGGGCGACATCTCAGCGGCGCTGCGCGGCGGCGTACATCTCGGCGATGCGCTGATGCTGCTGGCGGCGCTGTCTTATGCCTTGTACGGTGTGCTGCTCAAACGCTGGAAGATGAACGTGCCGGCCTGGCAGGCGATCTACATGCAGGCCATCGCCGCGCTGGTGTTCATGCTGCCGCAGTTCCTGATGCTGGAACCCGGCACCGCGGCGCTCGATGCACGCACGCTGCCGCTGATCGGCTACTCCGGCATCGGCTCGTCGATCCTGCTGTCCTTCCTGTGGATAGAAGGCGTCAAAAAGCTCGGTCCCAGCCGCTGCAGCATCTTCATCAATCTCTTGCCCGTGCTGACCGCGCTGTTCGCCATCGCCTGGCTCAATGAAAGCATGCACGCCTACCACGCCATCGGTGGCGGCGTGAGCCTGATCGGCGTGCTCCTGACGCAAATCGTGCAAAGGCCGCTGTTCGGCACGCGCAGGCTGCCGGCCAGCCGTATCTGAATATTCACCGGAAAAAGGAAGCAGGCAGGGAAATCCTGTAGGACATCGAACAGGTTCTAAGATGCGACGCCGGGAGGGTGGACTACAATATGACCGCCCTCCCGAAAAATCAGAGGCATCACACACCTCACACATCTTACATACGGAGCCCGGATGACCAACGACACCCATAGCAAAACACTAGGCTACCTGCTCTGGATCTTCGGATTCACAGGTTCGCACCGCTTCTACTACGGCAAACCCGTGACCGGCACGATCTGGTTCTTCACCCTCGGCCTGCTCGGCATCGGCTGGATCATCGACCTGTTCCTGATCCCCTCGATGGACCGCGAGGCCGACAGCCGTTTCGTCGGCGGCAACAGCAATTATTCGGTGGCCTGGCTGCTGCTGACGTTCCTCGGCATCTTTGGCGTGCACCGCATGTATATCGGCAAGTGGCTGACCGGCATCCTCTACCTGCTCACCGGCGGCGTGTTCCTGCTGGGCGTGCTGTACGACTTCTGGACGCTCAACTCACAAATCTCCGAACAAAACCACAGCGGCAAGGCGCCGCGCTGAGCCGCACGCAAGCCGTACGCCAACCACAAAGATTCGCGCATAAAAAAAGCCCGCATCCTTTCGGATGCGGGCCCCCACTCCATTACAACGTTACTTCCGCCACCGGCTCCCCCAAGAGTGCAACCAACACACGAGCAGGTGGCGGTTCCCAGTATCGTCAGCACGACCTGCCTTGAATATAAGAAAACTCTCAAAAAAATTGGACGCACATTGCCTGCATGGCAAAGGCCATACCTGGCTCAATCTCCGCGTTGCCGCAGCAGCACCGCGAAGCGCGGCTTGCCGCTGGCATGCAGGCCCCGATAGCGATAGGTAACGATGCTGCCCAGCGACGGCGGCGCGCGACGTTGCGCATCGGTGAGGCCGCTGCCGATATTGAAGCGCAATCCATCCGCAGTCTCCACCGTCAGCGCACCGACCATGCCCTCGTACTTTCCCTTTCCGGCCAGATAAGCGACTACCTTGGCGTCGGCATCTTCCATCGACTTGAACTTGAGCAAGTCGTCATTGCGCTGGGCCTGGTAGAACGAGCCGCCGCGATGCAGCACCAAGCCTTCACCGCCCTGTTTTTCCACCTCCGCCAGCAAACCCTGCAAGGCCTGATGGCTGGCCACCTTGCGCTGGCGCACCGCCACGACCCAAGCCTGGGATATCGCACCGACCAGCGCCTGCAAGGCGGGCAGCCGCTCATCGAAGGTCCCCGGCTCCTGCGGCAGATCGAACACCATGAAACTGACGCCGCGCCAGCCCTGCTCATCCGGCACCTGCCTGCGCACCGTGGAAACGGTCTGTTCGAACTGCCCGCGCCCACGCCACAACTCGCCGTCCATGGCACGCTGCGGCCAGCCATGCACAAACCATCCGGGCGCCTGGACCACCTCACCGCCGCGCGTCAACAATCTGCGGCCATCCCAATAGGCGCGGATACCGTCGTATTTCTCGCTCACCCAAAAATCGGCCAGCGGCACGCCCTCGCGGTAAGTATTGGCCAGCATCAGGGGCGGCTTGCCGGCGGCCCGAGCGGACGTTGCCTGCTGCAGCCATGCCCCGGGCAACGCCAGCACGGACAGCAGGCGCAATGCCGCACGCCGGCCCGGCCTGTCCCGCGGCCCCATGCCGGGCAAGCGCCCGGCAAAAATAATGGAAAGAAGAGAGAGAATGCGACGGCGGATATCCATGCGGGTTCCTGTTCTTTCCCGCCCGCCGGCGTGCCGCTGCAATGCGGCACGCGCGCCCCGTCATGTTGGTGTCGACCGGATGGTCAGAGATCGCCGGCAGCTTCCTTGCTGGTCTGCGGTTCGCCCTTTTCTTGTTTGAAGCGAGTGACCAGCAACTGGTTGATTTTGTTTCCTTCGATATCGACCGCCTCGAACTTGAAACCCGAAAAGAGCACAAAGTCGGTTTTTTTCGGGATCTTGCGCAGCATGTACATGATGAAACCGGCCAGCGTCTCGTAACCGACCGGGTTCGGATACTCTTCGATGTCCAGCTCGTTCATCACATCGTTCAAAGGCGTCAAGCCATCCATCAGCCACGAGTTCTCGTCGCGCCGCACGATTTGTTGTTCCTCCTCCGGCATCGACAGCAAGTTGCCCATCAGCACGTTAGTGACATCGGTAATGCTGATGATGCCCACCACCAGCGCGTATTCATTGACCACGATGGCGAGATCCTCATCCATCGCCTTCATGCGCTCCAGCACCTCCCACAGGTTCAGGCTGTCGGGAATCGACAGCGGGCTATGCACCAGGCCCTTGTCCGCCAGCGAGAAACGTTCGCCCTTGAGCAGGCGCTTCAATACATCCTTGCTGTCGATGTAGCCGAGCACGGTATCGATGTTGCCGTCGCACACCAGGAAACGCGAATGCGGATGGTCGATGATTTTCTGCTGGATGGTTTCTTCGCTGTCGTTCAACAGGAAGTAGACGATACTCTCGCGCTGCGTCATGGCCGACGGCACGTAACGGCTCTCCAGCTCAAACACGTTTTCGATCAGGTGATGTTCCTGCGTGAGCAGCACCCCGGCCTGGGCCCCGGCATCGACCATCGCGTGGATCTCATTGGGCGTGATCACCTCCTGGCGCACCTGCGGCAAGCCGAACAGCGTGAAGATCCATTTCGACAGGTTATTGAAGAACCATACCAGCGGCCTGAACAGGGTTTCCAGCAGCAGCATCGGCTTGACCAGCATGACCGCCGCGCGTTCCGGCGCGACCATCGCCAGCCGCTTGGGCATCAGGTCGGCAAACAGGATGAAGAAGGCGGTCACCGCCAGGAAGGACATGGCGAAGCTGATGTTCTCCACCCAGGGGCCTTGATAGAACGCTTCGACAATCAGGCGCATGTGCGGCGTCAAGGCCGGCTCCCCGATCACGCCGCCCAGGATGGCGACGGCGTTGAGCCCGATCTGCACCACCGTGAAGAAGTTGCCCGGCTGTGCCTGCAACGCCAGCACACGGCCGGCATTGGCATCGCCATCCTTGGACATCATCTCAAGGCGGATCTTGCGGGAAGCCGCAATGGAGATCTCGGCGCAGGAGAGAAAGGCGCTGATCACGACCAGAAGAAGGATCAGCAAAAAGCTGGTGAATATGCTCATTTTGTTCTTATCTCTTTGATTTAACGCCCCATTTTCTCGCGCAACGGGGAGAAAACGCAAATCATCGAAAAAGAATACTCCACAGCATCGTCCCGATTGCCGGTCTACAGCCGCCGGAAAATCAGGCAAACCGTACCTTGGATGCGCCGGCGGCCAGCCTCAGTACACGTCGCGCCGGTAGCGCCCTTGCTCGGCCAGCGCGATCAGCGCCTCTTCGCCGAGGATGTCCTGCAAGGCGCAAGCGACACCCGACGCCATCCCCTGCAGGCTGCCGCACACATAGATGTACGCTCCCTGCCCGACCCACTGGCGCAGCAGGTCGGCCGACTGGCGCAGCTTGTCTTGCACATAAATGCGTTCGGCCTGGTCGCGCGAGAACGCCAGATCCAGACGTTCCAGCATCCCCTGCGCCTGCCATGCCTCAATCTCACTGCGATGGAAGAAATCAGTAGCGCGCGAACGCTCGCCGAATACCAGCCAGTTGCGCCGATGCCCGGCGACCGCCCGCGCACGCAAGTGGGCGCGCAAACCGGCCAGGCCGGTGCCATTGCCGATCAGGATCAGCGGGCTGGCGTCGGGCGGTGTGTGAAAACTGCTGTTGTTGCGCACACGCAGCGCAATCTCCTGCCCTTCAAGCGCATGCAGGGTCAGCCAGCCGGAACCGATGCCGGGACGGCCATCCGCCTGCGCCATGCGGCGCACCAGCAGATCGAGCGCGCCATCTTCCGGCAAGGAGGCGATGGAATATTCCCGATGCGGCAAAGGCGTCAGTTGCGCCAGCACTTGCTCCGGCGCCAGGCCGCGCAAGGCATCGATCGCCGCCGCTTCCTGCGGCAGCATCCTGCCTGCCAGTGCCTGAGCCAGCGGCGCACCTTTCAACGATAGCGCCCACATGAAACGGCGCACCGCCTCATCGCTGTTGCGCGGGCCGATCTCGGCGATGTCGCCGGCCTGCCACTGCGGCGCCGGCAAGTCCAGCGGCGTCAGCGACAAGTGAAACGCGGGGCCGCCCGCACTGCCCGGATTCAACAGGCGGCGCTGCGCCAGGCGCCAGCGGCTATAACTGGGCGCGCTCCAGTCTGCATCGTCGGTATGGCCGGACAGCACGCCGAGCTGGTGCTGCCAATGACGCAACGCGCCTTCATCGCCATTGTCGACCTCGACCGTGTCGAACAGCGGCTGGGCATGGCGTCGGCGCAGCCACGCTTCCAGGGCATGGCCGAAGGCGCAATAGCGCGCATAGCCGCGGTCGCCCAGCGCCAGCACGCCAAACTGCAGGCCTGCCAACGACGCCCCGTCTGCCGCTTCGGCCATGCGGCGCGCGAACCCTGAGGCGCCGTCGGGCGCGTCGCCCTCGCCGGTAGTGCTGGCGATGAACAGCGCCTGGCGCGCCGCCTGAAAATCCTGTTCGGTGATCCGGCCCAGCGGCAACATCCGCACTGCCATGCCGCCCTTGCGCAGGCTTTGCGCAGACTGCAAGGCCAGTTGCTCGGCAAAACCGGTCTGGCTGGCGAAGGCGATCAATACCGTCCCTGCGGCAGCACCTGAATCGGTGCAGCCATCATCTGCCGCCCACAATTTTTCCTGCTCGCGCTGCACGCGCCTGTACTTCAATACGGTTACCGTGCAGAACACCAGATACGCCAGCGCAATCAGCGCCGCCAACAACCAGCGGCCCTGCGCACTGTCAGTCATCTGCGCACGCCAAGCGCCCCAGCTGGCCAGCGCGGCCGCTGCGAAGGAAGCGATCAGTTGGGTGGAGGTCGACGCCATCAGCTTGCCCATCACGCCCTCAATCCAGCATGGCGGCAAAAGCCGGCGTCATGCTCTCGCTGAAACCGGATGCGCCGCCGCCGATGAACAGCGCCGCAATGTTGCGCTCACTCGCGAAAGTCATGCCCTCTTCCATGCCGAGCACGGTGAGCGCCGTCGCCAACGCATCGGCCACCATGCACTGCGGATGCAGCACCGTGACCGAAGCCAGGTCATGCCGCACCGGACGGCCGCTGCGCGGATCGATGGTATGCGCATAGCGCCGGCCATCGCGTTCGAAATAGCGCCGGTAATCGCCGGAGGTAGCGATCGCCAGCCCGTGCAGCGCCACCAGCAGGTCTTGTGCCGCCGTATCTTGCGGCGGCCGTTCCAGCGCCACCCACCAGGGCTGGCCATCAGCCTTCACCCCGAAGCCGGAAAGCTCGCCGCCCACTTCCGCCAGCCAGCTCACGCAACCGGCCCCGCGCAACGCCTGCGCCACGAGATCGACCGCATACCCCTTGGCGATGCCGGAGAAATCCAGATAGACCCCGCCCGGCTGCTGCGCGCTGCGTGTGGAACGGTCCAGTCCGATGCGCCGCCACCCACATCGCGCGCGGGCAGCCTGCAGCGCGTCCTCGGCCGGCACTTCGTAAAGCGAAGAAGCGCGCTCGCCCTCCGGCCCGAAACCCCACAGGTTCACCAGCGGCCCGACAGTCGGGTCGAAAGCGCCGCCGCTGTCGACCGCCATCGTCAATGCGGCATCAAGCACGGTATGGAAAGCGTCCGGCAAACTGTGCCAACTGCCTGCCGGCGCACGGTTGAAGCGCGACAGGCTGGAATCCTCCTCCCAGGTGCTCATCTCGCGGATCACCCGGTCCAGTTGCGCCTGCACGGCAGCGGCGATCGATTCACGCGCCACGCCCTTGGGCGCCAGCGCCTGCACGCTCCAGGATGTCCCCATGGTGGCGCCGGACAGGCGATGTTCGACGACGCCCGGCGGCAATACCGGCGGTTCGTCCAGGTCAAGCGGAATCAATACGCGGTTGGACATCGGCTGACAAACTCACTGCGAGGGGAAACGCCTGCACGCCTCCCCGAAAACAAAAACGGCACCCGCGATGCGGGTGCCTGGAACGGTCAGTGCTTCAGCGCTTCTGCGCCTCAGGGCAGCACTTCCACGGTAGCGATGTAGCTCGCACGGCGCTGTGCGGCTTGCGGCAGCGTAGTCTTCTGGTCGGACACGCTGGCTTCCATCCAGTACATGCCCGGGCCGCCCCACTTCACGCTGAACTTGCCCTCGCCATCGGTCTTGACCTTGGTGTCCTGCAGCTTGTCGCGGTAACGGATACCGCCCGGCACCACTTCCACTTCAATGCTGGAAGCCGGCTTGCCATCCAGCATCAGCTGGAAGCTGGCGGTGTCGCCCGCCACCAGATCGGTCGGATGGGTGATCGGTTGCAGTTCAAGGCCCGCGCCGGTGATCGCCAGCGCGGTCTTGGTCGGCTTGCCCGCCGTCACGAAGGTTTCCACGCGGCCGTTCACCTGGGTCACTTTCAGCTCCTGCGCATTGGCCGGGATTTCCTTGGCCAACGCGTCAGCCGCACCGCGCCAGCGCTTTTGCTGGCCGTCTACCTTGTAGCTGGCGAACACGCCATTGTTGACCACGGCGATCTTGTAGGTGCCCGGCTGGCTCAACTGCACATCGAACGTGCTGCGATATTTGCCGGTAGCGGCATTGACCGCCTGCACCGGCTTGCCCTCAGGACCGGTCACCACCAGGCCATCCAGGCGCAACGGGAAGTGTTCAAAGTAGAACAGGTCGTTGGAAACGGCGGCATCCACCGTCACCCAGGCTTCATTGCCCGACAGCACGGTGGCCGACGGCAACAGCCACTGGCGATGCGCGTGGGCCGACAGCGGCAGGCTGATCGCCAGCGCCAGAGCGGCGACCTTCATCGAGGCGCGCACGGTGCGCTTGAGGGAAAAATTCATGTTGGCTCCTTGGTCTGGGTTCTGTGATTGTGCAAATGGAAAATGCGACCTGAATCGCGACTGCAATCAGGGCTTCAGTGTCAGGGCTTCAATTCGAGCGAAACGGCACCCAGTTCGCTGCTGCCTTGCGCCTTGGCGGTTTCGGCCGATTTTGGCGGCCACTGGAACGGCAGCTTTACCAGCTCGCGACCGCCGACTTCGCGTGCGGCTTCCACCATCAGCACGTAATCGCCCGGCGCCAGGCTGGCCAGCGGCCCCTTGCCGGAACCGAAGTTCAGTTTCTGTTCACCGGCCGGACGGGTCGCGCCGCTGACGCCATCCACCGGCATCTGCAATTCGCGGCCGCTGCGGCGCCACCATTGGCGGATATCCTTGAGCCACTTCTCGCCTTCCTTGTCCTTTTTCTTGAGGTCGTACCAGACTGCCAGGTTGGCGGCCACGCTCTGGTCGGCGCGCTCGATCCAGGCCGCCAGGTAAGGACGGTGGTACTCGGCCACGTTGAGTGTGGGAATCTCGATCTTCAGGTTCATGTCGGCCGCGCCGACCGGAGCCGCCGAAGTGAACAGGGCTGCCATGGCCAATGCCAAGACGGTAGGTTTGAGCAATGCGGATTTTCTTGCCGGATCTTGCTTGTGTTTCATAAGACAGGCCTCGCTAACGGATTCGGATGAAAACGACGGATAAAAAACAGGTGGAACCAGCCCGGCTGCACGCCGGACTCAATGAATAAACAGGATCGCCAGCAACAGCGGCGCCACCAACCCAAGCACAACCAGCGGCCAGGTGGCAGGACGCTTGCCCGCATGCATCTGCAGCAGGAACAGGCCGGTGATGCAAAACACCAGGCAAGCCACGGCGAAGATGTCGATGAACCAGCTCCATGCCGTGCCGGTATTGCGCCCCTTGTGCAAATCGTTGAGGTAGGAAATCCAGCCGCGGTCGGTTTTTTCGTATTCGACCTTGCCGTCCTCCAGCGCCACCCTCAACCAGGCATCGCCCCCCGGACGCGGCAGTGAGACATACACCTCGTCGGCCGACCATTCCGCCGCCTGTGCGCCCACCGCCACCGACAGCTGTTGCGCGATCCAGTCGCGCACCGGCGCCGGCAATTCGTCCCTGGCGCTGCTGCCTTTGCTGTCGGCGGCTTCAGCCTGCCGCCTCAAGGGCGCCAGCAGCGCCTCGGGCAGTTGCGCATGGCGATGGCTGACTTGAGGCTTGGCCTCGATCTGCGCCGCATGGTTCAACGTCAACCCGGTCGCCGCGAAGGCCAGCATCGCCACCAGGCACATGCCGGAACTGATCCAGTGCCATTGGTGCAAGTGCTTGAGCCAGAAGGCGCGGCGTTTCTGGTCCGGTAGTTGCTTGGCTGCGTTGGCTTCCTTCATAGCGCGGGGATGGCTCCCCGCCACCCTTTTTAAATAATAATAATTCTCAATTATAACTTCGCTACCCACGAATAACACAACCGCGGCCGCTCTTTTACTTTGCGATACATAGCGATACAAAGCTCCATTTCCTAGGGTGGCAACCCGGCGGCAATGCGCAAGGCCGGCTCCAGCGACGCAGGCAACATCGGCCCATGCGCCATGCCGGGGAAACTGCGCAAGGAGACCGCCAGTCCGCTGTGCCCCTTGAGGCGGGCAATCATGTCCGGCAAGGTCCGGGGTGGCATCCCGGCGCGCGATGCCATCATGGATTGCGCCTTCGCATCAGCCTGGACATCGCCCTGCAACGCCACCTTGCGTTCGCGCGTCTCTGCATCCCCCACCATCACCCACAGGCGGGTGCCGGGCGCTACCGTGGCATGCGCGAAGTTCTTTTCCTCCTCCAGGATCACCCCGCGCTGCCACCATAGCGAGGGACTGGCGGCAATGTAATTGCTGAACAAGCTCCCGCGGGAAAACAGCGCATGCAGCACGAACAGCCCGCCGTAGGAGTGCCCCCACAAGGCCAGCCTGCCGCTGTCGAGCGGCGCCATGGCACGCACGCGCGGCATGACCTGCCGTTCGAGCAGGTCGAGGAATATGTCCGCCCCGCCGCCTTTGCGGCCGCGCGCGGCCTCTTCATCGGCCTGCCCCGGCGGAAATGGCGGGGTGTAGTCGTAGGCGCGCGCCTTGACGTCGAAGCGCAGCTCGGTGTCGTAGCCGATGGCGACGATCACCGGCGGCTGGGCCGCATCCAGCGCCTGCAACTGCCGCTCGTCGGTGGATGCCATCGCGGCGTTGCCGTCGAGCAGGAAGATCGCCGGATAACCCGATGCCGGCGCGGCACGACGGGGAATGCCGACCATCACGCGGTAGCTGCGTTCACCATCGTACGAACGCAGATCGAAGCGTTCGAAACGATAGAAGGCAGAACCGGTGTCGGCGATGGTCGGGCCAAGCTTCCTCGACAAGTCGGGCTGAGCCCTGGTCATGCCGGGAAGGAATGCATATAACAAGGGCGCTGCCAGCAGGCGGCGGCGCGAATGCAGGATATCGGTCACAGGAAATCCATCGGTGACAGGGAGAAGACCCGGCGCCACGCAGGCAGCGCCAGGACATCAGGCAAACGCCGTCAGAAACGCTGGGTCAAACTCACCCACAGGCGACGGCCATCGCCGACGGTGTTGAAGCTTTGCTCGTCCAGGCGCTTGTCGGTGATGTTGTAGATCGCCGCGGCCACGCTGGTGAGCTTGCCGATGTCATAAGTAGTGCCGATATCGGCCAGCGCATACGCCTTGTACTCCTTCACGCCGGACGACGAGATGGTGGTGCCGGCGGTCCCCACGCGCGCTGCGGCGTTGACTTCCTTGCCGTGGTAATTGAACGCGGCCCACAGTCTCCAGGCATCCGATTGCGCCCAGTCGGCGCGGATGTTGAACATGTGCCTGGGCGTGCGCGCCAGTGCATAACCGTCATAGTTGCCGCCCTTCTGGCGCGAATCGGTATAGGTATAGTTGGACTTCAACGCCAGGCGGCTGGTGGCTTGCCAGCGGCCGGTCAACTCCACACCCTTGATGGTGGCGCGGTCGACGTTGTAGCTGTACCAGAGGCGGTAGTTGGAGTCCTGCGACCAGCGCGCGATCGAACCGTCGGCGTTATAGACCAGGGCGTTGCTGACCTTGTCCTTGAAGTCGGTATAGAACAGCGTAGCGCCGCCGGAGAGCCCGGCCTTGTTGTCCCACAGCGCGCCCAGTTCATAACTGGTACTGGTTTCCGGCTTCAGGTTGGGGTCTCCGATGATCACGCCGCAAGTGCCGGTGGGGCCATAGGTGCATCCCGCGCCGCCGGTGGTGTAGGCATAGCCCGGTGCGATGGTGCGGATATCCGGCGCACGGAAACCGCGCGAGATGCCGCCCTTGACGGTGAGATTGTCGGTGGTATGCCATACGCTGTAGAGACGCGGGCTCCAATGGTTGCCGTAGATTTCATGGTTATCCAGCCGCAGGCCGCCGGTAAGCGACCAGGCATCTGACAGCTTCCATTCATCCTCGACGAACAAGGCTTTCTGCGTGATGCGGAAACTCTGGTTGATACCGGTACGCAAGCCCGGGTTCTGGTCGGTCAGCTTGCCTTCGCTCCATTGGCCGCCCAGCACCATCCAATGCGATTCCAGCGGTATGCTCAACTTCCCGTCCAGTACGGCATTCTCGATCTTGGGCGAACGTGCGGCCTGGGTATAACGGTCGCTGCCGACCGGGCTTTCGGTGTAGCTCTTGCGCTGCGCCTTTTCATACGAGAACGTCACGTCCGATGTCGCCCAGCCATAGCGGCCGGTATGCGACAACGAGAAATGGTCGCGCGGGTTTTCGGTATAGCTGTCGGCTGTCGTCGCGGTGGAGGCCAGCGTATGGTAGGAAGACGCGTCGCGGCGCACCTGGGTGGTACCGGCTTCCAGCAGGATGTCGTGATCCTTGTTGGGCGTGAGCGACAGGCGCGCGGTGAAATCGGTATCCAGCGCCTTGGTATTGCCGTTGAGGATACGGTCTTCCTGGCGCTTGTAGACCTTGCCCCACAGTTGCAGGCCCAGCACATCGGCAGCGATCGGTCCGTTCACGTAGAACTGTCCCTGGTAGGAATCGCCGGAGTCGCCATGCTGCTGCAGCGTGGTGTCGAAAGTCACCGCGCCGCCCCACTTGCCGGCGATCTTCCTGGTGATGATGTTGATCACGCCGCCCATGGCGTCGGAACCATACAGGGAAGACATCGGGCCGCGCACGACTTCGATGCGCTCAATGGCTTCCAGCGGCGGAATGTAGGACTGCTCGAAACCGGAATTGCCGTTGGTGCGCGCGTCGCGCGTGCTCTGACGCTTGCCGTCCACCAGGATCAGCGTATAGGCGCCGGGCAGGCCGCGGATGAAAATATCCTTCTCGGTCGCGGTGCCGGTGACGGTCACGCCTTCTACATCGGACAGCGCATCGGTCAGGTCGCGGAATTGCTTCTTCTTCAATTGCTCCTGCGTGATCACGGTGATGCTGGCCGGCGCGTCGACCACTTCCTGCTCGAAGCCGGTGGCGGTCACGACCACTTCCTTGAGTCCCTGCGAAGCCGACGCCGATTGCGCCTGGGCCGCGCCCCCTATCATCGCCAGCGCCGCAGCGACAGCCAGCGCCGCACGGGTCGGCATGAATTCCTGTTTCGATTGTTGCATGGTGCTGTTCCCCATCGTGTTGGTTGCCCCTCCCCTCGCAAAACGCAGGCGCAAGAGAGCCCCTGCAAGGAAAGTCCCCGCAAAGCCGCACCGGCACTGGATTGTGATCAGGTTGGAGTTTTAATGCATTTGCAAATGAGAATTATATTCATTTAAAATTGGGAAAAGTTTGTCAATATGTGGCAATCCCGGCCACCCACTGCGCCAGCGCGCCAAGCCTCCCGACGCAATACGAGAAGGGCAACACATGCCATACCCACCCAATATCGATCGCCATATCCTGGTGGTCGACGACCACCTCGACATCTGCGAACCGCTTGCCGCCTACCTGCGCCGCCAGGGCATGCTGGTCAGCATGGCGTTCAACGCCGCCCAGGCGCGCCGCCTGCTGCACAAGCAGGCATTCGACCTGGTTGTGCTGGACGTGATGATGCCGGGCGAAGATGGCCTGTCGCTGTGCCGCCACATTGGCGAACAATACGGCACCCCGGTGATCCTGCTGACGGCGATGTCGTCCAGTGCGGACAAGGTCAATGGCCTTGAAACCGGCGCCGACGACTACATCGTCAAACCCTTCGAACCGCAGGAGCTGGTGGCGCGCATCAAGGCCGTGCTGCGCCGGATCGCCCGCAGCCTGCCGGTCGCCGTTGCGGACGACGCGCCCGAGAAAACCGCCGGCCATGACGCCGTCCACCGCTACGTCTTCGACGAGTGGACGCTCGACCTCGAACGCCGCGAACTGCGTGACCGCGACGGCATGGCCACGACCCTTTCCAGCGTCGAATACCGCCTGCTGTGCGCCCTGGTGACCCACCCCAATACCGTGCTCTCGCGCGACAAGCTGATGGACCTTACCGCCGGCGCCGATGCGCAAGTATTCGACCGCAGCATCGACAGCCAGGTCAGCCGCCTGCGCAAGAAGCTCGAACCCGATCCGCGCCGCCCCAGCCTGCTCAAGACTGTATGGGGCAACGGCTACCTGTTCGCCGCGCAGGTGCGCGCCGAACCGGTCCTTCCATGAAGCTGTGGCCGCGCACCATGGCAGGCCAGCTGGTCGGCCTGCTGCTGCTCGGGCTGGTGGCCGCGCATGCCATCGGCCTGTCGGTCGTGCTGACCAACGGCGAAACCATCCACTCCATCTCACGCGACCAGATGGTCGAGCATGCCGCCATGGCGTGGCGGCTGGGCACCTTGCCGCAAGCACAAGCGCGCCAGGCGCTGGAAGCCATACGCGACGGCAATGCGGATTACATGCTGGGCAAGACGGCCGATATCGATGAAGGCAGCCAGCAAGGCTACGACCAGGATGCCATCGCCGAAAAACTGCAAGCCTCGCTGGGCCTGGAAGCCCACGACGTACGCGTCAGCCTGGTACGCCACAGCGCGCGCCATGGCGACTTGCGCATTGCCATGCGCACACCGGACGGGCAATGGCTCAACACCTTGCAGCATCCCGTGATGTCGCAGGCATGGATGCGTCCGCTGCGCTTTTCCGTGCCGGTCAGTACGCTGCCGGTGCTGGTAATCGTGTTCCTGTTCGTGCGCCGCATCCTGCGTCCGATCAAGGCGCTGGCGCATGCCGCCGAACGCGTCAGCCGCGGCGAGCAGGTCGGCCCGCTGCCGGTAAGCGGACCGTCGGAAGCGCGCGAAGTCACCTCCGCCTTCAACCTCATGCAAGAACGCCTGACGCGCTTCATCGAAGACCGTACCCGCCTGCTGGCCGCCATCAGCCATGACCTGCGCACACCGATCACCTCGCTGCGCCTGCGCGCCGAGATGGTGGACGATCTGCAACTGCGCACCGCCATGATCCGCACCCTGGAAGAGATGCGCGTGATGGTGGAAGAAACCGTGCGCTTCGCGCGCGACGATGCCCGCAATGAAGACACCCGCGAAGTCGACTTGCGCACGCTGCTGCGCGACGTGGTGGAAGATCAGTTGGCCCAGGGCCGCGATGTACAGTTGGTGCGGTTGCGCAGCGGCGCGCCTGGCGCGCTGCCGTACCGTTGCCGCCCGGTGAGCCTCAAGCGCGCCATCGGCAACCTGGTGGACAATGCGGTGCGCTACGGCCAGCGCGCCCGGCTGGCCGTGTCCTCAGGAGCCGGCGGCTCCCTGCACATCCATGTGGACGACGACGGCCCTGGCATTGCTGCCGACAAGCTGCCGGAAGTATTCAAACCCTTCGTCCGGCTGGATGCCGCACGCAACCGCAATGCCGGCAAGGATGGCGGCAGCGTTGGATTGGGATTGGCGATTGCGCGCTCATGCATCGAAGCGCACGGCGGACGGCTGGAGCTCGAAAATCGCGGCGACACAGACCGGCCATCCGGCCTGCGTGCGGTGATCAGCCTGCCGGTGTAGGCCGGGATCTGGGTCTCAGCTCAGCAGCCCATACGGGCCGCCGCGCTCAAGCGCGCGCTGGTAAGCGGGCCGCGCATGGATCGCTTCCAGGTACTTGAGCAGGTTGGGATAGCGGCCATCCAGCCCGCCGCGGGCGCGCAAGCCTTCGACCGGGAAACTCATCTGGATATCGGCCCCGCTGAACGCCGCTCCGGCGAACCACTCCGCCTTGCCCAGCTCCGCCTCCATGAAATGCAGGTGGCGCCCCAGTTGCGGCGCAATCATCTGCTTCCTGAAACCGCCCGCAATCATGCTGGCCACCGGCCGGATCAATGCCGGCACCGCCTTGGGCAGCCTGCTGAAGATCAATTGCAGCAGCAACAGCGGCATGGCCGAACCTTCCGCATAGTGCAGCCAATAGCGGTAACGCAGGCGCTCGGGCGTGCCGGCCGCAGGCAACAGCCGGCCCTGGTCGTAGCGCTCCAGCAAATATTCCACAATGGCGCCGGATTCGGCGATGGTCAGTTCGCCATCGGTGATCACCGGAGACTTCCCCAGCGGATGCACCGCCAGCAGCTCCTTGGGCGCCAGCATGGTCTTGGGGTTGCGCTGGTAGAACTTGACCTCATACTCCAGCCCCAGCTCCTCCAGCAGCCACAGCACGCGCTGCGAGCGCGAATTGTTCAGGTGATGCACGGTGATCATGGTCTTGGCCTTGTAGAATACAGGCGACCACTCTAACACTTAACATCGCCCCCAAAACCGCCCAACATGGCTGCCACTCCCCTGTACAAGCAATTCGCCGACCAGCTGGCGGCATCCATCCGCGAGGGCGTGCTGCTGCCGGGCGAACGCATTGCCTCGGTACGCATCGCCAGCCAGCAGCGCAAGGTCAGCGTGACCACCGTGGTGCGTGCCTACGAGTTGCTGGAAAGCCGCGGCATCATCGAAAGCCACCCGCAATCCGGCTACTTCGTCCGCGAGCAGGCGCCGGCATCCGACAAGCCCGCCGCCAAACGCAGCGCGCGCCAGGACAATCCGGCCTACCAGCGATCCACCGAGG
The DNA here is from genome assembly GCF_001189955.1 of Herbaspirillum chlorophenolicum. Taxonomy (GTDB): domain Bacteria; phylum Pseudomonadota; class Gammaproteobacteria; order Burkholderiales; family Burkholderiaceae_D; genus Herbaspirillum; species Herbaspirillum chlorophenolicum. The sequence continues at coordinate 121,685 of NZ_LFLT01000006.1, read as the reverse complement.
TCGATGTCAGCCGGCTGGTGCTGGCCACCTTGAAGACCATCCAGCAAGACGGCACCGTGCCGCTGGGTTCGCCCTACCCCAATCCCGCGCTGTTTCCCTCGCAGCGGGTGAGCCAATACGCCGGCAAGATCATGCGCGACGCCAGCCACTCCAGCGTGTTCGACGACCTGCCGCCGGGCCATCCCGACCTGCTGCGGCAGATCGCACGGCGCTACCTGGAAAATGGACTGAAGGTCGATCCCGAGGAAATCGTGGTGACGGTAGGCGCCACCGAAGCCATCAACCTGTGCCTGCAGGCGGTGGCGCGCCCGGGCGACACTGTCGCGGTGGAGACGCCGACCTTCTACGCCATGCTGCACGCGATCGAACGCCTGGGCATGCGCGCACTGGAAATCCCGACCGATCCGCAACGAGGCATCGATGTCGATGCGCTGGAACAGATCATGAAAACGCAGCCGGTGGCGGCCTGCATGGTGATGCCCAACTTCCAGAACCCGCTCGGCTTCCAGATGCCCGACGGCGAGAAGGAGCGACTGGTGCGGCTGGCCGAACGGCACCAGATGCCGCTGATCGAAAACGCCGTCTACAGCGAGCTGTACTACGGCAATGCCCATCCCTCTTCACTGAAGAACTACGATCGCGAAGGCCTGGTGCTGCACTGTTCCTCATTTTCCAAAAGCCTGACATCGGCTTACCGCATCGGCTGGGCCATGCCCGGGCGCTATCGCGCGCAGGTGGAAAAACTCAAGTTCCTCAACACGCTGACCACACCCACCGCGCCGCAACGGGCCATCGCGGAATACCTGACACAAGGCGGCTACGAGCGCCACCTGCGCCGGGTGCGCCGCGCCTTCGCCCAGCAGCGCGACCTGATGCGCCATTTCGTGCTGCGCTTCTTCCCCGACGGCACGCAAGTGTCGGAACCGGAAGGCGGCTATGTACTGTGGGTGGAATTGCCGTCAAGGGTAGACGCGATGGAACTGTACCGGCGCTGCCTGTCGCTGGGGATCACGGTGGCGCCGGGACGCATCTTCGCGGCGACCAACCGCTACAGCCATTTCATCCGGCTGAACTACAGCTATCCGTGGTCGCGCGAGATGGAACAAGCGTTGAAGCTGGTGGGGAAACTGGTGCTGGAATTGTCGGCGTAGGCGTCAGAACCCGTTCAAACATGTCATCCCTCGGAGGGCAACAGCAATTGCGCGCTGCCGGTGCCATCCTCGTTCAACTCCACCTTCAACACCCCCGCCTCTTCCAGGGCCGAGAGGAAACGCCGCAGCGTACTCATGCGCAACTGCGTGCGCTTGGACAGCCGCGCCAGCGACAACGGCGCGCCGCCGCTGCGCTCATGGTCGGCTTGCAGTTCGCCGAGGATGGCGAGCACTTCCGGCGGCAAGGCGTCTTCGTCCGCCATCACGCTCAGGCCGCGGCCTGCTGTACCGCCGAACGCGACAACAGCACCGGGATGGATTTGGAAGTCGGCGTGCGGGCGCGGTCGGCGAAGCTCTCCAGCGGCACCAGCGGGTTGGTTTCCGGGTAGTAGCTGCCGATGCAGCCGCGCGGGATATCGTACTCGACCAGCAGGAAGCCGTTGGCGCGGCGCTCCACGCCGTCGTCCCACACGCTCACCATGTCGACCCATTCGCCGTTCTTCAGGCCCAGCATCTTCAGATCCTCGGGATGGATGAACACCACCCGGCGCTGGCCGAACACGCCGCGGTAGCGGTCGTCCAGGCCGTAGATGGTGGTGTTGTACTGGTCGTGCGAACGCGTGGTCATCAGCGTCATCAGCTTGTCGCCGTGGATCTTGCGGGCGCGATGGATCGGCGTGTCCTTGGGGATCGCATGGACGATGAAGTTGGCGCGGCCGGTATCGGTCTTCCAGACGCGGTCGCGCGACGCCACGCCCAGGTGGAAGCCGCCCGGATGGGTGATGCGCTCGTTGTAGCCCTTGAAGGCGTCGTACACCTTTTCGATGGCGTCGCGGATACGTGAATAATCCTCGGCGTACCACAGCCAGTCGATCTTCTTGCCGTTGTTGCGCGACTTCATGGTGGCTTCGGCCATGTGGGCCACGATCGCGGTCTCCGACATCAGGTCGGGCGAAGCCGGCTTGTTGATGCCGTAGGAGACGTGCACCATGCTCATCGAGTCTTCCACCGTCACGCCTTGCGGGCCGGACTTCTGCACGTCGATCTCGGTGCGGCCCATGGTCGGCAGAATCAGCGCATCCTTGCCGTGCACCAGGTGGCTGCGATTGAGCTTGGTGGTGATGTGCACGGTCAGGTTGCACGAGCGCATGGCGTCGAAGGTGCGGTAGGTATCGGGCGTGGCCATGGCAAAGTTGCCGCCCAGGCCGATGAAGACCTTGGTGCGGCCTTCCAGCATGGCCATGACGGACCCCACGGTGTCGTTGCCGTGATGGCGCGGCGCCTTGAATTCAAAGACTTGTTCGAGACGGTCGAGGAAGGCCGGAGTCGGCTTTTCGTCGATACCGACCGTGCGGTCGCCCTGCACGTTCGAGTGGCCGCGCACCGGGCACAGACCGGCGCCGGGGCGGCCGATGTTCCCACGCAGCATCATCATGTTCGACAGCAGCTGGATCGCACCCACCGCATGCTTGTGCTGGGTCAGGCCCATGCCCCAGGTGGCGATCACGGCCTTGCCCTTGACATAAACCTGCGACAGCTTCTCGATATCTTCGCGCGAGACGCCGGACTCTTCCACGATCTCGCTCCAGCTTTCAGCGCGCACGTCGGCGGCAAACGCCTCAAAGCCGGCGGTATGTTCTTCGATGAACTTGACGTCCAGCACGCGCTCGCTCCCGGCGGCCACGGCTTCGTCATCCAGTTCGATGGTGCGCTTGATGACGCCCTTGATCAGCGCCAGGTCGCCGCCCAGTGTCGGATGGATGAACATGGAACTGATCTGGGTGCTGCCCAGCGTCAGCATCTCGACCTTGCTTTGCGGATCGGCGAAGCGCTCCAGGCCGCGCTCCTTCAAGGGGTTGATGGCAACGATGGTGGCGCCGCGCTTGGACGCATGGCGCAGCTCGCCCATCATGCGCGGGTGGTTGGTGGCCGGGTTCTGGCCGAACAGGAGCAGCGTGTCGCACAGGTCGAAGTCGTCCAGCAGCACGGTACCCTTGCCGATGCCGACCGTGCCCGGCAAGCCGACGCTGGTCGGCTCGTGGCACATGTTGGAACAGTCGGGGAAATTATTGGTGCCGTACTGGCGCACGAACAGCTGGAACAGGAAGGCTGCTTCGTTGCTGGCGCGGCCGGAGACGTAGAAATCGGCCATATCCGGGTCGGACAAGGCGTTGAGGTGCTTGCCGATCAGGTCGAACGCGCCCTGCCAGTCGATCTTGCGGTATTTGTCGGTGGCGGCGTCGTACACCATCGGATGGGTCAGGCGGCCGTGTTCTTCCAGCTCATAGTCGGACTGTTGCATCAGTTCGGCCACGGTGTGCTGTTCGAAGAACTCGGCGGTGACGCGCTTCTTGGTGGCTTCAGCCGCCACGGCCTTGACGCCGTTTTCGCAGAATTCGAAGGTGGAAGTGTGTTCGCGGTCCGGCCATGCGCAACCGGGGCAGTCGAAACCGTCGGGCTGGTTCTGCGACAACAGGGTGCGGATGCCCTTGCCGTCTGCCACGTGTTCCTTGACCAGGTTCAGCGCCACATACTTCAGCGCGCCCCAGCCGCCGGCGGGTTGGTTGTACTGCTCGATTCTCGGTTTAGCCATGATCTCGGTGCGAACGGATTGATTCCAGATTCGGCGAGTCTAGGACAAGCCTCCGCATGGCTGCATGTACAGTCGCAACAGCGGGAACAGAGCACAGTGCGACCAGATCCGGATGGTCTCCGGCATGGACAAAACCGTCGGCAATTCGCGCCGTATCCGAAACATTTTGTTCCCGGCGTAACGTTACAGAGAACACGTAACGACATCTTCCGCGCACATCAAAAAAATCTGAATTCAACCAAATAAAAATTGTAAGTCATTGATTTAAATAAGAAATATCACTCTCCGAAAAATATTCAAACAGTTCTGGAACCAGGCATTTTTTCATGGCACGCACTTTGCCATTTAAGTATGCCGAGTCTTCACATCTGACTCTGAATTCGAACAAAGGAGAGTGAACATGAACATCTTAAATAAACGCGTCTGGGGCGCCGCGGCTCTTACCCTCATCTTGGTGCTCAGCGGTTGCGCCAGCGGCAGTGGCTCCACCGGTACCAGCCTGGGCGGCGGAAGCGGCGGCGGCGGTGGCGGCGACGGAGGCACCACGACACCCACAACACCCACGACACCGACTCCGACAGTGACTCCGACCGGAGCCGTCACCGGCAGCGTCGGCAATCTCGTCACCGCGACAGGAAATGCCGTCTCCGGAGTCGGCACAACCGTTGGCTCGCTCAATCTGCCAATCGTGCCGCAGCAAACGCAAACCGATTTGTCCAATGTCGTGACCAGTACCGGCGGCATCGTTTCCGCTCTCGGCAATGGCATCAGCAGCGGTCTTGGACAAATGGGCGTCGTCGCCAATCCGGTCGGCGTGACCGTGGCGAGCACCGGCAATGTGGTCGACCAGACCGGCAAAACCGTACAAAGCGCAGGACAGCTGGTGACGAATCTGGGCAGCGGCCAATTGTCCGTGCTGGCGCCGGTGACCGCACCGCTGGGCGGCCTGGTGACTCAGGCCGGCAAAACGGTGTCGGGCCTGGCAACACCGGTGACCAAGCTACTGACGACCGGCCCGGTCGAACAGATTACGCAAACACTGAGCAACGTGATCGTTCCGATTACCAGCAAGGTGACCACGCTGACCCAAACTGTCGGAACCAAAACCGGCCTGGGCCAACCCGTACAGAACTTGCTGACGAATCTGGGCGGAACGGTGAGTAATCTTGGCGGCACCGTGACCAAGAGCGATGTGCCAATCGTGAATAACCTGGGCGTCATCGTCACCTCGGCCGGCAATACCGTCAACGCGGCCGGCATCTTGCTGCAACCCGCCGGCGGCACGACGTCCAACAACAATATTATCGGTGGCTTGCTTGGCGGCCTGGGCAATCTGGGCGGCACCGGTACGGGTACAGGCACGGGTACAGGCAATTTACTCTCACCCGTGACCAATACACTGGCGTCCCTCACCGGCGGCTTGGGTAACTTGGGCGGCCTGGGTGGCGTGGGTGGCATTGGCGGCACCGATAATCTGCTGGCGCCGATCACCGGCACGCTCAGCGCCCTGGTCGGCGGCGGACTCGGCACGATCGGCGGCAGCACAGGCAATCCGCTCGCCCCCGTCACCAATACAGTCGTCGCCCTGACCAACAGCCTTGGCCTGAACGGTCTCACCGGCGGCGGCACAGGCAATCTGCTAGCCCCTGTCACCAATACGGTCGTCGCCCTGACCAACGGCCTTGGCCTGAACGGCCTCGCCGGCGGCACCGGCAGCACGGGCCTGTTGTCGCCTGTCACCAATACCATCGGCACGCTGGTCGGCGGCGGCTTGGGTACAGTCTCCGGCGGCACCGGCACGACCAATTTGCTGGCGCCCGTCACCAATACGCTGACCGCACTGACCGGCGCCCTCTCTGGCAATACCGTCACTACTACCGTTGCAGTAGCGCCGGTCGTCACAACCGCACCCGTGACCAGCGGTACCGGCACCACGGGCAGCACCAACAACATCCTGGCTCCGGTCACCAACCTTTTGGGCAACTTGCTCGGGGCTAAAAAATAATTACGACAGCATGCGCGCCGGCTTTGATGCAAATAACAAACGGCGCGCATTCCTATCGATCAAGGGGAAAACAATATGTCGCTCAAACAATACTCACTGGAAGAAATTTTCAGCAAGCTGCAACAGATCGAAATCTTTGTCGCCACCGGCGACCTTGTGCAGGATGCCTGCCAGGAAGTCGGTGTTTCAAAACAAAGCTATTACCGCTGGAAGAAAAAATTTGGTGTCCCAAGGATCTTCTCATCACGGGGTTCCCCCCATCCCATCGACATGATGTTCGAAAAAAACAATTAATTTCACTGTCGTCAATACGGCGCAAAGCCGTGGATACGCTCGCTTAGCCGGGCGTTCTCTAAACATGCGTTTGCGTGTTTGCAACAAAATATTCACAAAAATATTTGACGCTAGTCAAAATTAAACTAATTATTAAGTTGTTACGTGATTTAATAATTACGTTACATTCTGCGAATACCGCGCAGATGCCTAGCCTTTAAAGACAAAATAAAGAACGTTGCATGCTAGCAAAAGGGAAGTTGCTATGCAGAAAACTACCAATAGTATTGCCTTAATAGCTACGCTCTACATGTCGTATTGGGGGCTGCCATTTACCAGCGCCAACGCGGCGGATGTCCGCAGTCCTGGTGCGGGCAATCCGCTCGATAGCCTGCCCAAAGTGGAACCCGCGCAGCCGCAAACGATGGACGTCGATATCCAGACGAAAGGTCAGGACCCGGCGCTGCAACGTTTGCTGGCCAGCCGCATCGTGCCTTCGCGTTTTCAGATCGCAGGCGTAAAGACCCTGCCCTTTGACGCCGTCGCTGCGCAATTTTCCGGGCTGGCCAATCGGGAAGTCACCGTGGCCGAGTTGCTGCAAGCGGCCAATAACGTCACCCAAATGTATAAGGACAAAGGCTATCCGCTGTCTTTCGCCTTTATCCCGGCACAAACCTTCGACAACAACATCGTGGTCGTCAACGTGGTGGAAGGTTATGTCAGCGAAGTCAACATCGAAGGCAACCCGGGTGCTTCGGAAGGACGCCTGCGCGAAATTGCCGAACAGCTCAAGAACGATCGCCCGCTGAGCAGCGCGACTTTCGAACGCATCACCGGCATCCTGAGCCTGCAGCCCGGCATGCTCATCAATGCCACGGTCAAACCGCCGCCAGCCACCGACGGCGCGGCGGAAATGGTGCTCAACGTCAAGCGCAAGGCGGTAACGGTGGGCGCCGGCCTGGACAATGCGACCTCAAGCCTGCGCGGCATCATCAGCGCGACCGAAAACGGCCTGACGCCGCTGGGCGAACAAATTACGGTCAGCACGCTGGTACCGCGCGGCCCTCTGAACGAAAAATATTACGGACTCACCTATGCCCAACCGCTCGGCAAACAAGGCTTGCAGTTCCAGCTCAATCTTTCGGATTACAGCGGCGAGCCGGAAAACCAGAGCCTGGTCCCGCAACAGTTCAACGCGACCTATCTGAACAAAACCCGGCGCCTCGGCGCCTCGCTGAGTTATCCGCTGATCCTGAACAACCGCACCAACCTCACGCTTACCGGCGGCGCTTATGCGGCAGAGAACACCGTGCGTTACACCCGCTCCGTGCCTGCGCTGGTGCCTGTGATCGAGGTGCGCTCCAGCATCCGCGCGCTCAGCCTTGAAATGGCCTGGACCAAGCTGCTTGAAAAAGGCAGCACGCAACTGTCGCTCGGCCTCTATCAAGGCATGAACACGGCGGGCGCGAGCCTGACCAACAGCAATGTCGACCTCAATTTCACGCGTCTGAAAACGCTGTTTACGCAAACCTACCAGTTGCCCGCCGGATTCGGCGCTGCACTCAGCGGCAGCGGGCAATTGAGCGGCAGCGTCTTGCCGCTATCGGAACAAATCAGCTTCGGCTCCAAACTGTTCGGGCTGGCCTATCCTGCCGGCGAAATTGCCGGCGACCAGGGCTGGGGCCTGTCGCTGGAACTGAATCGCGCGATTCCTTTCGATGCGACTTACCTGAAACAGATTCAGCCCTATGTAATGACGGATTCTTCACGGGCTTATGTGAACTCGGGCGATCTGTCGCATAACAAGATCGCCTCTATCGGCGCCGGCATGCGCTTTTCCGACCAGCGCCACTATTCGCTCGACCTGTCGATCGCCCAGCCCGTCGGCCAGAAACCGATCAATTCCGACGACAGGCCTTTGCGTCTGAATATGTCTTACACCTATCAATTCGATTAAGAAAATACCTTCGACGACTGGCCTATCCGAACAATCGAAGAAGGGTTTTGCCGAGTACCGGTCAACACTGGCAATTCGGCCTGTTTCGAAGAGAGGAGCATGCGATGAAATGGTATCGACGAACGTGATCGCAATAGAGGGCGGCCTGTGATCCGGCGTGGCCAGGAAATGCATGACTGCCGACATTCGATGTAGCGAACTAACTTTTATCCCGATTCCGGAGATGAACATGAAAAACCAACTGATCCAATTCCTGCAAGACGAAGAAGGCGCAACCGCCATTGAATACGGCCTGATCGCCGGCCTGATCGTGGTGGCCATCATTGGCTCCCTGCAAAGCGCCCGCACGGAACTGATTCGTATCTTCGGCCTGATTGTCACCGCACTCACTGCGGCGGTCTGAACCGAGGTGCAACGGCGCACCAGTCTTTCCAATTGCCCGCCAACACCGGGGACGCGGGTTATTCCGAAGAGAGGAGAAGGCGATGAGATGGTACTGACAAACGTGATCGCAATAGAGGGCGGCTTGTGATCCGGCGTGGCCAGGAAATGCATGACTGCCGAAATGAGGAAATAGAAAACCGACTTTTACACGATTCTGGAGATGGACATGAAAAACCAAATCATGCAATTCCTGCACGACGAAGAAGGCGCAACCGCCATTGAATACGGCCTGATCGCCGGCCTGATCGTCGTAGCCATCATTGGCTCCCTGCAAAGCGCCCGCACGCAACTGATTCGCATCTTCGGCCTGATTGTCACCGCACTCACTGCGGCAGTCTGAGCCAATGCGCAATGGAGGATCGGGAATGCGCGTGCGGCATATGCGGATACGTCGGCATATTGCATCCCCGTTCCTGATGCAGGAATGTTGCCCATGACGATCCTGTTGCTCCCGCTGTACATCGGCGTGCTGGTGTACGACCTGCTGTTCAGGCGGGTGCCGAACAGGCTGCTTTTGTTCTTTCTAGTGCTGCACTTGGCGTGGCTGGCAGTGACCGGACACGGCATCGGCGGCATTGACGGATGGCAATCGCTGATAGGCGGAACAGTCGGCCTGGCCTTGTTCATCCCCTTGTATGCCCTGCGCGCCATGGGGGCCGGCGATGCCAAGTTCTTCGCCCTGCTCGGACTGTTGCTGGGGCCGCAGTATCTGATTCCACTTTGGCTGATCGGCAGCCTGCTGGCCGGCGTGCATGCGGTCGCCATCTACCTGTCGCGACAGGGAATGATGTATTTGCTGCCCGGCATGAGCTGGGCCATCGAAAAAATTACCGACAACGCGCTATACCAGCGCATGTGCCATGCAAGACAAGGACGGCAGGGTATCCCGTACGCAGCCTATCTGGCGATCGCGGCGGCCCTGACGATGCTGTACAAACAGGGCTGAAGCGGGATGCATGCATCGAGGAGATAGCCATGGCAAGAATATGGACATGCTGTTGCCTGACCGTGCTGGCGTCACAGTATCTGTGGACCATTCTCTGCATGGCATTGCGCCGGTGGTGGTCCGGCCTGCTGCGGCCGCTCAGAAAAAACCGGCGCAGCCGCGCTGCCGATGCTGCCGATGCTGCCGATGCTGCCGATGCTGCCAATCCTTCCATCTATCGGCAGCGCGGCGTTGCCGCCCTGGAGTTCGTACTGGTCTTTCCGGTTTTTTTTATCATCTTTTACAGCATCATCACTTACGGCCTGATCCTGGTCGCCCAGCAATCCATCACGCTGGCGGCTAGCGAAGGCGCCCGCGCCGCCATGCGTTATGCCGCCACCACCACTGTGCGCACATCCAATGCGCAAAGCGCGGCAGTCGGCCCTGGCAGCGTCGCATCGTGGCTTGGCAACCGCATCACCTTCACCGGCACCTTGCTCGCCGCCTGCCCATACAACGCCAATGGCGGCACTTGCTACCAGGTGACCGTCACTTACCCCAACTACCAGCAGAATCCGCTGGTGCCCCTGGTGCTCGGCTCATTGATAGGCGTGCTGGTGCCCAACCAGTTAAGCAGTTCGGCAGTGGTCCAGATCAACTGACGGATACACCCGAGACTTTCATGGGAGCGATGTTCGCATGAGCAAACTAACCAAAATAGCAGCGGTAATACTGCTGCTGCTGGCGGCAAGCCTGGCGGCGCTGGCCTGGTGGATGGGGCGAAGGGAGCAGACGGTGATCGTTCCAGCGAACGCCCCGATGGCCAATAGCGCCGTCTATGCCAACGTGGTGGCCGCCAGGAAGCTGGAAAAAGGCGTGCCGATCACTGCCGACAGCGTCAAGCTGCTCAATTTGCCGACCACCATTGCGGGAACATACCGGGACATCCGCAGCGTGATCGGCAAAATTCCGGCGACCGATATCGCCGCCGAGACGCTCATCACGGACAGCAATCTGGTGCATGGACTGGCGCTCAAGCTGGAGGCCGGCGAGCGTGCGGTGGCAATTCCCATCGATGAAGTCGCCGCGGCCGGCAACAAGATCGAGGCCGGCGATTATGTGGACGTGTTTTTCACGCTGAAACAAGGTACCGATGTCGAGAAAAGCCAGGCACGGCTGCTGGCATCGCGACGCCTGGTGCTGGCCTACGGCGCCAACGTGATCGGCGAAGCGCCAGGCGACTCCCTCCCCAAAAACCCATCCCAGAACCAGGCCCGCACTGCCGTGCTGGCAACCCCGGTCGATCAGGTCAATCCATTGCTGCTGGCCATGCAGAACGGCAAGCTGAGCCTGGCGCTGCGCCATCCCGACGACACCGGTGTGGCCGATGGCGACCTGTTTGCGGCGCCGAAAAAGGTCCTGGGCAACAAGCCCGAATTGACCGGCAACCAAAAAGACGCCCTGAAGACGGCTGACAACCAGGCATTTGCCGGCATCGACCTGTCCAGCTGGAGCGGCGGCAATGCCAAAGGAACCCCCGTCTCGCCCCCGCCTCGCAAAGGCGTCGCCGGAGAGAACAGACACGCAGCCGGAACGCTGGAAGTCATCAAGGGAACACATCGGGAGAACGTTAATTTCTGATTGCGCCGCAGCCTGAACCTGGAATTTGTGCCGAACCGACATGGGGAAGAACATGAATATATGCAAGGCTCTCGTGGTTGCAACAAGCCTGCTGCCGACAATTTCAGTCATGGCGGACGATGCCAGTGTGCATCTCGGCGTACATGAGCAGCGCGAGCTGGCTATCCCCGCCGGCCTGGAGCGCATCGCCGTCGCCAATCCGGATGTGGCCGATATCGTGGTCCTGCGCGGTTCCGCAAAACGCCAGGGCAGCGTGCTGGTGGTCGGCAAGAAAAGCGGCACAACCACCGTCACCGCATGGCAGCGCAACGGCAGCAGCCGCGTCTGGCAAGTTACGGTGCAAAGCCAGTTGCAGCGCCAGCAGCCGCCGGCCCCGGGCGGCGCCGAACTGCAGATCAATGACGACAGCGCCTTGCTGCGCGGCCAGTCGCCCTCGCTGCTGGAGCATGCTTACAGCAATGCGGTTGCCGCCAATGCCGTGGGCAAGGACAAAGTCATCGACACGGCCACCATCGCCACCGGCGGCGTCGTGCAGATCGATGTCAAAATCGTCGAATTCAGCAGGACGGCGCTGAAAGAAGCCGGCTTCGGCTTCCTGTTCAATCTGGCGCGCGGCAACTTCACCTTCGGGTTGAGCAACAACCTGCCGGCCAGCGTGCCGCTGCAAACGCCAACGACTTCCGCATTCAACCTGGTGACTGGCTTGAAGCGCGGCAGCTTCAATCTGCAAACATCGCTGGAACTGATCGAAAACAATGGCCTGGCCCGCGTGCTGGCCCAGCCCACGCTGACGGCCTTGTCGGGCCAGAGCGCCAGTTTCCTGGCGGGCGGCGAACTGCCGATTCCGCAGTCGGGTGGTCTCGGCACCACGACCATTGTCTACAAGCCGTTCGGCATCGGCCTCACCGTGACGCCGACGGTGCTCGCGCCCAACCGGATCGCCCTGAAGGTGGCGCCGGAAGCCAGCGACATCGATTACACCAATGCGCTGGTGAGCAGCGGCGTATCGATTCCGGCCATTACCACGCGCCGCGCCGAGACCACCGTTGAACTGGGCGACGGCGAGAGCTTCGTCATCGGCGGCCTGGTGTCGCGCACCACCAAATCCAGCCTCAGCAAGGTGCCCTTCCTCGGCGACTTGCCGATCATCGGCACTTTTTTCCGCAGCATGAGCTATTCGCGGGATGAAAAGGAACTGGTCATCGTGGTCACGCCCAAACTGGTCAATCCGATTGCCAAAGGCGTCAAATTGGCCATGCCGGGCGCCGACAAGGAAAAACTCGACACGCCGACCAACGCGTGGAGCGCCTACTTGATGGGCAATGCGGGCGGCGACGATTTGCCAGGTTTTTCAAAATAACCGTGGAGATCATTCTTGACTTCCCTTATGGATAAAACTGATCACGGTGCCACCACCATTGCTGACGCCAACCGGTTTGTCTTCTGCTCGTCAAACGGAACGCATGCGCGCTGGCTGGCGCAAGCACTGAACGAGTGGCAGGTCCAGCAACAGGAATTGGTGGCGCTGCCCCTGCTCGCCGCCCAGATCGGTGAATCCAGGCCGCGCCTGGTCTTTCTGGACTTCTCGGGAAATTGCGGCAGCAGCATCGCCAATTGCGCGGCCGACATGATCGCGCTGGCGCAGACGCTGAAAAAAGAAATGCCGCATTGCCTGCTGATCGCCGTAGGCACGATGAATTACCCGGAAGGCGCGGTGGCTGCACTGCGCGCCGGCGTCAATCATTTCATCGACATGTCGGCGGCGGCGGTCGAAGCGCGCGACGTCGTGCGCAAGCTGATTGCGTCGGGCGCCACCTCCTCCGCACAGGATTCGCAGCAAGGCGTCCTGATCGCCTTGCTCGGCGCCCGCGCCGGCATCGGGACCACCACCATGGCAGTGCATTTGGCCGACCTTTTGCAGCAGCGCCACATCGCCGGCCAGGCCGAATTCCGGGTCGCCTTGCTCGACCTGGGCTTGCCGGCGGGCGACGGCCAGCTATACCTGAATGCCTCCGGCAGTTTTCATTTCGCCGACGTCGTGCGCAGCCGGCATCGCCTGGACCAGACGCTGATTCAGACGGCCCTGACGCGCAGCCGCAGCGGCATCAAGATCATTTCCATCCCGCGCAGCGCGCACCAGATCAGCGGCCTGGCCGCTGCCGATATCGTGGCGGTGCTGGCGCTGCTGCGCTCGTACTTCGATGTGCTGGTGATGGACCTGGGCGGCTTTGCCGATCCCGCATTGGCTTGCAAGATGGCCGCCACGGCCGACCAGACATGGCTGCTGACCGACCAGAGCGCCGGTTCGCTGGTGTCGCTGGCGGCGCTGATTGCCGAACTCGACCTGCATGCAAGCGTAACGGCAACTCCGCCACGGCAGCTGATCGTCAATCGCTACAACAAGCAATACGGCATGAGCGCCGAGCAGATCGCCGAACGCTTCCAGCTGAACCTGGCGGCCGCGATACCGGATCGCACCGCATCGCTGATGAGCAGCGCCAATCAGGGCAAGCTGCTGCACGAAATCGTCGGTAGCGATTCCTATCTCCATGCGCTCGAGACGCTGGTCGAAAAAACCTTGGGCTCGGTAGTGAAAATAAATGGTGCTGGGACGTTGTCCCGCTGGCTGTCCGGTGTCCTGTTTCGATAAAAAACATCATGGATGCAGATAAGGAAAAAGCGAGATGAGCGAACACATTGATCTGGCCGACGACAACGAATCCTTCGTCAACACCCAGCGGTTCCAGGATATCAAGACCGCTGCCTACGACAACCTGCTGACGCGCATCGAAGAGCTGGGCGCGGAATTCGGACGCTGGTCGCGCACCGCGATCCAGCAGTTCGTCAATCTGGATGTCGACGGCTTTGTGCGCCTGCGGCATATACCGCTCAATGAAAACGAAGTGCGCCTGATCGCCGATTCGCTGACCAAGGAACTGGCCGGGCTGGGGCCGCTGGAAGACCTGCTGGGCGATGCCGCCGTCGAAGATATCCTGATCAATGGCTACAACGATGTGTTCGTGTCGCGCCACGGCGTGCTGGAGCGGGAAACCCTGCGTTTCACCGACAACAACCACCTGCTGCGCATCGTGCGCCGGATTCTGGCGCCGCTCGGCCGCCGCCTGGACGAATCCAATCCCATGGTCGATGCACGCCTGCCCGACGGCGGCCGCCTCAATGTCGTGATCGAGCCGCTGGCGGTGGACGGCCCGATGGTGTCCATCCGCAAGTTCCGCAAAGACCCGCTGAAGCCGGCCGATCTGCAAGAACTCGGCACACTGAACGACCAGTTGTTCAACCTGCTTGAGCAGGCGGTCAAGGCGCGCTGCAATATCCTGATCTCAGGCGGCACCAGTTCCGGCAAGACCTCGCTGCTCAATGCATTGGCCTTCTTCATCCCCAACAATGAGCGCGTCGTGACCATCGAGGACACCGCCGAACTGTCGCTGAACCATCCGCATGTGGTGCGCCTGGAGTCGCGCATCGGCAGCTTTGAAGGTTCCGGCGCGGTGACCATCCGCGACCTGATCCGCAACAGCCTGCGCATGCGTCCCGACCGCATCATCGTGGGCGAAGTGCGCGGCGCCGAAGTGCTGGAAATGCTGCAAGCCATGAATACCGGCCACGACGGCTCGATGGCCACCATCCACGCCAATACGCCGCGCGAATGCCTGCACAGGATCGAGATGCTGGCCGGCTTCGCCGGCTTCCAGGGCAGCGAATCGAGCCTGCGGCGGCAGATCGCCGGCGCGCTCGACTTCATCGTGCAGATCGCGCGCCTTTCCAATGGCCGGCGCCGCATCATGTCGATCACCGAAATCACCGGCGTCGGCGACAACATCATTACCACCCAGGAACTGTATCGCCACGAAAGCTACAACACGCCAGACGGCGAGGAAAAGGATCGCTGGGTGTCGCTGGGCATACAGCCGCATTCTCCGAAACTGCAAAAACGGCGCCTGATGCAAAACGCGGGCGACGGCAACCCGCCGCGGAGGAACTGATGACTGCCCCCGCATTATGGTTGATGGCCGTAGCAGTGCTACTGCTGGCGCTGGGCATCCTGCTGTGGCAAAACGCCAAATCCCGGCTGCATCAAAACGCCACGTCGGACTTCGTCAACCAGCAGATACGCAGCATGGCGCCCACGCTCGACGCTGACGCGGACGGCAGCGACCAGCCGCTGTTCCTGCCGGCCCAACCCGGCCCTCGCCTGTGGCGTCACTTCTGGCTGCGCGCGGGCGTCGTGCCGGGAATTGCGCTGTATGCCGGACTGCTGTTGCCTGGCCTGGTGCTGGCGATACTGGCGATGGTTTTCGGCGGCGTGCTGTCGACCGTCTGCGCCGTGCTGATGTACCTCGTGCTGGCGTATTTCCGCCTATGGCTGAAAATCACCAGGCGCCACCAGAAGATGGTGCATCAATTGCCGGCCTTTCTCGATACGATGGTGCGCCTGACAACGATCGGCAATAGCCTCGAGTCTTCTTTCCAGGCGGCGCTGCTGACCATCGATGCGCCGCTCAAGGAGCCGCTGAATCGGGCCAATCTGCTGATACAGGCCGGCCGCAGCCTGGAACATGCTTTAGCGCAGGAAGCCCGCACATTCCGCCTGACCGAACTGAACCTGGTGGCCGCCGTCATCGGCGTGGCGCTGCGCTTCGGCGGCCGTGCCGACACGGTACTCGAGCGCATGGCCTCCTTCATGCGCGATCGCGAACAGGCGCAAAGCGAATTGCTGGCGCTGTCGGCGGAGATCAGGTTGTCGGCCTGGGTGCTGGCATTGATGCCGATCGGCCTGGGCGCCTTCATGGTCATGTTCAACAACGACATGTTCATGTTGATGTGGGACGACAGCGTCGGCAAGCAACTGCTGTTCGGCGCCACCGTCATGGAATTCGTCGGCGCCTACTGGTTGTACCGGTTGGCCAAATCAGTGTGAGGGAACCATGGAACAGGAACGCCTGATCGTCATCTCCATGCTGTTGCTGGCAGCGGCGGCCTTGCTGATCGCCGGCGCCATACTGCTGCGCGACTGGCAATTGCGGCGCAGCGAAAAAGTCTTGAACCGGCGCATCGACATCCAGCAGCAGCAACCGGATCCGGAGCAGCCGCCCACCGCCCCGTCCAGGCAACGCTGGCTGGATCATCTGGCGAACTATGCCGCGCAATGGGTCGACACGCCGCTGGGACGGCAACTGGTCGCAGAAGAAGACCGGCAGCTGCTGGACCAGTGCGGCGTCAACGACATTCGCGGCAAGGCCTTGTTCTTCGCCACGCGCGTGCTGCTCGGCGCCGGTATTCCCATCATTGCCTGGATCGTGCGCGCCGACGAGGATGTGCTGCATTTGCTGATCATCGGCTTCTTCGGTTTCGGGATCGGCTACATGATCCCGAAATGGGTCATGCTGGCCAAGGCAAAAGAACGGCGCCGCAAAGCCGCCGAAGAACTGCCCCTGCTGATCGACTTGCTGCGCCTGCTGCAGGGCGTCGGCTTGTCCATCGACCAAAGCCTGCATGTGGTGCAAAACGAATTCGCGCACGCCCTGCCGGTGCTGAGCAAGGAACTGCAGATCGCCTCGCAGCAATACCTGAACGGGCGTACCCGCGAGCAATCGCTCAAGCGCTTTTCCACCGTATTCGACAACGATGACATGAACTCCATCGGCCGCCTGATCGCGCAGGTGGACCGTTACGGCGGCGCGGTGCAGCAGCCGCTGCAGCAGTTCAGCGAAAGAATTCGCGAGCAGCGCAAGATGGAAATGAAAGAACGCATCGGCAAGCTCACCGTAAAAATGACCGGCGTCATGGTGCTGACCCTGTTGCCGGGTCTGCTGATCATCACCGGCGGCGCAGGTTTCATTGCCATCATCCGCACACTCTCGCAGGTGGGAACATGATCATGATCGACATTGCCGAAAAGAATATCCGCCGGCGGTTTCCGGCCGTATGCCTGGTTCCGCTGCTGGCGGCGCTGGGCGCATGCTCCTCGTTCAACAACTCGGCCGGCGGTTATGCGGCGCAGAACGAGGCCGCCTTGCAGCGGCAGCAGGCGGAAGAAGAAAAGCCCAGCCTGGACAACAAGCAGGTCTATCTTGAGATGATCCGGAAAATGCAGGCGCGCTCCCTGTACTTTGCCTCGCTGGCCCATCTCGACGCTTACCAGAACGCTTACGGCAGCTCGCCCGAAGTACAGCGCATGCGCGCCGATGCATTGCGGCTGACCGGCGAAACGGCTGCCGCCGAAGTGCAATACAAGCAATTGCTGTCAGGTCCGGAAGCGACTGCCGCCTGGCACGGGCTTGGCTTGCTGGCGGCGCAACGCGGCGACTACGCTGCCGCTGCCGTGGACTTCAGGAAAGCCAATCAGCTCTCCCCCGTCAATGCGACGGTGCTGAGCGACCTGGGTTATGCCCTGCTGCATGGCGACGACCGTCGCGCTGCGCGGCTGCCGCTGATGCAGGCCGCCGAACTGGATCCGGACAATCGCAAGATCCTCAGCAACCTGGCCTTGTTCTTGCTGCTGACGGACGAGACCGCGAAAGCCGATGGCTTGATGAAGCGGGCCGAGATTCCGCCCGATGCGCGCGCCGAAATCTTCCGCCAGGCCAGGGAGATCAGCGGACAGCCGGTTCCGCTGCCGGCGCAAGGCAAGGCGGCGCCGGCGAAAGCAGTCGCTGTCGCAACCGCAGAAACCGTCACCGCAACGACGGCAATCATGCCGATCGCGCCAATCAGCACGGCAGCCATCACCAGAACCATAACAGCGCCCGACTACAACAGCGTCGGCTTCATGCAGTCGATGCTGGAGCGGTTTCGCCGCAGCGATTGATCGGGCATGAAGACAGCGGAGTGAACACGGCAGCACCAGCAAGATGAACAAATCGAGCGGATGGACAAGGCGTAATACGTTGAATCATTGCACACCGAAAGGGGCATCATGTCAGCAAACAGGCCACGCCGTACAGGCAGATTCGTGTTCTGTGGATTGGTCGCACTCTCGTCTGGCGTCATGCCGGCGGCGATCGCGCAATCGCGTGATCCTGAAGCGCTCAACAACAAACCGCCCACAGCAGAAATACCCGCAAGCCAGAAACCGCCGGCGCAGATAGGCGACGCCACGAATGCCATGCTGCAAATGCAGGCGGATGGCAGCCAGGCGGCTCCCACCCTGCCGACGCTGGGCCCGGCGGCGGAACTTAGCTGGCAACGCTATCTGAACAGCTACAAATACCCGATCCCTGAGTCCTACGGCAACAAGATCCAGAAAATCGGCAGCGGCCAGTGAGATCGCCATGACCACACCCGCGCCCTCGTGTTCATCAGCTCCCGGCATGCCGGTGCGGCAATGCACGGCGGCGGCGCGTCATCGCCAGAACGGCTCGATTGTCGTGATGACGGCCATTTTCATTTCGGTCATGATCATCCTGCTGGCCTCGATCGATATCGGCTATCTGTTTTTCCAGAAACGGGATCTGCAAAAAATCGCGGATCTGGCCGCCATTGCCGGCGCGCAGCAACTGCCCAGATCGAATGCCTTGACGAATGACCAATGCGCTACGGTATTCCAGGTCGCCAGCGCCAACGCACAAGTTGCCCAGGGCTTTACCGGAACATTGACCGTCACTTGCGGCAACTGGGACCCGGTTGCCATCCCCGCCTCGCCGAACTACCTGGCGTATCCGGGGGGGATTGCGCCTTCGGGACAGCCGCAGCCGACCGCGGTCAACGTGGTGCTACAGCGTTCGGTCCGCAACTTCTTCGGCCCCTGGGGCACACAGCAGATCAGAGCGACGGCCATCGCCACGGCGTCGGCGCCGATCGCGGTCTTTTCCGTCGGCTCCCAGCTAATACAAATCAATAATGGCGTGGTGCCAGGCCTGCTCACCGCCCTGGGCGTGAACATCAACGGCACCGGGCTGGTCTCCTACAACGGCCTGGCCAATGTGTCGGTGACGCCCAGCGGCCTGCTCAATGCGCTCGGCTTTCAGATTCCGCTGACGGCCGATGTCGCCACGATCAAGCAGGCTGTTCTGCTCAACACCGCCGGTTGCAGCAACGGCAGTTGTACCCTGGAAGCCTTGCTGGGGGCAATGTCGACCGTCCTCGGCCAGCAAAACCTGTTGAGCGCACTCGGCTTGCAGGCTGCGGGCGGCCAGTTGGTCAAGATCATCTCCGACAGCACCGGCCGCGGTGGCCTGTTTGTACTGGCGGATGCGGCCAACGGCGCATCCGCGCTGCAGCTCAGCATCAACGCGCTGCAATTGCTGACCACCGCCATCGGTGTGGCCAACAGCCATAATTTTGCCGCGCTGCCGCTCACTATCAACGTCCCTGGCGTCGTCCAAACCCAGTTGCAGGTCGGCATCGTCGAACCGCCGTCGATCGGCATCGGCGGCGTCGGCACGACGGCCTATACCTCGCAGGTCCGGGTATACAGCAAGGTGACGGCCAACGGGCTGACGGCGGGATTGCTCAGCGTGAACCTGCCCATCGCCATCGATGTCGTCAATGGCCAGGGCACGATTACAAACATGTGCACCGCCAAGGACAGCAATGGCAACGACACCGCCACCATCGCGGTATCGGCGCCGATACTCAAGGTCTGCGTCGGAAACGTCAATTCGGGTGCGATCTTTTCAACGCAAGGCGCTTGCGACACAGCTCTGACACCTGCTCCGCTGGTCAATATCCTCGGCAACGTACTCAGCCTCAATACCAGCTTCGCCATTACCGGCCTGAACAATACCGGCAGCGTGACGCTGAGCAAAGGACAGACGCAAACCGTCGGCAACAACAGCCTGCAGCTTGGCACCACCGTCAGCAATCTCCTGCAGGCAGTGGTGGCAACCGTGCTGGGCCAGTTGCTCAATCAAGGGCAAGGCAACGTCACCAACAATTCGCTGGCGTCGACGCTGCTGAGCGCGACCGGCAATGTGCTGAATACGGCGGTCCAGACACTGGACACTTCCCTGACTTCACTCACCGCCTTTGTCAATAGCCTGGGCACCAGCGTCAATCAGTTGCTGACCAACTCCCTGGGCGCCGGCGTGATCAGCCTGCTCAACAGTGTCGGCAATCTGGTCGGCGGCTTGCTGACCAGCGTTCTCAATCTGCTGGGCAACCTGCTGGGCAACGTCGGTTGTCTTTTGAGCGGCAATTACAACCAATGCACGCTGGCCAACCAATTAAGCGGCAGCCAGAGCAGCGGCGGCAATACGGTCAGCAATGTGCTGCTGACCCTGCTCGGCCTGGTGCAAAGCCTGCTGACACCGGTCCTCAATAGCCTGGGCAGCACCCTGGCGAGCCTGCTGAACAGTCTGCTGGGCATCAATATCGGTCTGGTGGACGTGACCTTAATCGATCTCAACTGCGGCGGAGGATCAAATGTCAAACTGGTTTATTAACACTGATGGGTTCTGGATCATGAAGAAAACAGGATTTTTGAATGGCGTGCGCAGCCATGTCAATTTCGAGCATCTGGTCACGCCGCTGCTGATCAGGCTGACCTACGGCGTGGGTCTGGTGATCATCATCAGCGCCGGTATCGGCAGCCTGTTTACCGCCTTCACCTTGCCGGAGAACGGCGTCATGCGCGCGGCGCTGTCGATCGGCGCAACCTTGCTGGTGCTGGTGCTGTGGCGCCTGATCAACGAACTGTGGATTCTGGCGTTCAACCTGCATACCCGCCTGGTCGAAATCCGCGAACTGCTTGCGCAACGGCAAAGCGAATTCAAGGCACGGCAAAAGACGTCCGGCATATCGGCGCAATAAGGCCGGCGCCGCATCCGACTGTTGAAGGAAGTACGATGAAGAACAAAACACTCAAGGAAAACATCGATGTCTACGTATGGGAGGGCAAATCCGATATTTTCGACCGCATCGTGCGCTGCCTTGCCAGTTTTGAAATCGATGTGATCCGGGCCGACAATACCGATTTGACGCAGGAACAGGTTGCGCAGACGCCTTCCCTGGCCGTGATCTCGGTCACCGTGATCGACCGTTTCGGCTTCAACGCCGACGAATGGCAAAAAACCCATGGCATGCCGGTCATCTGGGTGGCGGAAGCGCCGCGCGCCTACGATTCGCGGGTTTATCCGCCGGAGTATTCGCACATCCTGATGCTCGACTTCACCTGCTCCGAATTGCGCCGCCTGGTATTCGGCCTGGCGGGGGAAATGCACAGTCACGCCGTCGATGTACAACCGCACGATCCGCTGATCGCAGAATCGGCCATCATGCAAGCCTTGCTGAAAGAGGCGGAGGTCTTTGCCGATTGCGATTCGAATGTCTTGGTCACCGGCGAAACCGGGGTCGGCAAGGAGCGCATCGCCCGGCTGCTGCACGACAATCACAGCCGCTATGGACAAGGTCCTTTTGTCGCCGTCAACTGCGGCGCGATTCCGGACGGCTTGTTCGAGTCGCATTTCTTCGGCCACGCCAAGGGCGCCTTCACCGGCGCCATGCTGGCACACAAAGGCTACTTCGAACAGGCCGACAAGGGGACGCTTTTTCTCGACGAGATCGGCGACCTCCCGCTGTATCAGCAAGTCAAGCTGTTGCGCGTGCTGGAGCAGAACAAGGTGACGCGCCTGGGCACCACCGTCGAAACCAATATCGATTTCCGCCTGGTCGCCGCCACCAACCGCAACCTGCGTGAACTGGTGCGGCTGGAGATGTTCCGTTCCGACCTGTACTACCGGATGGCGGTGATCGAGCTGCACGTCCCTACGATAGAAGAACGCGGCGCTGTCGATAAGCTGGCCATCTTCAGCGCCATCGTCGGACGCATACTCGGCGGTGACAAACCGGACCGGGAACCGCCGCCGGCAATCCCGGAATGGCTGCAGCAACAGGTCGCACAAACGCAATTCCAAGGCAATGTGCGCGAGTTGCGCAACATCGCCGAGCGCGTCACGATCATCCACCGCCAGTTCGGCGACTGGAACAGGGAAGCCATCAACCGCGTGTTCGACTTGCTGCGCCACAGCCGGATCGAAGCCGACAATAGCGATAACCCCAGAGATAAAAAGAAATGGGACAACGCCGACCGGACGAGAATCATCGAAGCGCTTGACGCGCATAACTGGCGCCGCCAGGACACGGCAAATTACCTGAACATCAGCCGCAAGGTCTTGTGGGAAAAAATGCGCAAGTTCCAGATCATCGATGGCAACCAGGCCACGGCGGAAGAAATCGATTGATGACGCGTACGCTGGTTCAAACCCAAACCATCACAAAGGAGATGTACATGCCTACTTGCCGCTCCGCCATCGCATTGGCCATCGTGCTTTGCTCCCTGCTGGCCACGCCCTGGGCGCTCGCCAAGACCAGGAAACCTGCCGTCACGGAAAATCCGGCCAGTGCGACAACGACGACAAACATCAGCGAACTGCAATCGCTGGTCGCCAATCCGGCCTTGCTGGAATTGCGCTCTACTTACAATGGCCAATACGGCGCGAGCCTGTTGCTCAATCCCGATACCCTGACTTATTACGTGGTTCTGTTTCAGCAAAAGACCTTTCAACGCGTGCTGAAGACCTCATCTGTCGCCAAGGCCGAGAGGAATTACAAGGCTTATGCCGCCAGATCGGAACAACAGGCCACCGACGATATCGAGCGCATGAAACAAATGGCGGAAAAACGCTATATGGATATGCAAGGCGTAGAAAAGGGCAAGCGTCTGCTGACCCTGAAAACCGGCATTGCGAGCGATCAAGCGCAGGAAAAATGATCGGCCGCCATGGTCGATGCGAGCACTAGGGCCTGTCCCCTCTCCTGCTCAGTCGTCGACCGGCAGCGCGAGGGTTTCCTTGATCTCTTCCATCACCACATAGCTCTTGGACTGCGCCGCACCCGGCAACTGCAGCAGGATATCGCCCAGCAGCTTGCGGTATTCGGCCATGCCGCGGATGCGCGCCTTGATCAGGTAATCGAAATCGCCTGATACCAGATGGCACTCCTGCACCTCGGGAATGCGCAGCACTTCGCGCCGGAACTGCTCGAACATGTTGCCCGACTTGTGGTTCAGGGTGATTTCAACGAACACCAGCAAGGTCGCCCCCAGCGACTCGGGATTGACGCGCGCGTAGTAGCCGGTGATCACGCCGTCGCGTTCCATGCGGCGCACCCGTTCGATGCAGGGCGTGACCGACAAGCCGACCAGCTCGCCCAGCTCTTTCATGGAAATGCGCCCGTCTTTCTGGAGGGCGGCGAGGATGCGATGGTCGAGCTTGTCGAGGGTGCGGATCGATTGCTGCTGGGTTCTCATGATTTTTCTCGCCGGTTTTCTCGTTAATGGTCATTTTTCACTATTTATTCTCGAATATACAAATAAATATAGAAACAACCACTACATATTCATCAATATGATAGCGGAATACTCTACTCAACAAACTGTTCTTCAGCACATTCACATTCAGCGGGGGTTGCCATGCGTGTCGTCATTCTTGGAAGCGGTGTCATTGGCGTCACCAGCGCCTGGTATCTGGCCCGTGCCGGCCATGAAGTTACCGTGCTGGAGCGCCAGGACGGCGCGGCCCTGGAAACCTCGTTCGGCAACGCCGGCCAGATCTCGCCCGGCTACGCCTCGCCCTGGGCTGCGCCCGGCATTCCGCTCAAAGCCATCAAGTGGATGTTCCAGGAACACGCCCCGCTGGCCATCCGCCCGGACGGCACGCTGCGCCAGCTGCGCTGGATGTGGCAGATGCTGCGCAACTGCAATGCCGCCAGCTACGCGGTCAACAAGGAACGCATGGTGCGCCTGGCCGAATACAGCCGCGACTGCTTCCGCGACCTGCGCGCCGATACCGGCATCCCTTATGAAGGCCGCCAGCAAGGCACGCTGCAATTGTTCCGCACGCAGGAGCAATTGGACGGCGCCGCCAAGGACATCGCCGTGCTGAAAGAAGCCGACGTGCCGTATGAACTGCTCTCCTCCGATCAGCTTGAACGCGCCGAGCCGGCGCTGGCCAAGGTACGCGGCAAATTGGCCGGCGGCCTGCGCCTGCCCAACGACGAAACCGGCGACTGCCAACTGTTCACCACCCGCCTGGCGGCGATGGCGCAAGAACTGGGCGTGAAATTCCGCTACGGCGTTTCCATCGACGCGCTGGCCATGGCCGGCGGCAAGATCGCTGGCGTGGTATGCGGCAAGGAACTGGTGCAGGCCGATGCCTACGTGGTGGCGCTCGGCTCCTACTCGCCGCAACTGCTGCGCGACGTGCCTGCATTGCCTGATATCCCGGTCTATCCGCTCAAGGGCTACTCGATCACCGTACCGATCGTCGATGCCGCTGCCGCACCGGTTTCCACCATCCTGGATGAAACCTACAAGATCGCCGTCACCCGTTTCGACGACCGTATCCGCGTGGGCGGCATGGCGGAGATCGTGGGCTACGACAAGACCCTGAGCGCCAAGCGCCGGGCCACGCTGGAGCTGGTGGTCAACGACCTGTTCCCGGGCGCCGGCGACACCGCAAAAGCCAGCTTCTGGACCGGCCTGCGCCCGATGACGCCGGACGGCACGCCGGTAGTCGGCGCCACACCGGTATCGAACCTGTACATCAATACCGGCCACGGCACGCTGGGCTGGACCATGTCGTGCGGCTCCGGCCAACTGCTGTCTGACCTGATGTCGGGCCGCCGCCCGGCCATCGCTTCCGATGATCTCTCGGTGGCGCGCTACATGGGCGGCGCAAGCCACGGCCACACACCGCGTTTGGCCGGAGCCTGAACGGCACTACCGCAAAGTTTCATCTCTTCTGCTTCCCTCGCAGAACGGTTGGCCGGAGTGCTTCGCATTCCGGCCTTTTTTCCTTTTGCATCTCCCTTCATCAACGCACTTCATCGGCACATATGCCTGCATGTGCGCGCTGACGTTCATCTTGTCCGCCTATCGGCATTCCCGGAAATCGGCGCGTAGGAAAAATCCCACATGCATTCCACTGCGTGGCTGACTGCCTGATGCGTCGTGTTCCATCAATAATGGACTCCGCCGATACGGCAGGCCGCGAAGCGAATTTCCGCCCCTGCCGGCGGCGTGATTCACACAAGGGAACCGATGAACTCAGGACATTCCGCCAATGAGCGCGGCAGTTGCCAGGAACAAGCCGCAGGTATCGCCCACCAGAATGACCTGCGCTATATGAATGATGAAATGCCGGGCATCACCCGTACCCGCCACGGCAAGGGATTTGCCTACCACACCCCCGATGGCCACCTGATCTCCGACAAGGAAGAAGTGGCGCGCCTGCAGGCACTGGCCATTCCGCCAGCGTGGGAGGAAGTGTGGATCAGCCCCTGTGCCAACGGCCATATCCTGGCCACCGGACGCGATGATCGCGGCCGCAAGCAATACCGCTACCATCCGCAGTGGCGGCTGGTGCGCGACGATGCCAAATACGAACGCATGGTGGACTTCGCACAGGCGTTGCCGGCAATACGGCGTGCGGTGCATGAGGACTTGCACCGCTCCGGCCTGCATCGCGAAAAGGTAGTGGCTTCCATCGTGTACTTGCTGCAAGCGACGCTGATGCGGGTGGGGAACGACGAATACGCGCAGGGCAGCAAATCCTTCGGACTCACCACGCTGCGTAACCGCCATGTGCGCCTGGATGGCAGCGACGTGCTGTTCCGCTTCCGCGGAAAGGGCGGCGTACTGCACGACATCAAGCTGCACGACCCTTATGTGGCGCGCCTCGTCCGCAAGATGCACGACCTGCCCGGGCAAGAGCTGTTTCAGTACAAGGATAACGAGGGCAATACGCGCAGCATCGGTTCAGGCGACATCAACGCCTATCTGCGCGAGGTGAGCGGCGAAGATTTCAGCGCCAGGGACTTCCGCACCTGGGCCGGTACCGTATTGGCGATGCTGGCGCTGCAGGCATCCGGGCATGCCGATTCGCTGGCGCAGGCCAAGGCAAACATGGCGCGCGCAATCGAACGCGTGGCTCAAAAACTGGGCAACACGCCCTCCGTCTGCCGCAAATGCTATGTCCACCCGGTGGTGCTGGAAAGCTATCTGGACGGCAGCTTCGCCGAGCTGCTGGAACAACGCGTACCAAACGAACCGGCGGAAGAACTGCATTCGCTCACGCAGGAAGAAGCGGCCGTGCTGGCGCTGCTGCAACAGCGGCCATGCGAAGCCAACGAAGGCGCAGCCGGCCACGACAGCCGCCGCAAGCAGCCCGTGCAGACCGTTAAGCCCAAAAACAGCACGGCCGGGGAAAGGAAGCATCATGCCTCCCCTCGCCCGGCCGTGCGACGCTCGCATGCCTGATTTTTACACCGCTCGTCTTCTTCAAGCTACTGCACGACGCCGGATCTTGGCGTCGCGCCACCGGCATCAGGCTGCGGCAGGTTCAGCCTCCACCTTTTGCATCTTGGGCAAGAATGCCGCCAGCAAGCCGATCAGCGGCAGGAATGCGCACACCTGATAGACGAAATAGATATCGGTCAGGTCGGCCAGCTTGCCCAGCAACGCCGCGCCGATGCCGCCCATGCCGAATGCGAAGCCGAAGAACAGCCCCGAGACCGTGCCGATCTTGCCGGGCATCAGTTCTTGCGCGAACACCAGGATGGCCGAGAATGCCGAGGCCAGGATCAGGCCGATGATCACCGACAGTATTCCGGTCCAGAACAGGTTTGCGTACGGCAGCATCAGCGTGAACGGCGCCACGCCGAGAATCGATGTCCAGATCACCGCCTTGCGGCCGATGCGGTCGCCGATGGGGCCGCCGGCCACGGTGCCGACCGCCACCGCAAACAGGAAAGCGAACAGGTGAATCTGCGCATCCTGTACCGACAGCTGGAACTTGCTGATCAGGTAGAAGGTGAAGTAGCTCGACAGGCTGGCCATGTAGAAGTACTTGGAAAAGATCAGCAGCAGCAGGATGCCCACCGCCTGCGTCACCTTGCGCTTGGGCAGCGCAACGTAGGCTGGCCCCTTCTTTTTCGCCTTGCCCTTGGCGGCGCTTTGCTGGCGCGCGTACCAATGGCCGATCTGGCGCAGCACGACGATCGCCACCAGCGCCGCGATCGAAAACCAGGCGATGCTGGCCTGGCCGCCGGGAATGATGATCCACGCCGCCAGCAATGGCCCCATGGCGCTGCCGGCGTTACCGCCCACCTGGAACAGCGATTGCGCCAGGCCATGCCGTCCGCCGGACGCCATGCGCGCCACGCGCGAAGCTTCCGGGTGGAACACGGAAGAACCGGTGCCCACCAGCGCCGCCGCCACCAGCAGCACGCCGAAATTGGGCGCCACCGACAGCAGCAGCAAGCCGCACAGTGTGGAGCCCATGCCGATGGCCAGCGAATACGGCTTCGGATGCTTGTCGGTGTACAGGCCGACCAGCGGCTGCAGCAGCGAGGCGGTCACTTGGAAGGTCAGCGTGATCAGGCCGATCTGGGCGAAGCTGAGATGGAAATTGCCCTTCAACAGCGGATAGATCGCCAGCAGCAGCGACTGGATCATGTCGTTCAGGAAATGCGAAAAACTGATCGCGCCCAGTACGCGGAACCCGGTCTTCTCGGCCGGCTGCGGGGCCGATGCGGGCGGCATGGCCGGCGGATTGTCCGGCACGTTGTCGAGTGCTGTCTCCATAGTCATTATTTATTTTCCTGCAAGGTGGGATGACTCCGTCCTAAGAACCTGTTCAATCATTGAACAGGTTCTAAGCTGCTTGGGCCTCGGATCGGAGGAAAGCCGTAATTTTATGCCTGTCGGCGCAACTTGTCTTTTGACGCCGTTTTTTGGGCGCCGGCAGCCCGGTACCTGCGCTAGCGCGCGCACCGGAATGTGAGGTTGTAGCGGCAGCGGCCCGTCAACGGATGCTCGCCCTCGGCCAGGATGTCGACGCCATGAAACAGCAGCCGCGCCGGGCCGCCCCACACGACGACATCGCCGCTCTCCAGCCGCATGCGGCGCGGACGCTCGGAGCGCTCCATGCCGCCGAACATGAAGGTAGCCGGCAGCCCGAGCGACACCGAGACGATGGGCTGGGCCATGTCGAGTTCGTTCTTGTCCTGGTGCAGCGACATGCGCGCGCCGGGTTCGTAACGGTTGACCAGGCAGGCGTCCGGCGTAAAGTTGGCGAAACCGGCTTCCTGCGCCGCGCGCGCGGCCAGTTGCGTAAATGCGGCCGGCATCCCGGGCCAGGGATGGCCTGAGAGCGGGTCCTCATGCTGGTAACGATAACCGCGGCGGTCCGTCACCCAGCCATATTGCCCGCAATTGCTCATCGCCACCGACATGCGAAAGCCACCGGGCGTCTGCATGTGACGCAGCGGCGCCAGGGCGATGACCGCGTCGATGGCTTGCATCAGTTCGCGCACCTCGCCGGACGCGAACCCGCGTAGCAGCACCGCGCCTTCCGTGATGGGCTCACGGGAGGGCGGCGCGGGAAGATCGGCAAACAGGTCGAAGGTCATGGCTTGGCGACGCGTTCCTTATCCAGCAAAGCCTGCTTGCGCTCCACGCCCCAGCGGTAGCCCGAGGGCGAGCCATCAAGCCGCACGATGCGGTGGCACGGGATCAGCAAGGCGATGCTGTTGTTGGCGCAGGCGCTGGCCACGGCACGCACCGCGGCCGGGCTGCCGATGCGCTCGGCCAACGCGGAATAGCTCAGGGTGACGCCGGGCGGGATGCCGCGCAGCGCTTGCCACACGCGCTGCTGGAACGCCGTGCCGCGCACATCCAGCGGCAGCTCCAGCCCGCGCTCCGGCGCCTCGATGAAAGCCAGCACTTGCGCCAGCATCTGCTCGAATTCGACATCGCCGCCTACCAGCTCCGCATTGGGGAAACGGTCTTGCAGTTCCTTTACCAGCGCATCCGGGTCGTCGCCCAGCGTGACCGCGCAAATGCCCTTGGCGGTAGCCGCCACCAGCAACGCGCCCAGCCAGCATTGCGCCACCGCGAATCGGATGGATTCGCCGCTGCCGCCCTGGCGATAGGCGCTGGGCTTCATGCCCAGCTGCTCGCCGGTCTGTTCGTAGAAACGGCCGCTGGAATTGAAGCCGGCGTCGTACATCGCTTCGGTCACGCTGGCGCTGCCCGGCAAGCGGCTGCGCATGCGCTCGGCGCGCTGGCCGTCGGCATAGGCCTTGGGCGTGACGCCGGTGTGCGCCTTGAACAGGCGATGGAAGTGATAGCGGCTCAGGCCCACCGCATCGGCCAGCGCTTCCAGCGCAAGCGGCGCATCGGCCTGCTCGATCATGCGGCAAGCCTGCTCCACCGCCTGCGCCTGGCGTTCCTCCAGCGGCGGCTGGTCGGGCTTGCAGCGCTTGCAGGCGCGAAAACCGGCCGCCTCGGCCGCCGCGCAACTGTCATGGAAAGCGACATTCTTGCGCAAGGCCGGACGCGCCGCGCACGAAGGCTTGCAATAGACGCCGGTGCTGCGCACCGAATAATAAAAATGGCCATCGGCAGCCTTGTCGCGGCGCTGCACGGCTTGCCAGCGCGCTTCGTCGCCGGCGTAGGCAGGTGCCGCCGCCACGTCCGGTGTCGACGGGACGGCCTTGGCGCTGCGGCGGAGAGATTGGGTAGCCATGGTATGCATGATGCGCTCCTTTGATCGTGAACAGGTTCTAATGCCTGCAGTCTACGAACCGCGGGAGCATGCCGCACTCCGGCGCTTGCTTTCAAATTCGCGCGAAGGTAACGGCCGTCGTCAATTACTGCGAAAACCGGATGCGCTGGCGCGACTTCACCGGCTGCATCACATGTTCCAGCGGGAGCTCGTGCGATTGCTTGACCTTCTTGAGGGTGATATTGGACTTCACATTGGTCACCCCCGGCAAGCGCAGCAACTGGGTCATCATGAACTCGGAAAAGCTCGCCAGGTCGGGCGCCACGATACGCAGGATATAATCGGCTTCGCCAGTGATGGAAAAACATTCGGTCACTTCCGGCATGGCCTCCACCGACTTTTCAAACAACTCGCCGCGGGTTTCGCCCTGGCGGTCCAGCGTGACGGTGGTAAAGGCGGTCACTCCCAGGCCGACCACGGCGGCATCGAGCACGGCGGTGTAGCGCTCGATCACGTGGGCCTCTTCCAGCCGCTGTACGCGACGGCTGATCTGGGACGTGGACAGATGCACCTTCTGCCCCAGGGCGCTGTTGGTGATATGTCCGTCGCGCTGCAACTCGGTCAGCAGGGCGAGGTCGAAGCGGTCGACATTGATGATGCTCATTTTTATCTCCAAAATCCAAATTTAAGAATTATTTGTGCGTATTATCGACCACATTACGCAAAAAACAATCACATATTGCATCAACGGCACAATAAACTCCTCCCATGGGCTGGCAATATCGCAGCTCTCCCTTTGAAACACAGAGAATCGGCCTGCCGCATCCGCCAATCCATGCCAAAACGGCAAGCATGGCGCCCCGCGATCCGGGAAGCGGCGGCCCGATTCCCCACAACACGAGGAGACAACTCATGGGCCACGCAGACACCAATTTCACCCCCGCAGCCAAATCGCAGGACCTGTTCGATAACCCCATGGGCACCGACGGTTTCGAGTTCGTCGAATACGCCGCGGCCGATACGAGCGCTATCGCCGCCGTGCTGGAACTGATGGGCTTCGTTGCGGTGGCGCGCCATCGCTCCAAGAACGTCACCCTGTATCGCCAGGGGCAAATCAATTTCATCCTCAATGCCGAACCCGGCAGCAACGCCGCCGCCTTTGCGCAGGTGCATGGCGCCTCGGTCAATGCCATGGCGTTTCGCGTCAAGGATGCTGCCTTCGTCTACAAACGCGCGCTGGAACTGGGCGCCGAAGGCGTAGAAGCCAAGCTGGGCCCGATGGAACTGAACATCCCTGCCATCCGCGGCATCGGCGGCTCCTTGCTTTATCTGGTGGACCGCTACGGCGACAACGGCTCGATCTATGACGTCGATTTCCAGTTCCTGCCCGGCGTCGACCACAATCCCAAGGGCGTGGGCCTGACCTATATCGACCACCTCACCCACAATGTGGTGCGTGGCGCGATGGATACCTGGTCGTCGTTCTACACCCGCCTGTTCAACTTCCGCGAGATCAAGTACTTCGATATCGAAGGCAAGCTGACCGGCCTGAAGTCGCGCGCCATGACCAGCCCCTGCGGCAAGATCCGCATCCCCATCAACGAGAGTGCCGACGACAAGTCGCAGATCGAGGAATTCATCAAGCAGTACAACGGCGAAGGCATCCAGCACATTGCGCTGGGCACCGACGACATCTACCAGACCGTGCGCAACCTGCGCGGCCGGGGCGTGCCGCTGCAGGACACCATCAGCACTTATTACGACCTGGTGGAGCGCCGCATTCCAGGCCATGGCGAAGACCTGGACGCGCTGCGCGAATTGAAGATCCTGATCGACGGCGCCCCTACCGCCGGCCAGGGCCTGCTTTTGCAGATCTTTACGCAGAACGTGATCGGCCCGGTGTTCTATGAAATCATCCAGCGCAAGGGCAACGACGGTTTCGGCGAAGGCAACTTCAAGGCCTTGTTCGAATCGATCGAGCTTGACCAGATGCGCCGCGGGGTAATCTAAGACGCCCCAATCGGGACGCATCCCGTCTCGAAACAGCCCGGCAAAGGGCGCAGGCCGAGGAACCGGCCTGCGCCCTTTTTCATGCCATCAGGAGTTTTCTTGCTTTGCCTCAAGGAATTTCAGATGCTGCCGTAAAAGAATCCATACTTCATCACAACCTGCGCCTCCTTGGGGCTGGAGCTTTCATGGCAATCATTTCCGAATGCGAAGAAGCCGAAGCGGCATGCAGCACTCCGCTGGCCGACGCGTTTGACAACGGTACGTCCGAACTGGTCGCACAGTTGAGCAGCCGCATCGTCATCCTGCAACAGCAGGCGCAATCGCTAAGCCGCTTCCCCGCCAACAAAGACGGCAAGCAGCAGCACAACATCCTGCAACAGCAGATCCGCAACCTGTACCAGCAGATCTTCCTGCTTGAGCAGCAGGATACGCGCAACCGCCACCGCGCCGAAAACTACCTGAGCATGGCCTTGTCAGTTGCCGCCCACACGGCCCACGTGCGCAGTTGCAGCCACTTCGCCGCGGGCTGAGATCAAGCAGCCCTCCCCTCGCATGCAAAAAAGCGATCCGCATATGGATCGCTTTTTTATTTCCCCTTCAGCGTCTCAGTGACGGTGCTCAGTCAGGTTGATAACGCAGCCGCGACAGGCTGACCACGCATGCTGCGCCTGCCAGCCCTGCCGCGCACCACAACACCAAGGCGTAGGGTGACGAGAACAATGTCAGCATCATCGCCACCACCGATGCACCGGCAGTCTGGCCGGTCAGGCGCGCGGTACCCAGCATGCCGCTGGCGCCGCCGGTACGCGAACGCGGCGCCGAGCTGATCAGCGTACGGTTATTGGGCGACTGGAACAAGCCGAAGCCAAGACCGCAGACGGCAAACAATACCGCGATGGTGAGATCGGCGGTGCCGGGCCCGATCGTCAGCAACGCCAGCAAACCGGCGCACATGATCGCCAGGCCGATGCCGCCCAGCAGCCCCGCCGACATGCGGTCGGACAGCTTGCCCGCCACCGCCCCGGTCAGCGCCACCGCAATCGGCCACGCAGTCAGCAGCAGCCCGGCGCGGGCGGCGCTCATGCCCAGATGGTTCTGCAGCATGAAAGGCAGCATTACGAAGGTCGCCATCTGCGCAGCAAACGAACAGAACGATGTGCCGATCGACAGTGCGAACAACGGAATACGCAGCAAGTCCAGCGGCAGCATGGGCGCACTGGCCGACTGCACCTTCAGCAGCACCGCCAGGCTGGCCACGGTCAACAGGGCGCAGGCGAGTACCGCCTCCCATCCCTGCACATGGCCGATCGCATCCACCGTGTACAGCAGGAACCCCACGAACAGCATGCATACCAGCGCGCTGGGCATATCGAACTTGCGGTTCGACAACGGGTTGAACGGCAGCGCCTTCCAGCCGATGGCCAGCGAGAGTAGTCCCAGTGGAATGTTGATCAGGAACAGCCAGTGCCAGGAGGCGAAATGCAGAATGGCGCCAGCCACGGTCGGCCCCAGTGCCGTCGACGTGCCTGCCACCAGCGCGTTATAGCCAATGGCGCGGCCCAGCAGCCGGCTGGGATAGATGAAACGGATCAGTGCCGTGTTCACACTCAGGATGCCGGCTGCGCCAATGCCTTGCAGCACGCGCGCCAGGCTCAGTTGCAGCATGTCGCCGCTGAGCGCGCAGGCCAATGAAGAAATAGTGAACAGCACCAATCCCGTGAGGTAGACCCGGCGATAGCCGACCACCTCGCCCAGCGAAGCCAACGGCAGCAGGAACACCGCCATGGCGATCTGGTAACTGTTGATGATCCAGATCGCATCGGCCTCGGTGGCCTTGAGATCCTGTGCAATGGAGGGTAGCGCGAGGTTGGCGATGGAGCCGTCCATCACCGCGATGGTCACCGCCAGCACCACCGTGGCGATGGCGAGGATACGCTGCTCGGCAGGCAAGCCGTCGGCGTCTGGCTGCGCGCCGTTTCTGGTTTCTGTGTGTACTGGCATTTTCATGAAAACCGCGCCTGGCGCGGCTCCCCGTGGATGGGGGTAAATTTGTTCCAAGCCCGGTATGCTATCACCGCATCGCCATTGGGATCGGCCGCATCGGCCTGGCGATCACACCGCCGCCAGGCCAATGCCAGGGATACCGGCGATGCCGGTATCCCTGAACGGTCTTGCTTACTGGAAGCTTGAGATCGGTGTCAGCTTCTTCTCGCGCGGGATGTTGAACTTGGTCTGCGGGCCAAACCACTTGGTCCACAGCACATCGGTCTCGCCCGACTTTTCCAGCTTGTCGAGGGCATCGTTGACTGCAGCCAGCAACGCCGGCTCGCCCTTTTTCACACCCATCGCGGTAGGTTCCCAAGCCAGGGCGCCTTCGAGGAATTTGTACTTGCCATCGGATTCGTTGACGAAACGGATACCGGACGGCTGCGACAATGCCAAGCCCTGCACCTTATTCTGCGCCAGCGCCAGGAAGGCCGCGGGCGTGTCCTGGAAGGTCAGGATGGTCGCCTTGGGGAACATGCGGCGGGCATACAGTTCAGGCGTGGAGCCCTTGTTGGCGCTGATGCGCTTGTCGGCCAGGTCTTCTATCTTGTTGTAGCCTGCGCCGCTGTGGGCGATCAGCTTGATGGGCGTCTGATAGTGTGCAGAGGTGAAATCGATCTGCTGCGCACGCTCCTTGGTATAACCGAGCGCGGCGACGACCAGGTCGACACGGCCCAGCGTCAGTTCGGGAATGCGCGCTTCGACCGACACGCCCTTGTGCTCCAGCTTCACGCCAAGCTGCTTGGCCACGGCGCCGCACATGTCGACGTCGAAACCGACGACCTGGCGGGTCTGAGGATCGGGATAACCAAGCGGTTCGCTGCTGGTCAAGGTGGCACAGATCAACGAACCGCGCGCTTTAATGTCGGCCAGCCGGTCAGCATGCGCCGCAGTGGAAAAAGCCAGCGAAACGACCGCAGCCGCCATCCCAAGATGAGTCTTCCTGATAAACCCCAAAAACATTTTCTTTCCTTTCCCAGATTGAACAAGCAACATACCCTGAAATAAATCATAATTTCATTATGATTTTTAAACAAGCATAATTTCCCTTTATTTTTCATGCACTTAGAAAATGCTTCGATGCAGTGCAAAATCCGTTGCAAAGCACAGGGCAATCCCATTGGCAGTGCAGAAAATCGCGCCGGAGGTTATTTTTTGGTGCAATGCACCACCCCTGAAAAAGGTGTTACTCTCGCCGAATTCCTGAATTTGAAATCGTTTTATGAAAAAAGAGAAAGAGACAACAACAAAGAAGGAAAAAGATACCGGGCCCGACCGTACCGTCCTCGGGGCGGAGCGCAGCCTGGCTATCCTGAGCGCGTTCGTCGACGTGTCCGGCCCGTTGGGGCTGACCGAACTGGAGCAGCACACCGGCCTCTTCAAGAGCGTGATCCACCGCTACATGATGTCCTTTATCAAAGAAGGCTATGTGGTGCAGCGCGCCGACAGCTCCTACCAGTTGGGCCCGCGCGCCTACCAGTTGGGCAAAGCCTTTGAGGCGAGCTTCAATTACGCCGACTTCATCGTCCCTGCGCTGGATAAGCTGGTGCGCGAGACCGGCGAAAGCACCGCTTTCTATATTCGCCAGCAAAACCAACGACTGTGCATGTATGCGGCGGAATCGCCGGAATCGGTGAAAGCGACCGTCAAGGCCGGCTCGCTGTTTGCCATCGACCAGACCTCCAGCGCACAGGTGCTGCGCTTTTTCTCGGTGCCAGGCAACGCGGCGCGTTCGGGAGGACGTTATGTGTGCGTCTCGGTGGGCATCAACAATCCGCTCTCCTCTTCCATGTCGGTGCCGGTATTCGGCGCAGGCAATGCGCTGGTGGGGGCGATGACCATCTTCGGCCTCTCGCTGCGCTTCGACCCTGTCGCCAGCGAGTCGCTGCGCGGCAAGCTGCTGGCGCTGGCGCAGGAGCTGTCGATACAACTGGGGGCGACGCCACAGGCCTACCGCAATCCCCTGCCCGAAGTGTTCGACGAAGCCGCTGCCCAGACGGCCTTGTTGCAAGACGCGGTGCACGATGCCTGAGCACAGGCGCGGCTAACGCCATGCCACATGAAAAAAGCGCATCCGAGATGCGCTTTTTTCATGGCGGCAATCGACGGGCCTGCGACGGTTCAGCCATGCCCCAGATACGCCTTGCGGACATCGCTGTTGGCCAGCAGGTTGGCGCCGGTGTCGGCCAGTACCACATGGCCGTTCTCCAGCACATAGCCGCGGTCGGCCACACCCAGCGCCTTGTTGGCATTCTGCTCGACCAGGAATACCGTCACTCCGCTTTCGCGGATGGTGCGGATGATCTCGAAGATCTGCGCAATCACCAGCGGCGCCAGGCCCAGCGTGGGCTCGTCCAACAGCAGCAAGCGCGGCTTGCTCATCAGCGCGCGGCCGATCGCCAGCATCTGCTGCTCGCCGCCGGACATGGTGCCGGCGCGCTGGGCGGCCCGCTCCTTCAGGCGCGGGAACAGGCCGAAGACATAGGCGATGCCCTCTTCGATCTCCTGGTCCTTAGCGAAGAATGCGCCCATCTTGAGGTTCTCCAGCACCGTCAGGCTGGGAAACACGCGGCGCCCTTCCGGCGAGATCGCCATCCCCAGGCGCATGATCTCGTGCGTGGGCAGCTGCGTGATGTCCTGCCCTTCGAAAACGATGCGGCCGCTGGAGGCGCGCGGGCGGCCGCACAGCGTCATCAGGAGGGTGGTCTTGCCGGCGCCGTTGGCGCCGATCAGGGTGACGATCTCCCCCTTGTCAACCTTCAGCGACACGCCGTGCAGCGCTTCGATGGCGCCGTAGTGCGTATGCACCTGTTCAAACTGCAGCATCATTCTTCTCCCAGGTAAGCCTTGATCACGCGCTCGTCGCTGCGCACCTGCGCCGGCGTGCCGGTGACGATGGGCTTGCCGTGTTCCATCACCAGGATACGGTCGGAAATGCCCATGATCAGGCTCATGTCGTGTTCGATCAGCAGCACCGCCACGCCATGCTCGCGGCGCAGGCGGTCGATCAGTTCGCTCAGCTCCTGCTTCTCGTGCGGGTTGAGGCCGGCGGCCGGCTCATCCAGCAGCAACAGGCGCGGGCGAGTGATCATGCAACGGGCGATTTCGACGCGCCGCTGCAAGCCGTAGGACAAGGTCCCGGCCTCGCGATTGGCCAGTGCGGTCAGGCCCAGCTGGTCGAGCCAGTAAGCCGCCCGCTGCAGCGCTTCCTTCTCCGATTTGCGGTAAGCCGGGGTCTTCAGCAAGCCCCACAGCAGGTTGGTGTTGACCTGATGGTGTTGCGCCACCAGCAGGTTTTCCACCACCGTCATCGATTTGAACAGGCGGATGTTCTGGAAGGTACGCACCAGCCCCTGCTGCGCCACCTGGTGGCTGGGCTGGCGGGCGATCGACGTGCCGTCCAGGCTGATGTCGCCCGAGCTTGGCTGGTAGAAACCGCTGATGCAGTTGAAGACGGTGGTCTTGCCGGCGCCGTTGGGGCCGATGATGGCGAAGACTTCCTTGTCCATCACCGACAGCGACACGCCATCCACGGCCAGCAGGCCGCCGAAGCGCATCGACAGGCTGGAGACTTCCAGCAGCGCCTTTGCTTGCGAATTCATGGCGGTCATTGCGGCAGCTCCACATGCGGACGGGTTGCGGGGAGCAGTCCTTGCGGACGCCACATCATCATCAGCACCATCACCAGGCCGAAGATCAGCATGCGGTATTCGGCGAAGCTGCGCGCCAGTTCCGGCAGCACGGTCAGCAGGATGGCGGCCAGGATTACGCCCAGTTGCGAGCCCATGCCGCCCAGCACCACGATGGCCAGGATCAGCGCCGACTCGATGAAGGTGAAGGACTCCGGCGTCACCAGGCCCTGGCGCGCCGCGAAGAAGGAACCGGCCAGGCCGGCGAAGGCCGCACCCAGCGTGAAGGCCGAGAGCTTGACCTTGGTCGGGTTGATGCCCAGCGAGCGGCAGGCGATTTCATCTTCGCGCAACGCTTCCCAGGCACGGCCCATCGGCATGCGCAGCAGGCGGCTGGTGACGAAGTAGGTAAACAGCACCATCAGCAGCGCCAGGAAGTACAGGAAGATCACCATGTGGCTTCCCTGATAGGTCAGCCCCAGCAGCTCATGGAAGGTCGTGCCCCCCTCGACGCTGGCGCTGCGCGCCATCTCGATGCCGAACACGGTCGGCTTGGGGATGCCGGAGACGCCATCCGGACCGCCGGTCAGGCCGGTCATGTTATTCAACAGCAGGCGGATGATTTCACCGAAGCCCAGCGTCACGATGGCCAGGTAGTCGCCGCGCAGGCGCAGCACCGGGAAACCGAGCAAGAAACCGAACGTCGCCGAAGCGGCGGCAGCCAGCGGCACGCACTCCCAGAAGGTCAAACCGAAATACTGGTTCAGCAGTGCGTAGGTATACGCGCCGACCGCATAAAAACCGACGTACCCCAGGTCCAGCAGGCCGGCGAAACCGACCACGATATTCAAACCCAGCCCCAGCACCACATAGATCAGCGCCAGCGTCATCACGTCGACATAGCCGCGCGAGCCGAAGAACGGCCACACCAGCGCCACCAGCAGCAGCAGCGACACGGCCATGCGCTGGCTGCGCGGCTGCAGGCGCGGCAGCGCCGGCAACTTGATGCCGGCCTTGCCGCGTACCAGCGCGGGCTTGATCATCTGGAACACGAATACGGCGAGCATGGCCACCAGCACCGGCGTCCAATGGGTATTCAACACCACGCGATAGCCTTCGAACCGCAATTGCATGCCCAGCAACGGGATCGTCAATACGGCGGTAACCAGCGCCGCCGCCACGGCATTCTTGAAAGTGACAGGCATCATGCCTCCTTGGAGATTACGGTCCATGGTTCAGACTTTCTCGATATTAGGCTTGCCAAGCAGGCCGGTGGGACGGAACAAGAGGATCAGCACCAGCAGGCCGAAGGACACCACGTCCTTGTATTCCGATGGCAGGTAACCCGCAGCAAAAGTCTCGGCCAGGCCCAGCAGCACGCCGCCCAGCATCGCGCCGGGAATGCTGCCGATACCGCCCAGCACCGCCGCCGTAAAGGCCTTGATGCCGGCGATGAAGCCGATGTAGGGATTGAGCTTGCCGATGGTCAGCGCGATCAGCACGCCGCCGACCGCCGCCAGCATCGCGCCCAGCACGAAGGTGAAGGAGATCACGCGGTTGGTGTCGATGCCCAGCAGGTTGGCCATGCCCATGTCCTCGGCGCAGGCGCGGCAGGCGCGGCCCATGCGCGAGCGCGCGATGAACAGGGTCAGGGCCACCATCAGCACCAGCGTAACGCCGACGATGACCATGCGCGAGTAAGGCACGGTAACGGTGAAGTCGCTGCCCATCTGGAACTCGAGGGCGCCGGAGATCAGCACCGGCACCGACATGTCGCGCGCGCCCTGGCCGATCTGCACATAGTTCTGCAGGAAGATCGACATGCCGATGGCCGAGATCAGCGGCACCAGGCGCGGCCCGCCGCGCAAGGGCCGGTAGGCCACGCGTTCGACGGTCCAGCCGTACAAGCCGGTGACCAGCACCGACACGATCAGCGCGCCACCCAAGAGCAACGGCAAGGGATAGCCGCTTTGCACGCCGATGGCAGTGAGCGTGACCAGGCCGACGTAGGACGCGATCATGTAGATCTCGCCGTGGGCGAAGTTGATCATGCCGATGATCCCGTAGACCATCGTGTAGCCGATGGCGATCAGCGCATAGATCGCGCCCAGGGAAAGCCCGTTGACGAGCTGCTGGGTCAGTTGTGGGAGCAATTCATTCATAGGAAGGGGCTAAATGTGGAAATGCCCCATTCATACAGCAATGGGGCATTTCGCGGGTTGACGTCAAGTCAGACGATCGCGCCAACGAGAGCGCTACTTACTTCGCCTCGGTCTTGGTGGCGTCCTTGTGCCAGGTGTAGACCACGAAGTTGAACGACTTCAGGTCGCCCTTCTTGTCGTATTCGACGGTACCGATCGGGGTCTTGAAGCTGTTGGCGTGGATGTAGGCAGCCACCTTGGTCGGATCGGTCGACTTGGAACCGGCAATGGCGTCGGCGATGATCTTCACGCCCGAGTAGGCCGGCATCTGGAACGGACCGTTCGGGTCGCGCTTTTGCGCGTTGAAGGCCTTGACCAGTGCAGCGTTGGCCGGATCGGCGGCGAAGTCGGCCGGCAAGGTCACCAGCATGCCTTCCGAAGCAGGACCGGCGATGGCGGTGATGTCCTTGTTGCCCACGCCTTCAGGGCCCATGAACACGGCCTTGACGCCCTGTTCGCGCGCCTGGCGCATGATCAGGCCCATTTCCGGGTGGTAGCCGCCGAAGTAGACGAAGTCCACGCCTTGCGACTTGAGCTTGGTGACGATGGCAGAGTAGTCGCTGTCGCCGGCGTTGATGCCTTCAAACAGCACCACAGGCACCTTGGCTGCATCCAGCGCGGTCTTGACCGAAGTCGCCACGCCCTGGCCGTAGGACTGCTTGTCGTGCAGCACGGCGACCTTCTTGGGCTTCAGCTTCTCGATCACGTAACGGGCGGCAGCAGGACCTTGCTGGTCGTCGCGGCCGATGGTGCGGAAGATGTACTTGTGCGGCTTGGCTTCGGTCAGCTGCGGCGCGGTGGCCGACGGGGTGATCATCACCACGCCTTCGTTTTCATAGATGTCGGAGGCCGGAATGGTCGAGCCCGAGCACACATGGCCGATGACATACTTGATGCCCTGGCTGACGATCTTGTTGGCCACGGCCACGGCTTGCTTCGGTTCGCAGGCATCGTCCATCAGCACCACTTCGAACTTGTTGCCATTGGCGCCGCCGGCGGCGTTGATCTGTTCCACGGCGGTCAGTGCGCCGGCCTTGACCATGTCGCCATACTGGGCGACGGCGCCGGTCATCGGGCCGGCGATCGCGATCTTGACGGTTTCAGCGTGGGCGATGCCCGAGAAGGCGGCAACTGCAGCAACTGTGGAAGCAGCCAGAGCGATCTTGGTCAGACGATTTGCGGATTTCATAGACGTTTCCTCCATGTATTTTCGGTTCAAGGGGCGGCAGCAAATGCTTGCGCACATTGGGCGCCGATTCTCTGACCCTTATTATTTTCGGGTCTGGCCGGCGCATGGGGGCAGAGTGTAACACCACCGTCATATACGACAACTTTTTTTTGAGAAATCGGCATACCCCGTCATTTCATCCCCTTTAAATTTGACTCTTCACACGTTTTGTTCATTATTTATTTCGTTTTAAAAAATACGGCCATCTCCGCACCGCACCATCGACTTGTTGCCTCTTCGCCGCAAACGCCCGCCACACCGCACATTGCCGAATGCAGAACTTTTCCTCTGGTACACCCTCTCTAGAGGCATTTACAATAAGCGCCCGCCCCTTCCACGAATGCTCAGGACGGGACAAAACCGGTAGACCTGCAGAACAAGATGCACTTTCCCTTTTTCCCCTTTACATTGCGCCGCCCCTCTCCGCGCCAAGGCAAGCCTTTCGCCTCGCTGCTGGGCGCAGTGTTTCTCGCCTTCTCCGGCCTGGCTCCCGCGCATGCCGCCGACCTGAAACAGTACCAATACCGGCAGACCTTCATCAGCGCCTGCCGCGCCGACCCGCGCACCGATGTCATCCGCACTTACTGGAAGGACGATGCCGGCACGCCGCTGGGCACCTTCGTGCGGCTCGACACCCTGTTGCGCGCGCAGAACCAGGAAATGCTGTGCGCCACCAACGCCGGCATCTACGATAAGCAGTTGCAGCCGCTGGGCCTGTACATCGAGAACGGCAGCGTGCTGCGCAAGCTCAACACGCGCCAGAATGCCTACGGCAACTTTTATATGCAGCCCAATGGGGTATTCATCCTGGGCGAACACAAGGCGTACATCGTGGAAACCTCGCAGTTCTCAGCCGAGGCCGAGCGCTGGAGCGCACTGAGCCGCTATGCCACGCAATCCGGGCCGCTGATGATCGTGGCCGGCCAGATCAACACGCGCTTCGATCCCAATTCGCCCAACGCGGTCGTGCGCAATGCCGTGTGCCTGGACGCGGAGGGAATGGTGACGCTGGCCATCGCGCGCAACCCGATCAGCTTCTACGACTTCGCGGTCTTCCTGCGCGACGAGCTCAAATGCAGCGATGCGCTTTATCTCGACGG
Organism: Herbaspirillum chlorophenolicum; assembly: GCF_001189955.1. Lineage (GTDB taxonomy): Bacteria > Pseudomonadota > Gammaproteobacteria > Burkholderiales > Burkholderiaceae_D > Herbaspirillum > Herbaspirillum chlorophenolicum. The sequence goes on along the minus strand of NZ_LFLT01000006.1, from coordinate 79,955 downwards.
CAGCATCTCGCGCATGTATCCCACGCTGGAAGCGAATATGGGACCGGCTTTCGGCGCGATGATCGCGATCATGAAAAAAACGGCCTCCAAGTGAAGCGGCAGACTGCGCTTCGCCTGCCTGCGGGAAAATGCGAATCGACAAAAAAAAGCCCGCAGCAAAAAACCGCGGGCAAGTTCCCTCTCATGAGGGAGGTTGAAGGAACAGTTCAACCACCTCTAGGAGTCGAGGCCTGAAAAAAAAGTTCGGGGATATTTTTGACGTTGCCGAATGCATCAACGCCTTTGCGTCCGCCAGACCGGTCAAACCGTCATCAAGCCCGACAGTATGGTGTGCATCTGCGCGCCCTCTTGCCATGCTGCGTGCTTCCGGCCTGGCGCCGGGTTTTCTCTTCACCAATGTAAAACGCCGCAACGGCATGCCCGTTGCGGCGTCTGCAGTGCTGTTCCCACTGCAAGGGACTTGCTATGCGGCGTCGACCGCCGTTCTGTAATGGCGCTGATCCGGTAAAGCCTACTTCTTCTCGCCGCCGGCGCTGCTATTGTCGGAAGCAGGTGGAGCCGCAGGCGCCGGAGAGGAAGAGTCAGCCGGCGGTACCGCCGATGGCGCAGCCGGCATCGCTGTCGAATTGCCTGAATCGGTCGGTGCCGGAGTGGCCGGCGGGGCGGCAGGCTCAGCCGGAGAACTTGCCGGCGGCGGAGTAGCCGGCGCTTCGTCGCGCTTGTTGCAACCGGCCAGAACGGTGGTGAATACGGCGGCAGCCAAGAGTGTGTGGCGAATCATCATATTTTGCCTCCAAAGGTTGTTAATCATGGATTTGCCGAAGTTCATAGGTTTGCCGAAGTTCGACTCTTTCTGATCTTGGAACTCATTTCATCAATAGGCGTGAGATGCGTTCTGCTCAGAAAGGGCGCTGGCAAGGCGCGCGACGCGTCGTGTGGCGGCGCCACACGCAAGGAGCGCAACGCGGCCAGCGCCCTTTCTGAGCAGAACCCGTAGGGAGCGGCCCGTTTGGGCGAATTGCTGCGTTACGACTTTGGGTCAAGACGCCCAGTCTTGACCCAAAGTCGCGCCTTGCACTTCATCCCAAACGGGACTCGCTCGCACTCACGCCTATTGATGAAATGAGTTCCAATTATTCCCGTTTCGGCAATACCCGCCTGTCAGAGAATGACGCATATTCATGTCAGTGATCCAAGGTGAATTTACCTTCATGGCGGCTCAAATCGGCACAAAAAACCCGTATCATCGCGACTTATGATCCAACTCATCGCATCCAGTTTCGGCCGTGCAACTGCCTGGGCCGCCGCCCCTGCCATGCTGGCCATCCTCGCCTTCGCGCCAGCCGCGCATGCCGATATCGTCCCGGTTTCCGCTGCGCAATGCGCCGCAATGAAAACGCGCCACGTGATCACGCCGGCCAATCCCGTGCCCTGTTCGCGCCTGTCGACGGTCAGCTTTGACTACACCGATTTCGACGGCGCCACGCGCAGCGGCTCGGTAGTCGTGCTTGACGCTGTCGCCCCCCAGGTTGAATCGCTGTTCGGCGAACTGCTGCTGCGCTCAACGCCGCTGGCCAGCGCCATGCCGCTGGAGAATTTCGACGGCGACGATGAAAAGTCGATGGCGGCCAACAATACCTCCGCCTTCAACGGCCGGCCCATGACCGGCGGCGGCGCCTGGTCCAAGCATGCCTATGGCGCCGCAATCGACATCAATCCCCTGCAGAACCCTTATGTGAGCAAGGCCGGCAGCCCGCAACAACAAGTGCTGCCGCAAGCCGGCGCGGACTACGTGCCGCGCATGCCGCTGCGGCCCGGCCAGGCCGAGGATCTGGTTGGCGTGTTCTACGATCACGGCTTCCTGGCCTGGGGCGGCAACTGGAAAGAGCCGATCGACTACCAGCACTTCGAGATCGGCAGCCGCGAATTCATCCGCAAGCTGGCATCCATGCCGCGCGCCCAGGCGCGTGCCGAGTTTGAACGGTACGTAGCGCGCTACCGCGGCTGCGTACGTCAACACCCGCAGGCACACACCGGCGATGCCGATGACGATGCACCGGAGGACACCGCACTACGCGACAACTGTGCAGCACGCATGCGCAAATGAGCATGCCTGCCGGTGTCATCGAAGTGCCACTTACCCGTAAATACATGTAAGTTTGGGTTAAAAGGCGCGGCAATCACATCACGCCCTCCTCCCGCCCACCTATACTTTCCCGGCAATATTCGAGTCTGGGCCCTGCGGCCCGGTGGCACACGCTTTCTTGAGGATGAACACCATGCCGATCAATTCCGTCTCTTCCAGCCATAACGCAACCGCTCACGCGACCCAGCCCCAGCCGGCGAAAAAGTCCAACGTATCGTTCGCCGACCTGATGGTGGCTAGCCAGCCTGTGGCCCAGCCGGCCAACACCGTTTCCGGCAGCACCAGCAGCACCTCGACCTCCCAGGTCAACAAGGTTTAAGCGGCAAGGGTTCCGTCCGGCATCCGCCGGATGCAAAAAAGCCCGGAAGGCTCTTGCCTCCGGGCTTTTTCACATGCTGCGCGCGTGTCTATATACTGTGCCCTCCACAAAGGAGGAAAAGGTATGGAGCAAGCCAAGGAAGCAGCCGTCTTGATCAGGCCGGCGCAGCGCGAAGACTTTGCGCAGTGGAAAATACTTTGGGACGACTACAACGCCTTCTACGGACGTTCCGGCCCTACCGCCCTGCCGCTGGAAATCACCAATGCCACCTGGTCCCGCATCCACGACGAAGCTGAGCCTGTGCACGCACTGGTGGCCGAAAGTCAAGGCCACCTACTGGGCATTGCCCACTACCTTTACCACCGCAATACCATCCTGATCGGCCCTACCTGCTACCTGCAGGACCTGTTCACGGTCGAAGCCGCACGCGGCAAGGGAGTGGGCCGGGCGCTGATTGAAGAGCTATATCGGCGCGCCGCCGCGGCCGGCGCGGAACGCGTCTACTGGCACACCCACCACACCAACGCCACGGCACGCCGCCTGTACGACACGGTGGCGGTGGACTCCGGCTTTATCGTCTATCGCAAGTCGATGTAAAACTAGGCGCTGGCCTCGTTGAGTGCGCTGACGATGTCGGCCCGCTTGAGCTCCGGTGCGAACTCCTGGATGAAGTCGAAGGCATAACCGCGCAGGTAGGCGCCGCGGCGCACCGCCAGCCGCGCGATGTTCGGCTTGAACAGGTGCGAGGCGCCGATCGGCAGCAGATCCTGGTGCTTGGCCTGGTCCACCGCCATCGACGCCACGATGCCCACGCCCAATCCGAGCGCCACGTAATGCTGGATCACGTCGGAGTCCATCGCCGTCAGCACGATATCGGGTTCGATGCTGGCCTGGCGGAACGCCTCGTCGATATGGCCGCGGCCGGTGAAGCCGACGTCATAGGTGATCAGCGGCCAAGTAGACAAGTCTTCCAGCGTGACCCGCTCCAACCCCAGCAGCGGATGGCCCTGCGGCACCACGATCACGTGGCTCCAGGTATAACAGGGGAAAGACACCAGCTCCTTGAACTGCGACAGGCCTTCGGTAGCGATGCCGATATCGGCCTTGCCCGAGATCACCCATTCGGCGATGTGCTCAGGCGCGCTTTGCTGGAGCGCGATACGCACCTGCGGGAAGGCCGTGCGGAACGCCTGCACCACGCGCGGCAGCACGTAGCGCGCCTGGGTGTGGGTGGTGGCAATCGACAGCGTGCCGCTCTGCTCGCCGGAGTATTCCTTGCTGGCGCGGCGCAGGTTCTCGGCTTCCAGCAGCAGGCGCTCGACGATGCCCAGGATGCCTTTACCGGGTTCGGTCAAACCGGTCAGGCGCTTGCCGTTGCGCTCGAAGATTTCGACGCCCAACTCCTCTTCCAGTTCGCGGATCTGGCGCGAGACGCCTGGCTGCGAGGTGAACAGTACGTTGGCCACTTCGGTCAGGTTGAAGCCACAGCGCGCGGCTTCGCGGATAGATCTCAGTTGCTGGAAATTCATTGCGCCTGCCCTCCACCCTGGTCGGCAAACACTTGCAAGCGGCGCGGCTTGACCACCAGAGTTTCACCGCTCTTCAAGTTCAATTGGGCAAAGCGTTCGTTGGAAATCACCGCCTCGATCAGTTGCGCATTATCGTCGCGCTCCAGTTCCAGCTGGGCCAGCGGGCCGATGGCATGCGAGCGGCGCAGTTGCACCACGATGCCTTCGGCGCCGGGCGAATAACGCTCCACCTCGATGTCGTGCGGACGGACGAAGCCGACGCCGGCGGCATCACGCGCATCGCCGTGGCCGGGCGCATCGAAACGCGCCGCACCGGTGTCGAGCACGCCTTCATGCAGGCGGCCGTGGAACAGGTTGACGTTACCGAGGAAGCCGTAGACGAAAGGTGACGCAGGCTGGTTGTACACTTCCGCCGGTGCGCCGATCTGCTCGACCCGCCCCTTGTTCATCAGCACCACTTGGTCGGCCACTTCCAGCGCCTCCTCCTGATCGTGCGTGACGAAGATGCTGGTGACATGCAGCTCGTCATGCAAACGCCGCAGCCAGCGGCGCAGTTCCTTGCGCACCTTGGCGTCCAGCGCACCGAAAGGTTCGTCCAGCAGCAGCACACGCGGCTCCACCGCCAATGCGCGCGCCAGGGCGATGCGCTGGCGCTGGCCGCCGGAGAGTTGCGGCGGATAGCGGTCGGCCAGCCAGTCGAGCTGCACCAGCTCCAGCAGGCTCTTGACCTTCTCGCGGATGGCCGCTTCCGATGGCCGCTGGCTGCGCGGCTTCACACGCAGGCCGAAGGCGATGTTTTCGAACACCGTCATGTGCTTGAACAGCGCGTAGTGCTGGAACACGAACCCGACCTGGCGCTCGCGCACATGGCGCGCCGAAGCGTCTTCGCCATCCAGCAGCACCTGGCCGGAATCGAGCGATTCCAGCCCGGCGATGATGCGCAACAATGTGGTCTTGCCGCAGCCGGACGGGCCCAGCAGCGCAGTCAGCTCGCCCGCGGGGAAATTCAGCGAGACGTTGTCCAGCGCGGTGAAATTGCCGAAGCGCTTGTTGATCTGTTTGACTTCGATACTCATGTCCTGCTCCTCTTATTCGCGGTTGCCGGCGGCCAGTTGATGATGGATGCGCCACTCGACCACGCTCTTGATCACCAGCGTCACCAGGGCCAGGAAGGCCAGCAGCGAAGCCACCGCAAAGGCGCCGGTGATGTTGAATTCGTTGTAAAGGATCTCGACCTGCAGCGGGATGGTGTTGGTCTCGCCGCGGATGTGGCCCGAGACCACCGACACCGCGCCGAACTCGCCCATGGCGCGCGCATTGCACAGGATCACGCCGTACAGCAGGCCCCACTTGATGTTGGGCAGGGTCACATGCCAGAAGGTGCGCCAGCCGGACGCGCCCAGCACCAGCGCCGCTTCTTCTTCCTCGTTGCCTTGCGACTGCATCAGCGGGATCAGCTCGCGCGCCACAAACGGGAAGGTCACGAACACGGTGGCCAGCACGATGCCGGGCACGGCGAACAGGATCTTGATGTCATGCTCGCGCAGCCACGGGCCGAAATAGCCTTGCATGCCGAACAGCAGCACATAGATCAGGCCCGAGATCACCGGCGAGACCGAGAACGGCAAGTCGATCAGCGTGAGCAGCAGGTTCTTGCCGCGAAACTCGAACTTGGCGATGGCCCAGGCCGCGGCCACGCCGAATACCAGGTTCAGGGGCACCGCAATGGCGGCGGTCAGCAGCGTGAGCTTGATGGCCGACCAGGCGTCGGGCTCGACGATGGAAGCGACATAGACGCCCCAGCCCTTTTTCAGCGCCTCGTAGAACACCGAGACCAGCGGCACGAACAGGAACAGCGTCAGGAACACCAGCGCGGTGCCGATCAGCAAGGCGCGTACCCACCACGGCTCCAGCGTGGCGCCCGGCGTCAGCGGCGGCTCGCCACGGTTGATGGCGCCGGCGGCAATGGAAGTTGCAGCACCGCTCATGTCAGGCCCTTTCCGCCCGGCCGCGCTTGCGGGTCCAGGCTTGCAACAGGTTAATCGTCAGCAGCAGGATGAAGGACACGATCAGCATCACCATCGCGATGGCCGTGGCGCCGGCATAGTCGTACTGCTCCAGCTTGGTCACGATGAACAGCGGCGTGATCTCCGACACCATCGGCATGTTGCCGGCGATGAAGACCACCGAACCATATTCGCCGGCGGCGCGCGCAAAGGCCAGCGCAAAACCGGTCAGGAGCGCCGGCAACACCGTCGGGAAAATCACGCGCGTGAAGGTCTGCCAGCGGTTGGCGCCCAGGCTGGCAGCGGCTTCTTCCAGTTCGCGCTCGGCCTCTTCCAGCACCGGCTGTACGGTACGCACCACGAACGGCAAACCGATGAAGGTCAGCGCCACCAGCACGCCCAGCGGCGTGAACGCCACCTTGATGCCCAGCGGCGCCAGCAGGCTGCCCAGCCATCCGTTCTGCGAATACAGCGTGGTCAGCGCGATACCGGCCACGGCGGTCGGCAGCGCGAACGGCAGGTCGACCAGGGCGTCGATGATGCGCTTGCCCGGAAAGCGGTAACGCACCAGCACCCAGGCCACGATGCCGCCGAATATCACGTTGAGCACCGCGCCCAGCAGCGAGGCGCCAAAGGTCAGGCGGTAGGAAGCCATCACGCGCGGCGAAGTCACCGCATCGACGAAGCCTTCCCAGGTCAGGGTGAACGTCTTGAGGAAAATCGCGGACAGCGGGATCAGGACGATCAGCGCCAGATAGAAGATGGTGAAACCCAGCGACAGGCGAAATCCCGGCAAGACGCGCTTGGATCGGGCGGGCTTGAAAGCCCCGCCAACAGCCTGCGACGCCGGAATGGATACAGTTGAAGCGGTCATGGGGACGTTCTCTTTTTATTACAAATGCGACTATAGGGAGCCGATAATCGCACCCGATAGTTATAAAGAGAACGAAATTTTTCGCATTCCTTTAGATGAAAACCGTATAAAGGCAAGGCGGCGAACGAGGAAATCCGCGAAGAGAATTATGGTTATTGCAAGGAAAGCATTGTGCAGGTATCGATGCTGGTCACAAACCCGGCGGCCTTACCCGCTCCAGCAAGCCCAGCAGCAATTCCTGCCCCGCCAGCCAGTCATCCAGGCCCGATTCGGCATTGATATGCCCCAATGCCCCGGCATGATGGAAAGACGCGCCCCAGGTCTTGGCCCATTGCTGGGCCCGCGGCGCACTCATCCACGGGTCGTTTTCGCTACCGACCACCAGTGCCGGAAACGTCAGGCGATAGCTGACCTCGTCGCCGACCTCGAACTTGCCGGGATCGGCAGGCGCCACCAGCAAGGCGGCAGCGATGGGGAAGGCAGAACCGGATTCGGCCTGCAAGGCGGCAGCGCGATGCACCGTAGTCAGGCAGCCGAAGCTGTGTGCCACGATCACCACCGGCCGGTCGGATTGCGCCAGCACCTCCCCCAGGCGCTGCGACCAGCGCGGCAAGTCGGGTTGGCTCCAGTGAACCTGCTCGACGCGCTCGAAGGCCGGATAAAGCCGCTGCCAGCGCGATTGCCAATGTTCCGGCCCACTGCCGTGCAGGCCGGGCACCACCAGCACGCGATAATCGGCCAGCCGCGCCAAATGGGCGGGGGCGATGGCGGGACGGGAAAACAATGTGCTCATGGAATCCTCGCGCAAGGGTCGCGGACAGGGAAGTACGCTGTCCACTATAGTCCGAGTCAGGCCGCCTGCGCCCCTTCCCCTTGCGGCAGCAGGCGCGCTCCCGGGGTGTCCCACAAGTAGCCTTGTGCATGGATGGACTGGGCAAGCGCACTGCCATATTGCTCCAGCTTGTCGAACACCTCGCGGTTTTCAACGCGCTTGAAGAAGATGCGCACGCCCTGCTCCGCCGCGCGCAGCAACAGCAGGCCGACGCTGTCGGGATCGGGCAGTTCACGGGCATCGACCTTGATCAGGTCGGGACGCACCTTGTCCAGCAGGCCCAGCGCCTCCAGCGGACTGTTGGCCGAGACCCCCAGACGGAAACCGTTGCGGCGGTAGTTGTCCAGCACGTAGTTGAGCAGCCAGCGCTGGTTGGGCGTCACCACCGGCAACTGCAGCACGATGCGGTCATGCGGCAGCTCCAGCACCGACAGGATGCGCCGGTAAGCGACGCCGTGGTTGCTGTTGACCGCCGCCAGCAAGCGCGCATGCACCGACAGGTGCAGCTCAGGCGCATCGCTGCCGGCCTGGCGGTAGTAGTTGACCGCATGCAGCATGCGGCACAACCGGTCCAGTTCCACCGATTCGTCATCGCTGGCGGCGTGGTCGAGCAGCTTCCACAGATGCAGCCCGTCATCGAACTCGGAATAACTGCGTGCGAACGCCTCGTAAGCGACGATGCCGCCATCGCCGAAAGCCCGCACCGGCTGGAATGCCGACGTCAGCGAAGTATTGAAATAGCGTCCAACTGCGCGCTCCTGCTCGTCCAGCCATACTTTCGACGCAGTGTGCGACGCATTGTTGAGGCGCTCCAGATAAGCGTCCAGTGCCTGAGATGTCATCCGGGCAGCTCCATGAAAATGCACCGCTCCTGAAGAAAAAGCGGTATGCGGCGGCTACCGGCCGCCGTTGAAACGATCAGAGCCTGTTTGCGATTACGCCAGAATCGGATAACCCTGGCGCGATCGTAGACAGGTTCTTACAGCTTGGCGATCGAGACTTCGGTCGCCTTCACCAGTGCAACGACTTCGCTGCCGATGGTCAGGCCAAGGTCTTTCACCGAACGGGTGGTGATGACCGAGGTGACGATGCCTGCCGGGGTTTCGACATCGACTTCGGACACGACCGAACCTTCGATGATGGCTTTGACTTTGCCCTTGAACTGGTTACGTACGTTGATGGCTTGGATGGTCATGCTGTGCTCCTTGGTGGATGATGCGGCGCCGGCACCTGCCTCGCCGCGATGGTTGAAATTCGGTTGATCAGATAACGCTTACACTGCCCACTGCACCTGCTGCACGCCGCGCGGCGCAAACAGTTCCAGCTCTTGCCCTGCGGCCGGCTGCTCGCTGCCCGGATGGCGCAACACACGCGCCAGAATGGCTTCCTCCAGCAGCGCGAACTGCGCCTGGCCGCGCGAACGCGGGCGCGTCAGCTCGATACGCTGGTCCAGCGCGACATGCCCGTCTTCGATCAGCAGCACGCGGTCGGCCAGGGCAATCGCTTCCTGCACGTCGTGCGTGACCAGCAAGGCGGTAAAGCCGCGTTCCTGCCAGATCGATTCGATCAGTTGCTGCATCTCGATGCGGGTCAAGGCATCCAGCGCGCCCAATGGCTCGTCCAGCAGCAACAGTTGCGGATCGTGCACCAGGGCGCGCGCCAGCGCCACGCGCTGCCGCTGCCCGCCCGAAAGCACCGCCGGCCATTCGCCGGCACGCTGCTCCAGGCCGACATGGCGCAGCGCCTGCAAGGCTTGCGGCGCGGCTTGTTTGGGCAAGCCCAATGCCACGTTGGCCAGCACGCGCTTCCACGGCAACAGGCGCGAGTCCTGGAACATGATGCGGATCTCCGGGTCACCTTCGCCCTGTCCGTAGATCACCTCGCCTTCGCTGGCGCCGTCCAGTTGCGCCACCAGGCGCAACAGCGTGCTCTTGCCGCAGCCGCTGCGGCCGACGATGGCAACGAACTCGCCCGGCTCGATCTCAAGGTCGATGCCGTGCAGGACTTCGCGCCCGCCGAACGACTTCGACAACGCCTGCAGGCGGATGCCGATGCCACGGTTGCCGGCGGCGGTGCGGCTGACTGCCTGGTTTTCCTGAGCATGGATATGCATCGGGTTCTCCTGTAGGTTCAACCTAGATCCGGCAGTTGAATGCGTTCGCCGGTGCCGTGATCGACGTGCCAGGCAAGGCGCGACGACGCGGCGCACTACTGTGCGCAAGAAGGAGCAACGCCGCATGGCGCGGCGAGCGCGGTGCCGGCGAATGCATAGCGCTCTCACCACCAGAGAGGACTGTATTGATACTGCCAAAGATTGTTTTCATGCTCATCCTCAAAAAATAGCAAGCGGTCACTGCCGGGTCTAGGTTTATTGATAGCCCGGATGCCAGCGCAGCCAGAAACGTTCCAGCGCACGGGCCGCGCTGTCGGCCAGCTTGCCCAGCAACGCATAGAGCAGGATGCCCACCAGCACCACATCGGTCTGCAGGAATTCGCGGGCGTTCATGGTCATGTAGCCGATGCCGGCCTGGGCGGAAATGGTCTCGGCCACGATCAGCAGCACCCACACCAGCCCCAGCGCAAAACGCAGCCCGACCAGGATGGACGGCAAGGCGCCCGGCAGGATCACGTCGCGGTACAGCGCCCAGCCCGACAGGCCGTAACTCTTGGCCATCTCGATCAGCCCCTTATCGACCGAACGGATGCCGTGGAAGGTATTGAGGTAGACCGGGAAGAACACGCCCACCGAGACCAGGAACAGCTTGGCCGTCTCGTCGATGCCGAACCACAGGATCACCAGCGGGATCAGCGCCAGCGCCGGAATGTTGCGCACCATCTGCAAGGTGGTGTCGAGCAGCAGCTCGGCCGAGCGCAGGCTGCCGGACAGCAGCCCCAGCACCAGGCCCAACCCCGCGCCCACGGCAAAGCCGGAAGCCGCGCGGCCGCTGCTGACGGCCAGGTGGCGCCACAGTTCGCCGGACGCCGACAGGTTCCAGACGGCTTTAAGCACCGCCCACGGTTCAGGCAAGATGCGGCTGGACAGCCAGCCGGCCTGGGCGGCGATTTCCCACCAGGCCACCAGCGCCAGCGGCAGCAGCCAGCCTATCCAGCTACCGCTCTGCCAGCCCTGGCCTTTGCTTGCCTGGCTTTTTGATTTGCCCGTGCGTTCGGCCGGCACACCGGCGACATCGACCACGGAATTGGAGGTTGCGCTCGTCATGGCCGCCTCAGCTCGCCGACACGCGCACCGGCGCGGACTTGGGCACTTCGGTATTGCCGACGATCTCGCCGAAGGGGCCGGTCAGGTTGAAGCCCGGCAGCCCTTCGCGCTGGCTGCGCGGCAGCAGCGGGAACACCAGTTCGGCAAACCGGTAAGACTCCTCCAGATGCGGATAACCGGACAGGATGAAGGTATCGATGCCGAGGTCGGCGTATTCTTTCATGCGCGCCGCCACGGTCGGCCCATCGCCCACCAGTGCGGTGCCGGCGCCGCCACGCACCAGGCCGACGCCGGCCCACAGGTTGGGGCTGACTTCCAGCTTGTCGCGGCGGCCGCCGTGCAGGGCCGCCATGCGGCGCTGCCCTTCGGAGTCCATGCGCGCGAAGTTGGCCTGCGCCTTGGCAATCGTTTCATCGTCGAGGCGGCTGATCAGTTCGTCCGCGGCCTGCCATGCGGCTTCATTGGTGTCGCGCACGATCACATGCAGACGGATGCCGAAGCGCAGTGTGCGGCCCGCCTTGGCGGCGCGTTCACGCACGACGGCGATCTTCTCGGCCACTGCTGCGGGCGGTTCGCCCCAGGTCAGGTAGACGTCGACCTGCTCTGCGGCGAGGTCGATCGCTTCATCGGAAGATCCGCCGAAATACAGTGGCGGATAAGGTTTTTGCAGCGGCGGATAAAGCGCCTTGGCGCCTTTGACTTTCAGATGCTTGCCGTCGAAATCGGTCTCGCCGCCGGTATGCGTCTTGGCCAGCACATCGCGCCAGATCTTCAGGAACTCGTCGGAGATTTCATAGCGCTCGGCATGGGTACCGAACACGCCATCGCTCTCCTGCTCGACCGGATCGCCGCCGGTGACGACGTTGATCAGCAGGCGGCCGTTGGACAGGCGGTCGAAGGTAGCAGCCATGCGCGCCGACAGCGTCGGCGCGGTCAGGCCGGGCCGCACCGCGACCAGGAATTTGAGGCGACGGGTGGCATCGATCAGGCTGGCGGCCGCCACCCAGGCGTCCTCGCAAGAACGCCCGGTGGGCAACAGCACGCCGTCGTAACCCAGCGTGTCGGCCGCCACCGCGACCTGTTTCATGTAGTCGTGGCTGACCGGACGCGCGCCCTCGGAGGTACCGAGGTAGCGGCTGTCGCCGTGGGTGGGGATAAACCAGAATACGTTCATGCGAGACTCCTGTGAGGCGGACCTGCGCCGCCTCGCGTTGTTTATTTCAATACGGCGTCGCTGACCTTGAGCGGCTTGGGGATCAGCTTGAGTTCGAAGAAGGCGTCGGCGATCTTCTGCTGCTCGGCCAGTACTCCGGCATCGATCGGCTTGTAGATGTGGGCGTAGCGCTTCAGGCCGGTTTCGATGATGTCGGCATCCAGGCCCTGGATCGGCGCCAGCTGGGCGGCGGCTTGTGCGGTATTGGCGCGCACCCACTGGCCTTCACGGGTAATTTCTTCCAGCAGGATTTTTTCTATCTGCGGATTCTTCGCGGCGAAGGCGCGTGCGCTCAGGAAGAACTGGTGGTGGTTCACCGCCCCTACGCCGGTGGCCAGGCGACGCGCGCCGACTTGCTTCTCGGCTGCGGCCTGGAACGGATCCCAGATGGCCCAGGCATCGACCGCGCCCTTCTCGAAGGCGGCGCGGGCATCGGCCGGCGCCAGGTAGACCGGCTGGATGTCGCTATAGGCCAGGCCGGCCTTCTTCAGCAACGCCACTACCAGCCAGTGCACGTCGGAGCCCTTGTTGAAGGCGACTTTCTTGCCCTTCAGTTCCGCCACACTGTTGAGCGGGGAGTTCTTGGGCACCAGCAAACCCTCGGCGTCGGGCGTCGGAATCTCATAGGCTGTGTAGACGAAATCAGCGCCCGCGGCTTGCGCGAACACCGGCGGCGCTTCGCCGACATAGCCGAAGTCGACCGAGCCGACATTCAACGCTTCCAGCAATTGCGGACCGGCGGCGAATTCAGCCCATTTCACATCCACACCCAGCGGCTGCAGGCGCTTTTCCAGTGTGCCGTGCGTCTTCAGCAGCACCAGTGTGTTAGCGGCTTTCTGATAGCCGATGCGCAGCACTTTGGCCTCCTGCGCCTGCGCGGTCGTCACGGCGCCGGCGGCAATCGCCAGTGCCCCCAACGCGGCGGCCGACAAACGCGCCAGGGCGGCGCGGCGTTGCATGGATGTGTTCTTGTCGCTATAGGCTTTCAAGGATGCTCTCCAGTTCTTGGGCGTGCAGGCGGCCTTCCGCTGCACCAGCCGGTTGTTTTATCGGGTCAAGAGATTGGTGCGGCGGCTTCGCCGCATGCTGCTGGCGCGCCTCAGGCGCCGGTCAGATGCTACATCGCACTTGCGAGAACGGGACTTCGCGGAACTCCTGCGGCGCCGCCTTGTGCAGCGCCGACAGGCTGGCCGAAAGCTGCGCCACGCCTTCTTCCACGCGTGCGGCAATGGGAGCGTCGAGAGTCAGTCCGCTTTCTTCGCTCCAGGTGACCTGGGCTTCGGTGGCATAAATGCTGGGCAACACATGCTTGGGATTGAGCGAGGACAGCACCGGGCGCAACGCATAGTCCAGCGCCAGCATGTGCGACTGGCTGCCGCCGGTGGCCAATGGCAGCACCAGCTTGTCGGTCAGGCCGAACTGCGGCAGCAGGTCAAGAAAGGCTTTCAGGATGCCGCTGTAGGCCGCCTTGTAGACCGGCGTGGCGATCACTACCGCAGAGGCCTCTTCCACCGTCGACAGCGCGGCCTTGATCTGCGCATCGTTCCAGTCGGCGCGCAGGATGGCCTGGCCCGGCAGGTCGCGCACTTCCAGGCGCGCGTAACGATGGCCGAGCTGAACCAGCTTATCGCCGACGTGGTTCAACAGGCGGGTGGAACGGGATGGAGCCGAGGGGCTGCCGGCCAGCAACAGGATGGTCATGTCAATCTGCTTTACTTGCTTTCTTGCTTCTTCAGTCGGCAGGCACGTCGCCTGCTGGTGTTGGCTGCAGGCCGGCTGAACCGGCCTGCATTGATTTGCGGTCAAATCACTTCTTGTTCGGCACGTACAGTTGGTCGAAGGTGCCGCCATCGGCGAAGTGGGTCTTCTGGGCCTTCTGCCAGCCGCCGAAATCCTTGTCGATGGTGACCAGGTTCAGCTTGGGGAATTGCGATGCATACTTGGCGGCGATCTTCGGGTCGATCGGGCGGTAGTAGTTCTTGGCGATGATTTCCTGGCCCTCTTCCGAGTACAGGTGCTTCAGGTACTCTTCAGCCACCTTGCGGGTGCCGCGGCGGTCGGCCACCTTGTCGACCAGCGCCACCGGCGGCTCGGTCAGGATGGAAATCGACGGTGCGACGATGTCGAACTTGTCCGGGCCCCATTCCTTCAGCGAGATCAGCGCTTCGTTTTCCCACGCCAGCAGGACGTCGCCGATGCCGCGTTCAACAAAGGTGATGGTGGCGCCGCGTGCGCCGGAATCCAGCACCGGCACGTTCTTGAACAGCTTGCCGATGTACTCGCGCGCTGCGGCGTCATTGCCGCCCTTCTTCTGCGCGTAGGCCCATGCTGCCAGGTAGTTCCAGCGTGCGCCGCCGGAAGTCTTGGGGTTCGGGGTGATGACGGAAACGCCCGGCTTGATCAGGTCATCCCAATCCTTGATCTGCTTGGGGTTGCCCTTGCGCACCAGGAACACGATGGTCGAGGTATAGGGCGAGCTGTTGTGCGGCAGGCGCTTTTGCCAGTCGGCCGGCAGCAGCTTGGCCTTTTCCGAGATTTCGTCGATGTCGTAGGCCAGCGCCAGGGTCACCACGTCGGCATCGATGCCGTCGATCACCGAGCGCCCCTGCTTGCCGGAACCGCCGTGCGAAGCCTTGATGGTGAGGTTATCGCCGCTCTTTTCCTTCCAGTATTTGGAAAAGGCCTTGTTATAGTCGGCATAGAGTTCGCGCGTCGGGTCGTAAGAGACGTTCAGCAACGAGATATCGGCCGCCTGGGCCACATGTGCAACCTGCGCCAGCACCAGTGCGGCCGCAATCGTTTTGATGATGTTCTTGAGCTTCATATCCGTTCCCAATGAGTGTTGTCTTCATGCGTTTTTGTTTGGAGAGCACAGGTTAATGAGCGCCCTCCCAAAAAAGAACGAATACTTTCTTCTCTAGTTATGCAAAAAACAGATATGCAAGATCAGGACCGCTGAATAAAGAGCGGCGTCTTTATATCAAAATGGATAGCAAGCGCTGGCGGCGATGATGCCGGCCGGGAAACGCTTCGCGGCGCCGACGCCTGATGCAATCATCCGAGTTGAGCGAACGCTAGTGCTTGATCGGTTTGGCTCGAAGGAAATACGTCCTGCGGAATTGCAGGCTCGGAGACCATTCACATAAAAGAACGACCGAACTTTTTGTTGTTTTCACAATGTGGTATAACTGTTCTATTGCAACGCATCAGACTGCACCATGAAAAAAGAAGCGGCAGGCGAAACGGACAACATTTCCATCCAGGTCATCGAGCGCATGGTGTCGCTGCTCGACGCGCTGGCGGCCTATCCCGACCCGGTCAGCCTCAAGGAGCTGTCCGCCGCCACCGACCTGCATCCATCGACTGCCCACCGCATCCTCAACGACCTGGTGGTCAAGCGTTTCGTCGACCGCGTGGAGCCGGGCACCTACCGCCTGGGCATGCGCCTGCTGGAGTTGGGCAATATCGTCAAGAGCCGCCTGTCGGTACGCGAAGCCGCGCTCGACTTCATGCGCGCCCTGCACCGCAAGACCCACCAGACCATCAACCTGTCGGTGCGCCAGAGCGACGAGATCGTCTACATCGACCGCTCCTTCTCCGAACGCTCCGGCATGCAGGTGGTGCGCGCCATCGGTGGCCGCGCGCCGCTGCACCTGACCTCGACCGGCAAGCTGTTCCTGTCGGTCGACGACCCCAAGGCGGTGCGCGCCTATGCGACCCGCACCGGGCTGGCCGGCCACAACAAGAACTCCATTACCGATCTCTCCAAGCTAGAGCGCGAATTGTCCATGGTGCGCGCGCTCGGCTATGCGCGCGACAACGAGGAGCTGGAACTGGGTGTGCGCTGTATGGCGGCGGGTATCTGCGATGACTCCGGCAAGCTGGTGGCGGGACTGTCGATTTCGGCTCCTGCCGATCGATTGCAGGAAGAATGGGTGGAAGATTTGGTCAGCACTGCCAACCAGATTTCATCGGCACTGGGATTCGACAGCAGCCGGGGTTGATAAAGCTGAAGGCAACCATTCTTTCGTCACAGCCCCTGCTCCCATTCGTCATGCAGACATAAAAAAAGCGAACCATTTTTGGTTCGCTTTTTTATTGGCGCCTGCGCGCCAGCGGCAAGATCTGGTATCAACCCTGATCGGCGCGCACCATCTTCACACGGGTCAGATTCTTCGGCGCATCTTCCACCAGCCACTTGCGCATGCGGGTGGCGTCGCCCACGTGCGACAGGCGGCCCTTGGAATCCAGGAACACCATCACGATGGGACGGCCTTCAATGCGGGTCAGCATCACCAGGCAGTGGCCCGCTTCGTTGATGAAGCCGGTCTTTTGCAAGCCGATGTCCCAGTCCTTGTTCGACGTCAGCCGGTTGGAGCTGTTGTACTGCAGCGCGTGGCCGCTCGGTTCAACCATGTATTTGGAATCGGTCGAGTACTGGCGGATCAGCGGATACTGATAAGCCGCCACGACCAGCTTGGCCAGATCGCGCGCACTGGCGACGTTCTGGCTGGACAGGCCGGTCGAGTCAACATAGTGGGTATCCTGCATGCCCAGCGAACGGGCCTTGGCATTCATGGCTGCCACGAAGGCCGGCAGGCCGCCCGGATAATTGCGGCCGAGCGCGGATGCGGCACGGTTTTCCGAACTCATCAGGGCGATGTGCAGCATGTCGTCGCGGCTCAATTGCGCGCCTACGCGCAAGCGCGAGCTGCTGTGCTTTTCACGGTCCACATCGTCGTCGGTGACAGTGAGCACCTCTTCCATGTTCATGTGCGCTTCAGCCACGACCAATGCGGTCATCAGCTTGGTGACCGAGGCAATCGGCAGCGCTACGCTGGAATTCTTTTCAAACAAAACCTGCGAGCTGGCCTGGTCGATCACCAGCGCGACGTTGGAACGCAGCGCCAACGGGTCCTGCGTCAGGTTCAGGCCGGCTATGTCGCCCGCGGTCATCACCGGAGGCACTGCCGGGATCGATGGCGCAGCCGATACGCGCTGGTAGCTCACATGGCGACGGCCTTTGACCATGGTGACCTTGCGCACCAGCTTCTCGCGGTTGTTCAGCGAACCTTTGGCGACAGTTTTGGTGGTGGTTACCGTGCGTTTGGCGACCACTTTTTTGGGCGCGACCTTCTTGGCGACGGTTTTTTTGGCGGCGGTAGTTGTCTGGGCATTGGCGGGAGCCAGACCAGCGTTTATGAATAATAGCGTTGTAAAAATGGCCAGCGCTGATTTGAACATAGGTGGATCTCCCCCCAAATTAACCCTGATAATACATAAGAGAAACGTTGGCAGTGTAGCAAAAAGCAGAAATTTCGCAAGAGAATTAAGTAGTTAGCGCAGTTAATTAAACGACTTTCTACTTATCGCCGGGCCCCTCACCCCTGAGCGGCTTCTTATTTTTCTTATCTTTATGGCAATTCTTTGCGTCCCTCTGTCTGTATATTGACTGATACCAGCGCAAAAAAGAAAACATGATACCAGCGCAAAACTTCACTGGGCACCGCTATCTTCATCACAAAGGCGAATCAATGGCGGCGCCGGCTGTTCTGCTTTGGAAAAACCGGCCGCGTCGATTGAAAACGAGCCATGCGCGACATCGGACGGAATGGGTGGAATAACGGCAAAAGAGACCGCGCCGTTGACGGGAAAACCAAGGAAAAAACATGTCCACTCAGGGAAGCCCATCCTTGAGAAGGATGGGCTTGAGATGCATATCAGGGCTTGCGCGCTTCCAGCATGGCGACATCGATGGAAAATGAATAGGCGTCATCCAGCTCGAAATAGTCTTTCACCTCTTGCGGCGCGCTGGCCCACAGCGCCTTGATGGCGGTGATATTGTCGGCCGGCGTACGCATGCGCGCCACCCAGCTGCTGAACTCCAGGCGCAGCTTCCAGGTCTTGTCCGATGCAATCGAAAAACCCGCCTGCCCGAGCAGCTTGCGCCACGAATTCAAACTGATATTGCGCACGTGCGACGTATCGCGCAGCAGCTCGATAGCCTGCACGTAAGTATCGGCCAGCACGTCGGCGGGCGCCGCCGTATCGATGGCGATGAAGCGGCCTCCCGGCTTGAGCACACGCAGCACCTCGCGCAAGGCCTGCGGCACGTTGCGCCAGTGGTGCACGCTGAAGCGGGTACACACGAGGTCGAAGCTGGCGTCGGGGAAATCGAGCTTGTCGGCGCTGCCCTGGCGCACGGCGAGATTATCCAGTCCGCGCTCTTTCGCAGCCGAGGCAACCACATCCAGCATTTGTGCCGACAAATCGTAGGCGATCACTTTTTGCACCACCGGCGCCACCGCGAAGCTCGCGTGGCCGCCGCCACAGCCCAGGTCCAGTACACGCGCATCCGGGATGACTGCAGCGATTTGCGCCAGCTCCTGCAGGTCTGCGCCCTGCGCGTGAACCGCGCTGGTGAGATAGGCGGCGGCAGTGGATCCGAATTGTTCTGTCACGACTTCTTGATGGCTACGCATTTGCTTGGCTCCTGTTGCAGGGTGGGATGAGGTAGCCCAGTCTAGACTTTTTTTATCCTGTTACAAGTTGATCATTTATACTATTACCCAAAGCAATAGTTTCGCCGCTCCGCAACAATCCTTCCCCTCCTCCATCGACAGCAAACCCGCATGGATAACGACCTGGCCAGACGCCGCGCCCTCGGCGAATTCATCAAGACCCAGCGCGAACAGACACCGCCTGCGCAAGCCGGCCTGCCGCAGCTCTCGCTGGGCGGACGGCGCCGCACGCCCGGCTTGCGGCGCGAAGAAGTGGCCCAGTTGTGCGGCATCAGCGTGACCTGGTACACCTGGATCGAACAGGGCCGCACCGACTCGGTGTCCCCGCAGGCGCTGTCGCGCCTGGCCGAAGCGCTGCACCTGCCGCGCGCCAAGCGCGCCTACCTGTTCGAACTGGCGGGGAAAAAGGATCCGGTCTTGCCGGAGCATGGCGATGAATCGGTGATCGCCCCCGAAATACTCGAGGTGGTGCGCAATTTCCGCGCACCCGCTTATTTGATGGATCGCTACTGGAACGCAGTCGCCTGGAATCCGGCGGCACGCAAGCTGTTCACCGGCTGGCTAGATACTCGCGCAGGCAGCCGCAACCTGCTGCACTTCATGTTCTGCACGGAAGAGGCGCGCCAATTGACCGCCGACTGGGAACAACGCGCACGCCGTGTGGTGGCGGAGTTCCGCGCCGATTGCGCAGCGTTGCTGGACGACCCGCAGGTAGCGTCGATGGTGGAAGAGCTATCGGCGCGCAACGCGCTGTTCAAGCGCGCCTGGAGCCTGCAGGACGTGGTCGAACGCGAAGGCGGGGAACGCCGTTTCCACCATCCGCAGATGGGCGAGCTAAGCTACCGCCAGGTCAATTTCCGTGTAGCCAACCGGCCAGACCTGAAGCTGGTCACCCTGATGCCGGATAGCGCCGGCACAAACGCCGGCTAATCCCCTACTTGCGCACTACGAAGGCAACTCCGATGACGCCGATCAGCATGCCCAGCGCACCGATCATGCTGAAGGCTTCGCCAAACATCAGCCAGGCCATCACGGCAGTGGTCGGCGGCGTCAGGTACAGCAGGCTGGTCACACTGGTGGCGGCGCTGCGGCGGATCAGCGCAAACAGCAGGAAGATGGCGCCGATCGACAACGCCAATATCGACCACAGCAAGGCGCCGACGAATTGCGGCGTCCACGACACCTGGCTAAGCCGCCAGTCCAGCCCTTCGATGGCGACAGCGAATGGCAGCACCACTACCGCCGACGCCAGGAACTGGATCACAGTGCCGGTACGCAGATCGAAATGGGAACAGTAGCGTTTCTGGTACAGGGTCCCTGCCGTGATGCAAAACAGCGCGAATACGCACAGCGCGATGCTGGCGTTCGAGAGACCGATCAGCGAAATCTTGTTGGCAACCACCAGCCCGACACCGCACAGCCCCAGCAATAGTCCCAGCCATTGCCGCTTGCGCACCGACTCGCCCAGCAAGGGTGCGGCGAAAGCGGTGAGGATCGGCTGCAGCCCGACGATGAGCGCCGACAATCCCGCCGGCATGCCGATCTTGATCGCGCACCATACCCCCGCCAGATAACCCGCCTGCAGCAATACGCCAGCCACGGCCACATGGCGGATGCGGCCGTGCGGCCAAGGCGCGCGGAACAGCAATACCAGCGGCAACAGCACCACCAGCACACCGGCAAAACGCAGTATGAGAAAAGTCAGTGGCGGCGCATATGGCAAGCCGAATTTGGCCACGATGAAGCCGGTGCTCCAGATCAATACGAACACCAAGGGAACCAGGCTCAGCAAGACCTGCTTTTGCCGGCTGCTGCCGGCGGCGGAGTGCATCATTTCTTCTTCCAGGATCGGCCACGCCTTTGCGTGGTCTCAGTCGCCTCGTCCATTGTTCCAGTCAATGGCATGGAGCTTGGCGAGTTTTATCGTTTGTACGTGGACAGCCACTGTCTGTTCTATGTCTCGGCCGTAACCGCCCGCCATCGTAACCGCAACCGGGATTTTATGCAGGCGGGCGAACGAAAACACCGCCTGGTCACGTGCCGCCAACCCTGCCATGCTCAACTTCATCTTGCCGAGCCGGTCGCCCTCGTGGGGATCCGCACCGGCCAGGAAGATCAGCAACTGCGGCGCGAAATTGGCCTGCAGCTTATCCAGCGCTGCTGCCAGCGCGGCGAGATAGTCGTCATCCCCCACCCCATCCGGCAAAGCTACATCGAGGTCGCTGCGTTCCTTCTCGAAGGGGTAATTATTTTCTCCATGCAGGGAAAGCGTAAACACCGAATCGTCGCGCGCCAGGATCGATGCCGTACCGTTGCCCTGGTGCACATCGAGATCGACGATGGCCACGCGCGAGGCGCGCCGTTCGGCTTGCATCAGCCGTGCGGCAATGGCTGAGTCGTTGAACACGCAAAAGCCGGCGCCGCGGTCGGCATAGGCATGGTGGGTGCCACCGGCCAGATTGACCGCAATGCCCTCGCTGAAGGCAGCGCGGCAAGCGGCAATGGTGGCGCCGGACGAACGGCGCGAGCGCTCGATCATCTGCGGCGTCCAGGGAAAACCGATATCGCGCTGCTCCGAGGCGCTTAGTTCGCCGCGACTGGCGCGCGCGACATAGTCGGGATGGTGGGCCAATGCCAGTTCGCCATCCGAGGCCGGCATGGCTTCGTGAAACTCGAGGCCCGGCACCGTTCGCGCCGCACCTTCGCGGATCATGCGGTACTTGATCATGGGGAAGCGATGGCCGGGCGGCAATGGCAGTACGAAGTGGTCGCTGTAAAAAGCTTTCAAACCGGATTTCCAGGAAACAGTTCGGACGGAAAAAGTAACGATGATGCCGATGATGCCGATGATGCCGATGATGCGATGCAGGATGGTAGCACCTCGGGGATCGAGCAAATGCTCTTGATGCGAGCAAAAGATGAGACCCTATCACTCAAAATTTTTGGCATTTGAACCCAATTTATTCGACCTTCTCCTGACTGGTAACACCACTGAAGAAACATGAGTCATCACACATAAAAAATCGTATTTCTCATGGCGTGAAAGTCATTGACTTTATGTCTTTTTAAACTAGAATCGTTTTGTGCAACGCATCATATTCAAATAAGAAATTACATCGGAGATCACTTCCCATCAGTTCAGATCGGTCCGTAAGCAATCCCTGTAGTCACAGTCCTTTTCATCAATCAACCAATCAAACCGAAGGATGTACCAACATGACGACCTACACCGAGCAATTTTCTGCAGCAGCCAAAGCCAACTTCGAAGCGCAGATCGCACTGTTCAGCCAATTGGCGAGCAAGACCTTTGAAGGCGTGGAAAAATTAGTGGATCTGAATCTGAAAGCGGCAAAATCTTCGCTGGAAGAAGGCCAGGCCACTGCGCAAAAGCTGTTTGCGGCCAAGGATCCGCAAGAGTTCTTCTCGTTGTCCACGGCCCAGGCCCAACCGACGGTCGAAAAATCCGTCGCCTACAGCCGCCACCTGAGCAGCATTTTCTCCAGCACCCAGGCCGAGCTGACCAAGACAGCAGAAGCCCAGATCGCGGAAGCCAACCGCAAAGTCATCTCGCTGATCGACGAAGCGTCGAAAAACGCGCCGGCCGGCTCCGAGCAAGCCATTTCCCTGCTGAAATCGACGATCGGCAATCTCAATGCCGGCTATGAGCAGTTCAGCAAAAGCGCCAAGCAGGCAGCCGAAGTGATCGAAGCCAACGTCACCAATGCCGTAGACCAACTGTCGCAAGCCACCACCAAGGCGACCAAGGCAACCAAGAAATAAGCATTGCAAGCGAGCACGCGCAACAGCCCGTTGCGCCGGTGCTTCAAAAACGCGAGCCAGGCAAGAAATTTTTGTCTATGATGAAGTCTGGCCGGTTCGCTGTTCAGTTCTTTTGCTTGATTTTTGCAGTTGCCTCCCGGGCTTATCGCCTGCGAGAAAAACTCATGCCGTGGCCAAGGAATGGCCGATACGGCAAACCAATCGATTCCGCATGCATGCCGACAGGCGGCAATGAATGGCCCTCGCAGCAAACCGCCGCCGGGCCGGCGCGAAAAGATTGTCTCCTCGGTATCCGATTCCTCCTACGATACCGTTAAATGCCTCGGCGCCGCCGGGGCATTTTTTTATCCGAATCGGAACGAGCAAGTGATGAAACGGCCCGACCTTCCTGCGAACCGGACCTGACAATTGAATGACCCCGAACGGGAGCGTGGGCTGGTACTTAGTTGTTCAACTGGAATTCCGCCTTCAGCTGGCGCAGCCCCTCTTGCATCTTTTCGAACGCAGGTTCGACCTGTTGCGGGTCGCCCTTGACGCCCAGGTCGATATGCCGCCGCGTCTTCTCGTCGCCCACATGCGGCAGGCTGAACACTTTCACCAGCGGAAATTGCGCCTCGATCAGCTCCATCAGTGGCGTCAGCGTCGATTCGGCCGACTCGAACACCAGCATCGACCTTTCAGCCCAGGCACGGCGGTGGAACAGGTCGGCGTAGTTGCTCTCCAGTACCCATTCGAACATCGGCCAGGCCATCACCGGGAAGCCGGGGGCAAAATAATGCGCCCCTTCACCGCTGGTGTTACGTACCGAGAACCCCGGAATCTTGTTGTAGGGATTGGGAATGATGGAGGCGCCTTGCGGGAATTCGCCCATTTTCAGGCGATGCAGGTTTTCCGGCGCATTGTAGTCGGGCTCGATACCGGTTTCACGCGACATATCGGCGATGCGCTCCCGGATCTTTTCCCTCGCCTCCGGATGCAAGGCCAGCGGCACGCCCAGGGCAGCCGCCACGCATTGACGCGTGTGATCGTCCGGCGTGGCGCCGATACCGCCGGTGCAAAATACGATGTCACCGCTGGAAAGCGTGCGCTTCAAGGTTGCAGTAATGCGTTCGGGCTCATCGCCCACATATTCTGCCCAGCCCAATTGCAGGCCGCGCTCGGACAGCAGCTCGAGCACCTTGGGGAAATGCTTGTCGATACGGCGGCCGGAAAGGATTTCGTCGCCGATGATGATGAGTCCGAATGCCATGAGTCCGCTCTGCCAGTGGGGTTGATCAAACTCCGGGGATTATGCCCGATTCCCCTGATGCACGCCGACGAGGACGGGCATCGGGAGATGCATGCGCCGTTCAGCGCGGCCCGGCATCGATGATGTCGGCCGCCGGCCGGATGGGATCGCCACCCGGCTCCGGACCGTCCGGCGGCTGACCGCTGCGGTAGCGCAGCAACGCTTCCAGGCAGTAATACTGGAACCACAGCCCCGTGAACACGAACACCAGCACGTACAACCAGATCGCGCCGGCAGCCAGCAGCGGGAAGAAGATCACTGACAATGCCCCGCCCAGCCACAACAGCGTGGGTGCGGCGCCCATGGCGCCGGCGATGGTGCCGATCACCAGCAAAGGCCAACGGTGCAGGCGCAACACTGCGCGGCGCTCGTCGGCGCTGGCGTAGTCGGCCAAGGTGTCGTAAGCCATCACACGATAGGTCAGCCAGCCCCATAGCAAAGGGTGGATAACGAAGGTCAGCGGCGGGATCAGCGACACCGGCAAGGTCACCAGCCAGCCGACCACGAACACCGCGAAGCACCACAGCGAAGTCCACAGGCTGCCCCACCAGCTGCCACCCCGGCGCAACTCCAGCATCGGGTAATGGCGGGCGCCGATATGGCGGGCGATGGCGGGAATGGTGAACAGGCCGACGAAGACCAGCGCCGTCAAAATCATCAGCGGCAGCAGCGCCCACATCGCCAGCATGGGCACGATCACCGTCTTGAGGGTACCCATGCCGAACCAGTTCAACACGGTGCCAGCGATGCCGAACATGCTGTGGACCACGAAGTAGTCCTGCAGCCAGTCGATCATCGGCTGCAGCCCCAGCCACAGGCATACCGTCCAGATGCCGACCGAGAACACGAAAGGAAGCACCGTCAGCAACAGCATGCGGATGTGCAACTGCGACAGCAGCGCACGTCCGAAGGAAGACAGCAGGAGCCGCATCAGCGCGCCTTCTTGCGCGAGAATTCGACCAGGCGCTTGATGCCCAGCCATTGCTGCATCCAGAAACCGCGCCCGTAATCGCGGCCCTTCCCGGCTGGCGGCGGCAACTGGTCGCGCACACCGGTATGGGCGAAACCTTCCCCGAAATGCGCGGTGCCGAACAGCATGTCCCACACGGGAAACAGCACGGAGAAATTATGCCCGCCCAGCGAATTGCGGCCGTGGCTTTCGTGGCCGATACCGATGGCATGGTGCAGCCGGTGGAAGCGCGGCGACACCAGCAGGCGGTCGCCGATGCGGCCGAAATGGATGCGCACGTTGGCATGCTGCAGGCTTTGCAGCATGCGCGACAGCGACACCAGCAGGATGTATTGCGAAGGCTCGACGCCGATCAGCAGCGCCACCAGGCCGAGGAAGATGTCATGTACCAGGTCGTCCAGCACATGGTTGCGGTCGTCGCTCCACAGGTTCATGTTCTGCTGGCTGTGGTGCAGGCTATGCAGCGCCCACATCCAGCGCACGTTGTGCTGGGCCCAGTGGTACGCGTATTCGCACAGGTCCAGCACCACTAGGTAGAGCAGGAAGCTGACCAGCGCGCGGTCGGTCACGCCCGGCCAGATCTGGTCGATGTTAAAGGTGCCCCAGCCTTCCAGGTGCAGCAGCTCGGCCGCGTACGATAGCGCGGGGTCGAGCAGCAGGAAAGCGATGATGGGGATCACGCCCAGGCGCTGCAGCATGGTGTAGATGAAATCGTTCCAGCGTGCGTAGGGATCGGTGATCTTGTGCACCGGGATCATCGATTCCAGCGGGCGCAGGATGAGGAAGAGAATCACCAGCTCGCAGATCCCGACCAGCACCCACTCGGTGCCGGTGAACGCTTCTTCGACGAACTCCCCCATGCCGATGAAAAACACCAGCGGCTGTACGATGGTTTCGAACAGCCAGCCCTGGACGGTGGCAAAGAGGTCTGAAATGGTCTGGATCATGAGTCTGTCTTTACGTATCGTGCCGTGAGGCCTTGCTCACGCCCCCGTTTCGATCAGGGACGCCGTTGCGTGTTCCCCGCCCCTGCAAACAAATGCCGGTAAGCCGGATGGTCGCGCAGCGTGGCAAAGCAAAATCCCTTCTGCTCCAGCCCCGTGACCAGCGGCTCCAGCACGGCCGGCGCCCAGGCATCCTGGCGCGACCAGATGCCCATGTGCGCCAGGAAGATATCGCCGTCCTTCAGGCCGTTCAGCGCCTTCTTCAGCAGCATATCGTTGGGAAACTTGTCGCTGGGCAGTTCATCGCCGGAAAAACCGGCCGGCGCCCACGCCACGTGCGCATAACCGCATGCCTGGCCGGCCTTGAGCAGATTCGGAGTGAGCTTGCCGCCCGGCGCCCGCCACAGCGGATCGAGCTTGCGGCCGGTCAGCGCCTCGAAGCGCTTGTCCACGCGCTGCATTTCTTCGCAATACTGCGCGGGCGTCCACTGCTGCTTGCGGCCGGCCTGGGCGCCGAACTGCGGGCGCACCTCAATTTTACCGTCCGGCAAGTCGCGCACCACGTAGACGTGGTCGAAGGTATGCGTACCGAAGGCATGCCCCTCTTCGGCCAGCCGCTTCCAAAGCGGCTGCCAGCCGGGATCCAGGGAATAGTCGCCGTGGATGGTCTTCTCGTTGGCTAGGAAAAAGGTCGCCTTGATATGGTGACGCAGCAGCGTCTGCTCGATCAGTTCGGCCTGCGACTGGCTGCCGGTATCGAAAGTCAGGTAAATCGTGCCTTTGCAAGCGGCGGCCGTGGCCGATGCCTGGGCCGGTTGCTGCGCTTGTGCAAAGGCCTGGCCAGCCGCCAGGATGGCGCCCAGAACCAGGCCGTTGAGTTGTCTTTTGGGAAAAGGATATTTCATCGAGCCATCGCACTCAAGCCATGCGCTCAGACATCGGGCGCACGGTTATACAGGTAGATGCCATGCGGAGAACGTCCGACCGGGATCACCTTGGTGACCGAACGGCTGGCCAGGTCGATCACCGCCACCTTCTTGATCCAGCGCAGGGTCACCCACATGGTCTTGCCATCGTCGGTGACTTCCATGCAGTCCGGGCCGCCCGGCACCTTGATGGTGCCGACGTTTTCCAGCGTCTGCATGTCGACCACGTTGATGGTGTTGGAAACGCGGTTGGAGACATAGACAAAGCGCTTGTCGCCCTGGGCGCGGAAGTTGTGGGCGCCGGCGCCGGTCTTGATCTGCTTGACCAGTTTCTGGGTACGCCAGTCGATCACTTGCACATAGTCGCTGCCCATGATGCCTACCAGCAAGTATTTATTGTCGGGCGTCATCATGATGCCCGCCGGCAGCTTGCCGACCGGAAGCGTCCATTTCACCTGCTGGGTAGCCAGGTCGATGGCGCTGATCTCATCGCTCCCCTGCTGGGTAATAAAGGCCGTGGTGCTGGCACTGTCGAAAGCAATGTGGCTGGGCGTCCTGGCCAGCGGAATGCGCTTGGACAGCTTGAGGTCGGTGCCGTCATAGCTGTAGACGTCGACGCGGTCCAGGCGCAGGCCGGTGGCGACGAACCATTTCTGGTCCGGTGAGAAACCGATCTGGTAAGGGTCGACGATATTGCGCAGGCGGCGCTGGACTTCGCCGGTCTTGGGATCGAGGAACAACAGCTGGTTACCGGTGGCGCTGGCGACGATCAGGGACTTGTTGTCCGGCGTGGCCATCAGGTGGTGCGGCTCCTTGCCGACCGAAAAGGTGGAAATTTCCTTGTGGGTGGTCTGGTCCAGCAGCGAAACCGAAGCATCGCCGGAATTGAGCACCACGACCACGTTCGCCTGGGCGGAAGCCGCCAGGATGGCCGAAAGGCATGCTGCGCGGAGAAAAACAGAAAAAAGTTGACTAAATCGACGCAACATGACGAACTTTACACAAAAAAGCCTGATCTCATCGTGCGGAAGGCACGTCCAGCCACCTTAACGCATGCAAATACGATCCGGCTGACAGAGGGCTGACGCATTCTGAAAAAAATCCCGGTTTTGGTTTACACTGCCTGCCGTTCCGGTCGACTCCCGCAGCCGGAGCGGCAGGCAGCGCCCAGCAAGCCAAGGAAAAAGGGCTGCCCGCTCCGGCCGAATCGACCGCAATCCCCTCCATCCAGAAAGGAACACGATGTCTACAGTCACCACAGCTTCCGGGCTGCAATACGAAGAAATCACCGCCGGTTCGGGCGATGAAGCCAAGGCCGGCAGCCACGTCACCGTGCACTACACCGGCTGGCTGCAAAATGCCGACGGCAGCGCCGGCAGCAAATTCGACTCCAGCAAGGACCGCAACGACCCGTTCGCGTTCCCGCTGGGCGCCGGCCACGTGATCAAGGGCTGGGATGAAGGCGTGCAAGGCATGAAGATCGGCGGCGTACGCAAGCTGATCATCCCGGCCGACCTGGGCTACGGCGCGCGCGGCGCGGGCGGCGTGATCCCCCCCAACGCCACGCTGATCTTCGAAGTCGAACTGCTGACCGTCTGAGCTGCCCGGAGGAGACGACGATGAGCACCCTGCAAGAGCAATTCGAAGCTGCTGTCGCGCAGTCCAAAAACCTGCCCGAACGCCCCGACAACATGACGCTCCTGAAGATGTACGGCCTGTACAAGCAAGGCAGCAACGGCGATGTGACCGGTGAACGTCCCGGCATGACCGACTTCGTGGCACGCGCCAAATACGATGCGTGGGCCGCGATCAAGGGCACTGCCCAAGCCGACGCGCAGCAGCAATACATTGACCTGTTCAACGACTTGAACGGTTGACTTACGCACTCCCGCCCTCACGGCGGGAGACGGCGAAGCAAACAAAACGGGCGCGCCTGCCATGCAAGCGCGCCCGTTTTCCATTCCAGCCCGGTTGAATGCCTATCGGGCCTTGACGACATCCGGATTGAGCAGGTTGGGCGGCGTCTGCCCCGACAAGGCGGCGATCAGGTTGTCCGCCGCGCAATTGGCCATGGCAAGGCGGGTCGGCGTCGAAGCGCTGGCGATGTGGGGCGTGAGCACCACGTTGGTCAGCGACAGGAATTCCGGCTTGAAGGCCGGCTCATTCTCGAACACGTCGACGCCGGCAGCAGCGATACGACCGGCGCGCAGCGCTTCGATCAGTGCCGCATCGTCGACGATGCCGCCGCGGGCAATATTGGTCAGCGTCGCAGTCGGCTTCATCAGCGCCAGTTCCGCCGCGCCGATGGTGTGGTGGGTTTCCTTGGAATACGGCAGCACCAGCACCACGTGGTCGGCGCGTTTCAACAGTTCTTCCTTACCGACATATTGCGCGTTGTTGGCATGTGCTTCCTGCTCGGGCTTCAGGCGCGAGCGGTTGTGGTACAGCACCTGCATGTCGAACCCCAGCGAACGGCGTGCGATGGCCTGGCCGATGCGGCCCATGCCGATGATACCCAGCGTCGCGCCATGCACATCCGGACCGACGAAGCTGTCGTAGCTCCACTTCTTCCATTGGCCGGCGCGCAGGAAATGCTCGGACTCGGTGATGCGGCGTGCGGTTGCCATCATCAGCGCCCAGCCGAAGTCGGCGGTGGTTTCATTGAGCACGTCGGGCGTATTGGTCGCCATCACGCCGGCCTGGGTGGCGGCGGCGATGTCGATGTTGTTGTAGCCCACCGCCATGTTGCACACCGCTTTCAACTGCGGATTGGCGGCGAACAACGCAGCCGTCGCCGGCTCGCTGGGCGTGGTGAACAACCCGTCTTTTCCCTTTGCCTTGGCCAGCAGTTCGTCGGCACTGAAGATGCGGTCTTCCTGG
Source organism: Herbaspirillum chlorophenolicum (assembly GCF_001189955.1). Taxonomy (GTDB): domain Bacteria; phylum Pseudomonadota; class Gammaproteobacteria; order Burkholderiales; family Burkholderiaceae_D; genus Herbaspirillum; species Herbaspirillum chlorophenolicum. The sequence continues at coordinate 50,507 of NZ_LFLT01000006.1, read as the reverse complement.
TTCGATTCGACATCGAAATGCTGCTCCAGGCGCGCCAGGACTTCAGGAAAAATGGCGCGTGATACGAAGATCTTTTGTTTCATTGCTGTCTCTCTGCTGGTTCGTGGTAGTTCGGTTCAGGCCGGATGGTGTACCGGGCCCTAAATGAAAAAGATAAAGGTCATGACGATAAACAACGGCACCAGGATGCCGCAGGACCACGCCATGTAACCGAAGAAGGACGGCATGCGGATGCCGCGCTCTTCGGCAATGGCCTTGACCATCATATTGGGCGCATTGCCGATGTAGCTGTTGGCGCCCATGAAGACAGCCCCTGCGGAAATCGCCGCCAGCGTCGACGCCATCGCCCCCATCAGCTCACGTGCATCGCCGGAGGCAGTGTTGAAGAACACCAGATAGGTAGGCGCGTTGTCGAGGAAGGACGAGAGCAAGCCCGTCATCCAGAAATACATGGCGTCGTTCGGCCGGCCATCCGGGCCGGTCACCGCGCGCACCACCGCCGCGAAGGCCCCCTGCTCGCCGGCGCGCAGCATGGCAATGACCGGCACGATGGTCAGGAAGATGGCGGCGAACAGCTTGGCCACCTCCAGCATCGGTCCCCAGCTGAATTCGTTGCCGGCGCGGGCCGCCGCCGGCGTCAGTTTCAGCGACAACAGGATCACCGCGACCAGCGCCACATCGCGCACCAGATTCTGCAATTCCAGCGGTGTCCCCATCACATCGAAGGCCACGCCCGGCGACCAGACCCCGCTCATGAGCACCAGCGCCACGATGACGGCCAGCAGCACGAAATTGAACTTGCCTTCAAAGCGGATGGGCGAATCCGGCGTCGGATCGGAGCCGGCCGGCTTGCGCTCCTCCCGGTTCAGGAAGTAATGGCGGTCAAGGAAGTAAAAGATGGCCAGCAACGCCACGCACAGAAATGCCATCGATGGAAAAACATGGTGCGCAGTCCAGAAAAAATCGACGCCCTTGAGGAAACCCAGGAACAGCGGCGGATCCCCCAGCGGCGTCAGCGAACCACCGGCATTGGCCACCAGAAAGATGAAGAACACGATCACATGCACCACATGCCTGCGATTGTCATTGGCGCGGATCAACGGGCGGATCAGCAACATCGAGGCGCCGGTAGTGCCCATGACGCTGGCCAGCACCGTGCCCAATGCCAGCAACCCGGTATTGAGCGCAGGGGTGCCATGCAGGTTGCCGCGCACGCAGATGCCGCCGGCCACGGCAAACAAGGCGGCCAACAGGATGATGAAGGGAAGATACTCGGCCAGCAGTGCATGTATTGTCACCGCCAACGCCGCATGCGCGCCCGCCGCGGCGGCGAAAGGCAGCAAGAAGGCCAGCCCCCAGCCGGCAGCGATCTTGCCGAAATGGTGGTGCCACAATGCCGGCGCCAACAGCGGCAGCAATGCGATCGACAACAGTACGCCGGCAAACGGCAATGCCCATGTCACCGACAAGCTTGCGCCGTTTAATTCAGCGGCCTCACATGTTATTGGAAAAATGGCGGCCGCAGCCGCCACAGTCACAAAAGCTCTAATCTGCAAATTCCGGCCCCAGCGCGTTGACAAATGTCGAAAATGGAAACCGGCCTGATGTCATTCGACGGAAACCGGCGGAGTCACACTATATCAGGCACGACATCTGTAACGACCAAAATTGTCACGGCTCAAAAATTTTTCAACTATGGTCGCCAGATGTGAAAGATTTCGCCCAGAGTATGGGCTTCCGGCCATGCCAACGACAGAATGAAGCCAGCGCCCCCAACGAATACGAGCAACGCGAGGAAGGGACGAATTGTGTGTTGCAACGCAGTTTCCAGCCAGTGGCGCGTTACCTTATAGCGAAATCGCCGATACAGTCCGGCAGCCAACACGCCATCGAAGAGCAGCTCGGCAAATAACAGCGGTGCCGCACCCACCAAATTGAACGCCGCGTAAAACAATGCTCCACATGCAGCCAGCAAGGCAACAGCGAGCGCCAGCAATACCAGCGGCGCACCCAACTCGCCGACATCAACAGAGGAAATAGCATCACTGCCGCTGCTCCCCAACACAGATCCTCCTGCATCAATACCGGTATCGGGCATTAGCCCGGCGCCCCCATCCATGGAGCCGAATTCCACATTGGCGCTAGCGCCTCCTCCATCGAAATTTCCTCCAGCCCCAACAAAAGCAGGGTCTGTTGGCGCACGCCGAACTACGGTCGCGCTGGCACCAGCAACATCTAATGCCAAATCGATGGTGCTGTCACCTAGTGCCGCATCATTGTCGACAGCCCATCGCGACAGCCTCAACCAAGCCCAAAGCATGAGCAAGAAAAAAAGATAAGCTAACACGCAAGCGATGGCGTAACGCCATCCCATGTTGAGCATCCCGGCGCGTAACATTGACACCGAAGACAAGAAGCCGATACCCGCAGTGAGCGTCACTAGCAGCAGCATCAACAAGCGTGGGAAACCTCTGTATTCAATCCGACGGCGCAGCCGCTCTACCCGCAGGCGACGAAACAATTGCGGTTTCTTCAAGTGATTGTTCCGTCCAGAGTAACCAAGACTTCTTCTCAGCCCTTGATCTCAAACACCTGCCGCAGGTAATTCACATAAGCCAGGTCGTCGCACATGTTCTTGGACGGCGTATCGGACAGCTTGGCGACCGGCTGGTCGTTGCAGCGAACCATCTTCATGACCACCTGCAACGGCGTATAGCCAAGGTCGTTGGTGAGATTCGTGCCGACGCCGAAGGCCACACGCGCACGGTCCTTGAAGCGCAGGTAAAGCGCGCGCACCTTGTCGAAATCCAGGCTATCGGAAAACACCAGCACCTTGCCGGCGGGGTCGACGCGGTTGTCGCGGTAGTGCTGGATCAGGCGCTCGCCCCATTCGAACGGGTCGCCCGAATCATGGCGGGCGCCGTCGAAGAGTTTGCAGAAATACATGTCGTAGTCGCGCAGGAAAGCGTCCATGCCATACACGTCGGACAGCGTGATGCCGAGGTCGCCCCGGTATTCGCGCGCCCATATCTCGAAAGCAAAGGTCTGCGAATCGCGCAGGCGCGGGCCCAGCGCCTGGCAGGCTTGCAGGTATTCATGCGCCATGGTGCCAAGAGGCGTCAAGTCGTGCTGCATGGCGAACATGACGTTGGAGGTGCCCGCAAAGTGCGTGCCCATGGTCTGCTTCATTTCGGCGATGACTTCGGCATGCCAGCTGCGCGAGAAGCGGCGGCGCGTGCCGTAGTCGGCGATGTTGCAGCCGGCCAGTTCGGGATCGTCGGTGATCAGCGAGATCTTCTTGCGCAGGCGCTCGCGGCCTTCGGCCAGGTCGGGCGAGCGCTGGGTGCTGCGGAAATAGACTTCGTTGACGATGGCCAGCACCGGCACTTCGAACATGATGGTGTGCAGCCACGGCCCTTTGACGCTGATCTCGATTTCGCCATTGCCCGATGCTGCCGGCTGCACCGTGATGTATTTCTCGTTGAGGTGGAACAGGTCGAGGAAATCGACAAAGTCGCTCTTGATGAAACGCAGGCTGCGCAGGTAATTCAGTTCCTCTTCCTTGAAGCGCAACCGGCACATGGCGGCGATCTCGGCGCGGATCTCATCCACATAGGGAGTCAGGTCGACGTTTTCGTTGCGGCACTTGAAACGGTATTCGACCTGGGCGCCGGGGAAATGATGCAGCACCACCTGCATCATCGTGAATTTGTACAGATCGGTATCGAGTAAGGAGGTGATGATCATGAAATTCCGATGCGGCCGCCGCCGCATGCTGAGGTGTTGATGATCGGCGTGGCCTGCGACAGGTTCCGAGAACCGCCAACCGAGTCCGGGATGAGCCAGATTACGCCGTGGCCGCTATCTTAACCCGGATCGAAAGAACCAATTCCCCGCAACGCATGGGGCTTTTGCTTGCGCGATGCCTATTTCATGGCCGAAGTGGGGCGACGGCTGCGCACATAGACGGCATTGGGCATGTAGGGTGCGCCGTCGAGATAGCGCCAATTGCTCATGGTGCTGTGGCCATCTTTCTGGGATACCTGGCCGACGAAGGCCCCCATCGAGGCCTGCTGGTCGAGCGCGCGGAAGGCGATCGGCCCCAGCGGCGACTCCAGTTGCAAACCGCGCAGCGCGTCGACCAGCGCTTCGCCGTCGGCGGCATCGGATTTCTTCAGGCCGGCGGCGATGGCCATCATCGTGGTGTAGCCGAATATCGACGACAGCTGCGGACGCTGGTTGAACTTCTTCAGGTAAGCCTCAAGGAAGCGCTGGTGCTCGGGCGTTGCAATCTGATCCCAGGGGTAGCCGATCGCAATCCAGTCGCGGATGGCTTCGCTCTGCGCCGGGTCCAGGCTCTGGGCGCCAGCCGAAGCCATGGACACCACGCGCGTACCAGCAAACAGTTGCTGGCGGTTGCCGGCCTGGACGAACTTTTGCAGGTCGTCGCCGAAAGTGGCATTGAAGATGGCATCCGGACGGGCCTGGCGAATCGCCCGCACCACATCGTCGGCCTTGATCTTGCCCAGCGCCGGCCACTGGTCGTTGACGAACTCGACATCCGGGCGCGCCTGCTTGAGCAACAGCTTGAAGCTGGCCACGGCGCTTTGGCCGTATTCATAGTTGGGCGCCACCACCGCCCAGCGGCGGCCCGGCATGCGGGCGGCCTGCTCGGCCAGCATCGCGGCTTGCATGTAGGTGGAAGGCCGTACCCGGAAGGTGTAGCGATTACCCTTGTCGAGCGTAATGGCATCCGACAAGGCATCGCCGACCACGAGCACTGTCTTGCCACGCGCAGCCTCGCGCGCGACCGCCAGCGCAACATTGGACAACATGGTGCCGGTCAGCACCGCAACGTGCTGGTCGCGCACCAGTTCGCGCGCGTTGCGGGCGGCCTGGTCGGCATCGCCGTTGTCGTCGCGCACCACCAGTTCCAGCGGCCGGCCGCGTACGCCGCCGCCGGCATTGATTTCTTCCAGCGCCAGCGCCAGGCCGTTGCGGTAAGCCTGGCCGACCGTCGACAGGCTGTTGTGGCTGTTGATTTCACCAATGCGGATGGCGTCAGCGGCGCGTGCTGCCGGGGCGAGGCTCAAGGCAACGGCAGCAGCCAGGCCAGCCAGCAGGGAGGGAAATCGGAAACGATATGCTTGTTTGGGCTGTTCAGCGTTCACGCCGGGACATCCTTTTCTTGAATCAGGCGGTTCATCAGCGTACTGCCCCGCCCTGCCTGCACGCGTCGGCAACCCGGCCCAAAGGGCCTGATGGCGGCGTGCGACTGGCATTGGCGGCGGCTTTTTCTATCGCTGCATTATTTATTTACTTATACGTAATCTGTATAAGCCTCATTTGTGGGAAAAATCGAATTACCTTAAAATACAAGGCTTTGCAGCAGGCTGCGCAAGGGATTTTCGGCCGTCGGAAACGACATCGAAACAGCGATAACCGGCAGAGAATCAGCATAGCGCCAGCCAGCCGCAGAATGATTTTAACCGTGCCATATTGCCATCAATTGCGGCGCAGTTAGCCATCGGTTTTAAGAATATTTACAGATAGGACAGTTATGACCCACGTTGTCACCGATTCCTGCATCCGTTGCCGCTATACGGATTGCGTGGATGTTTGCCCGGTAGATTGTTTCCGCGAAGGCCCCAATTTCCTCGCGATTGATCCGGACGAATGCATCGACTGCGCAGTATGCGTCGCAGAATGCCCGGTCAACGCAATTTACGCGGAAGAAGACGTTCCTGCCGACCAGCAGCAATTTATTGCGCTCAACGCCGACCTCTCCCGCAACTGGCCTTCCATCACCAAGACCAAGGCCCCGCTGGCCGAGGCTGAAGAGTGGAAGGACAAGACCGACAAGCTGCAATACCTGCAGCGCTGATCGTCACCACGCTTCAGGACGCGAAACTGGTCCCTAACAGCTTCAGCATTGCGGTTGCGCATCCAGCCAGGCTCTTCACCGCCAGCCAGATGCGCAACCGCTTGCATTTTGCTTTCAGATAATTGAACAGGAATATCAGGAAAATCATGGAAAACAACGTCAAGGGTGCAGTTGCCCAAGGCCCCATCGAAACCGATGCCATCATCATCGGCGCCGGCCCGGTCGGCCTCTTTCAGGTGTTCGAACTCGGTTTGCTGGAAATCAAGGCGCACGTGATCGATTCGCTGCCGGTGGTGGGCGGCCAGTGCGTTGAACTGTATCCGGACAAGCCGATCTATGACATCCCGGCCGTGCCTGTGTGCACCGGCCAGGAACTGACCGACAACCTGTTGAAGCAGATCGAGCCGTTCGAGCCGACCTTCCACCTGGGCCAGGAAGTGACCGTGGTGCAAAAGCGCGAAGACGGCCGTTTCGATGTCGAAACTTCCACCGGCACCCAGTTCATCACCAAGACCATCTTCATCGCCGCCGGCGTCGGTTCGTTCCAGCCGCGCACGCTGAAGGTCGATGGCATCGAGCAATTCGACGGCTCGCAGGTGTTCTACCGCGTCAAGGATCCCTCGAAGTTCGAAGGCAAGAACATCGTCATCTGCGGCGGCGGCGACTCCGCGCTGGACTGGGCGCTGAACTTCGTCGGCAAGGCCGAATCGGTGATCCTGCTGCACCGTCGCGAAGAATTCCGCGCCGCCCCGGCATCCGTGGCCAAGATGAAGGAGCTGTGCGAACAGTATGAGATGCAGTTCCTGGTCGGCCAGGTCACCGGCACCGAAATCAAGGACGGCAAGCTGGCCGAGGTCAAGGTCACCGGCGCCGACGGCGTCACCCGCCGCCTGCCGCTGGACATGCTGCTGGTGTTCTTCGGCCTGTCGCCCAAGCTGGGCCCGATCGCCGAGTGGGGCCTGGACATCGAGCGCAAGCAACTGAAGGTGGTCGACACCGAGAAATTCGAGACCAACGTGCCGGGCATCTTCGCCGTGGGCGACATCAACACCTATCCGGGCAAGAAGAAGCTGATCCTGTCTGGCTTCCACGAAGCCGCGCTGGCCGCTTTCGGCGCCGCGCCTTATATCTTCCCGGAAAAGAAGATCCATATGCAGTACACCACCACCTCGCCCAAGCTGCACAAGATTCTGGGCGTGGAAACTCCGGTGTTCGACTAAACAGGATCGGCTGTACCAAGCCTTTTCGATATTACCCAACAGCAAAAAAATCTCTCAAGCCCCTGCCATGCAGGGGCTTTTTTCATTTCCGCGCCGTGAATCTATCGCAGCACGCCAAACTTTCATCCGATTTTTCTGTATTTGGTCTTACCAGCATAAAAGCCCCAAGATAAAGCATGCTATCCTACTGCGTCGCAACATGAACAAGTTGACAACGATGCAACTTCACGCATTTCGTCATCCTAAAACCATCGCCAAACGTTTGTTGCACATGCTTGCTCCCGCGCAATCCGCCACCAACGGGGTCATGAGCTCCGCCGGATGGCGAGGCCAGCCAGCGCTTGTATAAAGGTCAGCTATGCTTTATCAACTGCATGAATTCAACCGCGCGTTTCTGAACCCGATGATGCAATGGGCGGAAACCTCAGCAAAACTGTTTTCCGATCCAGTCTCCCCGCTCGCCCACACTCCCTTCTCGCAGCGCATCGCTGCCGGTTACGAGCTGCTGTACCGCCTGTCCAAGGAATACGAAAAGCCGCAGTTCAACATCCATGAAGTGGAAGTCGACGGCAAGCCCACCGGCATCGTCGAGGAAGTCGTCGAGAACAAGCCCTTCTGTCGCCTGATCCATTTCAAGAAGGATCTGAGCGCACGCCAGGTCGCCGCCCTCAAGCAGCCCACCGTGCTGCTGGTGGCGCCGCTGTCCGGCCACCATTCCACCCTGCTGCGCGAAACCGTGCGCACGCTGCTTCAGCAGCATGACGTCTATATCACCGACTGGGCCGATGCCCGCATGGTCCCGGTCGAACAAGGCGACTTCCACCTGCACGACTACGTCTACTACGTGCAGGACTTCATCCGCCTGCTGGGTCCGGACGTGCACGTGATCTCGGTGTGCCAGCCGACCGTGCCGGTGCTGGCGGCCATTGCGCTCATGGCCAGCGACAACGATCCCAAGCTGCCCAAGACCATGACCATGATGGGCGGCCCGATCGACGCCCGCAAATCGCCCACCGCCGTCAACGACCTGGCCACCGAAAAACCCTATTCGTGGTTTGAAAATACCGTCATCTACAGCGTGCCGGCCAACTATCCCGGCTTCGGCCGCAAGGTCTATCCGGGCTTCCTGCAGCACGCCGGCTTCGTGGCGATGAACCCGCGCCGCCACGCGCAAAGCCACTGGGACTTCTACATGCACCTGCGCGACGGCGACGACGCCTCGGCCGAGGAGCACCGCAGGTTCTACGACGAGTACAACGCCGTGCTGGATATGCCGGCCGAGTTCTACCTCGAGACCATCAAGATCGTGTTCCAGGATTTCGACCTCGCGCGCGGCACCTGGAAGATCGAAGGCAAGCCGGTGCGTCCGCAAGACATCAAGTCGGTGGCGTTGTTTACCATCGAAGGCGAACTGGACGACATCTCCGGCTCAGGCCAGACCGAGGTGGCGCACGCGCTGTGCAGCGGCATCCCCAAGGCGGACAAGCAGCATTTCACCGTGCCCAAGGCCGGCCACTACGGGATTTTCTCGGGCCGCCGCTGGCGCGAAATCGTCTGTCCCAAGATCGCCGAGTTCATCCGCAGCAAGGCCTGATCCGGCAGATCCGCAAGTACGGCATGGAAGAGCCGGCGTCCGCTGTCATGGCGGCGCCGGCTCTTTTTTTGTGCGGCAAACCTGCTCAATGCGCGTGCAGGCCATGCGCGCGGCGATCCCTGGCGCGGCGATAATCCTTCCACGCCTGCGCCGCCACACCGATAGCCAGCATCGACGCAATCGCGGCCAGATCTGCCATCAGGCCCGACCAATTCCCCGGCCGCCCACCTGTGGCGAGATACAGGAGAATATCGGCCAGCAGCGAGATCATCGTCCCCGAGACAAAACACACCAACCCGTTCCGGCCAACCGTCACCACCAGCGGCAGGCGCTCGGCCAATTGCAGGATCCAGCCCTGGCGGACCATCATCGCAACCAGCCACAACACCGCCATGAAACTGCCCACGCGCAGCGACGACAGGTTCTGCTTGAAGACCGGACCCGGATCGAACTCGACGAATATGCGCACGCACAGGAAAACGACCGCCACCGCCGCGGCGATGCGGGTCAGCTTGCGCCGACGCAGCACGGCGTCGGCATCCTCGCGCTGGTAGCTCTTCAGCGGATGCAGGCGGCATACCACCCCGATCACGAACAGCAGTTGCCAGGCGAAGGGATTGAAGGTCCAGCCGGTGGGCGACACCGTAGGCAGCAGCCGCGCCAGCAACGGCGCCACGCCCCACAACGCCAGGCTGGCCGCCACTGCCAGCCAGGGCCGGCGGCGCACCGCAGGCACGATCACCGGAGAGGCCAGCGCAAACAGCATGTACATCGGCAGGATGCTCGACAAATAGGGCTGGCGCGCCAGCCGGATCATCTCTACGCCGATCTGCAGAGGTTCGTGAATAAAGGTGCCGATATCGGTGTATTCGATCGTAGGCGCGTGCAGCCGCAAGGCGGTGAATAACAGGCCCATGGCCAGCATCAGCGCCACGGTCAGCAGGAAGGAACGGTAGAGCTGCCAGCCGCGCTGCAGGAACCGCCAACGTGCGGCTTCATTGCCTTTCTCGTCGGCGATGGCGGTATAGGCGGCTGCAGTGGCGTAGCCGGCCAGGAAGACGAATACCTCGGTGGCATCGAAGATGGCGAAGCGCTGCAAGGTGAACTGGCCCAGCATGCTGCCCGAAATGTGGTCCACCACGATCATCAGCAGCACCACGCCGCGGAAGAAGTCGACTTCAAGGGAACGTCCACCTGCCATCGGGCGTGGGAACTTGATCATGATGCGCTCTCGCCGGGCCGTGCTGATGTGGTTGGGAGACGGATGCCGTGCCGCGCATCCGGATACTGAAAGTGGATAGCCTCGGCACGTCGAAGTTCAGCCAAATAACCAACCGTTCTAAGCCGGATGGATGATCTTGGCGCAGGCAGCGTCTGCCAGACGGCATGACTTCGCGCCGATTTCCCCGGATAATGTGGCCTTTGAGTTGTTTGCCGAACTGCCTCAACGTGCCGCCATCCGCCACCACACCGTCTGCCCTGCCCGGTCTCGCCGACCGGATCGAAGACCTGCTGCCGCAAACCCAGTGCACCAAATGCGGCTACCCGGCCTGCCGCCCCTATGCCGAAGCGATCGCCGATGGCCGCGCCGCCTATAACCAGTGTCCGCCCGGCGGCGCCGAGGGCATTGCCCGGCTGGCGCAATTGCTGGGCCAACCCATCCTCCCGCTCAATCCGGCCAATGGCCGGGAACAGCCGCGCCTGCTGGCGGTGATCGACGAACAGGCCTGCATCGGTTGCACGCTGTGTATCCAGGCCTGCCCGGTAGATGCCATCGTCGGTGCGGCCAAGCAGATGCATACCGTGGTTGATGACCTCTGCACCGGCTGCGAACTATGCGTGGCGCCCTGCCCGGTCGACTGCATCGCCATGGAAGAAGCCACGCCGGGACGCACTGGCTGGCAAGCCTGGACACAAGAACAGGCCAACGCCGCACGTGCGCGCCACGATTTGCGCAGCGTCCGCCTCAAACGCGATAAGGCGGAGAATGACGCCCGCCTCGCGGCCAAGGCCGCCGCCAAGCTCAAGGAAGTGGAAGCCGCCGAAACCGGCACGCCCGAGCAGCAAGCCGAGCAGGCCCGCAAAAAGGCCATCATCCAGGCGGCGATGGAGCGCGCCCGCTTGAAAAAACTGCAAGCTGAACAGGAAAAAGCGGCCAAACCCTGAGCCCTTGCGTGCGGCTCTATTTCCCTTTTCCCATTTCCTTTTCTCGCCGACAAACGATACAAGAAAAACGACATCCATGAACCCGACCAAACGCCGCGAAATATTCGAACGCCTGCGCCAGGCCAATCCAACGCCAACCACCGAGCTGGAATACACCACACCGTTCGAGCTGCTGATCGCGGTCTTGTTGTCGGCCCAGGCCACCGATGTCTCGGTCAACAAGGCCACGCGCAAGCTCTACCCGGTGGCCAACACGCCCCAGAAAATCTACAAGCTCGGCGTGGACAAGCTGATCCCCTATATCCAGACCATCGGCCTGTTCCGTACCAAAGCCAAGAACGTGATCGAAACCTGCCGCATCCTGATCGAGCAGCATGGCGGCGAAGTGCCGCAAACGCGTGAGGAGCTGGAAGCCTTACCGGGGGTAGGACGCAAAACCGCCAATGTGGTCTTGAATACCGCCTTCGGCCACCCGACCATTGCGGTCGATACGCATATCTTCCGCGTCTCCAACCGCACCGGCCTGGCGCCGGGCAAGGATGTGGACGAGGTGGAGCGCAAATTGATGAAGTTCGTGGCGCCGGAGTTCATGCAGGACGCCCACCACTGGCTGATCCTGCATGGCCGCTACACCTGCATCGCGCGCAAGCCGCAATGCTGGAACTGCGTGATCGCCGACCTGTGCGAGTTCAAGCAGAAGACGCCGCTGCCGCAAAAGGGCGTATAAGAACGGCGGAAAGGCATGCTGCGCCTCTCAGCGCACCGCCGTCCCGCTATTGATCTGCAGTACCGGCACCCAGCGCATGTCCTGTACCTCATACATGGTGAATATCGGGTTGAGCAGGTCGCCTTCATCGTTGAAGGCGATAGTACCGCTCACACCATTGAAACGCAGCTTGTGCATCTCTTGCACGATGGCGGCCGACTCCGTGCTGTTGGCCTGGCGGATGGCATTGACCAGCGCCTGCGCGGCGTCATAGGCGAAGGTGGCATACAGGTCGATATCGGTATCGAAATTCTGCCCGTAGCGCTGGCGGAAAGATTTCCAGCCCGGCATTTTGTCCAGCGATGGCCCCGGCTCCAGCACCAGCGCGCCATTGCCATCGGCCCCGGCTTGCATCAGGAAGGGCAAGCCTACCGTCCCGGCCGAGGCCATGAGCCGGCTATTGATCTTCAGGCGCTTGATGGCCTTGGCGAGCAGCCCGGCCTGCCAGTCAAGGCCGCCGAAGAAGATGAGGTCGGGGTTGCGCTTGCGGATTTCGATCAGCGGCGCGTTGAAATCCGAGGTCTTGTCGCTCACCGAATAACTGCCGATCACTTTAATGCCCTGGTCGCGCGCAGTCCGGGCGACCTGTTCGGCCAGCCCCTGGCCGAACGGCGTGCGGTCGTCGATGGTGGCCAGCGTCTTCACGCCCAGCTTTTGTACCGCATATTCGGCTGAGAACTGGCCTACGGCATCGTTGTTGGCAATCGTGCGAAACACCCCCGGATATGCCTGGGCCGTGAACTTGCGGCTCATGGTCGCGGGCGATATCTGCACTATGCCCGCGGCGTGATACACCGGAGCCGCCGCCAGGCTGGCGCCGCTGTTCCAGTGGCCGACCACGCCGACCACATGCTGGCTCACCAGATAGCGCGCGACGTATTCGGCGGTGGCGGGATCGGCGCGGTCATCCTGCGCCAACAGCTTGAAACGGTAATTCTTGCCGGCGATGCGCACGCCGCGACGGTTGGCTTCGTCCAGCGCCAGCTGCACCGCGTTCTGCATGCTTTTACCTACGCCGGCGGATGGCCCCGACAAAGGACCGGCAAAACCGACCGGCAGTATGGCGCCCTCGTCGGCAGCGGCATCGCCCACTACCGCCGGCGCACGATCAGCCGCCTTCCTTTCCGCAACCGGCTTGGCCTGCCCCCCGAGCGCCACGAACACGCCGGCGGCCGCCAGCAGAACAATGGCGGCGCAACGAAAATGAAAGCGGCGTAGCAAACGGAGGTGCGCTAAGAAGCTGCCTGCAGGACGCATGCGATTTCCCCTCTCTGTGCCCGGCCTCCCTGCTGGCAACATGTACCGAGTCGGCCGGGTTCTGCTTATAAGTAGAACGCATTTCAGCAATCAAACAGGGAACGTTCACACCCTCGATGATTGAGGCAATGCGCTCTTTGGGCTCCCCGCAAGAATATTACTTCAAGACAACCCCGCCGTGGCGATCCAAAATGACCTCCATCAGATTCCCTTGGCGCATGCCTGTCCTGAAACCGACCGCGATGCGGCGTAAAATAGAGGTTTGAACTTTCGTTTCCCTGCACCATGTTCACGCCCTCCCAGCACGATGTCCGCCGCTTTTTCTGCGATGCTTACCGCAAGCATCGGGGCCACGAAGTCCTGACCCCGATCGAAGCGATCGCACGCGACTGGATCATCCAGCATCCGGAATATGAAGAAGCGCTGGGCGATGTCGAACAGGCAATCGCCACCGACTATTCGGTGGAACGCGGCCAGTCCAATCCTTTCCTGCACTTGTCGATGCACCTGTCGATTACCGAACAGATTTCCATCGACCAACCGCCTGGCATCCGTGCCGCGTTCCAGATGCTGGCACAGCGCCGCGGCTCCGAACATGAGGCACATCACGAAATCATGGAATGCCTGGGCGAGATGATCTGGAATTCCCAACGCAATGGCCTGCCGCCGGATGGCGCGGCCTATATCGACAGCATCAAACGCCGCGCGCAAAACTGACTTCCGGCGCCACCAGACGAAAAAGCCACGCAACAGCGTGGCTTTTTCATTGCGCCGGCAATTGCGCCGCTTACTTGTGCACCACCAGCGTACCCGGCAGGCTATGCAGGTAGGCGGCGATATTCTGGATATCCTGATCGGTCAGCGGCTTGGCCTGCGCCGACATGATGGCGTTGGTGCGGCCATTCATGGCGGTGTCGCCGCGGCGATACGCCACCAGGGCATGCTTGAGGTAATCCGCATGCTGGCCGGCCAGCTTGGGGTAGGAAGGATCGATCGGCGAGTTGTAGTCCTTGCCGTGGCAGGAAGCGCAGTTGTACTTCTCGACCAGTGCACGGCCGGCGGCCAAGTCGGCGGCCTGGGCAGGCAAAGCAACGGCGGACAATACGGCCAACGCCGCGGCCATATGGGTAAGAATATTTTTCATCTCGTGCGTCCCCTCACTTCTGCTGCGAATAGTAGGCGGCCAGGTCGGCGATATCCTGGTCCGACAGGCTGGCGGCGATGCCCCGCATCGACGGATGCTTGCGTTCGCCCTTCTGGTAGGCGCGCAGCGCGTTTTCGAGGTATTTGGGGGATTGGCCGCCCAGCATGGGTACCTGGTAGACCTCAGGGAACGAGGCTTTGTAGCCGGGGATGCCGTGGCATCCGATGCACATGGACACTTTATTTTCAGCAGCCTTGGCATTACCGACGATGTCTGCCGCAGACGCACTGCCGACAACGCCACTCAAGGCAAGAAGCACGAGGTGTTTTTTCATGTTCGCAGGGTAAGTAAATTGGACTTAAAACCTGCTCACGACCTCGCCCGGGGTTGTCCAAATGTTCTTTCAGGCGGTCTGCGTCGTTGCAAAGCCTCCCCGGGCCAACCGGCCCGGCTGCGTTTTGCGCCTTGCACCCCATCCTGAAATGACATTAGCCCAACTCCCGGCGAGATCGTGAACAGGTTCCGAAACGAATCTTTTGCAGCCAGTGGCATTTTTCTTACTGATTCAGTTGCACTGGTTCGGCAGGTTTGGCTGTTTTACTGTGGCTCAACCGTTCTTTCGGCTTAAGCGTGTCTCTCCACTCCCCCTGCTTACGCAAAAAACCGTTTGATTCTAACCTAATAAACTCGGCATAGTCATCCCTTCCCGGGTGCCCCGAAAATCGGCCGCAACAGCCCGCCTGGTGCAGGCTTGCAGGAAATACCCCAATATATGCACTGCAATATGACGGGTATAGCCTTGGTAATCAATCAATACTCATCCATGCCGCCGCAATCCCTCGGGATGGACGTTGCGCTCGCTGTCACGGGCGCTCTCACCGGGCCATTCGGCCTGCGTTTGCGTGTCGTTGCCGATATCGATGGGAGTCGCGCTGCCGCCGTCCCCGCCGTTGTCCCTGTCTTCATCCTCGCCACTGCCTTCCTCATCGTGCA
The DNA here is from genome assembly GCF_001189955.1 of Herbaspirillum chlorophenolicum. GTDB lineage: Bacteria > Pseudomonadota > Gammaproteobacteria > Burkholderiales > Burkholderiaceae_D > Herbaspirillum > Herbaspirillum chlorophenolicum. The sequence goes on along the minus strand of NZ_LFLT01000006.1, from coordinate 35,483 downwards.
CCGCCGCATCGACGCCCGCCCCAGCGCGTTCAGGAAAAATGAAGAATGCCGGCGCAGTGACGAAGCGGCGCAACACTTCCCGCTGGACGAAACGCCGCATGCGGCGCGGCACATCACGCGCGCGCAAGGCCAGCGTCAATGCGCAGGCGAACGCCACGCCCACACCCAAGAACGCACTGATGGCAACGCCGCCGGCAGCCAGCCAGAATTCCGGCGTGGCCAGCGATTGCCAACCGAGGCTGAATGCCGCTGCCGCCAACGTGCCGGCAGCCAGCGTCACCTGGCGCACGTCCAGCGGCAGGCCGAAGAACTCCGCCAGCACCGGCGTCATCCCCAGCAGCAGACCCAGCACCATGCTGCCGGAGATGGTTGCGACATTGCGCTCCAGCCAGGCTGCGCAACGCTCGGCGCGCAAGGGGCCGAGCGCATGCACCAGGCGGCGCTGGTTGGACATGATTTCGCGCACGCGGCGCAAGGCGAACCAGTTGTCGGCGAACCCCGCCGCCAGGCTCGACAGCCACAGCAGTACGCCGGTCAGCGCGGCATAGAGCGGCGTGGGGCCGACCAGCGACAGGGAAACCAGCTCGGCATGCGCCTGTTCGGTTCTCATCGGCACCACGCCGAACAGGAACCAGCCGGCAGTGCAAACCAGAGCCACCACCGGCGCCACCGCCAGCAGGTTGCCGAAAATGGCCGCCGATTGCGAACGCAGCAGCAAGCCCGCTTCCGCGATCAGGCCACGCATGCCGTCGGCGTCCAGCTCGCCCATATGCGAAGCCAGCATCGGCGCCGCCACAGCCGGCTGGCGCGTGGCCAGCACACCGCCCACGGCGGCAATCAGCAGGAAGCTCGCCGCATAGTTGAGCGACGCCAGCGCACCCTCGAAGAAATGCGCCGACCCCAGCCTGGCCACCCCGATCTGCAGCAGCGCCGTGCCGGCCAATACCGCACCGCCCAGCAAGCCGCCCTTCAATACCTTGCGGTAGCCGGCAGCATCGCGCGCGATGGCCTGTTCGCCGTGATTGGCATTGCGCTCGACCATCTTGCGCGCCAGCAGCGCGAAGCTGCGGCGCATCAAGCCGCGCACCGAACCACGGTTGTGGTGCGCGGAAATCAGGTCGGCCAATAACAACTGCACACGCCCCGCTCCCGGTTCGCCGGGAACGGCCGCGCGCACATCGATCAGGCGGCCGATGCGTTGCAGATGCGCACGCATGCGCTCGATGCGGTACACCAGGCTGACCGAGACGCCGTATTCGTCCAGGTGAGCATAAATGCGGTCAGTCTGCGCATGGCACACCGCCACCAGCATGCGCACGCTGCGCAATGCGGCCTGATCGTAAGGGTTGGTGCGCAACCATGCCTCTATCTCGCGCCGCAACGCCAGGAAAGGCGTGGCGCGCATGGGCATCTTGGGTTCCAGGCGCTGGCGGAAGGCCGGGCTAATGCCGTCGGCGATCACCGTCGTGGTGAGGTAGGTAATCGCCTCTTCGATCTGCTGCCAGTACATGTGCGAAATGCCGTCATCGGCAAACAGCTTCCATAGCCGCACCAGCAGCTCATTGTCCAGCTCGAGCAACCAGTTGGCATCGTCCGGATCGGGAAACAGCGCGGTGAAAAGCGAAGACAGGTCGGTTGGGGAAAGGTGGCGCGGCAGGACCATGCGCGCCAGGCGTTCGACCAGTTCGCCGAAGAAGCCTGGCTCATGCGGCAGGCCGGTGGTGGAAAACAGCTCCGGACCGTTGGCCTCGCGCAGGGTCTTTTGCATCGCATTCTGCACGTTGCGGCGCACGTCGCGGTGCTGGTCGAGCCAGTCCAGCATGGTCGCCAACCGCTGGCTGCGGACCTTGTTCCAGGCCTGCCGGTCCAGCAGGGACACTGCCGGCCGGTGGCGCAGCCACTCGGCGACGTCGATCAGCCAGTTGGCGCGCTCATGCCAGGCCGATGCGGGATCGACGCGGCGCATCAAACTGTCGAGTTGCCGCCCGACATCATGGCGGGCCATGTAGCGGGCTTGCATGCCGTGCCGCAGGCGTCTCCACACCACCAGCATTTTGAAGAACAGGAATTTCATGTGTCTTGTCAGCGTTATGCATGCGGAATCCCATACATAAGGGCGAATCCGCGAATTTCAACCCGACTGAGCCAGCCGGGGTTTTCCCTTATACTCGTTTAAATTGACAAGCCGATGTCTTGCGCCGCAGCACCATGCGCAGGAAGTTGGCGGCACAGAACGACATCACCAAGGACCGCGCCCATGCACGACCATTCCGCACGCCCGGAACGCTTCACCGGCTCCGACACCTACGTCGCCACCGACGACCTCAAACTGGCCGTCAACGCCGCGCTTACGCTGCAGCGCCCGCTGCTCATCAAGGGCGAGCCCGGTACCGGCAAGACCATGCTGGCCGAGGAAGTGGCCGCGGCGCTGGATCGCCCGCTGCTGCAATGGCACATCAAGTCGACCACCAAGGCGCAGCAGGGCTTATATGAATACGACGCGGTCTCGCGCCTGCGCGATTCGCAACTGGGCGACGAGCGGGTCAAGGACATCCACAACTACATCGTCAAGGGTGTACTGTGGCAGGCGTTCACTTCGCCCGAACCGGTGGTGCTGCTCATCGACGAGATCGACAAAGCCGACATAGAGTTCCCCAACGACCTGCTGCGCGAAATCGACCGGATGGAGTTTTACGTCTACGAGACGCGCGAAATGGTGAAGGCAAGGCACCGGCCGCTGGTGGTGATCACCTCCAACAACGAGAAGGAATTGCCTGACGCCTTCCTGCGCCGCTGCTTTTTCCACTACATCAAGTTCCCCGACAAGGACACCATGCAGCAGATCGTCGACGTGCACTTCCCGCACCTCAAGCGCGAGCTGCTGGCGCAGGCGCTGCAAAGCTTCTACGAAGTGCGCGACGTGCCCGGCCTGAAGAAGAAACCTTCGACCTCGGAACTGATCGACTGGCTCAAGCTGCTAATGGCCGAAGATATCCCGCCCGAGGCGCTGCACAGCAAGGATGGAAAGGCCGCCGTGCCGCCGCTGCACGGCGCGCTGCTCAAGAACGAGCAGGACGTTCACCTGTTTGAGCGGCTGGTGTTCATGTCGCGCAACAACCGCTAGCTTTCTACCTGCCCCGGAGACGCCATGCAATTCCTCTCGCCGATCACGCTCAAAGGCCATTTCGTCAATGTCGAACCGCTTTCCCTTGAGCACCACGATGCGCTGATCGCCGCAGTCTCCGACGGCAAGCTGTGGAAGCTCTGGTACACCTCCGTCCCCAAGCCGGAGAACATGCGCGCCGAGATCGAGCGCCGCCTGCACCTGCAGCAGCAAGGCAGCATGCTGCCCTTCGTGATCCGGCGCAACGACACCGGCGCGCTGTGCGGCATGACCACTTACATGAACGCAGACGCCGCCAACCGCCGCGTCGAAATCGGTTCCACCTGGTACGCTGCCAGCGCCCAGCGCACCAGCATCAATACCGAATGCAAGCTGATGATGCTCACGCACGCCTTCGAAGACATGCACTGCATCGCCGTCGAATTCCGCACCCACTGGATGAACCAGCAGTCGCGCACTGCCATCGCCCGCCTGGGGGCCAAGCAGGATGGCATCTTGCGCAACCACCAGCGCATGCCGGACGGCTCGCTGCGCGACACCGTGGTGTTCTCCATCATCGAATCCGAGTGGCCCGCCGTGCGGCGCCACTTGCAGTACAAGCTGGGGCGCTGAACGCCCGAACCTGTTCAAAGTCTCGGCGGGAGTTGGGCCGATGTCATTTCAGGATGGGATGCAAGGCGCAAAACGCAGACGGGCCGGTGGCCCGGCGAGGCTTTGTAACGCAGCAGACCGCCTGAAAGGGCATTGGGACAACCCCGACGAGATTTTGAACAGGTTCGTATATCCATGCTGATCGATTTTTTCTTCACCGTGAAAGACGCCGGCGTGCCGGCTTCGATCAAGGAATTCCTCACCCTGCTGGAAGCGATGGACAAGCAGGTCATCGCACCCTCGATGGATGAGTTCTACTATCTTTCGCGCCTCACGCTGGTCAAGGACGAGGCCAACTTCGACAAGTTCGACCGCGCCTTCGGCGCCTACTTCAAAGGTATCGACACCATCTTTGAGAAGAAGCCCGAGATTCCGCTGGAGTGGCTGCTGAAGAAACTGGAGCGCGAACTGACGCCCGAACAGAAAGCGGCTATCGAGAAGTTCGGCTACGACAAGCTGATGGATCGCCTGAAGCAACTGCTGGAAGAACAGAAGGAGCGCCACGAAGGCGGCAGCAAGTGGATCGGCACCGGCGGCGTCTCGCCCTTCGGGCATGGCGGCTACAACCCGGAAGGTATCCGCATCGGCGGGGTCGGCAAGAACCGCAGTGCGGTCAAGGTATGGGATGCGCGCGAATACAAGGACTATGACGGCGAGCGCGAACTGGGTACGCGCAATATCAAGGTGGCCTTGCGCCGCCTGCGCAAGTTCGCCCGCGAAGGGCTGGAAGAAGAACTGGCGCTGGACGACACCATCCGCGCCACCGCCAGCAATGCCGGCTATCTCGATATCCGCATGCAGCCGGAGCGCAAGAACAACATCAAGGTACTGATGCTGTTCGACGTCGGCGGCTCGATGGACGACCACATCGCGCGCACCGAGGAGCTGTTCTCGGCCTCGCGCACCGAGTTCAAGAACATGGAGTTCTTCTACTTCCACAACTGCGTCTACGACTATCTGTGGAAGAACAACCGCCGCCGCCACGCCGAACGCTTCCCGACCTGGGATGTCTTGCGCAAATACACGCCGGACACCAAGCTGATCTTCGTCGGCGACGCCACCATGAGCCCTTACGAAGTGGTGCAGCCGGGCGGCTCGGTGGAATACAACAACGCCGAGGCGGGTGCAGTCTGGCTACAGCGCTTCACGGCCACCTTCCCGCACTTCGCCTGGCTCAATCCCGAGCCGGAAGGCTTGTGGCAATACCGGCAATCGATCGCGCTGATCCGGCAACTGATGAATGAGCGCATGTTCCCGCTCACCATCGATGGACTGGAGCGGGCGATGCGGTTGTTAAGCAAGTAGAAATGCCCTCCTCAAGCCGTTCAGGCTGCCACCGGCGTATAACCGGCATCGGCAATCGCCTCGGAAAAATCCTGTGCCGGAAAGGCGCTGTCGATGACGACGCGTTTGTCGGCCACGGCGATTTCAACCCTGGCGTTGGCGTCCACATCCTTGACGGCCTTGGTGATGACGCTGGCGCAATGGTTGCAGGTCATATCGTTGACGGTAAAAACGGTACTCATGGCGAAATCCTTTCAGTAAGTGGATAGTATGTCTGCAAGCTTAAACCTTCCCACAATGGCAAGGTCAAGCTCCCATTTTTCGCATCCGTGCGACAATCCTGCTTGACCTTACCATCATGGGAAGGATGATGATGGCATCGTGACCACCATCCTTCCGGAGCTTCCACCATGACAAGCACCTCCCCCACCGCTATTGCCCGCGAGTTCAGCCTCGACATCGAAGGCATGAGCTGCGCATCCTGCGTCAACCGCGTTGAAAAAGCCTTGCGCGCTGTCCCCGGCGTAACCGACGCCGCCGTCAACCTGGCCACCGAACGCGCCACCGCGCAAGCCGCTTCGAACGTCGATGTCGCCCAACTGGCGGCGGCGGTCGAGAAAGCCGGCTACCGCGTCAAGGCCAGCCACGCCGAACTCGACATTGCCGGCATGACCTGCGCCTCGTGCGTCACGCGTGTGGAAAAGGCCTTGAAGAAAGTACCGGGCGTGTCTGCCGTCAGCGTCAACCTCGCCACCGAAACCGCCAGTATCTCGATGCTGGGCGACATCCCCCTGCCAAGCCTGATCGCCACCGTCGAAAAGGCCGGCTACCAGGCCAGCGCGCATGCGCAGCCAGGTGACGCGACACAGAAAAAGAAAACACCCGCCCTGCCCTCCTGGTGGCCGGTGGCACTGTCGGCAGCCTTGTCGCTGCCGCTGGTGCTGCCCATGCTGCTGATGCCCTTCGGTATCCGGCTGGAACTGCCGCCGATGTGGCAATGGCTGCTGGCCACGCCAGTGCAGTTCTGGCTCGGCTGGCGCTTCTACCGTGCCGGCTGGGGCGCGCTGCGCGCGCTGTCGGGCAACATGGACTTGCTGGTGGCGCTGGGCACCAGCGCGGCTTACGGCCTGTCGCTGTACCAATGGCTGGGTACACAAGCCATGCCCGATCACCCGATGGCGGCACCCCATCTCTACTTCGAAAGTTCAGCGGTGGTGATCACGCTGGTGCTCCTGGGGAAATGGCTGGAAACGCGCGCCAAGCGCCAGACCGCCGATGCCATCGCCGCGCTCAACGCATTGCGGCCGGACCGCGCGCGCGTGCGCCGCGACGGGCGCGATGTCGACGTGGCGCTGGCGGAAGTACGGGTCGGCGACCTGGTAGTGCTGCGCGCCGGCGAACGGGTGCCGGTCGACGGCGTGGTGCGCGAAGGCCGCAGCCACCTGGACGAAGCCATGCTGACCGGCGAAAGCCGTCCACAAGATAAGGAACTCGGCGACAAAGTGTCCGCCGGCGCCATCAATGCCGATGGCGTGCTGCTGGTCGAAACCACCGCCGTCGGCGCCGAGACCGTGCTGGCGCAGATTGTGCGCATGGTGGAACAAGCCCAAGCGGCCAAGGCCCCGATCCAACGGCTGGTGGACCAGGTCAGCGCCGTCTTCGTACCGGCCGTGCTGGTGATTGCGCTGGTCACATTGGTGGGCTGGGGCTTGTATGCAGGTGACTGGGAACAGGCACTGCTCAATGCCGTGGCGGTACTGGTGATCGCCTGCCCTTGCGCGCTGGGCTTGGCTACACCGACCGCAATCATGGCCGGCACCGGCGTAGCCGCGCGCCACGGCATCCTGATCAAGGACGCGCAGGCACTGGAGATCGCGCATCGCATCAATGTCATCGCCTTCGACAAGACCGGCACGCTGACCGTCGGCCGTCCGCGCCTGACCGAACTGCATGCAGCACACGAAGGGCAAGCGTCGCAAGACCGGATGCTGGCGCTGGCCGCCGCGCTGCAGGCCAGTAGCGAACATCCGCTGGGCCGTGCCGTGCTCGACGCTGCGGCTGTGCGGGATGGCCTGCCGCAAACGCAAGCTACCGAAGTACGCAGCGTGGCTGGACGCGGTATCGAAGGCAATATCGATGACCACCAATATTGCCTGGGCAGCAGCCGCTGGATGCAGGAACTGCAAGCGCCAATGCAAGCGCTGGAACTGCGCGCCAATGAACTGCAACAGCAAGGCCGCACCCTGTCCTGGCTGGCGCGCAGGGATGGCGAGCGCGCCGAGATCATCGGTCTGCTGGCGTTCGGCGACGAGGTCAAGCCGGGCGCTGCCGACGCCGTACGCAGCCTGCAACGACTGGGCATCGCCACCGTCATGCTGACCGGCGACAACCGCGGCGCCGCGCAGCAAGTAGCGGCGCAGCTCGGCATCGACGATTTCCGCGCAGAGGTGCTGCCGGCCGACAAGGCGCAGGCAGTCGATGCGCTGCGCGCGCAGAATGGCAGCGACGGCAAGCCCGCGGTGGTGGCAATGGTCGGCGACGGCATCAACGATGCGCCGGCACTGGCCGCTGCCGATGTCGGCATCGCCATGTCCACCGGTACCGATGTCGCCATGCAGGCGGCCGGCATCACGCTGATGCACGGCGACCCGGGCCTGGCTGCCGACGCCATCGACATCTCGCGCCGCACCTACAGCAAGATCCGCCAGAACCTGTTCTGGGCCTTTATCTACAACCTGGTCGGCATTCCGCTGGCAGCCTTCGGCCTGCTCAACCCGATGCTGGCCGGCGCGGCGATGGCGTTCTCCAGCGTCAGCGTGGTCAGCAACGCACTGCTGCTTCGCCGCTGGAAAGCCCATCAAGCAAAACACGGAGTGAAAGCATGAACATCGGAGAAGCGGCCGCCGCCTCGGGCGTATCGGCCAAGATGATCCGCCATTACGAGGAGACCGGCCTGATCCCCAAGGCCGGACGCACCGACGCCGGCTACCGCGTCTACAGCGAACGCGACGTGCACCTGCTGCGCTTCATTCGCCAGTCGCGCCTGCTCGGCTTTTCAATGAAGCAGATCGCCGACCTGATCGGCCTGTGGCTGGACCAGTCGCGTTCCAGCCGCAAGGTCAAGCAACTGGCCGAGGCGCATATCGGCGAGCTCGACCAGCGCATCCGCGAACTGCAGGCGATGAAATCGACGCTGGAAACACTGGCGCACAATTGCCACGGCGACAACCGGCCCGACTGCCCCATCCTTGATGCGCTGGGCGCCGGGGACGGATGCTGCGCGCACACGTCCAAGGCCGCCGCATGAAGCCGCTACGCTGGGGCATCATCGGCTGCGGCGCCGTCACCGAACGCAAGAGCGGTCCCGCTTACCAGAAAACAGCCGGCTTCGAATTGGCGGCCGTCATGCGGCGCGACGCGGCGCTCGCGGCCGACTATGCGCACCGCCACGACGTGCCGCGCTGGTTCGACGACGCCGACGCGCTGATCGCCGATGCCGATATCGATGCCGTCTACATCGCCACGCCACCCGACACGCACCTGCACTACGCGCTGAAGGTCGCCGCCGCCGGCAAGCCCTGTTGCGTCGAAAAGCCGATGGCGCCCAGCCACGCCGAATGCCTGGCCATGGTCGAGGCGTTCGAGCGGGCCGGATTGCCGCTGTTCGTCGCCTACTACCGGCGCTCGCTACCGCGCTTCGAACAGGTTCGGAAATGGCTTGCAGATGGCCGCATCGGCACGCCGCGCCATCTCCATTGGCAACTGGCGCGCACGCCGGCCGCGGATGACCTCAACGGCACTTACCGCTGGCGCACCGACGCGCGCATTGCGCCTGGCGGTTATTTCGACGACCTGGCCAGCCACGGCCTGAACCTGTTTTCCCATTTCTTCGGCGAAGTCGTGCAAGCTTCCGGCAGCGCTACCAACCAGCAGGGCCTGTACAGTGCATGCGATGCAGTTGTCGCCAGCTGGCTCTACGCATCGGGAGTGACCGGCAGCGGGAGCTGGCACTTCGGCAACTTCGAACGCGCCGACCGGGTGGAAATCACCGGTAGCGCAGGCAAGATCGATTTCTCGGTATTCGAAGAGCAGCCGCTTCAATTGACGACGGCTGATGGTATCGAACGCATGGATATTCCCAATCCGGAAAACATCCAGTTGCATCACGTTGCCAACATGCGCTCACACCTCGCCGGCGGTGCGCGCCATCCGTCCTGCGGCGACAGCGCCGCGCACACGGCGTGGATGATGGATCGCATCCTGGGCAAGACAGCAGGCTGACGGCAATGGCTGGCGTGCCGTGCCTTGCATGAGGAAATTTCATCCCGGCCTGCCTTTTTTACATTGTCCCGGTACGGCACTGCTGCGATGATTCACCTGAGGTCTGCAGTATCTACAGAGAGTATCGCCGCATCCATCGGAGAACGCCTGCCATGCCGCAAAGCAACCACCTGAGTTTCATCGACACCGACAAGTTGCGCATCGCCTTTGAAGAAAGCGGCCCGGCCGATGCGCCCGCCGTGGTACTGGTGCATGGCTGGCCGGACGATGTGCGCACCTGGGACCACTTCCTCAAACCCTTGCGCGCGGCGGGCTATCGCGTCATCCGTCCGTTCCTGCGCGGCTATGGGCCGACGCGCTTCCTGTCCGCGGACACCCCGCGCAGCGGCCAGCTGGCCGCGCTGGGTTCCGACCTGATGGCCTTCGTCGACGCCCTGGGGCTGCAGCGCTATGCGCTGATCGGCCACGACTGGGGGGCACGCGCCGCCTATATCGCCGCGTCGCAGACACCGGACCGCATCAGCCATTGCATCACCCTCTCGGTCGGCTGGGGCACTAATACCGCGGATCAGAAATTGTCGCTGCAGCAGTCGCGCAATTACTGGTACCACTGGTTCTTTGCCACGCCGCGCGGGGCCGAGGAACTGAAACAGGACCGCCGCGGCTTTGCGCGCTTCATGTGGAATACCTGGTCGCCGTCGTGGTCCTTTGCCGACAGCGAGTTCTCCAACACCGCGGCCTCCTTCGACAATCCCGACTGGGCCGATATCTGCCTGCACTCCTACCGCCACCGCTGGGGCTTTGCCGAAGGCGATCCGGCCTATGCCGGGCTGGAGGCCAAACTGGCGCAGACACCCGCGATCATGGTGCCTACCCTGATGCTGCATGGCGGCGAGGATGGCGCCAACCATCCCTCGACCTCGGAAGGCAAGGACAAACTGTTCGGAAACGGCTACCGCCGTGTGGTGATCGATGGCGCCGGACATTTCCCGCAACGGGAAAAGCCGGATGAGGTAATCGCGGAAGTGATGGCTTGGCTGGCGCGCTGATACTCGCCTGAACAGCATGGAGGTACGAAGGAGGCGCAACGCCGCCCTCGTCCCGCCATGCCCTCCGGTCAGTGGCAGCCGCCGCCGTGGCTGCCGAGATTGGCGGGCTTCACATCGTCGGGCAGATTCGCCAATCCCTGCAGGATGCCGCAGTCGCGCGACGGCTGGTCGGCGTCGCATTGCGCGCGCAGCACGTGCAATTGCCCCTGCAAGGCTTTCAATTGCTCAATGCGCTGGGCCACGTGGCCGATGTGCTTGTCCAGCAACGCATTCACCTCACCGCAATTCTGCTCGGGCGCGTCGCGCAGGCGCAGCAGCTCGCGCACTTCATCCAGCGTCATGTCCAGCGAACGGCAGTGGCGGATGAATTGCAGCCGCTCGACATGGCGCGCGCCATACAGCCGGTAATTGGCCTGCGAGCGGGTCGGCTCGGGCAGCAGGGTTTCCTTCTCGTAATAGCGGATGGTTTCGACCGGGCAATCGGCCAGCGTTGCCAGTTCGCCAATTTTCAGTGTATCCATGATGCGCTTGACCTTGTAGTTACTTCAGGGTTTTTAATATACCTTGTAAACAAATCCGCTGCACTGGAGAAAAGGACAAACCGATGGCCGAACACAAGCATGGACACCCCCACAGCCATGACCATGATCATGCGCATCATGCTCACGACCACCATTCCCATGATGCCCAACAAGGCCATGCGCATGCCGATGTGAACGGCAGCTGCTGCGGCGGCCATGTGCATGAGGCGCTGCAAACGGCAATGCCGGCGGCCCAGCGCCTGGCGGGCGACACCGAAGAGGCGGTGTTCTTCATCCAGAAGATGGACTGCCCCACCGAAGAAAAGCTGATCCGCGAGCGGCTGGGGCAGATGAATGGCGTCGGTGCGCTGGAGTTCAACCTGATCCAGCGCGAACTGACGGTACAGCACCAGTTGCCGTCCATTGCCCCCATCGTCGACACCCTGAAGGCATTGGACATGCTGCCTGCCGTCAAGTCCGATTCGCTGGATGCCTCCGCACAGGCAGACGCCATCGACCAGGCCGCGGCCTACCGCATCCCGGCGCGCCGCTGGATCCTGCTGGGGCTGGCCGGCTTGGCCGCGCTGGGTTCGGAAATCATGGCCTGGACCAGCGGCGACGAGCGTTCGCTGCCGGTGATCGCGCTGGCCCTGCTGGGCATTGCGCTGGGCGGGCTGGGTACGCTGAAGAAGGGCTGGATCGCACTGCGCAATTTCTCGCTCAACATGAATTTCCTGATGTCGCTGGCGGTCATCGGCGCGGCCGTGATCGGCCAGTGGCCGGAGGCGGCGGTGGTGATCGTGCTGTTCACACTGGCCGAGATGATCGAGGCGCTGTCGCTGGACCGCGCACGCAATGCCATCGCCGGCCTGATGGCGATGGCGCCCGACCTCGCCACCGTGCGCGGCGCCGACGGCAGCTGGACCAGCACACCTGCGCGCGAGGTGGCGGTGGACGCCATCGTCCGCGTGGCGCCGGGCGAACGCGTGCCGCTGGATGGCGTGATCACCGAAGGCGCAACCAGCATCAACCAGGCGCCAATCACCGGCGAAAGCATTCCGGTCGCCAAGCAGCCGGGCGATGCAGTGTTCGCCGGCACCATCAACGAGCATGGTTCATTCTTGCTGCGCGTCACCGCCGCCCAGGGCGATTCCACACTGTCGCGTATCGTCAAGAGCGTGCAGCAGGCGCAAGGCCAGCGCGCACCGACGCAGCGCTTCGTCGACCGCTTCGCGCAAGTCTATATCCCGGCCGTGGTCGCCATGGCGGTGCTGGTGGCGGTACTGCCGCCGCTGCTGATGGGCGCCGACTTCCATCCCTGGCTGTACAAGGCGCTGGTGCTGCTGGTGATTGCCTGCCCCTGCGCGCTGGTGATCTCCACCCCGGTCACCATCGTCAGCGGACTGGCGGCGGCGGCGCGGCACGGCATCCTGATCAAGGGCGGCGTCTATCTCGAACAGGGCCGCAAGCTGCGCGCGCTGGCGCTGGACAAGACCGGCACCATCACCTTCGGCAAGCCGGTGGTGACCGACGTGCCATCGCTCGCCCCTTCTGCCAACCAGGAGGTCTTGCTGCAACTGGCGATCTCGCTGGCCACCCGCTCTGACCACCCGGTCTCGCGCGCCATCGCCGCGCAGGAAGGCGCCGCTGCGCTGGAGGTGAGCGACTTCGAAGCGCTGGCCGGACGCGGTGTACGGGGACGCATCGGCGGCGAACTCTATCATCTGGGCAACCACCGCCTGGTGCATGAGCTGGGCATGTGCAGCCCGGAGCTGGAGGCACGCCTGCAAGCCTTCGAGAAGCAAGGCAAGACCACCACCCTGCTGTGCCGTGGCGCACAGCCCGAACTGCTGGTGGCGGTCGCCGACACGGTACGCCCAACCAGCCGTGAGGCGGTCGCCGAGTTGCGGCAACTGGGCGTGCACGTGGTCATGCTGACCGGCGACAACGCGCATACCGCGCAAGCCATCGCCGCCCAGACCGGCATCGACGACGCCCGTGGAGACCAACTGCCGGATGACAAGCTCAAGGCCGTCGAAGCGCTGGGTACGCAATATGGCGAAGTCGGCATGGTCGGCGACGGCATCAACGATGCGCCGGCGCTGGCACGCGCCCAGATCGGTTTCGCCATGGGTGCGGCCGGCACCGACACGGCGCTGGAAACCGCCGATGTTGCGCTGATGGACGACGACCTGCGCAAGATCCCCGACTTCATCCGCTTAAGCAGCAAGGCGCATCGGGTGCTGGTGCAGAACATCACCATCGCGCTGGGCATCAAGGCAGTGTTCCTGGCGCTCGCGCTGGCCGGCATGAGCTCGCTGTGGATGGCGGTGTTCGCCGACATGGGCGCCAGCCTGATCGTGGTGTTCAACGGCCTGCGGCTGGTGCGCGGAGTGCCGTCGCGGGTCGGGTAAGCGCCTGGTGCTATACTTGCCGCCATGATCCTGCGCGCGAAAATTTTCCTGCTGTGGCTGCTGGCGCTGGCGATCCCCGTCCAGGGGTTCGCCGCCGCGCTGCAGGCATGCGCGCCGGCCATTGCGCAAACGGCGGCTGCCGGACACGGCGCGCAAGCGGCGCATGGCTTGCAACAGGACGCACAGGCGACGGCACACCAGCATGGCCATCATGCGCAAGCCGAGCCGGTCGCCGAGACGATCACCGATGCAGCGCCCGCGCACGACACCCACCACGCGCAGCACAAGAATGCTTCCTGCAGCTACTGCGCCGCCTGCACCACGGGCGCGGTACTGCCGCTGGCGCTGGACGCTCTCCCCGCCCTCGATCTTCCCTCGCGCGAATTCATCGCGCTGCCGGCCACCGGCTTCGTCGGCTACCTGCCGGAAAATCCCGACCGGCCTCCCTCCTTCCTCTGATGCCTGATCGCGCACGCTAGAGCGTGCGCCCACCCCGCCCGGGTACACCCGCGGCGGATGACGATCATCATCAGAAGAGGATTCCATGACTCCCCTAGTTTCACGCCCCCTGCGGGCGAGCGCGCTGGCCGCCTGTGCGTTGCTGGCCGGCTGCGCCTCATTCTCCGAGGATGGCGGTTTCGGCCAGGTGCAAGGCATTGCCGCGCAAAAGCTTGGCAAAGAAGCCGCCTGGAACCGCACGCCCGAGGATGCCCGCCGTGCCGAAGCGCGCGTCGCACAGCTGCTGCACGCCGACGGCCACAGCCAGGCCCGCCTGGCCAGCGCCGACGACGCGGTGCAGATCGCACTGTTCAACAATCCTGAACTGCAGGCCTCCTTCGCCGATCTCGGCATTGCCGAGGCCGACCTGGTGCAGGCCGGCCGCTTGCCCAACCCGGGCTTCTCGTTCGCCCGAACGCATTCCGGCGGCGATATCAAGATCGAGCGCAGCCTGTCGCTGGCATTAATGCAGCTCTTCACCATGCCGGCGGCCTCCCGCATCGAGGCGCGCCGCTTCGACCAGGTGCGCCTGCTGCTGGCCGACAAGCTGCTGCGCACCGCCGCGCAAACGCGTCAGGCCTATTACCGGGCAGTGGCGTCGCAACAGGGCCTGGCCTATCAGGAGCAAGTGAACCAGGCCGCCGAGGCCTCGCATGAGCTGGCCGCCAAGATGGCCAAACACGGCAATGTCAGCAAACTCGATGCCGCGCGCGAGCAACTGTTCTATGCAGACACCCAGACCGGCCTTGCCCGCGCGCGGCGCGACGCGCTGCAGGACAAGGAAGTGCTGGCGCGCCTGCTGGGCATTGCCCCCGCCTTCACGTTGCCGGAACGGTTGCCCGACCTGCCTGTGCGGATCGAAGAAGCGGCCGATATCGAACGCCAAGCCATGGACCAGCGTCTCGACATACAAGCCGCCCGGCTGGAAGTGGCCGGCCTGCAGGATTCGCTGGGCCTGACGCGCGCCACCCGCTTCATCAACGTGCTCGACCTCGGCGCACTGCGCACGTCGGAGACCGGCAAGGCGCCCGAGATCGGCTACCAGGTCGATATCGAGATCCCGCTGTTCGACTGGGGCCAGGCGCGCGTAGCCCGGGCCGAGGCCATCTACATGCAAAGCGCCCACAAGCTGGCCGCCACCGCGCTCGATGCCCGCTCGCAGGTGCGCCTGGCCTGGCGCGAACGGCAGGACGCCTTTGTGCTGGCGCGCCGTTACCGCGACGCCATCGTGCCATTGCGCCGCCAGGTATCCGATGAAAACCTGCTGCGCTACAACGGCATGCTCATCAGCGTATTCGAGCTGCTGGCCGATGCCCGCGAGCAGGCCGCCACGGTCAATGCCGCCATCGAGGCCGAGCGCGATTTCTGGATCGCCGACGCCGGACTGCAACTGGCGCTGGGCGGTCCGGCCACGACCGACAACCGACAAGGAAAACAACCATGAGCGATACCAACATCAGCCGCCGCACCTTCCTGCAAGGCTCGGCCTTGGCGGTGAGCGCATCGGCCGTCAGCCGCGTGGGAGCGGCCAGCCTGCCTGAAGCGCCGCTGCAGCAAAGCGCGCAGACCCAGCCACCGCTGGCGCCCAGCAATGGCCGTCCCTACCAGCCGGTGGTGACACTGAACGGCTGGAGCCTGCCCTGGCGCATGAAGAATGGCGTCAAGGAATTCCACCTGGTGGCCGAACCGGTGGTGCGCGAGATCGCGCCCGGCATGAAGGCCAACCTGTGGGGCTACAACGGCCAGAGCCCCGGCCCCACCATCGAGGTGGTCGAGGGCGACCGGGTGCGTATCTTCGTCACCAACAAGCTGCCCGAAGCGACCTCCGTGCATTGGCACGGCCAGCGCCTGCCCAACGGCATGGATGGCGTGGCCGGACTGAACCAGCCGGGCATCCCGCCGGGCAAGACCTTCGTCTATGAATTCACCGCACGCCGTGCCGGCACCTTCATGTACCACCCGCACGCCGACGAGATGGTGCAGATGGCGATGGGCATGATGGGCTTCTGGGTGACGCATCCGAAAGACCCGAACTTCATGCGCGTGGACCGCGACTTCGTGTTCCTGCTCAACGCCTACGACATCGAGCCGGGCGCGGCCACGCCCAAGGTCAACACCATGCTCGACTTCAACCTGTGGACCTGGAACAGCCGCGCCTTCCCCGGCATCGATCCGCTGGTGGTGCGGCAGAACGATCGCGTACGCATCCGTGTTGGCAACCTGACCATGACCAACCACCCGATCCACCTGCACGGCCATGAATTCACCGTCACCGGCACCGACGGCGGCTGGACGCCACCGGCCTCACGCTGGCCGGAGGTATCGGCCGACATCGCCGTGGGCCAGATGCGCGCCATCGAGTTCGACGCCACCGAGGAAGGCGACTGGGCCCTGCATTGCCACAAGGCGCACCACACGATGAACGCCATGGGCCACAGCGTGCCGACCATGATCGGGGTCGACCAATCCGGCGTCGCCGCAAAGATCGGCAAGCTGATTCCTGACTACATGGTCATGGGCGACAAGGGCGGTTCGATGGATGGCATGGAAATGCCGCTGCCCGAGAACACGCTGCCGATGATGGCCGGCAATGGCCCGTATGGCGCCATCGAGATGGGCGGCATGTTCAGCACCGTCAAGGTGCGCAAGAACCTGGCGCGCGGCGATTATCGCGATCCCGGCTGGTACCGGGCGCCAGCCGGCAGCGTGGCCTACGAATGGAAAGGCGGCCAGCCGCCGCCTCCATACCACGCGCCGGAAGCAAAAACCGGCCACGGGCACTGAACCCCTCCCCATGACATGCATTGAACCGACACTCACTGAAAGGAAATACGATGAAACTCCTGAACACCACCACCGCCCGCCTGCTGGCAGCAACGCTGCTGGCAACCGCAACCCTGCCCTCGCTGGCTGCCGGCATGCAAGGCATGAACCACGCCCCGCACCAGCATGACGCCGACGATGCCGCCATCGGCCGTCCCGGCAAACCCGGGTCGCCTGCGCGCATCGTCAAGGTCGACATGACCGACGGCATGCGCTTCTCGCCCGCCAGCGTGCAGGTGAAACAAGGCGAAACCATCCGCTTTGTGGTCACCAACAGCGGCAAGCTGCGGCACGAGCTGGTGCTGGGCAGTGCCGACGACCTCAAGGCCCATTACGCGGCGATGCTGAAGAACCCCGACATGGAACATGCCGACGCCAACCAGATCACGCTGGACGGCGGCAAGCGCGGCGAGCTGCTGTGGCAGTTCGACCGTGCCGGCACCGTGCAATTCGGCTGCCTGCAACCCGGCCATTACGATGCCGGCATGAAGGGCAGCGTGACGGTTGCCGCCGCCCGTTCGCGCTGATCGAATCCCAAGCCCAACGGAGAAGACATGCAACGACGACACTTCAACCTGGCCGCATTGGCGGCGCTGGCCCTGCCCGCCCTGGCGCACGCGCAGCCATCCCGGCCGCGCATTGAGGTCTACAAGGATGCCAACTGCGGTTGCTGCAGCCAGTGGGTGACACACCTGCAGGCATCCGGCTTCGATGTCGCCAGCAGCGACGTTGACGACACCGGCGTCTACCGCCGCCGCTTCGGCATGCCCGAACGGCTGGCTTCCTGCCACAGCGCGCAGGTGGCAGGCTATGCGATCGAAGGCCATGTGCCGGCGGCCGATATCCGGCGCCTGCTCAAGGACAAGCCACGCGCCATCGGCCTGGCCGTAGCAGGCATGCCTGCCGGTTCGCCCGGCATGGAAGACCCGCGCAACCCGAAGGCGCGCGCAGCCTATGACGTGCTGCTGGTCGGCAAGGATGGCGCGACCTCGGTCTATCACCGCTATCCCGCCGTGACCGGATGAGCGGAAAACGCTTCCATTCACTCTATTTTCCAATCGAAAGGACAAGATGAAAACTCCCGCTACCGCCCTCACCCGCCTCCTCCTCGGCGCCGCGCTGGCGCTGCCCATGCTGGCTGCTCTGGCGCAGACCTCTCCACCGCCGCAAGTCGAAGGCGAGATCCGCAAAGTCGACGTTGCCGCCGGCAAGCTCACCATCCGCCATGGCGAGATCCCCAATCTGCAGATGCCCCGCATGACCATGGTCTTCAAGGCCTCCCCCGAATTGCTTGGCAAGGCGAAAGAAGGAGAAAAAGTGCTCTTCACCGCCGACCGGGTCGATGGTGCGCTGACCGTCATTTCGTTGGAAGAACGACAATAGGCGAAAAGACTCCGGCGCAGGTTGCCGTCTATAAATTTCGTCGTCAGCAAGACAATCGGGGGTTACCGTTAGCGTTATCATCTGACGCTTGGAACCTGCTCACTCGTGCCGGGAATTGTGCGAGAGCGTGAACAGGTTCTTATTCCAAAAACAGGTTCGCGGCGTTCCAGACGCCACAGGAAACCAGAGGAGAACGGTATGCCCCAACCCATCAGCACAACCCCTTCAGCCTATGGCTATCCCCTGCTGATCAAACAATTGCTGCACAGCTCGCTGGCCACTGCCGCGGACCAGGAAATCGTGTACGGCGAGCGCCGCCACAGCTATGCCGAGTTCTACCGCCGCGTACAGCGGCTGGCCAATGCCTTGAAGGAAATCGGCCTGCGCCCGGGCGATACGGTCGCCGTCATGGACTGGGACAGCCACCGCTACCTGGAATGCTTTTTCGCCGTCCCCATGATGGGCTGCGTGCTGCAGACGGTGAACGTGCGCCTGTCGCCGGAGCAGATCGCCTATACGCTCAACCACGCCCAGGCCGACGTGCTGCTGGTCAATTCCGACTTCATGCCGGTGTTGAAGCAGATCCGCGGCGAACTCAGCACGCTCACCCGCTGCGTGCTGATCACCGACGACGGCACCCCGCCGCCCAACGGCCCGGGCTTCGCCGGCGAATACGAGGCGCTGCTGGCGCAAGCCGAAGCCGCATACGAGTTTCCGGACTTCGACGAAAACACGCGCGCCACCACCTTCTACACCACCGGCACTACCGGCCTGCCCAAGGGCGTCTATTTCAGCCACCGCCAGCTGGTGCTGCACACGCTGGGCGCGACCGCCGGCCTGGCGCTGGCGCCGCAGCAGGGCCGCCTGCATCGCGACGACGTCTACATGCCGCTCACGCCGATGTTCCACGTGCATGCCTGGGGCCTGCCCTACGTGGCAACCATGGCCGGGCTCAAGCAGGTCTATCCGGGCCGCTATGTGCCGGACAACATCTGCCGGCTGATCGTGCGCGAGAAAGTCACCTTCTCGCACTGCGTGCCGACCATCCTGCAGATGGTGCTGGGCTGCGAGGCCGCGAAGGAGGCCGACCTGTCCGGCTGGAAGATGATCATCGGCGGTTCGGCCATGACCAGCAGCCTGGCCCAGGCCGCGCGCGAACGCGGCATCGATGTCTTCACCGGCTACGGCATGTCGGAAACCTGCCCCATCCTGACGCTGGCCCATGTGCCCACCGATGAGCTCGGCGGCGAGACCGATGCCGCCCTGCGCGTCAAGACCGGCCGGCCGTTGCCGCTGGTGGATATCCGCACGGTAGACGAAGACCTGCGCGACTGCCCGCGCGACGGCCACAGCACTGGCGAAGTAGTGGTGCGCGCGCCCTGGCTGACGCAAGGCTACCTGCACCAGCCCGAAGCCTCGGAAGACCTGTGGCGCGGCGGCTGGCTGCATACTCAGGACATCGGCAACATCGACCCGCGCGGCTACCTGCAGGTAACCGACCGCATCAAGGACGTGATCAAGACCGGCGGCGAGTGGGTATCGTCATTGCAGATCGAAGAGATCATCGCGCGCCATCCGGGCGTGGCGGAAAATGCGGTGATCGGGATACAGGACGGCAAATGGGGCGAACGTCCGGTAGCGCTGGTGGTGCTGAAGAAGGACGCCGCCGGCAAGGTAACCGAAGAAGACATCCGCAACCACGTGACGGCCGCCTCCGAAAGCGGCCAGATCTCGCGCTACGGTGTGCCGGACCGGGTTCAGTTTGTCGCGGAACTGGTGCGCACCAGCGTGGGCAAGCTCAACAAGCGGGTGATGCGGGAACAGTATCCAGGGGCATAAGGTCTTTCGATCCGCGCCAAGGGGGCCTGGTGCAATAAAAAACGCCGTCCGGCTATCAAACCGAACGGCGTTTTTTCATGGCAAGGCGGCAGAAAACGATCAGTTGAAGATCACCGTCTTGTGCCCGTTCAACAGGATGCGATGCTCGGTGAACCACTTCACCGCACGCGCCAGCACGACCGATTCGATATCGCGGCCGATCGCCGTCAGCGTGTCCGGGCCCATGGAATGGTCCACGCGCTCGACGCCCTGCTCGATGATCGGGCCTTCGTCCAGATCGCTGGTGACAAAGTGGGCGGTGGCGCCGATCAGCTTCACGCCGCGGTCATGTGCCTGGTAATACGGCTTGGCGCCCTTGAAGCTGGGCAGGAAGGAATGGTGGATGTTGATGGCGCGGCCGCGCAGGGCTTCGCACATCTCGGGCGACAGGATCTGCATGTAACGCGCCAGCACCACCAGGTCGATCCGGTTGGCGTTGACGATTTCCATGATGCGCTCTTCCTGCGCACGCTTGTCCTCCGCCGACGCGCCGGTGGCCAGCGGCAGATGGTGGAAGGGAATGTTGTAACTGGCGGCCAACTGGTAGAAATCGGTGTGGTTGGACACGATGGCGGGGATCTCCACCGGCAGCAAGCCGCTCTTGTAGCGGAACAGCAGGTCGTTCAGGCAATGGCCGATCTTGGACACCATCAGCATGACGCGCGGTTTCTTGGCCGCGTCATGCAATTGCCAGTTCATCTGCAACGCGTCGCCCAGCACGCCGAAATCGGTGTGCAGCTGGGCGTCGCTCATCGCAGCGTCTTCCGACGAGAAATGTACGCGCATGAAAAACAGCTTCGACTGGCCGTCGCCGAACTGGGCGGAGTCGATGATGTTGCAGCCGTGGTCGGCCAAAAAGCCCGAGACGCGATGCACGATGCCGCGCTGGTCCAGGCAGGACAGGGTGAGGATGTATTCCGGGTGAGCCATGAGAATGAACTAAAAAACGCCAACGTCCAGCCGCGCGGATGATCCGGCAAGCCGCTGCCGGCGGATTCCCTGCCAGCAAAAAGACGAAAGGCGCTATTGTCGCATGGCGAACCCATGCAGACAAAATCCCACCCGGTTTTATGGCAATGCAAGGGCGAATGCCCCGGTTTCCTGGGTCATTCGCACCAAACATTTCAAAAAAGAAACAAAAATGACGCCGCCCAGGCGACGCCCGACTTCCCGCCGGCAAAAGCGGGCAGCCCAGCACCAGTCGGCGCTCTCAGGCAGTCTTGACCGCAGCCTGCAGCAATTCCTTCTGTTCCTGGCCGCCGACCTGGAGGTCGCCCGACAGTTGGCCGCCCTCTTCGATGACCAGCTTGCCGTAGCGGATCTTGCCGGTGACCTTGCCGCTGGCGTAGATCACCAGTTTCTGGCGCACCGTCAGGTCGCCATCGAATTCGCCGCGGATCTCGGCCAAGTCGATTTCTGCCGAACCCTTGAAAGCACCGCGTTCGGCAATTTGCACCACACGGCAATTGATGGTGGCCTGTACACGGCCCTCGACGACCAGCGTGTCGCAATCTTCGATCTCGCCCTTGACCTTGATGTTGGGGCCGACGGTAAGCTTGCTGCCGGTTTCCTCGCTGGCGGGCGCCGTATTGCTGACCGAGGAAGGATATTGGCCAGGCTTCTGCACGTTGGAGACGGTGCTGCCCGATGGTTGGGCGACGGCGCTGCCGGCATTGCTGAAGGGGGAATTGGTCGAATTGGTTTCACGTTTGCCGAAGAGGGATTCTGAGCGAAGCATGTGATCTCCTGAAATTGAAAGAGCGTGCAAAACGGGAAGCACGAAAGAAACAAGGCGGCGCGCATATGGATCGAATAATTCGCATGCAGATGCTGTGCTGATTCGAAAGACCTTCTGGTCGGGTCCGGATAGCAGATGCGCGCCGCGGCACAAACAGGTTCATGAATTTGCAGGACGCCGGCGATATGTCGGAAATGCTTGCCATGCAAGAAACCTGTGCGGTTCGGCAAAGTACTTTTTCGAAAGTTCACGAGAATTTTGTAACAGCAAAACGCTGTTTCCACATTCGCGAAAAACATCATCGCGAACGCCAACCTCGCTGATGTTCCGCGATGCTCGAAAAGGTAAAAATGGAGTGAAGTCCAGACGCTTCACAAAGGTGCCGCTGCCGAAATTTGCGCGATAGACGCAGCACAAATTATTTATATTTCGGTGCGTCTTGTAACTAAAAAAGATGTAACAGTTGGCGGGAAAAATCGTCGCCTGCAGGCGACACCTCATGTGCGGAAACACGCATCTCTACTGACGTTGCGGATGATCGTAATTTTTCTCTTCTGTACATGGAGGCGACAAGTCTGCAATGGTGGATCAATAAAAATGGAGACAGCCTTTGGGCAAGGCTGCAATATTCACACGGCAAAAAACATCTCGTAGTTCAGCGCAGTCTGTGCTCATCCATAAGTACCGCAGCACCGTCCTTCGAGCTTGATTTCCATACCGATCACAAGCCGTGAACCGACGGCCAGGCGTCCTGGATTTTGTGACACGTTGTAAGCGGTGAAAGTGAATGTCATACGGCCTGCGCGCGCAGCCAAACCGCTTTATCATGCAACGATTGCGTAGCCGCCCCTCTTTCCGGCACCGGCTTGCGCCGCAACGCCAACGCTATCTCCCGGACCACACCATGAGCAATCACCAGATCCCTCCACCGGAGTCGCTGGACTCTTTCGGTTCCAACATCTTCCCCGCCGAAGGCACTTCGCATGCTGCGCGCGCCCTGGCGGCGGTGATCGCAACGATCAGCTGGTTCGCCTTCGTTGCGCAGACCGACATCACCTTCAATCGCCTGCTGTCGCATGGCGGCGGCTTGCTCGATGGGCTGGACCGGCTCTCCATGTACCTGACCAACCTCACCATCCTGATGGGAGCGTTGTGCTTCACTTCGCTGGCGCTGTCACTGAAGACGCCGGTCAGCCGCTTCTTTCGCCAGCCCTCGGTGATATCGGCCGTGGTGGCCTACCTGACTTTCGTCGGGATCGCCTATAACCTGCTGCTGCGCCAGCTGTGGGCGCCCACCGGGTTTCGCTCGCTGGTCAATGAGAGCTTGCACACGGTGGTGCCGCTCCTTGCGATCGTCTATTGGATTTTCTTTGTACCGGTATTCCAGGCTTCGCTGAAGAAATCCCTGCTGTGGCTGGTCTATCCGTTGGGCTACCTGGTCATCACGCTGTGGCGCGGCGCCCTGTCGGGCTTCTATCCCTACCCCTTCATCAACGTCAGTACGTTGGGATATCCGCGCGTGATCCTCAACTCCAGCCTGCTGTTTGCAGGTTTCCTGGCGTTGATGGCCTTGTTTATCGTGGTCAACCGTTCCGGCAAGCCGGCCTTCCTTCGCAAATGAAGAAAGCCTCGCGTGCCTGTACGAACGCCGGGATGGCGTTCAGATCAGCGGTTCCGTGAGCGCCAGTAGCAACATGAACAGTATGCAAGCGCTGAAACCGGCGGTAATGACGATGTATTGAAAAGTCTTGAGCAGCATGGATTCCCCAAAAAAATCGATGCTTGCCATCAGTGCCGGACACTGAACCAGGAGCCTGGCGGCCCCTGCACAAGACTGCGTTCCCACGCGGCCTCGCCCTCATCGGCGTCCGTTAATGCCTATGCAAGTCACGGGATTTTAATTGACTTGTCACATCAAATTATGGCAGCGACGCTATATTTACCTCATTTTTCGCCGCTCCGCCTGTCCGTCTTGAAATCGCGCTCCCAAAACCTGTCGGTCTGCAAATAGTCTTGGATGCCGTGTCTTTGAAAAGACACATTCTTGTCATACGGCCGCGCTATCCTCCTCCCGTTCCGCGCCTTCATCCACAACAATATCCGACAGGAAACATCCATGAGCATCCACGACGAGTCCGCCCATGGCGGCAGCATTCCGTCCGATCCTGACCAGCAGGACACCACGACTTCCGCAGCCCCGCAGAACAATAGCCGCCGCCGTTTCCTGGGCGGCATGGCCGCCCTCGGCGCCGGCAGCGCCTTGACCGCCTGCGCCACCGATGGCCAAAACGGCAGCGTGCCATACCCGAACGGCAACCCGGCTGACGCCGCCGCGCTGGACAAGGCCCTGCGCGACAACGTCAAGACCATTGTCGTGATCTACGCCGAAAACCGCAGTTTCAACAACCTGTTTGGCGACTTCCCCGGCGTCGAAAAGCCGCTGTCCGCGCTCAAGCCCGCCGACTATACCCAGCGCGACCGCGACGGCAGCGTATTGAAGCAATTGCCGCCGGTCTGGAGCGGCGTGGTCGGCCAGGAGCAGGTCATCGAAGGCGTGACCTACGAGGCCGGCAAGCAATACCAGAACAATCTCCCCAACGCGCCCTTCGCGCTCAAGGGCCCGCAAGGCGAAGCGCTGCCGCTGGGCCTGGTCACACGCGACCTGTGGCACGTGTTCTACCAGAACCAGATGCAGATCAACGGCGGCAAGAACGACGGCTTCGTCGCCTGGGCCGATTCCGGCGGCCTGGTGATGGGCCACTACGCCGATACCCGCTACAACCTGCGCCTGTGGGATATCGCGCGCGAATTCGTGTTGTGCGATAACTTCTTCCAGGGTGCTTTCGGCGGTTCCTTCCTGAACCACCACTACCTGATCGCTGCGACCGCCCCTTACTATCCGAATGTAATGAGCTCGGTCTCACGCACCCAGGTGGCCAAGACCGTCAACAATGATCCGCTGGGCACTGAACTTGTACCTTCCGAAGGCAGCCCGGCCGGCGCCATGCAAGGCGCCCCCAAGTTCGGCCCGAGCGCGCTCACTCCCGACGGCTACGCGGTCAACACCATGGCCCCGCCGTACTGGCCGACCTGGACGCGCGACCGCAACAATCCGGCCTATTCCGAGCCGAACCAGCCCAGCGTGCTGGTACCTCAGACGCACGAACACATCGGCGACAAGCTCAACAAGAAAGGCATCGACTGGGCCTGGTACGCCGGCGCCTGGCAAGCCACGCTGGATGAATTCAAGGATTCCAAGGGTATCCCCAAGATCCCCAACTTCCAGTACCACCACCAGCCGTTCAATTACTTCAAGAGCCTCGGCCCGGAAAATCCGGCCGAGCGCAACAAGCGCCTGCGCGATGGCGGCCTGGGCGACGAAGCCCGCACCAACCGCTTCCTGGCCGATGCCGAAGCCGGCCGCCTGCCGGCGGTGACTTTCTACAAACCGCAGGGCAACCTCAACATGCACGCCGGTTATGCCGACGTCACCTCCGGCGACCGACACATTGCGCACATCGTCAAGAGCCTGCAATCCAGCCCGCAATGGAAGAACATGGTGGTGGTCATCACCGTCGATGAAAACGGCGGCTGGTGGGATCACGTGGCGCCGCCCAAAGGCGATCGCTGGGGTCCCGGCACGCGCGTCCCGGCGCTCGTGGTGTCGCCGTTCGCACGCAAAGGCAGCGTCGACCATACTGTGTACGACACCGCCTCCATCCTGCGCCTGGTCACCCGTACCTTCGGCCTGGAAAAACTGGATGGGCTGAAACAGCGTGACGACGCCATGATCGCGCGCGGCCAGAAGCCCATGGGCGACCTGACCAACGCGTTGCAGTTCAAGGCCTGATCGATCTTCTGCGCCTCCAATAAAAACGCCGCCGCGAAAATATCGCGGCGGCGTTTTTTATTGCCGTCGGCATGACGGGATCCGCCAGACTCCTGCGCCATTATACCAGCCAGGGCGGCGCAGTCTCGCGCAAATCGAGCTTCTTCGGGATCAGCTTGAGATTGAGGAAGGTATCGGCGATCTGCTGCTGTTCATCCAGAATGGCATTGGTGATGGCGACGGTACCGAAGTTATAGCGCCCCACCGCGACCTCCAGCACGCTTTTCGGCAAGCCCAGCACGCTGGCCAGTTCCCCTGCGAATTCTCCCGGCTTGGCCTTGGCCCAGTCGTCGATCCTGCCCAGTTCTTCCAGCGCGATCTTGAAGATGTCGGGATTGTTCCTGGCAAACTCGCGCGATGAAAAGTAGTACGCGCGGTTCTTCACTACCCCATCGGCATCAGCCAGGATGCGCGCCTGCAGAGTCTGTTGCGCCGCCGCCAGGTAAGGCTCCCAGATCACCCAGGCATCCACCGAACCCCGTTCGAAGGCCGCACGCGCATCGGCCGGCGCCAGCCATACCGGCGTCACGTCCGTGTATTGGAGGCCATGCTTTTCCAGCAGCTTGACCAGGAAGTAATGCACGTTCGAGCCCTTGTTGAGCGCGATGCGCTTGCCCTTGAGATCAACCGGCTTGTTCAGCGCCGACTCCTTCGGCACCAGCACCGCCTCGACGAAGGGACGCGGCACCGTCGCAGCCACATACACCAGCGGCGTACCGGCCGCCTGCGAGAAAATCGGCGGCGCCTCGCCGACGTCGCCAAAATCGATCGAGCCCGCGCCCAATGCTTCCAGCTGCACCGGACCGGCGCTGAACTCGACCCACTTCACCGTCGCCCCCAGCGGCGCGAGGCGCTTCTCCAGCGCGCCGCGTGCACGGATGATGCTCAGTACCCCCTTCTGATACCCCACCCGCAACTCACGTGCGGCAGCACGCGCCGGATGCGGCGCCAGCGCGGCCGCCGCACCGGCGGCTCCCAGCGCGATGCCTGCCTTGAGCAGTCGCCGTCTGCGGCTTTTTTCAATGTACGCGATCGTTTCCTGTCTTTTGCTTTCTGCCTGGCTCATGCCTTCTCCGTCAAACCATATCTGGGGATCCGAGCGTAGCCAGCATCGTGAAGAATGCGAACGAATACTTCCGCCGCTGTATAGAAGGAAAGCGGATATGCAATGCGGACACGGCACAACACCAACGTACAAGAGGCGCTCAATTTATATCACATTGTGATATATTTTCTTTTTTCCCCAATCTGCACACCGGTCTTTCCAAAAAATGAATGGGCAAGGCCGGCCCGGCCCCATCCGCAATGAAACACAAACGCGACTACACGGCGGACAACCGCCTGCTCTATCTCTCCCCTATCGCGCTATGCATCGGCGCGCTCAGCACCGGCGCGGCATGGATGCTGCTCAAGCTGATTGCCCTGTTCACCAACCTGTTCTACTTCCAGCGCTTCTCCTTTGCCGGCGCCTCGCCGGCCACGCATACGTTGGGCTGGATCGCCATCTTCCTGCCGATCGCCGGCGGCCTGATCGTCGGCCTGATGGCACGCTACGGCAGCGAAAAGATCCGCGGCCACGGCATCCCCGAAGCAATCGAGGCCATCCTGTTCGGCAAGAGCCGCATGTCGCCCAAGGTCGCCATATTGAAACCGCTGTCTTCGGGTATCGTCATCGGCAGCGGCGGTCCGTTCGGCGCCGAAGGCCCCATCATCATGACCGGCGGTTCGATAGGCTCGCTCCTGGCGCAGTTCCTGCACCTGACCGCCGCCGAACGCAAGACCCTGCTGGTGGCCGGCGCCTGCGCCGGCATGACGGCCATCTTCGGCACACCGGTAGCGGCGCTGCTGCTGGCAGTCGAACTGCTGCTGTTCGAACTGAAACCGCGCAGCCTGCTGCCGGTGGCGCTGGCCTGCGCGGTAGCCGGCTTCCTGCGGCCGTGGATAATCGATGCCGGCCCGCTGTTCGCGATGCAGATCGCCGCACCGGGCGCCCTGGCCTTCGCCTCGTGCATCGCCGCCGGGCTGGCCAGCGGCGTGCTGGCTGTCGTGCTGACGCTGGCCTTGTACCGGGTGGAAGACTGGTTCCACCGACTCACGCTGCACTGGATGTGGTGGCCGGCCATCGGCGGCGTGGCGGTCGGCATCGGCGGATGGCTGCAACCGCGCGCACTGGGTGTCGGTTACGACGTGATCTCGGATCTGCTGCATCACCACATGCTGCTGTCGGCGGCCTTGTCGTTGCTCGCAGTCAAAGCCGTCATCTGGCTGATCGCGCTCGGTTCCGGCACATCCGGCGGCGTGCTGGCGCCGTTGCTGATGATGGGCGCCGGGCTCGGCCTGGTACTCTCCCCCTGGCTGCCCGGCGCCTCGCCCGAATTGTGGGCGCTGGTGTGCATGGCCGGCGTACTGGGCAGCGTGCTCGGCGCGCCGCTGACGGCTATCGTCTTCGCCTTCGGCCTGACGCATGCCAGCGAAGCGCTGCTGCCGCTGATGACGACCGTTGCCGTCGCCTACGGCGTCAACGTGCTGCTGATGAAACGCTCCATCATGACCGAGAAGATCGCACGCCGCGGCCTGCATGTGCATCGCGAATACGGCATCGATCCGCTCGAACGCCAGCATGTGGATGACCTGATGACGCGCGCGCCGCAAAGCATCGACATCGGCATGCGCGCGGCCGACGCGCTGGCGCTGTGCCGCAGCGGCAGCCATACGCACCGCTACTATCCCGTGGCCGACAGGGGCCGGCTGGCCGGCATGCTGTCCTTGCGTACCCTGGAACAGGCCGATCCCGGGCAGCCCTGCCGCGAACTGCTGATGCCGCCCACAGATACCGGCGAACCGTTCCTGCTGCCGCAGATGAGCGCGCGTATCGCCGCCGGTGCGATGGCGCGCCTGCAAGCCGGACGCCTGCCGGTGGTAGCCGACCGCAAGCACATGAAACTGGTCGGCATCCTGTCGCTGTCAGACCTGGCGCGCGCCAGCAGCACACATGCCGAAGAAGAGTCGGTGAGGGAAAAACTGCTGGGATTCTGAACGGGCAGAACGCGAGTCAGTGCATGCTGCCGTCGATGAACTCCTTGGACCATTGCAGTCCCGCGGTGCGCGCGCAATTGAAATCGGGATAGACATTGTCGCGGTCGCGCCAGAGCGCCATCGGCGGACGTCCCCATTTGTTGATCTGCACGGACAAGCGCCAGCCGTCGGCCAATTGGAGGCCCACGATACTGATATCGAAGTTCCGATACTGCGCGGCGTAGGTAAGCGAATGTATTTTCTTGTTTTCCATGGGCAACTTTCGCGACCTTGCATTATACGGTGCAAAAATCGCGAACGGATATGGGCGAAAACGGGGTGGAAAAGATAATTTCCGCGCTCTTGTCAGGCATGCATCGAAAACGCCGTCGAGGTTGCAAAGCCGTCAGCGCCGGCCCTGCCGGAAAATCGGCACAGCGGTTTTTCCCCTGTGATGCAAGACCGCATGGCTCGCGCCCCGGTACTGCCGTTGCTCATGGCAAAAACAGGTATTGCATATGCATATTGTTAAATGTCATTGGCGTAACTTTTAGGCACACGGTATAGTCGCTCCCAGAGTTGATTCACAGAGCGGCGCCACTTTTCAGATAGAACTGGGCGCCGCGAATCGCTCTCCATCGCCTGTTTCCCGCCTCGCCTCACTCCCGTTTCACCCCCATTGCCGGCAGGTATTTTCACCGCCGCCGACACCGTCCGCGCATTTTTGATAGCATGCCGGCATGGATACCTCGAACACCCCCGAATTGAGCGCCCTGGCCGATACGGCGGGGTTGGGCTTGTCCGCCGTCGTCGCCGGACTGCGCACTTCGCGCGAAGTCACCAACAAGATCCGCTACCGCGGCGAAATCCGCGAACTGCCCTCGCGCGAGGCGATGCAAAAGCTGTTGCAAAATTTGCAAGCGGCGCTGTTCCCCACCCATTACGGCCACACCGACCTGTCCGACGAGACGATCGACTATTTCGTTGGCAGCCAGCTCAATGCCGCACTGTGCGTATTGAAGGAACAGGTGCGCCGCGGACTCTATTTCGCCTCCGACGAACAGCAGGATGAAGTGGAACTGCGCACCCGCGCGGCTGTCATCACACGCGATTTCGCGCACCAGTTGCCGGCCATCCGCGACCTCCTGGTCAGCGACATCCAAGCCGCCTATCATGGCGACCCGGCCGCCTCCAGCATTTCGGAAATCCTGCTGTGCTATCCCGGCACCACCGCCATCATCTACCACCGTCTGGCGCATGCGCTGCACAAGCTGGGCACGCCGTTGCTGGCCCGCCTGGTGGCTGACATCGCTCATTCGGCAACCGGCATCGATATCCATCCTGCCGCACAGATCGGTCCCAGCTTCTTCATCGATCACGGCACCGGCGTGGTGATCGGCGAGACCACCATCATCGGCCGCAACGTGCGCCTGTACCAGGCCGTCACCCTGGGCGCCAAACGCTTCCCGTCGGAGCCCGACGGTTCTCTGGTGAAAGGCATCCCGCGCCATCCCATCGTCGAAGACGACGTGGTGGTCTATGCCGGCGCTACCGTGCTGGGCCGCATCACCATCGGCCAGGGGTCGGTCATCGGCGGCAATGTCTGGCTCACGCACAGCGTGCCGCCGGGCAGCAATGTCTCGCAGGCAGAAATGCTGAGCGAGTGCTCCAAACTATAAAAATGAAATTGCGGCCGGCGCTCAGCCGGCCAGCGGGAAGCAGCGCTGCAGGAAGAACAGGCCGCCCAGCAGTGCCAGCCCGAGGAAGAAGATCGCGCCGATGAGTTTCCTCTCGGTCGGCTGCAGCGGTTCGATGGCGATAGGGCCGAGTTCCTGATGAAGGTAGTGGTCAGTCATGCTGGCTCCGGATGTCGTGGCGCCCGCCGCCAAGGTATGGGGCAAGCTATGCGCCATCCTAGCCAAGATCCCTGCCCGCAGGAACGAAGCGATCCGCGCATGCATATCCGCCACGCGCATAAGCGCGATATCCCGCCCTACCAGAGTCCGTTCATCAATGTTCGGTCGTGGCCGTGGCGGGTGCTGCTTGCGCCTGCACCGGTTCGCGGCCGCAGGCCAGTGCCGCCAGCGCCAGCGCGGATGCGGCCAGGCTGTATAGCCACAGCGACGACATCACCGGCAGCAGCAAGCCCGCCATGATCGGCCCCAGCCCGGCGCCGATATCGCGCCAGATGGCCCGGCCGGCCAATGCATGAACCCGCTCGGCCGGCGGCGTGCGTGCCGCGACGATGGGTGGCAACAGCGGCAACTGCAAGGCGCGCAGCACCACGATCAGCCCGGCGGACAGCCACAGCGCACCGCCGCCGAAACCGACCAGCGCCGCGCAAGTCGCCAGCGACAGCACCACCAGCACCCGCACCGCGCCGAAACGTTCGGCCAGCCAGCCGCCCAGCGGGCTCAATACGATCTCGCCGAAATAGCGCAAGGCCATCAGCACGCCGGCAATCAGCTCGGCATGTTCGGAAAACGATTGCTTGCTCATGTACGACAGGCCGACGATGAACAGCCCGTCCAGCGTCAGGCCCTCCAGGAAAGACCACCAGTCCAGCGCATTGGGCATCTTCCAGCGCCGCGCCGGTGGTTCCGGATAGGCGTGGGCCGGCAGGCGGCGCGCAGCCAGCAAGCCGAGCGTGGCGCTCAGCGCCACCAGCGCGAACACCATGCGCGGCCCGTAATGGCTGGCCAGCAGCGCCGCCAGCGGCAACCATAGCATCGGGCCGATGGCGATCACGCCACGCGAGCGGCCGGAGCGGCGTGCCGCGCCGATCGGGTTGGCCGTCGACATGGCCTGGGTCGAGAGGTTAAGTCCGGCAAATGCCATGCCCCACAGCAGGCGCAACGGCAGCAAGGCCCAGAAGCCGTTGGCCACCGTGTAACCGAGTGCGCACAGGATCGCGGCGCAAACCGCCAGCATGCAAGTTGGGCGGTCGCCGCGTTGGGCATAGAAACGCGCCACCCAGCGATAACCGGCGATGCGCACCAGGCGGTTGGCCGCCAGCAGCAACCCGACTTCGGCCAGCGTCACATGGAACTGCTCCGCATACATCGGCAGCAGCAGGTAGAGCACGATATCGCAGGGCAAGGCGGCCGACAGCGAGAATGCAGCGTGGCGCGAATCGAGATCGGCCTGGCGAAGTTCGGGAGAGGTCATGGATGCCATGATGCGGCGCGCGGCGGTGGCCTGACAAACGATATTAATTCCATCCATGCGTGATAAAATCTGACGCATGGCCGACCTCACCCTCCCGCTCAACGCCATCCGCGCCTTCCTCGCGGCCGCGCGCCACCAGAGTTTCACGCTGGCGGCGCAGGAACTCAACGTCACCCACGGCGCCGTCAGCCGCCAGATCAAGAACCTTGAAGATTACCTCGGCATGCCGCTGTTCGAGCGCCGCATCCGCCAGGTGGCGCTGACCGAGCGCGGCCGCCAGTTCTTCGAAGAAGCCAGCCCGGCGCTGGAGATGCTGGCCGCCGCCGCGCGCCGCGTGATGAAAGATGCGCCGACGCGCTCGGTGAGCATCAACGTTCGCCCCTCCTTCGCGGTGCGCTGGCTGATCCCGCACCTCTCGGAGTTCGTCGAGCGCTATCCAGGCATCGAACCGCAAGTAGTGACCAGCGTGGCCACCGTGGGCCGCGCGCCCTCGCCGTTCGACATCGCCATCAGGCGCGGTGAAACCAACTGGCCGGAAACGTTGAAGATGCAGCGCTTCCTCGAAGACGAACTGCTGCTGGTGGCCTCGCCCGCACTGCTGAAGAATACGCCGCTGCCCGACATGCGCGCCATCGCCGGCCACACGCTGCTGCTCTCGCGCAGCAGGAACCGCGACTGGGACGACTGGAAAAAATATGCCGGCCTGAAGCGCTCGCGCGCACAGGCCATGCTGCATTTCGACCACCTGCACTTCGTGCTGCAGGCAGCGGTGGATGGCCTGGGGCTGGCGCTGTCGCCGGTCTCGCTGGCCGACAACGACCTGCGCTCCGGACGACTGGTATGCCCGCTGCCGGAAATGCGCATGCCGCTGGCGCCCTACTATCTCGGCATCAGCCAGCAGGCCGGCGCCGAAGCGCAACTGTTCGCCAAGTGGCTCAGCGGTGCGACCGCCACGGTGTAAGCGCATCCGACAAGCGCCGCATCGCCAGGTCGAACAGGTAAGCAATCAAACCGATCAGCACGATCCCCATCACCACCACATCGGTGCGCAGGAAGTTCGACGCATTGAGCACCAGTTGGCCCAGCCCTGCCGTAGCCGCCACCATCTCCGCCGCCACCAGCGTGGTCCAGCCGAAACCGATGGCAATGCGCAGGCCGGTCAGGATGTCCGGCAATGCCGCGGGCAGGATCACGTGGCGCAGCAGTTGCCAGCGGCTGGCGCCCATCGACAGCGCGGCATGCAATTGCTCGCTCTGCACCCCGGCCACGCCCGCCCGAGTGGACACCGCAATGGGTGCAAAGCAGGCCAGGTAAATCAACAGAAACTTGGCGGTCTCATCGATGCCGAACCAAATCACGATCAGCGGCAGGTAAGCCAGCGGCGGCAGCGGCCGGTAGAACTCCAGCAAGGGATCGACGATACCGCGCGCCACCCGGTTGGTGCCCATCAGCAGCCCCACCGGGACTGCTGTCACGGCCGCCAGCAGGAAGGCGCCGAACACCCGCCACAAGCTCCATGCGATGTGCTGCAGCAACGGCAAACCACCCTGCACATTTCCTTCCCAGGCCTGCACCGCCGCCAGCCACACCGCCGACGGCGGCGGCAGGAACAGCGGCGCGATCAGGCCGGCGGCCGTCACGCCCCACCAGCCCAGCAGCACTACGATCACGGTAGCCACCGTAATGGCGGTAGTGGCGCCGCTGCCGGGGTGCGGATAAGTACGTGCCGGCGGCAATGCTGCCGATGCAGTTTGCAGGCTGTCGGCGCCGATAGCGATGCCTTGCGTAGTGGAATTGGCATTGCTCATGCGTTGCGTCCGTGGACCAGTTGCAGCAACCGCTCGCGCCAGGCGATGAAGTCAGGCGACGACTTGACCGCGCGTGCGTCACCGGTCTCGATATAGCGGTTCAGGAAAGGTAATTCGAAATCGTGTTCGATGCGGCCCGGCCGCGGCGACATCACGATCACGCGGCTGCCGAGAAACAGCGCCTCTTCGACGCTGTGGGTGATGAAGAAAATCGTCTTGCCGGTACGCGCCCACACCTGCGCCAGCAGCTCTTGCACCGACTCGCGGGTAAGCGCATCGAGCGCCCCCATCGGCTCGTCCATCAGCAGCACGCGCGGATCGTTGGCCAATGCGCGGGCGATGCCCACGCGCTGCTGCATGCCGCCCGAGAGCTGGTAGACGGGCGACGCCGCATGGCGCTCCAGCCCGACCAGCTTCAACTTCTCATGCGCGACCGCCAGCCGTTGGGCGCGCGCCAGACCGCGAAAGCGCAAACCCAGCGCAACGTTTTCCTCCACGTTCAGCCAAGGCATCAGCGCATGCTTCTGGAACACCACGCCCAGCGCCGGGCCAGGCCCTGCCACCGGCGCGCCATCCAGCAGCACCTCGCCTTGCGAAGGCCCGATGAAGCCGGCCAGGCAATTGAGCAAGGTGGTCTTGCCGCAGCCCGACGGCCCCAGCGCCACCACGAATTCGCCCGGCGCGATGGACAGGTCCACCCCGGCCAATGCCAGCGGATCGTCCGGCCGCGCAGACGCAAAACGTACCGACAAGCGGTGCGCCTCAAGCCGGCCGCCGGCCAACGTCCCGGCGGCGGCACTTGCTGCCTGCGTCACTGCGCCGCCTTGCGTACCCATGTGGCGTTCACTCCGGCCGAATAATCCGGCAACACGTTCTGGATGGTGCCCTGGCCCTTCAGGAAAGCTGCGGTGGCCGCCAGCGACTTGGCCGCACCGCCGCTCAGCCATGCCGGGGAAGCCTGCTGCTGCAAGGTCGGGAATTCATACAACGCCAGGCTGGCCGGCACTTCAGAAGCTTCCGCGCCGGACCACTTGGCCACCGCCTTCACCTGTGGCGAATCAGCCGTCCAAGCCACCTTGTTCTTGCGGTAGTTGTCGTCGGTGTCGGCCAGCACCTTGACCAGCTCGGTCAGGAAAGCATCGTTCTGCTGCGCGAAGGCCTTGCTGACGACGATGCCGTCGAAGGTCGCCTTGCCGGTCTGCTGCGCGATCTGCCCGGAAGTGATCAGCACCTGGCCGCTTTTCTTGGCCTTGGCCAGTACCGGGTCCCAGATGAAGGTAGCGTCGATGTCGCCACGCTCCCACGCTGCCGCAATCTCAGGCGGACGCAGGTTGACGATCTTCACGCCGCGCGGATCGACCTTGGCGTTTTCCAGCGCCAGCAAGGTGTGAAAGTGCGAGGTAGACACGAAAGGCACTGCCAGGCGCTTGCCCTTCAGGTCGGCCAGCGAATTGACGCCGCTGCCGTTGCGCACCACCAGCGCCTCGGCATCGTTGATGTTGTCGAGGATCCAGAACAGCTGGATGTCCAGCCCTTGCGACAAGCCGGAAGCGATCGGGGCCGAACCGGCCTCGCCAATTTGCACCGAGCCCGAAGCCAGCGCGCGGATGACGTCGGCGCCGCTGGCCAGTTTGCGGAAAGTCACCTTGTAGCCGGTCTTCTTTTCCAGCGCCTGCGCATCCTGCGCGTAACGCCACGGCACCACCATGTCCTGGTAGGCAATGACTACCTCTTTCGACTGGGCCTGTGCGTTGGTTGCTATCAGCAGGGTGGCCGAGATTGCCAGGGTCTTCAGGAATTTCTTCATTTGTGTTTTTGTTCTGGGAATTTGGGGAGTCCAGTATAGGAAGGCTGTTTTTCTTGAGACACGAATATTTCTGTGCATGCTTATGCGGTTTGTTTTTGTTTTGTTGTTTTGGGTAGTCTGGTTTTGCTGCGTGCAGATGTACTGGCTTTATG
>NZ_LFLT01000059.1 GCF_001189955.1 Herbaspirillum chlorophenolicum | reverse complement strand
TGTTGGCCAAGCCGGGTTCGATCAAGCCGCACAAGCACTTCACCGGCGAGATCTATGTTCTGTCGAAGGACGAAGGCGGCCGTCACACCCCGTTCTTCAACAACTACCGTCCGCAGTTCTACTTCCGTACTACGGACGTGACTGGCGCGATCGAGCTGCCGAAGGACAAGGAAATGGTCATGCCGGGCGACAACGTGTCGATCACCGTGCAACTGATCAACCCGATCGCCATGGAAGAAGGTCTGCGTTTCGCTATCCGTGAAGGCGGTCGTACCGTCGGCGCCGGCGTCGTCGCTAAGATCATCGACTAAGATCAAGCTGTAAAACACCTTGCCGCGCTGCGAATTTCGCATCGCGGCATTCGTGTCTCAATCGAGAGTTTTTGTAGGGGCGTAGCTCAATTGGCAGAGCGTCGGTCTCCAAAACCGAAGGTTGGGGGTTCGATGCCCTCCGCCCCTGCCACCTAATCAGGTGCAGGGTACTGAAAGTAAATAATGTCTAGCCAGCCTGTCCAAACCGTCAATACCTCCAACGACAAGATCAAGATTGCCTTGGCAATCGTTGCCGTTGTCGCAGGTGTAGTCGGTTTTTTTGTGTTGTCTGACCAATCGACCCCGGTACGTGCTCTTGCCCTGGTCGCCGGTCTGCTGGTGGCGATTGCATTTGCGTGGACCTCTGCACAAGGCCGCGGCTTCGTCGGTTTCGCCAAGGAGTCCGTTCGCGAAACCAAGAAAGTCGTTTGGCCCACCCGCAAGGAAGCGATGCAGATGACCGCAGTGGTCTTCGCCTTCGTTTTGGTCATGGCGATCTTCCTCTGGGGTACGGACAAGTTGCTCGAATTCCTGTTGTACGACGTAATTTTGGGCTGGAAATAACATGAGCGATAGCACACAAGACAGCGCACCGATTGGTGCGCAAAGCGTTTCAGGCGCCGGAAAAAAGCGCTGGTACGTGGTGCATGCGTATTCCGGCATGGAAAAGAGCGTCCAGCGTGCGCTGACCGAGCGCATTGCCCGCGCCGGCATGCAAGAACAGTTTGGCCAGATTCTGGTGCCGACTGAAGAAGTCGTCGATATGAAGAATGGTCAAAAGTCGGTGACCGAACGCCGTTTCTTCCCCGGCTATGTGCTGGTCGAGATGGAAATGACCGACGAAACCTGGCACCTGGTCAAGAACACCAGCAAGGTCACCGGTTTCATCGGCGGCAAGTCGAACCGTCCGACGCCGATTCCTCCGCATGAAGTCGACAAGATCATGCAGCAGATGCAAGAAGGCGTCGAAAAGCCGCGTCCGAAGGTGCTGTACGAAGTCGGCGAAATGGTGCGTATCAAGGAAGGCCCGTTCACCGATTTCAACGGCAACGTCGAAGAAGTGAACTACGAAAAATCGCGCGTGCGCGTATCGGTCACCATTTTCGGTCGCGCCACTCCGGTCGAGCTCGAATTCGGCCAGCTGGAAAAAGTCTGATCCCTTTCCGGAATCTCACTCTCCGCAAAACAGAACAAGCGCCCGCAGGAGCGCGCCGCATGGGTATCCCCGTTCGGCTAATCCGGCAAGCCGAGGAGCCACAGTAAAGAGCCGCGAGGCAAATGAACAGGCGCTAAAACTCAATCAACACAGGAGCCGTCATGGCAAAGAAGATTATTGGTTTTATCAAGCTGCAAGTGCCAGCTGGTAAAGCAAACCCCTCCCCCCCGATCGGTCCGGCGCTGGGTCAGCGCGGTCTGAACATCATGGAATTCTGCAAGGCGTTCAACGCGCAAACGCAAGGCGTTGAGCCGGGCCTGCCGATTCCGGTCGTGATTACCGCCTTCGCGGACAAGTCCTTCACTTTCGTGATGAAGACTCCGCCGGCGACCATCCTGATCAAGAAGGCTGCCGGTATCCAAAAGGGTTCGGCCAAGCCGCATACCGACAAGGTCGGCAAGATCACCCGCAAGCAAGCGGAAGAGATCGCAACCCAGAAGAAGCCGGATCTTACCGCTGCTGATCTGGAAGCTGCAGTGCGTACCATCGCTGGTTCCGCACGTTCGATGGGCATCACGGTGGAGGGTCTGTAATGGCTAAGGTATCCAAGCGCGTCAAGGCGATCAAGGACAAGATCGATCGCACCAAGGCTTATCCGTTCGATAACGCTGTTTCCCTGATCAAGGAATTCGCTACTGCGAAGTTCAATGAATCGATCGACGTTTCCGTCCAGCTGGGCGTGGACGCCAAGAAGTCGGACCAGGTTGTTCGCGGTTCCGTCGTTCTGCCAGCCGGCACCGGCAAGACCGTGCGCGTGGCCGTGTTCGCCTCGGGCGACAAGGCTGAAGCCGCCAAGGCAGCTGGCGCCGACGTGGTCGGTATGGAAGATCTGGCAGAGCGCGTGAAGGCCGGCGACATGCCGTTCGACATCGTGATCGCTTCGCCTGACACCATGCGTATCGTCGGTACCCTGGGCCAGATCCTGGGCCCGCGCGGCCTGATGCCGAACCCGAAGGTCGGCACCGTGACCCCGGACGTCGCTACCGCCGTCAAGAACGCCAAGGCTGGTCAAGTGCAATACCGTACCGACAAGGCCGGTATCATCCACGCGACCATCGGCCGCAAGTCGTTCAGCGATGCAGATCTGAAGGCCAATCTGCTGGCCCTGATCGATGCGCTGAACAAGGCCAAGCCGGCCAGCAGCAAGGGTGTCTACCTGCGCAAGATTGCTCTGTCGTCCACCATGGGCGCTGGCGTGCGCGTTGACCAGACTACTCTGGCTGCTTAAGAAGGAATCAAGTCCCCGTTTCCGTCAGGAAGCGGGGCGCATCTTTGGGCTGTAGCGGTTGAAGTCTGGTCGCTGCAGGCAATCAAAGACCGTTGGGCGGACGCCGGGCTGTCATGCCGGAAGAAGTTAAACAGAGCGCATGCAAATGCAATCGACCCAGCGCAGATGGTGAACCCGAACAAGTTTTGTGGTCTCAGGCAGCGCACAATGCTGCAATGAACTCCTAAACCTCGGACGCCGTGTTCGAACCGGTGTAAGGCAAGCAGGCATCTCCGCCTGTGTCATGGCCGAGCACTATTTTTGGAGGTTGATCTTGAGTCTCAATCTGAATGACAAGAAGGCCGTCGTCGCCGAAGTTTCCGCAAAGGTTGCAACTGCGCAAACTATCGTCGTGGCCGAATACCGTGGCATCCAGGTTGGTTCCTTGACGCAACTGCGCGCACAAGCGCGTGCCCAAGGCGTGTACCTGCGCGTGTTGAAAAACACGCTGGCTCGTCGCGCTGTTGAAGGCACTCAGTTTGCCGACCTCGCCCCACAACTGACTGGCCCGCTGATCTATTCGATCTCGGAAGATGCCGTTGCCGCTGCCAAAGTCGTCTCCGACTTTGCCAAGACCAACGACAAGCTGGTTGTGAAGGCAGGTAACTTCGCAGGCAAGCAGCTCGACAAGGCTGCTGTGACCGCGTTGGCAAACATCCCAAGCCGCGAAGTTCTGCTGGCCCAGTTGTTGGGCATCATGCAGGCTCCGGTGTCGGGCTTCGCGCGTGGCTTGGCTGCTCTGGCAGCCAAGAAGGAAGCCGAAGCAGCATGATGCGCGGCCGCCTGAGGGCGGCTGTCTCTGCAGTTTCGACGTTCCGCGTCATTACCAATCTGATGTTATTACCGAAATAAATTTAGGAGTTTCAAATGGCAATTAGCAAAGAAGATATCCTGGAAGCCGTAGGCGCGCTGTCCGTGATGGAACTGAATGACCTGGTCAAGGCATTCGAAGAGAAGTTTGGTGTTTCCGCTGCCGCTATGGCTGTCGCTGGTCCTGCCGGCGGTGGTGCTGGTGCTGCTGCTGCTGAAGAGCAAACCGAGTTCACCGTTGTTCTGGCCGAAGTCGGCGCGAACAAGGTTGGCGTCATTAAGGCAGTCCGCGAAATCACCGGTCTGGGCCTGAAGGAAGCCAAGGATCTGGTCGACGGCGCACCGAAGCCAGTGAAGGAAGGTATTGCCAAGGCCGACGCCGAAGCAGCCAAGAAGAAGCTGGAAGAAGCTGGCGCCAAGGCAGAACTGAAGTAATTTCTGCTTGCCAGTCAAGGCGAGTTGTTACGCCGGAGTCAAAGTGCAGAATCCCTTGAAAAGGGGATTCGGCTTTGGCTCCTTTGTCGTTTCTTATTTTTGTTCGATTTTGATGCGCTGCAATCTTCCGTTGCCCGGAATATTAAGCGCGATTCGGGCAAAAACCAAGGGTTGACACTTGAAGATTTGAGATGCCGGTTTTCAGTGCCTTCGGGCCGCACGGTGTGAATCGAGTCTTGAACTATCTATCCTTCCTGTCACTCACGGAGTGTCCATGCACTACTCATTTACTGAGAAGAAGCGCATTCGCAAGTCCTTCGCGAAGCGCGCAAACGTCCACAACGTTCCATTTCTGCTTGCGACTCAAATCGAGTCGTATCAGACGTTCCTGCAGTCCGACGCTTTACCGTCGAGCCGTAAGAATGAAGGCCTGCAGTCTGCTTTTACCTCGATTTTCCCCATTGTTTCGCACAATGGCTTTGCGCGTCTTGAATTCCTTTCGTATGTGCTGGGCGCTCCCCCGTTCGACGTCAAGGAATGCCAGCAGCGCGGCCTGACGTTCGCTTCGCCGCTGCGTGCCAAGGTGCGCCTGGTGATCCTGGACCGTGAATCGCCGACCAAGCCGGTGGTCAAGGAAATGAAGGAACAGGAAGTCTACATGGGCGAACTGCCTCTGATGACCACCACCGGTTCCTTCGTCATCAACGGCACCGAGCGCGTGATCGTGTCCCAGCTGCACCGTTCGCCGGGCGTGTTCTTCGAACACGACCGCGGCAAGACGCACTCGTCGGGCAAGCTGCTGTTCTCGGCTCGCATCATTCCTTACCGCGGCTCCTGGCTGGACTTCGAATTCGACCCGAAGGACATCCTGTTCTTCCGCGTCGACCGCCGCCGCAAGATGCCGGTCACGATCCTGCTCAAGGCCATCGGCATGACGTCCGAGCAGATCCTGGCGAACTTCTTCGTGTTCGACAACTTCAACCTGCACGCCGAAGGCGCCGACATGGAGTTCGTCTCCGAGCGCCTGCGCGGTGAAGTCGCGCGTTTCGACATCACCGACAAGTCGGGCAAGGTGATGGTTGCCAAGGACAAGCGCATCAATGCCAAGCATGTGCGCGACATCGAATCCGCCGGCATCAAGCACATCTCGGTCCCTGAGGATTACCTGCTGGGCCGCGTGCTGGCCAAGAACATCGTCGATGGCGACACCGGCGAAGTCATTGCCAGCGCCAACGATGAGCTGACTGAAGAGTTGCTGGCCAAGCTGCGTGAAGCCAACATCGCATCGGTGCAGACCCTGTACACCAACGATCTGGATCAAGGCGGCTACATCTCGCAGACCCTGCGTACCGATGACACCGCTGACCAGACCGCTGCCCGTGTTGCGATCTACCGCATGATGCGTCCTGGCGAACCGCCGACCGAAGAATCGGTGGAAGCGCTGTTCAACGGCCTGTTCTACAGCGAAGACCGCTACGACCTGTCGGCCGTGGGCCGCATGAAATTCAACCGTCGCGTTGGCCGCGATGAGCTGACCGGCACGATGACCCTCTCCAACGAGGACATCCTGGCGGTCATCAAGATCCTGGTCGAACTGCGTAACGGCCGTGGCGAAGTCGATGACATCGATCACTTGGGTAACCGCCGCGTGCGTTGCGTCGGCGAACTGGCGGAAAACCAGTTCCGTGCCGGCCTGGTGCGCGTCGAGCGTGCCGTCAAGGAACGCCTCGGCCAAGCCGAAGCGGACAACCTGATGCCGCATGACCTGATCAACTCCAAGCCGATCTCGGCAGCGATCCGCGAGTTCTTCGGTTCGTCGCAGCTGTCGCAGTTCATGGACCAGACCAACCCGCTGTCGGAAATCACGCACAAGCGCCGCGTTTCCGCCCTGGGCCCTGGCGGCCTGACCCGCGAACGTGCCGGCTTCGAAGTGCGCGACGTGCACCCGACCCACTACGGCCGCGTGTGCCCGATCGAAACGCCTGAAGGCCCGAACATCGGCCTGATCAACTCGCTGGCGCTGTACGCCCGCCTGAACGAATACGGCTTCCTGGAAACCCCGTACCGCAAGGTCGAGAACAGCCAGGTGACCAACCAGATCGACTACCTGTCGGCCATCGAAGAAGGCCGCTATGTGATCGCCCAGGCGAACGCCACCATCACCGCCGGCAAGCTGTCCGACGAACTGGTGTCGGCGCGTGAAGCCGGCGAAACCATCCTGGTCTCGCCGGAACGCGTGCAGTACATGGACGTGGCCCCGGGCCAGGTGGTGTCGGTGGCGGCGTCGCTGATTCCGTTCCTCGAGCACGATGACGCGAACCGCGCATTGATGGGCGCCAACATGCAGCGCCAGGCCGTGCCTTGCCTGCGTCCGGAAAAGCCGCTGGTCGGCACCGGCATCGAGCGTACCGTGGCAGTTGACTCGGGTACGACCGTGCAGGCCCTGCGTGGCGGTGTGGTCGACTATGTCGATGCAGGCCGTGTGGTGATCCGCGTCAACGACGACGAGGCGCAAGCCGGCGAAGTCGGTGTGGACATCTACAACCTGATCAAGTACACCCGTTCCAACCAGAACACCAACATCAACCAGCGTCCGATCGTGAAGGTCGGCGACCGCGTCGCCAAGCAAGACGTTATCGCCGACGGCGCGTCGACCGACCTGGGCGAGCTGGCACTGGGCCAGAACATGCTGGTGGCGTTCATGCCGTGGAACGGCTACAACTTCGAAGACTCGATCCTGATCTCCGAAAAGGTCGTGGCCGATGACCGCTACACCTCGATCCACATCGAAGAGCTGTCGGTGGTCGCACGCGACACCAAGCTGGGCGCGGAAGAAATCACCCGCGACATTTCTAACCTGGCTGA
The DNA here is from genome assembly GCF_001189955.1 of Herbaspirillum chlorophenolicum. GTDB lineage: Bacteria > Pseudomonadota > Gammaproteobacteria > Burkholderiales > Burkholderiaceae_D > Herbaspirillum > Herbaspirillum chlorophenolicum. Next base: position 9,734 of record NZ_LFLT01000059.1, on the reverse strand, counting down.
AAACCAGCTGGCGCGTCTGGATGAGTCCGGCATCACCTACATCGGCGCTGAAGTCGAAGCAGGCGATACCCTGGTTGGTAAGGTCACCCCGAAGGGCGAGACCCAACTGACGCCGGAAGAGAAGCTGCTGCGCGCGATCTTCGGCGAAAAGGCTTCCGACGTGAAGGACACCTCGCTGCGCGTGCCTTCGGGCATGGTCGGCACCGTCATCGACGTGCAGGTGTTCACCCGCGAAGGCATCCAGCGCGACAAGCGCGCCCAGCAGATCATCGACGATGAACTCAAGCGCTACCGCCTGGACCTGAACGACCAGTTGCGTATCGTGGAAGGCGATGCCTTCCAGCGTCTGGAGCGTCTGCTGATCGGCAAGGTCGCCAATGGCGGCCCGAAGAAGCTGGTCAAGGGCACCAAGCTGGACAAGGCTTACCTGGACGACCTGGACAAGTACCACTGGTTCGACATCCGCCCGGCGGATGACGACATGGCGACTGCCCTGGAAGCGATCAAGGAATCGATCGCCGAGAAGCGCCACCAGTTCGACCTGGCCTTCGAAGAGAAGCGCAAGAAGCTGACCCAAGGCGACGAACTGCCGCCAGGCGTGCAAAAGATGGTCAAGGTCTACCTGGCCGTGAAGCGTCGCCTGCAGCCTGGCGACAAGATGGCGGGCCGTCACGGTAACAAGGGTGTGGTGTCGCGCATCCTGCCGATCGAAGACATGCCGCACATGGCCGACGGTACTCCGGCCGACATCGTGCTGAACCCGTTGGGCGTTCCGTCCCGTATGAACGTCGGCCAGGTGCTGGAAGTTCACCTGGGCTGGGCCGCCAAGGGCCTGGGCCTGCGTCTGGGCGAGATGGTGCAGGCGCAAGCCAAGGTCGCGGAACTGCGCAAGTTCCTGACCACCATCTACAACGAGTCGGGCAAGCAGGAAGAGCTGGACAAGTTCTCCGACGATGAAATCGTGGAACTGGTGGCCAACCTGAAGAAGGGTGTCCCGTTCGCGACTCCGGTGTTCGACGGCGCGCATGAGAAGGAAACCCGCCGCATGCTCGATCTGGCCTATCCGGACCCGATCGCCAAGCAGCTGGGCATGACTCCGTCGAAGAACCAGGTCACGATGTATGACGGCCGTACCGGCGAAGCTTTCGAGCGTACCGTCACCGTCGGCTACATGCACTACCTGAAGCTGCACCACCTGGTCGACGACAAGATGCACGCCCGTTCCACCGGCCCGTACTCGCTGGTGACCCAGCAGCCGCTGGGCGGCAAGGCGCAGTTCGGCGGCCAGCGTTTCGGCGAAATGGAAGTGTGGGCATTGGAAGCCTACGGTGCGTCCTACGTGCTGCAGGAAATGCTGACCGTGAAGTCCGACGACGTGAACGGCCGTACCAAGGTTTACGAGAACCTGGTCAAGGGCGATCACGTGATCGACGCCGGCATGCCGGAATCCTTCAATGTGCTGGTGAAGGAAATCCGCTCGCTGGGTATCGACATCGACCTGGAACGCGAATGATGCAAGGGGCGCCGCGGCTGATGCCGCCGCGCCCCGCCGGTTCTCCGGCAGGCAGTCAAGAATTCAAGCAATACCAGTAATCCAAGAAGTCTCAGTTGTAGGCCGTGGACGCCTGTCCCGGTATCGGTGGAACCGCAGGGCGCAAGGCCCGCCGGCTCGCCCGCCGATGCGAACAGGGTTAAGCAGGACGAAACGGCCAATCGATGGACTAGCGTTTTTCACGCCAACCTGGAGTGATACATGAAAGCACTGCTCGATCTATTCAAGCAAGTTCAGCAAAATGAACAATTCGACGCCATCAAGATTGGCCTGGCGTCGCCTGAAAAAATCCGTTCGTGGTCCTACGGCGAAGTCAAGAAGCCGGAAACCATCAACTACCGTACCTTCAAGCCAGAGCGCGACGGCCTGTTCTGCGCCAAGATCTTTGGCCCGATCAAGGACTACGAATGCCTGTGCGGCAAGTACAAGCGCCTGAAGCACCGCGGCGTCATCTGCGAAAAGTGCGGCGTTGAAGTCACGCTGGCCAAGGTGCGCCGCGAGCGCATGGGCCACATCGAGCTGGCCTCGCCGACCGCGCACATCTGGTTCCTGAAGTCGCTGCCGTCCCGCCTGGGCATGGTGCTGGACATGACCCTGCGCGACATCGAACGCGTGCTGTACTTCGAAGCCTACGTCGTGACCGATCCCGGCATGACCCCGCTGAAGAAGTGCCAGATCATGTCCGAAGACGACTACGCCGCCAAGTACGAAGAGTACGGCGACGACTTCGTCGCGTTCATGGGCGCCGAAGGTATCCGCGAACTGCTGCGCTCGATCGATATCGACCGCGACGCGGAAACCCTGCGCCAGGAACTGAAGGAATCCAAGTCCGAAGCCAAGATCAAGAAGTACGCCAAGCGCCTGAAGGTGCTGGAGGCGTTCCAGCGCTCGGGCATCAAGCCCGACTGGATGATCATGGAAGTGCTGCCGGTGCTGCCGCCGGAACTGCGTCCGCTGGTGCCGCTGGACGGCGGCCGCTTCGCGACCTCCGACCTGAACGACCTGTACCGCCGCGTCATCAATCGTAACAACCGCCTGAAGCGCCTGATGGAATTGCGCGCTCCGGAAATCATCACGCGCAACGAAAAGCGCATGCTGCAGGAAGCGGTTGACTCGCTGCTGGACAACGGCCGTCGCGGCAAGGCGATGACCGGCGCCAACAAGCGTCCGCTGAAGTCGCTGGCTGAAATGATCAAGGGCAAGGGCGGCCGTTTCCGTCAAAACTTGCTGGGCAAGCGCGTCGACTACTCGGGCCGTTCGGTCATCGTGGTGGGTCCGCAGCTCAAGCTGCACCAGTGCGGTTTGCCCAAGCTGATGGCGCTGGAACTGTTCAAGCCGTTCATCTTCAACAAGCTGGAGCTGATGGGTCTGTCGACCACCATCAAGGCCGCCAAGAAGCTGGTGGAAGCGCAAGAGCCGGTGGTCTGGGACATCCTGGAAGAAGTCATCCGCGAACACCCGGTCATGCTGAACCGTGCGCCGACCCTGCACCGTCTGGGTATCCAGGCGTTCGAGCCGGTCCTGATCGAAGGCAAGGCGATCCAGCTGCACCCGCTGGTTTGCGCGGCGTTCAACGCCGACTTCGACGGCGACCAGATGGCTGTCCACGTGCCGCTGTCGATCGAAGCGCAGATGGAAGCCCGCACCCTGATGCTGGCCTCCAACAACATCTTGTTCCCGTCCAACGGCGAACCGTCGATCGTGCCGTCGCAGGATATCGTGCTGGGCCTGTACTACGCCACCCGTGAAGCCATCAACGGCAAGAACGAAGGCATGCTGTTCCCGGACGTGTCGGAAGTCATCCGCGCCTACGACAACAAGGAAGTCGAGCTGGCTACCCGCGTGACCGTGCGTATCGTCGAGCATCCGAAGGATCCGGCAACCGGCGAGTTCGTCAAGACCATCAAGCGCTACGAGACCACCGTCGGCCGCGCCATCCTGTCCGAGATCCTGCCCAAGGGCTTGCCGTTCTCGGTGCTGAACCGCGCGCTGAAGAAGAAGGAAATCTCGAAGCTGATCAACACGTCGTTCCGCAAGTGCGGCCTGCGCGCCACCGTGGTGTTTGCCGACCAGCTGATGCAGTCGGGCTTCCGCCTTGCGACCCGCGCCGGTATCTCGATCTGCGTGGACGACATGCTGGTGCCGCCGCAAAAGGCGACCCTGATCGCGGCTGCCGAATCGGAAGTCAAGCAGATCGAACAGCAATACGCCTCCGGTCTGGTGACCGCCGGCGAGCGTTACAACAAGGTAGTGGACATCTGGGGCAAGGCCGGCGACGAAGTCGGCAAGGCCATGATGGACCAGCTGAAGGTGGAAGACGTCGTCACCCGCGAAGGCAAGAAGACCACTCAGGAATCGTTCAACGCGATTTATATGATGGCCGACTCCGGCGCCCGTGGTTCGGCTGCACAGATTCGCCAGCTGGCCGGTATGCGTGGCCTGATGGCCAAGCCTGACGGCTCCATCATCGAGACGCCGATTACCGCGAACTTCCGCGAAGGCCTGAACGTTCTGCAGTACTTCATCTCGACGCACGGCGCCCGTAAGGGTCTGGCCGACACCGCGCTGAAGACCGCGAACTCCGGTTACCTGACCCGCCGTCTGGTGGACGTGACCCAGGATCTGGTCGTGATCGAAGACGATTGCGGCACGTCGAACGGCGCGCTGATGAAGGCGCTGGTTGAAGGCGGTGAAGTGATCGAAGCGCTGCGCGACCGTATCCTCGGCCGTGTCGCGGCAACTGACATCATCAATCCGGAAGACCAGGCGACCCTGTACGAAGCCGGTACCCTGATGGATGAAGACACGGTCGAAGAGATCGAGCGTCTGGGCATCGACGAAGTGAAGGTCCGTACTCCGCTGACTTGCGACACCCGCTATGGCCTGTGCGCCAAGTGCTACGGCCGCGACCTGGGCCGAGGCCTGCTGGTCAACTCCGGCGAAGCCGTGGGTGTGATCGCTGCGCAGTCGATCGGCGAACCGGGTACCCAGCTGACCATGCGTACCTTCCACATCGGTGGCGCGGCTTCGCGTGCAGCGGTGGCATCGTCGGTGGAAGCCAAGTCCAACGGCACCGTCCGCTTCACCGCGGCGATGCGTTACGTGACCAATGGCAAGGGCGAGTTGATCGTCATTTCGCGTTCCGGCGAAGTGCTGATCACCGACGACCTGGGCCGTGAGCGCGAGCGCCACAAAGTGCCGTACGGCGCGACCCTGATCGTCAAGGATGGCCTGGTGATCAAGGCCGGTACCGCACTGGCAACCTGGGATCCGCTGACCCGTCCTATCATCACCGAGTACACCGGTACCGTGAAGTTCGAGAACGTGGAAGAAGGTTCTACCGTTGCCAAGCAGATCGACGAAGTCACCGGCTTGTCGACCCTGGTGGTTATCGATGCCAAGCGTCGCGGTTCGTCGGCTGCCAAGGTCATGCGTCCGCAGGTCAAGCTGTTGAACGAACAAGGCGATGAAGTCAAGATCGCCGGTACCGAGCACGCCGTGACCATCGGCTTCCAGGTCGGTGCGCTGATCACCGTCAAGGATGGCCAGCAAGTGCACGTCGGTGAAGTGCTGGCGCGTATCCCGACCGAGTCGCAGAAGACCCGTGACATTACCGGTGGTCTGCCGCGCGTGGCCGAACTGTTCGAAGCACGTTCGCCGAAGGACGCCGGCATGCTGGCAGAAGTCACCGGTACGGTGGCGTTCGGTAAGGAAACCAAGGGCAAGCAGCGCCTGGAAATCACCGACATGGAAGGCACCAAGCACGAGTTCCTGATCACCAAGGACAAGCAAGTGCTGGTGCACGACGGCCAGGTGGTGAACAAGGGCGAAATGATCGTGGACGGCCCGGCCGATCCGCAGGACATCCTGCGTCTCCTGGGTATCGAAGCGCTGGCGCGTTACATCGTCGACGAAGTGCAGGACGTGTACCGTCTGCAAGGCGTGAAGATCAACGACAAGCACATCGAAGTGATCGTGCGCCAGATGCTGCGCCGCGTGCAAGTGGTGGAGCCGGGCGATACCAACTACATCACCGGTGAGCAGGTCGAGCGTTCGGAGCTGCTGGACGAGAACGATCGCGTGACCGCAGAAGGCAAGTTGCCGGCGACTTACGAGAACGTTCTGCTGGGTATTACCAAGGCATCGCTGTCGACCGATTCGTTCATCTCGGCGGCATCGTTCCAGGAAACCACCCGCGTGCTGACCGAAGCGGCCATCATGGGCAAGAAGGATGGCCTGCGCGGCCTGAAGGAAAACGTGATCGTCGGCCGCCTGATCCCGGCCGGTACCGGTCTGGCCTTCCACCGCGCCCGCAAGGAGAAGGATGTCTGGGAAGCCGAAGAGCGTGCAGCACTGCTCGAAGCCGAACGTACATCCCACTCGGATGCGTTCGAGGAAGAAGCACCATCGGCCGAAGCCATTGGCGGCGGCAACGAAAGCGAAGCTTGAGTTGCCTGAGGCAGCCGGAAGCATCGGTTGCCTCCCAGTGAGCGTGATGCAAGACAGAAGCGGCACCGGAATAGCTTCCGGTGCCGTTTTTTATTCGTGGCGGCAGACTTTCCCAAAGTTGCTTGATTGACATATGTCAAACGTCGCAATTTGGCGTCAGAAAGCCTGCCAAAATGGTAAAGGCCCCGACCGGGTTGACCAAATGGCCTTTCAGGCATATACTCGCGAGTTCTCGAATTTAGGCTCGCCCGGGCTTATGCGTTCTTTGGTCTGAAGTTTCGCTGTTGCGACGCTTATCTCCCTCCCGGTCTTAAATCGAAACGCGCAGTTTCTCTCGCGCAAGTTTCTTGTGTGGTTCCGGGCAACCGTTTCCGGAACCTGTTTTCAATGTTGTACTTTGTTGGATTAAAACGATGCCAACCATCAATCAACTGATTCGCAAACCACGCGTCTCCGCGATCGTGAAGAGCAAATCGCCGGCGCTGGAAAACAGCCCGCAGAAACGCGGCGTTTGCACCCGTGTTTACACCACCACTCCGAAGAAGCCGAACTCCGCGCTGCGTAAGGTCGCCAAGGTGCGCCTGACCAACGGTTTCGAAGTCATTTCGTACATCGGCGGCGAAGGCCACAACCTGCAAGAACACAGTGTCGTGCTGATCCGCGGCGGCCGTGTGAAGGACTTGCCGGGTGTGCGTTACCACATGGTTCGCGGTGCACTGGATACCCAGGGCGTCAAGGATCGTAAGCAAGCTCGCTCGAAGTACGGCGCCAAGCGTGCCAAGGCAGCGAAGAAGTAATAATTGGTCTTTATCATGGCGCTTGTCGCCTGGTAAAAGTGTCGGTCCGGATGGGCCGAGTAAGTGGAGGTCATGATGGTCTCCGCGAGTGCAGGCGATGTTGAAGCGAAGTCTCAGAGTTCGCCCACTCAACTGAAGATTGAAAGGAATTGAAATGCCACGTCGTCGTGAAGTCCCCAAGCGGGAAATTTTGCCGGATCCGAAGTTCGGTAATGTTGATGTCGCCAAGTTCGTCAACGTTCTGATGCTGTCGGGCAAGAAGTCGGTTGCTGAAAACATCATCTATGGCGCTTTTGACCACATCCAGCAAAAGTCCGGCAAGGACCCTCTGGAAGTGTTCGCTGCAGCGATCTCCAATTGCAAGCCGATGGTTGAAGTGAAGTCGCGCCGCGTTGGCGGCGCCAACTACCAGGTGCCTGTTGAAGTGCGTCCGGTGCGCCGTATGGCACTGTCGATGCGCTGGTTGCGCGAAGCCGCCAACAAGCGCAGCGAGAAGTCCATGCCGCAACGCCTGGGTGGTGAGTTGATGGAAGCGGCCGAAGGCCGTGGTGGTGCAATGAAGAAGCGTGATGAAGTGCACCGTATGGCAGAAGCGAACAAGGCGTTCTCGCACTTCCGCTTCTAACAAAGACAGGACGGGGCCCTCGTTGCATCGGCGGGGTCCTTGTCTATATCTGAATTGGTTCGAGCCGAGCGTTTATTTGAAAAAATTGACGCTCGGTTTCGTGCATTAAAGACTTAGGAATAAATCATGGCTCGCAAGACCCCCATTGAGCGCTACCGCAATATCGGTATTTCCGCGCACATCGATGCTGGTAAAACCACCACGACCGAGCGCGTGCTGTTTTACACAGGCGTGAACCACAAGATCGGTGAAGTGCACGATGGCGCCGCCACCATGGACTGGATGGAACAGGAGCAAGAGCGCGGCATCACGATTACGTCGGCTGCTACCACCTGTTACTGGAAGGGCATGGCGAACAACTTCCCGGCTCACCACATCAACATCATCGACACCCCGGGCCACGTTGACTTCACTATTGAAGTCGAGCGCTCGATGCGCGTCCTGGACGGCGCCTGCATGGTTTACTGCGCAGTCGGCGGCGTGCAGCCGCAGTCGGAAACCGTGTGGCGTCAGGCCAACAAGTACAAGGTTCCCCGTCTGGCATTCGTCAACAAGATGGACCGTACCGGCGCCAACTTCTTCAAGGTGTACGAGCAGATGCGCGCTCGCCTGAAGGCCAACCCGATCCCGATGCAAGTGCCTATCGGCGCCGAAGAAAACTTCGAAGGCGTGATCGACTTGGTCAAGATGCGCGCGATCTACTGGGACGACGCCAGCCAGGGCATGAAGTTCGACTACCGCGACATTCCTGAAGGCCTGAAGGCTGAAGCCCAGAAGTGGCGTGAAAACCTGGTCGAAACCGCCGCTGAAGCGTCGGAAGACCTGATGAACAAGTACCTGGAAGAAGGCGACCTGACCGAAGCCGAAATCAAGAGCGCGATTCGTCAACGCACCATCTCGGGCGAAATCGTCCCGATGATGTGCGGTACCGCATTCAAGAACAAGGGCGTGCAAGCCATGCTGGACGGCGTGATCGAATACCTGCCGTCGCCGATCGACATTCCGCCGGTTCCGGGTCTGGACGAAGACGACGAGCCGGTCGTGCGCAAGGCCGACGACACCGAGAAGTTCTCGGCGCTGGCATTCAAGATCGCAACCGACCCGTTCGTCGGCCAACTGTGCTTCATCCGTTGCTACTCGGGTACCCTGAATTCGGGCGACACCGTGCTGAACTCGGTGAAGTCGAAGAAAGAGCGTATTGGCCGTATCGTTCAGATGCACGCCAACCAGCGTGAAGAAATCAAGGAAATGCTGGCCGGCGACATCGCCGCAGTCGTGGGTCTGAAAGACACCACCACCGGCGACACCCTGTGCGACGACAAGGCTGTGGTCGTGCTGGAACGCATGGTCTTCCCTGAGCCGGTGATCTCGCAAGCTGTCGAGCCCAAGACCAAGGCCGACCAGGAAAAGATGGGCCTGGCCCTGAACCGCCTGGCAGCTGAAGATCCGTCGTTCCGCGTGCGTACCGACGAAGAATCGGGCCAGACCATCATCGCCGGTATGGGCGAGCTGCACCTGGACATCATCGTCGACCGCATGAAGCGCGAGTTCAACGTTGAAGCGACCGTCGGCAAGCCGCAAGTGGCTTACCGCGAAACCATCCGCAAGACCTGCGAAGAGTCCGAAGGCAAGTTCGTCAAGCAGTCGGGCGGCCGTGGTCAGTACGGTCACGTTGTGCTGAAGATCGAGCCGCAAGAAGCCGGCAAGGGCTTTGAATTCGTCGACGCGATCAAGGGCGGTACCGTTCCTCGCGAATTCATCCCGGCGGTTGAAAAGGGCGTTCGTGAAACCCTCAATACCGGCGTGCTGGCAGGCTATCCGGTGGTTGACGTCAAGGTCACGCTGTTCTTCGGTTCGTACCACGATGTGGACTCGAACGAAAACGCGTTCCGTATGGCCGGTTCGATGGCGTTCAAGGACGGTTGCCGTCGCGCCAGCCCGGTGATTCTGGAGCCGATGATGGCTGTCGAAGTGGAAACACCGGAAGACTACGCCGGTACCGTGATGGGCGACCTGTCGTCCCGCCGCGGTATGGTGCAGGGCATGGATGAAATCGCCGGCGGTGGCGGCAAGATCATCAAGGCTGAAGTTCCGCTGTCGGAAATGTTCGGTTACTCGACGACGCTGCGTTCGGCGACGCAAGGCCGCGCAACCTACTCGATGGAATTCAAGCACTACTCCGAAGCGCCCAAGAACGTGATCGACGCAATCGTCACTTCGAAGGCCAAGTAAGGCGAGAAAGTATCGATCCGTCCCGTGTGGGACGGATCACGGTTTAAAGTTAAGTAAACAATTCGTTCCTTGAAGGAAA
>NZ_LFLT01000058.1 GCF_001189955.1 Herbaspirillum chlorophenolicum | reverse complement strand
ACTACAGTTAGTCGTTCGTTTCTCTTTAGTCTACGCTTCAAATGGCCACACTTGGCACTAATGGCATCCATTAAAAACTCCTCGCTGTTAGTCTTTTTCAACGGTAGCGCGAAGGTCACGGACGCTGCAAGCAATCTCATCTTGATGGCAAATGGGCTAGGTGACACCAACACTGTCTGCAAAATGCTACAACGCCATGGCAGGCTGCTTATCGCTAGGGAAATAAAGGGTATTCCAGCATAAGCAGAGCAAGGCATGATTCATGCGAACGTCTCTCATGAAGTTTGATTGTTTGCGACCATTGAGATGGTCGCCAAACATTCCCATCAGAATGACGTAAAAATACTAAAATCTTTTCCGCCTGAACAGACCTACAACAAAATGTAGGCATCAATCGTACGGCGATGGGGGTGTCTTGTGGCTTTCACATGGCAGCAATTTTTAATTTATATCTCTAAGAATATGATGGGAAAAATCTATCTCTACGCATTGATTGCGGCGTGTCCTTTGCTCATTGCCGCATGCGGGGGAAAAGCTGAGCCAGTACGTCGATTTAACGTGATCGATTTCGATGGCTATAAATTGCCGGGGCGTATTGAAGAGGCAAAGAAAATGGGTTTCAAGGATTGTAAATCAGGCTACGGTCACTTTGAATGTGCTCGAACAGACAAGACTACCTTGCTGGGCGTGAAGACTTTGAACGCGTCGTTGAGTCTTGAGTATAAGGACTATTTTCTGGATGACGGCACCTATAAAACCGAGTTACCTCAAGATCAAAGAGTGCCGGAAAAATTAAGCTATGAAAGCATCTCATTTCTTCTGCCAGAGACGCAGTACGAAGAGCGATGTGTAGCGAAAAAGAAACTTGATGTGTGGGATAAACCTATCGAATGTCGCAAGGATGACGAGGGAACTGAGTATCTGAAATATAAATTGCTAACTACCGGATGGTTGACGAGAGATTCGAAATTGCATCGTTATTATTTCAAAGAGGATCAACTAATCCAGATCCACATTGATCGAGATGGAAAAAATGTAGATATCAAGCAAATCTCCAGAAAAGAACGAGACTCTGCGATTCAGAGTATCAAACAAAAAATTAGTGATGCCCAAGCCAAACAGGCTGCTCAAGATGACGTACTTAAGAAGCTGAAAGATTAAACGCCGCCCGATGGCTCATCAGAGAAAATATTTATGCCAATAGCGTCGACAATGGCACCTTCGTAAGAAACCATACAAGAAGCTATCAGCGAAAGGGACGTAATGGAGTTTTCAGTACCGATCGAGCCGGATGACGAAGGTTATCTGGGACGGGAATGCCCCGAATGCGAGAAATACTTCAAGATCAAGGGCGGCACCGGCATACCGGACGTTCCTGGCTGTCACTGTCCCTACTGCAATCACGTTGACGGTCACGACACCTTCTGGACGAAGGCGCAGATCGAGTATGCGCAATCAGTGGCGCTTCACGAGGTCAGCCGCCATTTGCTGGGCGAAATGAAGAAAATGGAGCGTCGCCCCGACAGAAACGCCTTCATTTCCATCGGCATCACCGTCAAGGGTGAGCCCACTCCGATTGCGCGTTATTCCGAGCGTGAGCTGGAAGAGCGCGTGACGTGCGCTGCCTGCACGCTGCAATACACAATTTACGGTGCGTTTGGCTATTGTCCCGACTGCGGTGTTCACAATTCGCAGCAAATCGCCTGTGCGAATTTTGATCTGTCTTTGAAATTGCTGGATCTGGCCGCCGGCGCCGAGGCGAACGTGCAAGCCAAACTCGTTGAAAATGCGCTGGAAGACGTGGTATCGGCATTCGACGGCTTTGGACGAGAGCACTGTGCCGGGTTGGCCTACAAACTGTCATTTCAGAACATCGATGCCGCGCGCACCAAGCTCCAAAAGGAGGAAGGCTTCGATATTGGGGCTGGAGTAGCCCAGGACGAATGGGATTTTGTATGCGAGCAATTTCAAAAGCGTCACTTATTAGCACACAAGATGGGCATTGTTGACGAGGAGTTCGTCCGCAAGACGGATAGTAGACTTCCGGTCGGGCGCAAAGTACCGATCGAGGAAGCCGACGTGCGGAGCTTGGTCAAGATACTGAAGACGGTCGTTGATACGCTTTATGGGGGCGTGGCACGTCGGTAGAGGTTCACATAACTCGAATCTAAAAAACCTTTATAGCTTAGGCCATGCAAGTGCTATGACGAACAATATTTCTTTTAATGATGACCATTCTTTCCCCGTTGATGTCTTTCATGATGAATTGGGAAAGGTTGGAAATGCGACGTTGGCCTTTGGCCCACGAAAAGCAATTTCACTCAGATTTCGAGGGGGAACAATTGCGAAATTTGATACGGAAAAATCTTATGAAAGATTGGTAGCAACTTCACTTGAAGGCAGATCCTATACGCTGTTTAATTGTGAGCTGCATTTCGGCGACGTTTATGCAGAATACATTCTTGCTGGCGAAGCATTTAATGCTTTCGATTCCATCGAAATCGAAATGACCCACATCACTCAATGGTTTTTTCAATGGGAACGAATCATTGGTGACGTCGGGACTTCCGTTCAATGGAAGAACCGACCTTCAAGAATCTCTGCAAACGTAACATCTCCATTGGGAAATTTTTGCCTCGCAATTGATCCACATACTGATCTAACAGCAACAGCTGAGAGAAGCGAAATTCTCAATACAGCGGTTGTTTTGGTCGAAAACTCTCACTCTCATCTCGGAGTGATCGACATCCGTTCCCTCGTTACTAGTCTTTGCACGCTGTTCTCCATTCTATTGGCACTACCGGTGTCGGTACTCACTGTTCGCGCCAAAGATAAGAACGGGAAATGGCACTCTATTTATTTTCCTCACTATGAAAAAGTGGAAGAAGATGAACGAGATGCCAAAAATGGAATGCGATATCTGCTAAAGCGAAGAATCTTAGATGAGGATGCAAAATGGCAAGTCATCGCGCAAGCATTCTTTAATTCAGAATTGCGCGATCCCAATTGGATCAGACTGTCTTCAATGAAGCGATATCAGGATTTCTGGGAATACAAAGTTGCCGCCTATGTTTTCCTTCTCGACTCCTACGTAGATTTCAAGACAAAATCACTGCCCAAGAAAAACAGCAAGTCAGCTACGAATAGAATTAATCACTTCAGCAGGGAGCTATCAACCGTATCGAATTTGAATACAGAACAAAGTGCTGATATCGTTGAGCTAGCAACTAAGATCTTTGGTTCGATAGATCATTCCTTCGTCGATAAGTATCAACACGTGGTTTCAAATGTTGATCAAGACGTTCTGAAGATTATCAATTTGACGCACTCTGATTTTGTAACTTTGAAGAACTTTAGAGATGATGTTGCTCACGGGAAAACGATAACTTTTGGTAGCGCGTCAGCATCAGTTATTCCTAGACTCACCGAGAAGCTGTCGCTTCTCCTGACCTATTTTGCATTCCTAGATTTTGACTTGACCTCGGCCGATTTCATCGAGTGCATTTCTCACACATGGAATCGGATGGTCTTAAGTTCCGATATCAATGGCATGCATTTGTCGCGCGTAAATAAATCGGCGGAATTCATTACCGTATCTAAAGGCACTCTCAACACAATCAAACAGCAAACAAAAAAGCGGACTTTTTGCTGTTTTCATTTGAATCCTAACGGTGAGCCAACGTTCTCTGAATATCATACGGATCTTTACTATAAGCAGCTATTTGTTGAAAAGCCTTCCAATTCATCACAAGATCCGAATTCCATATTCCAGTTGGCAAATAGAAAAGTCCGTACGATTGGAACCTTATATTTTGAAAATGGCGAAGATCACCTTGAACTTCATCACGTATTTTTGTTTGAGCCAATTTAGACAGCCAAGGCCAACTTACCGCCTTTATTAGCCGTCCGTTCTGGAGCGACGGGATTGCGGCACTTTTGCTTCATATGCGGCGGCGATTGGCAAATTCGCTTCAGATAATCGGGCACTTTTACTTCAACGGACGGTGGCGCTCGTAGTCGGTGATAGGTCACACGAAAACGCACCTGCGACACAACTATAACAAAGCAATCCAGCCGTGGTAGCCAACGTAAAGACCAACCAGGACGATGAGGCCGCTAGAGAAGTAAGGGGCTTTACGAGCGAACTCACCGAAACCAGACCAGCGTTTTGAAGCATGGCGCACACTAATGGCAGCAATAACGCCTGAGAAAACCATCGTTAACGCCAGGCCGATGCTGAAACAAAGCACCAGGGTGGCGCCCAACGCCACCTTCTTGAGCTGCAAGCAGAGTAGCAGTACCGTAATGGCGGCGGGACACGGAATCAGGCCTCCGGTGATGCCGAATATCACAATCTGGCTATTTGTGACCTCGCGATTCTGGAAGCGTTGCTTGATGTCGTTGGCATGTGCCAACTCGTGTGGGTCCTGATAGTCCGGACTGCTGACATCCAGTCCGTTTGTCGCAGAGGCGTGTTCGTGGCCATGATGATGCTCATCCTCCTCATACACTAGGTCATAGTGATGGCCATGCTCACCATGAATAAGGGAAAGGCGAGCAGTGAAGGCATGCGGCTCAGGGATGTCGTCGATTGACTCCAGGAAGCCATCTCGCTGTACAAAAGCGAATTGCTGCGTCGAGCCATCACCACGCATCGTCTGTATGAGAACGTCACCGGCTTGCCAACTTTGTCCTTGGTTTCCTTCGTCATAAAATCGGAAGCGCGGTGGTACACCTGTCTCGAATATTTCCACACGGACAGTGCCATGCCCCGTATCCACCCATTTGGTTTCTTCATGACCCTGCGTGTGCAGCGCATGATCGTGGGATGTTTGCGCCAAAGATTGACGCCAAGTGCGCCAGGCCATCCACAGCGCAATACCGATAATCAAAACGCTCGACGCAAGCTGAAAATATGGCTCGGTGGTCTCCGCATCCCATTGGCTACCGAAGTACATACCTATGATTGCAACAAGCCAGACTACCGCTGTGTGTGAGATGGTCGCGGCAAGTCCAAGCATCACCGCCTGCCCGACAGTGCCGCGAATAGCCACGATGAAAGCGGCCATCATAGTCTTGGAATGCCCTGGTTCAAGCCCGTGTAAGGCGCCGAGCAAAATGGCGCTCGGAATGAAAAGCCAAGCGTTACCCGCTCCTTGTTGCAGGAGGGTAGAAAAATCAGTCATGCCAGTGTTCCTTACAAATACTTGGTGATTTCTTTGAATTCGCGGATGGCTTCAGCGGAATCCTTGGTGTTGTCGCCGATAGCGTGTTCGAGGCAATGTTCGATGTGATCGTGAACGAGCGCTTTCTTGGCATTGCCAACGGCGCTTTCGACCGCCTGCAGTTGCTGGGCGATTTCCAGGCAACTACGCTCTGTCTCAAGCATGGGGTTTGAGGTGCAGTGGAACGGAAAACCCGGTTAAGGAGATCAGGGGCGGTTATGGAAAACGGAGAAAATCGGGCGGTAAGCCTGGTTCAGGCTTCTTGAACCAACAGGCACGCGCGACGCGGGTGCCTGTCCTGTTGAGCCTATGTGCTATTTCTGGCCATATCCTGACTGACGTATCTACTCATCGCTCGCTGGGTTGCGCAACGGACGCAGCTCGCCCTTGGCCACTGCATCCGGTACCGAGAACGAGTACCGTCCCAACATGTTGATATGCTCGTGCAGCAACGGCGACAGCCTGGCTACGTCCTCATCCCTGACCGCGAAGCCGTCCACGCGCAACTGGTTCAGCGCCGCTTCCATGTAACTCGTGTTCCACAGCACGATCATGTTGAGCACAAGGCCGAGCGCACCGAGCTGATCTTCCTGTCCTTCGCGATAGTGCTGCCGCAGCTCGCCGCGCTTGCCATGGAAAACTGCGCGAGCGACGCTGTGCCGCCCCTCGCCACGGTTGAGCTGGGTCAGCGTGCCCCGGCGCTTGGCTTCGTCATCGATGTAGGTCAGCGTGTGCAGCGTCTTGTCGATCCGGCCGAACTCAGCGATGGCCTGGGCCAGCCTGGTCGGGCGTTCGCCGACCTGGAGCGTGCGCATGATGCCAGCGGCCGGTACCCGGCCGAGCTTGAGCGAGCCGGCCAAGCGCAGCATGTCATCCCAATGCGGTTCGATCTTTTGCAGGCTGATATTGTGTCCGGATACAGAATTGAGCAGGCAGTAGTCGGCCTTCGGGTCGATTCGCCAGAAGCGGGTACCGCCGACATCAGCCAGGCGCGGGCTGAATCGGTACCCAAGCAAGCGGAACAGGCCGAAAACCACATCGCTGTAGGCCCCCGTGTCCGTCATGATCTGGGTCGGCTGAAGGTCAGTCTGCTGTTCCAGGACCACGGCCAGCAGTACCAGGCTGTCGCGCAGCGTGCCCGGCACCGTGATGTCGTTCAGTCCTGAAAACTGGTTCGATATCAGGTTGTACCAGGTAACGCCGCGCCCGACGCCGAAGTATTTCGGGTTCGGCCCGGAATGCACTGATCGCACCGGCACCACGAACCGCATGCCGTCGGCCGAGGCGACCTCGCCGCCACCCCACAAGCTGGCAAGCGCGGAACGGCTCTGTGCGGCGACCAGCAGTGTATTCGCTGCGGTGATAGTGTCGTCGCGCAGGTAGTTCTGGTCCACCCAGGATAGCCTGTCGCGCTTAAGCGCCGGCACGTCGCCGCGAATCAGTGGCTCTGGACCAGTGTTGCAGGCTTCGGCCATCAGCACCGCGCAAATGCTCACATGTAGATCGGAAGCTCGCGCGGTACGCTCCGATATATGGGTGAAGGCGTCCGTGAAGCGGGTGCGTGCGGCAATCTCCAGGATCAGTTCCGGCAGGTCGACGCGTGGCAGCATGCCCATGACCTTGGCGCGTAGCGCGATCAGCGACGCCGGCTCATCCATTTTGTCCAACGGGCTGAGCACCAGTTCTTGTTTGTCGCCCACCTTATCGAAGCGCACGGCCGGATTCTCGGGCAACCTGGCGGCGACCGCCTGGTAGGTTCGGTCCAGTTCATCGGCCAGCGCGGTCAAGGTCGGCCCCGGCACCGCCGACAGGCCGAGCGTGCGGCAAATGATCGGGCGCGTCGATTCCCATTCAGCGCTATCGAGCAGGCCGGCGCGCGGGTCGGCGTACCGCCAGCTCGGGGCCACGAACACATCGCGTCGGCGCAGCGCGATACGCAATTCTGACAAAACGCAGAAAGTATAAGCGTGGAAGTCGATGGCATCATCCTCGCGCAGCACATGGCGTTGCCACGGCTTGGTGATGATGTCGCGCGGCGCATCGTTGCCCGGACGCTTCACCGTCATGTTGGCGCGAAGCCAGGCGAATGCAGCGATGAACGGCTCTCCTGCGGCATTCGCGCCAAACTGAACGTGTTCGGCCAGCGCAGGCAGGAAGCGGCGCACGGTCTTGTACTTGGCATCCAGCTCCTGGTAGTACACGTTGTCGGTCGGCCGAATCAGCTTGTTGACGCCGGCCATGGCCAGCGCGAGCGCGTCCGGCGAAATCCGCGCGAACAACTGTTTGCGCAGCTCGGCATCCGGCACAGTTTCGTCCAGCAGCAACTGGCAGGCGCTGGCGAGGGTGGCCGCCGCTTCGTCAAGGTCTTTGAGCGATCGGAGGCGCGATTTTCTGTCGGCTTTCACAGCGTCACCGAAAAGCTCCCGCAAGATGACCTCAAGGACCTCCAGGGCGTCGTCCTGTGCCGATGCTTCGAGGCAGTGCACGAACGCGACCAGCGTTGCCAAGCGGCGCAGCGCCGGCAGGCGCAGAATCGCGCTGGCCTTGGCGGCTCCGGCGAAGCGGGCCAAGGCCGCGACCCGCGTGGCCGGGATGCGCGTGGCGGCCGGCAACCGGATGCCAAGCTCACGGACGGCTTGCAGCCGCATCAGCGCCAGGCTCATCGACCGGCTGCTGGCCACTACCGGGCCGGTACGCAGGCGATCCAGCGGCGAATTTCGCGTACCGCCAGAAGAGACCAGGAGGCCTTCCAGACGGGTTTGCTGGTCCAGGCTGATCCCATTGGCAAGCGAGCGCCAAAGGCGCTCCTCGACGCGGATGCGCAAGCGCGCAACGTACCGTTCGAGCGTCGTGCAACCGGGCAGCAGCACCTTGTGCGTCACCAGCCATGTCGTGGCCCGCTCAAACAGCACGCTTGGCCGGTCGGTGCCGGTCCAGCAAAGGGCGTACAGCCACCGGGTCAGGCGGAAGGCGATCAGGGGTTCCGTGAAATCGACATATCCATAAGACGCGCGAATCTCGGTTGCATGCTGCCAGCGCTGCTCGCCAACACTGTAGGCACTCGCCTTGTCCAACGCCTCGATGCGCAGTTGCTTGGCCAGCGTCCGCAGCACGGGCTGGGGCACGGCCAGCGGGTCTTCCAGGAACGTGCCCAAGTAGCGCACCGTCCCGAGTTGGACGGCAAAGCCGAGCCGATTGTGCGCGCCGCGCTTCTGCGCGATTAGCGCATGGTCGGTGTCGTCCAAGTGAAAATACCGGGCAAGGTCGTGAGGGGACGGTGGGCCGGCGTAGCGGCCGTAGTTTTCGCGCTGGTCATTCGAGAGAAAGCTGACTGGCATGAGTTCTCCTACTGAGTTCGGGCGGTCATTTCGCGGGGCTCTACAAGGACTAATCGACCTTGTAGAGCCGATGTTTTGACGCTATCCGAGCAGCAGTGTCGGCACGGTGGCGGCGTGTAGGATATCGCTGGTCTTGCTGCCAAAAAGCAGACTGCGCAGCGGAGAATGGCTATATGCGCCCATGATAAGCAGGTCGATGGACTGGTCAATCACAGTCTTGGCAATGATGGCATCCACATCGCCGAAAGCGAGCGAAGCGACCACTTCAAAGCCTGCTGACTCCAACGTCATTTTGGCCCATTCAAGCTGCTTTGCTGCGTCCCGACTTTCCTTACCAGACATCAGCAAATATATTGGGATGCCACGGAAAAGTGGGCTGGTCGCCACCATCTCCACGCCGCGGCGGGTGACGATGCCACCGTCGAAAGCGATCATCACGCGCTGCGGTTCCTTGAAATTCGCCGTCACAGTGAGGACGGGCTGGTGCAGTGCACGCACCACCCGTTCAACATTGCGTCCCAGCTTGCGTTCGGTCGAGTCGGCAGTCTCGCCACGACGCCCCAAGACGACGAGGCGGACACCGCTTCCCTGTTCCGCGATGGTTTCTTCCAGTTCGCCATGGCGCTGACGCACATCCACGGACCAGGCACCGGCGGCACGGGCACGCTCGCGCAATCGGTTCAAGAAGACCCTGCCTTGTTCCCGCGCGGCTGTGGTGCGTGCTTCGTCCTCGGCGGAAAGCTGTTTCAGCAGCGTCTCATGCGCGTCAATCCCGATAGCACCGCTATGATCCTTTCCCGATCCGATCTCTGGATGGTGGTCGATAACATGCAGGAATTCCAGCGGTGCGCTCATTCGGAGGGAGGCCCAAGCTGCGTAGTCGGCGACATATTCGGCGAAGTGCGATTGGTCCACACATGCCAGCACTTTGTTCTCGTTGTTCATAGTCATGTCTCCGTTTAATGACCCATCAGCATGTCTTCGGCGCCGTCTTTGTCATGCACGGCAAACTTGTCCACCAGCGTGGTGCTGGCCTCATTGAGCCCGATGACCTCGACCTCCGTCCCATCGCGGCGGAATTTGACGACTACCTTGTCTAAGGCGCTAACCGCCGTAATGTCCCAGAAGTGGGCGCGGCTGACATCGATACGAACTCGGTCGATGACTTCCTTGTAGTCGAAGGCATTAACGAACCGATCCGCCGAAGCAAAAAAGACCTGGCCGGCTACTTGATAGGTACGCACACGGCCCTCGTCTTCGGACATTGAACTCACGCGCAGGATCTGTCCCACTTTATTGGCGAAGAAAAAGCCAGACAGGAGCACCCCTACCAGCACGCCCTTGGCCAAGTCGTGCGTCATGACGACGACGACAACCGTGGCCACCATGACTAGGCTGGAACTTTTTGGATGATCGCGCAAGTTGCGGATCGAGGCCCAGTTAAAGGTTCCGATGGATACCATGATCATTACAGCGACCAGGGCCGCCATCGGAATCCGCGCAACCCAATCGCCGATGAACACCACCATCAGCAATAGGAATACGCCGGCTGCAAGGGTAGAAAGCCTTCCGCGTCCTCCGGACTTTACATTGATTACTGACTGACCAATCATGGCGCAACCGGCCATGCCCCCGAGGAAGCCCGTGGCGATATTGGCGATGCCTTGGCCCACGCACTCACGGTTCTTATTGCTATTGGAGTCGGTCAGGTCATCCACAATCGAAGCGGTCATCATGGACTCAAGCAGTCCGACGACGGCAAGCGTAGCCGATACCGGGAAGATGATTGAAAGCGTCTCCAGGTTCAACGGCAGATCAGGTAACAGGAACACCGGCAAGCTGTCAGGTAGCTTGCCCATGTCGCCCACAGTGCGGATATCGATACCGGCGAGGATCGCCACGGCGGTCAATACCACGATAGCGACCAGCGGGGAGGGAACAGCCTTGGTGATGTATGGAAACAGGTAAATGATAGCCAGACCTGCCGCCGTCATCGCGTATACGTGCCAGCTCACGTTGGTCAGCTCGGGCAGCTGCGCCATGAAGATCAGAATCGCCAGCGCGTTGACAAAACCTGTGATGACGGACCGCGAGACGAAGCGCATCAGCGCGCCGAGTCTAAGCCAGCCAGCAAGGATTTGCAGAATTCCCGTCAGGATCGTGGCGGCCAGCAGATATTGCAAGCCATGGTCCTTGACCAGCGTGACCATGACCAGAGCCATTGCACCGGTGGCGGCGGAAATCATACCTGGGCGGCCGCCTGCAAACGCGATAATTGCAGCGATACTGAACGAAGCATACAAGCCCACTTTGGGATCGACCCCGGCGATAATCGAAAAGGCAATTGCTTCAGGGATAAGCGCTAGCGCGACAACCATGCCCGCTAAAAGATCGTTTCGGACATTGGAAAGCCAGTCCTGGCGTAAGGATTTCATCATTCTTGATTCCAT
Source organism: Herbaspirillum chlorophenolicum (assembly GCF_001189955.1). GTDB lineage: Bacteria > Pseudomonadota > Gammaproteobacteria > Burkholderiales > Burkholderiaceae_D > Herbaspirillum > Herbaspirillum chlorophenolicum. The sequence continues at coordinate 6,230 of NZ_LFLT01000058.1, read as the reverse complement.
TGATTGTGCCTGCCACAGGGGCAAGGGGCGAACGTGAACACGTCTTTCCGGCCAGCGGAAATGAGAGGGAACCAGGAAATCCAGGAACGGAAAGACGCAATGAATCGGACGTGCAGCCTCGTGCGACAGGTGGAGGTAATACTGAGATCGCAGCGAGGAAGGAGGCTTACACGGGTGGAAATTCCGATTGATTAAAGGCTTAGCCTTTGGGAAACTCATTTTAGCTTACCGGCAGACGCCATGTCAATTTGGGCTATACCCTAACCTGTGTCATTTTCAGAAGACGACTGCACCAATCAACGAGGCATGAAGCCTGTTGTGCATACGACTCCTGATTGCTCAATATCAGAACTCATCTGCACGAAACTCGTCTATGCTCAATACTCGTGTGCACCAAAGCGAGGTGAGCATGGCGACCGATACCGTACCGATTGCCGAACACGGCGTAGCCACCCTTCCAGATCAGGCATGGGAGCGTGCGCGTCGTCGCGCAGAGATCATTGGGCCGTTGGCGCAGTCGGAGACGGTCGGGCATGAAGCGGCCGGTGCGGCAGCCCAGGCACTGGGTCTGTCCCAGCGGCAGGTCTACGTCCTGATCCGCCGTGCCCGGCAAGGTTCTGGGCTGGTCACTGACTTGGCTCTTGGACAGTCAAGCGGTGGCAAAGGTAAAGGTCGCTTGCCGGAGTCGGTCGAGCGCATCATCCGTGAGCTGCTGCAAAAGCGCTTCCTGACCAAGCAAAAGCGCAGCCTGGCGGCGTTCCACCGCGAAGTTGCGCGGGCGTGCAAGCTGCAAAAGCTGCGGGTGCCGGCGCGCAACACGGTGGCGTTGCGGATCGCGAGCCTTGACCCACTCAAGACCACTCGCCTTCGGGAAGGCCAGGATGCGTCCCGCACCCTGCAAGGTGCCGGCGGCGTTCCGCCGCCAGTCTCTGCGCCGCTGGAGCAGGTACAGATCGACCACACAGTCATCGACCTGATCGTGGTAGACGAGCGCGACCGGCAACCGATTGGCCGTCCGTACCTGACCCTCGCCATCGACGTATTCACCCGCTGCGTGGTTGGCATGGTTGTCACGTTGGAAGCACCATCCGCCGTCTCGGTCGGCCTGTGTCTTGTGCATGCCGGCTGCGACAAGCGCCCTTGGTTGGAAGCGTTGGACGTAGAGATGGGCTGGTCGATGAGCGGCAAGCCCAGGCTGCTTTACCTGGACAACGCGGCCGAGTTCAAGAGCGAGGCGCTGCGCCGTGGCTGCGAGCAGCATGGCATTCGGTTGGACTATCGCCCGCTCGGGCAGCCGCACTACGGCGGCATCGTGGAACGGATCATCGGCACGGCGATGCAGATGATCCACGACGAATTGCCAGGGACGACCTTCTCCAACCCAGACCAGCGTGGGGAATACGCCTCCGAAAAAATGGCCGCCCTGACACTGCGCGAGCTGGAGCGTTGGCTCACATTGGCGGTCGGCACCTATCACGGCTCCGTGCACAACGGCCTGCTCCAACCGCCGGCCGCGCGCTGGGCCGAAGCTATCGCACGGACCGGCGTGCCAACCGTCATCACTCGCGCCACGGCTTTTCTGGTCGATTTTCTGCCCATCATCCGCCGCACGCTGACCCGCACCGGCTTCGTCATCGACCACATCCACTACTACGCCGATGCGCTCAAGCCGTGGATTGCTCGGCGTGACCGCTTGCCCGCGTTCCTGATCCGGCGCGACCCGCGCGACATCAGCCGCATTTGGGCGCTGGAACCAGAGGGTCTGCACTACCTGGAAATTCCCTACCGTACCTTGTCGCACCCGGCTGTCACCCTCTGGGAACAACGACAGGCGCTAGCGAAATTGCGGCAGCAAGGGCGTGAACAGGTGGATGAGTCGGCGCTGTTCCGCATGATCGGTCAGATGCGCGAAATCGTGACCACCGCGCAGAAGGCTACGCGCAAGGCGCGGCGCGACGCGGATCGACGCCAGCACCTCAAGGCAACGGCACCGCCTGTCAAAACCACACCACCGCCGGACGCGGACATGGCTGACCCGCAGGCAGACAACCAGCCACCTGCCAAACCGTTCGACCAGATTGAGGAGTGGTAGCCGTGGAAGAATATCCCATCATCGACCTGTCCCACCTACTGCCGGCGGCCCAAGGCTTGGCTCGTCTCCCGGCCGACGAGCGCATCCATCGCCTTCGCGCCGACCGCTGGATCGGCTATCCGCGAGCAGTCGAGGCGCTGAACCGGTTGGAAGCCCTGTATGCGTGGCCAAACAAGCAACGCATGCCCAACCTGCTGCTGGTCGGCCCGACCAACAATGGCAAGTCGATGATCGTCGAGAAGTTCCGCCGCACTCACCCGGCCAGCTCCGACTCCGACCAGGAGCACATCCCGGTGTTGGTCGTGCAGATGCCGTCCGAGCCGTCGGTGATCCGCTTCTACGTCGCGCTGCTCGCGGCGATGGGTGCGCCATTGCGACCGCGTCCACGGCTGCCGGAAATGGAGCAACTGGCGCTTGCACTGCTGCGCAAGGTCGGCGTGCGCATACTGGTGATCGACGAGTTGCACAACGTCCTGGCCGGTAACAGCGTCAACCGCCGGGAATTCCTCAATCTCCTGCGCTTCCTCGGCAATGAACTGCGCATCCCGCTGGTCGGGGTCGGCACGCGCGACGCCTACCTGGCCATCCGCTCGGATGACCAGTTGGAAAACCGCTTCGAGCCGATGATGCTGCCGGTTTGGGAGGCCAACGACGATTGCTGCTCACTGCTGGCCAGCTTCGCCGCTTCGCTTCCACTGCGGCGCCATTCGTCGATTGCCACGCTGGACATGGCCCGCTACCTGCTCACACGCAGCGAGGGCACCATAGGAGAACTGGCGCACTTGCTGATGGCGGCGGCCATCGTCGCCGTGGAGAGCGGCGAGGAAGCGATCAACCATCGCACGCTCAGCATGGCCGATTACACCGGACCCAGCGAGCGGCGGCGGCAATTCGAGCGGGAACTGATGTGAAGCCAGCGCCACGCTGGCCACTGCATCCGGCTCCCAGGGAAGGCGAAGCCTTGTCGTCATGGCTCAACCGCGTGGCCCTTTGCTATCACATGGAGGTGTCCGACCTGCTGGAGCACGATCTTGGCCACGGCCAGGTTGATGACCTGGACTCGCCACCACTGGCGCTGCTGGCGATGCTCTCCCAGCGGAGCGGCATCGAGCTGGACCGGCTGCGTTGCATGAGTCTCGCCGGCTGGGTGCCTTGGCTACTGGACAGCCTTGATGATCAGATTCCAGATGCCTTGGAAACCTATGCGTTTCAGTTCTCGGTGTTGCTGCCGAGACTTCGCCGTAAGACGCGATCCATCACGAGCTGGCGCGCCTGGCTGCCCAGCCAGCCGTTACATCGCGGCTGTCCGCTCTGCCTGAACGATCCGGCAAACCAAGCCGTACTGCTCGCGTGGAAGTTGCCCCTGATGCTGAGCTGCCCGCTGCATGGGTGCTGGCTGGAATCCTATTGGGGCGTGCCTGGGCGGTTTCTCGGCTGGGAGAACGCCGACACCCCGCCGCGCACCGCCAGCGACGCGATTGCGTCGATGGACCAGCGTACCTGGCAGGCACTGACAACCGGCCACGTGGAGCTGCCGCGCCGACGCATCCACGCCGGATTGTGGTTTCGGCTGCTACGCACGCTGCTCGATGAGCTGAATACCCCGCTTTCGGCGTGCGGCACCTACGCGGGGTATCTCCGCCAAGTCTGGGAAGGCTGCGGGCATCCGCTGCGTGCTGGGCAAAGTCTGTGGCGAACGTATGAAACCCTGAACCCGGCAGTATGGTTGCAGATGCTGGAGGCGGCGGCAACGGCAATCAGCTTGATTGAGGTGAGGGATATAAGCCCACCAGGCGAGCAGGCAAAGCTATTCTGGTCCGAGCCCCCAACCGGGTTCACCAGTGCCCTGCCGGCGAAAGCGCCGAAGCCCGAACCCGTCAATCACTGGCAGCGTGCAGTCCAGGCCATCGACGAGGCCATCATTGAAGCGCGGCACAACCCCGAGACGGCACGCTCGCTGTTCGCGTTGGCTTCCTATGGTCGGCGCGACCCCGCTTCTCTGGAACAGTTGCGCGCAACCTTCACGAAGGAAGGCATCCCTCCGAAATTTCTGTCACATTACGAGCCTGACGGACCCTTTACATGTCTTAGACAGAATGACGGGTTAAGTGACATATTTTGACGGCCCAAACTTTCCGGCGCACACTGTCACATAATCGAACGTATATGTGACAGGTGCAATATGCTGATTGGCTACATGCGGGTGTCGAAGGCGGATGGTTCCCAGGCGACCGACTTGCAGCGCGACGCGCTGGTTGCTGCCGGCGTCGATCCGGCCCACCTCTATGAAGACCAGGCGTCCGGCAAGCGCGAGGACCGCCCCGGCCTGGTAAGTTGCCTGAAGGCGCTACGGCCCGGCGACACGCTGGTCGTGTGGAAGCTGGATCGCCTCGGACGTGACCTGCGCCACCTGATCAACACCGTGCACGATCTGACCGGGCGCGGCATCGGGTTAAAGGTACTGACCGGCCACGGCGCGGCCATCGACACCACGACCGCCGCCGGCAAGCTGGTCTTTGGCATCTTCGCAGCACTGGCCGAGTTCGAGCGTGAACTGATCGCCGAACGGACCATCGCGGGGCTGGCGTCGGCGCGGGCGCGCGGCAGGAAGGGCGGGCACCGCAGCCAAGCTGCGCCTGGCGATGGCAGCGATGGGGCAGCCGGAAACCAAGGTCGGCGATCTGTGTCAGGAACTCGGCATCACGCGGCAGACCCTGTACCGGCACATCTCGCCGCAAGGCGAGCTGCGCCCGGATGGGGAGAGGCTGCTCTCCAGGGCCTGACAAACTGAAAGCGTGTTACACCAAGGCGTGTAGCCCTTGGTAACCTACGTACAGCCCAACCAGAACAATCAACCCGCCAGAGAAATAAGGAGCCTTGCGGGCAAATTCGCCGAAACCACTCCAGCGCTTGGACACGTGTTTGACGCTCAGCGCGGCAAGGGCGCCGGAAGCTACCATCGTCAGAGCCAGACCGATGCTAAAGCACAGAACAAGGGTCGCACCCAGCGCGATCTTCTTCAATTGCAAGCAGAGTAGCAGCACGGTGATCGACGCCGGGCAGGGAATCAGCCCACCCGTCAGGCCGAAGACGATGATTTGTCCTGTGGTCACTTCGCGGCCGGCAAAACGGCGGCGAATGTCGTTGGCGTGGGCCAGCTCATGCGGGTCTTGGTAGCCCGGTGCCGATACATCCAGCCCTTCGTAGTCCTTGATGGCGTGGTGATGGTCATCGTGCTCGACGAATTCGACGTCGTAGTCATGACTGTGGTGGTCATGGCCCAGCTTCAAACGGGCGACGAACTCGTGCGGCTCGGGAATCTCCTGCCCTGATTCGACGAAACCATCACGCTGCACGAAAGTGAAGGTCTGGCGGCTGCCGTCCGGACGCTCCGTCTCGATTTTTACCTGGTCAGCCGCCCACACATGGCCATGCTTGCTTTCGCGGTACAGGCGAAAGCGCGGCGGAACATCCTTTTCAAACACTTCCAGACGCACTACGCCATGGCCGGTGTCGATGTGCTTGGCTTCATCGTGGTGGTGATCGTGGTCATGGCTGTGGTCGTGGAAGCACGCACGTTGGGCACGCCATGTACGCCAGATCATCCAGGCCGCGACGCCGATGATCAGCACAGCCGAAACGACCTGGAAATAAGGCTCGGTCGCCTCGGCGTTCCAGTTGCGGCCGAAATACAGTCCAGCCATCGCAACAGCCCACACCACGGCCGTGTGCGAGAGGGTCTCCGTGGGATTGAACTTATTCAGTCATCGGACCCAAGGTGCCGAGCCAGGCGACCAACGCCAGAATCAGGAACGCGCAACAGGTTTCGACGAAAAGGCTTCTGCGTAGAGCAGCAATCGCCGTGGCGTGTTCTCCCGAAACTTGGACTCGTTCCAACAACGGGCTCAAGCGGTAGCGATTCGCGGCAGCCAGAGCCAGCATCAAGCCGAACAGGCCGAGCTTGGCGATTAATAGTTGCCCGTAGGGAGAAGAGAAAAGCCCTGTAATGGTGGGGCCCACAATCAGCCAGTAGTTCAGCGCACCGGTGATCACCAACGATCCGACGATGAGTGTGCCCATCAGCGCAAAGCCGTTGAGCGTTCGGCTGAGTAGAGAAACATCTGCCGGGGCGTTGCCG
>NZ_LFLT01000057.1 GCF_001189955.1 Herbaspirillum chlorophenolicum | reverse complement strand
AGATATCTACACAAATCCTGGCACTGCAGCCACACAATCCCATTGCATTGTTCTATTTGGGCTCGGCCAGCGAAATACAGGGAAATTCTGTAAAAGCCGCCCAACACTATCAGTCGGCTTCGCTGACCTTTCCTCATAACAGCGATTTCTTCGAATGCGCCGTGCGTACGATTGCGCCGGAAAATCTGAAAGACTTCCTTGCGCAATATCAGGAGCGCAAAGCCGGAATAGCCGGCTTCCCCAACAAACCAGCCATCGAACTCGTCGACAATCCGGCCGGCAAGATGTTTGTGCCGCTGTATCCTGACGACGATGTGATTTCCCAAGCCATCAGGTCTGGTGCGATTTTCGATATCAACATCATCCAATGCGCAGCGGAAAATGTTCGTTCAGGCTCCACGGTGATTGATGTCGGCGCCAACTTCGGGCAAATGTCATTGCTGTTTGCCCGCATGGTCGGACCAGAAGGCCAAGTCGTTTCCGTCGAAGCCGATAATTATGTCCACCATATCCTGTCGGAAAATGTGCGTGTCAATGGACTGCAGAATGTGCGCACCATCTGCAATGCGGCACACCAGGAAGAAGGATTGACGGTCTTCTTTCCTGACCAGGATTTCGTACGCTTCAAGACATTCGGTTCGTATGGCATTGACCCCAATGCCAAGCTCGGACGGGAGGTCAAAACCATTACCATCGACTCACTGGATATCCAGACCCCGGTAAGCTTCATGAAGGTTGACGTGCAAGGTTGCGACTTGTTCGCCATGGTGGGTGCGAAGGAAACCATTCGCCGCCATCAAATGCCGATCATTTTCGAATACGAAGAACAGTTCCAAAAAGAGTTCAATACGACCCTCCAAGACTATGTCGACTTCGTCGCGGCGATAGGCTATAAATTTGTCAAAACCGTAGATGGCATCAACTACCTGATCGCCCCCAAGTAAAATCTACACCAGCAAAAAAAAGACGGCCCACGCCGTCTTTTTTTTCGCCTGGCGATCAGCCGATCACCTCCAGCTGCGGTAGCGGAAAGACCAGCTTTCCCTTCTTCAACTTGTGGTTCTTCAGGAAAAACTCCCTGAAGTGCCAGGGCAAGACAATCAGGTAGTCCGGCTCGTCTGCAATGTACTCCGCTTCCGGCACGATGGGCAGCAAGGTTCCGGGAGTGAAGCTACCGTACTTGTCGGGATTGACCTCGCCCACCGATGCAATCTCTTCCGGCGTAAAACCACAGTACTGCAGCAGTACGTTGCCTTTGGTCGATGCCCCCAGGCACACCACGCGCTTGCCTTCTGAAAGCGCCTTGCCGACAAAGCTGCGCAGCGCATCGCGGTTCTCCGCGACCCGCTGCGCAAATGCGCGATAAGGCTGCAACGTATCGAGTCCCGCATCCTGTTCCTGCTGCAAGATCGATTGCAGGCCGGAGAACACCTGGTAAGCCGAGTCCTTCTTGGCTGCGGTGATCGAAAAACTCCCGCCATTGACATCGTTGAATTCGACGTCGACGATCTTCAGGCCGGCCGCCTCCGTCATCCAGTGGATCTGCTTGAGCGCATAGTATTCGAGGTGTTCGTGGCAAGCGGTGTCGTAGGAATTGCGCACCAGCATCAATGGCATATAGCTTTGCTCGAACACCCATATGCCCTTGTCATCCAGGATGCTCGCAACTTCGCGCACGAAATCCAGCGGACGCTCAAGGTCATAGAACATCGAGAAGGATGTCACCACCCGCGCCTGCTTGCCAGGGAACACGCCATGAAACGCCTTCTCCGAAAAGAAATCGGGGACGATCGTGACGCCTTCCGGGTAGTACTGGCGGAATTTTTCCGCGGTAGGGTCGATGCCCACCCGCGTGCCGATCTTGTCGCCATAGGCGCGCAATGTCGTTCCATCGTTGCTGCCGATGTCCAGGATGATCGGATCGCCGCTGACGTCGACCAATTTCAGGATGCGTTCCACCTTGGCATTGAGGTGTTTCACCATGCTGGCGTTGAGCCCTGAACGGTAGCCATAGTTGGCGCCGTACATCTCGTCCAGGTCGTAGGAATGCGCCAGTTGCAGCAGCCCGCAGCAACCGTCCTTGCCCGTGCACTTGAGCAGGCGCAGCGGCCCCCGCGTGATGGCTTGATCGCGCCTCTTCGGAAACACGCCGGTCAGCGTCTGCTCTCCCAGATCCAATACCTGCTCAAGATGGGTATTGCCGCAGATACGGCATGCTTTCAGTTCGGTATACATAAAAGATCCCTACGATTGAAGTTATCCAGTGTGTTCCAGCAGCTTAAGGTCGGCATCGACCATCATTCTGACCATCTCGGGAAACGCGATGCTCGGCGACCATCCCAGTTGGGCGACGAGCTTGGCCGGGTTACCGCGCAGCTCGACAGATTCGGCTCTGCCGGAGAAGGCCGGATTCACCCTGACATGGCGCGCATAATCAAGGCCGACATGCTCGAAGGCATATTTGCAGAAATCCCGGACGCTATGCGTCTTTCCGGTGGCGACGACATAGTCGTCGCCGACCGGGTGCTGCAGCATCCGCCACATGGCGTCGACCGCATCTCCCGCATACGTCCAGTCGCGCCGGCTGTCGAGATTGCCCAGCTCCACCTCGGTGGCGCGACCGGCAGCAATCATGGCTGCCGCGCGGCTGATCTTGCGCGTCACGTAATGTTCCCCGCGCCGTGGGCTCTCGTGATTGAACAGGATCGCCGTCGATGCGTGCACACCATGGCGGCTGCGGTACATGCGCACCATATGCAAGCCATATGCCTTGGCCGCTCCATAACTGTTAACCGGAACGATGGCGGTGGATTCGTCTTGCGGAGTCGTGTCCGTACCCGCAAAGATTTCGCTGCTGGCTGCCTGGCAGAACCGGGCCTGCGGCGCATGCCGGCGAATGGCCTCAAGGAAACGTACCGTGGCCAGACCGTTGATCTCAGCGGTTTCCAAAGGCTCGTCGAAGAGCTGGGCGCTGGAAGCGCGGGCGGCCAGGTTGTAGATCTCGTCGGGCGACACCGAGGCAACCGCATGCGCCACCGCCGCGGTATCGGCCAGATCAAGCTGCAGCACATCGACCCGGGCGCTGCCCACCTCGACCGTACCGGCACGGGCATGGCTGGTCCCTACTACGCGATAACCGCGAGCACATAACAGTTCCGCGAGATAACTGCCATCCTGCCCCGCGATCCCCGTTACCAATGCCGTCTTTTGAACTGACACGCCGTCTCCCATCATTGCGCCGGGCGATTCTTTCCGCACTTATTCATGATAGGTGTTGGTGTAATAGCCGTGGCGCTTTGTCAGTTCGTCCCGTTCGGTGGTCTTCAAGTCTTCCCGCACCATCTCCTCCACCAATTCGCGGAACGAAATCTTCGGCTCCCAGCCCAGCAAGGTCTTGGCCTTCGAAGAATCGCCCAGCAGGGTTTCGACTTCGGTCGGGCGGAAATAGCGGGGATCGACCGATACAATGCATTTCCCGTTGTCGTCATAGCCCTTCTCGTCCACGCCTTCGCCTTTCCAGTGCATCTTGATGCCGAGCTCTTGCGCGGCGATGTTCACGAAATCCCGGACGCTGTGCTGGACGCCGGTAGCGATCACGAAATCCTCAGGCTTGTCCTGCTGCAGCATGAGCCATTGCATCTCCACATAATCCTTGGCATGCCCCCAGTCGCGCAGGGCGTTGAGGTTGCCGAGGTACAAATGGTCCTGCAACCCCAGCTTGATGCGGGTGAGCGCGCGGGTAATCTTGCGGGTAACGAAATTCTCGCCGCGCAGCGGCGACTCGTGGTTGAACAGGATGCCGTTGCAGGCGTAGATGCCGTAGGCTTCGCGGTAGTTGACGGTAATCCAGTACGCATACAGCTTGGCCACGGCATAGGGGCTGCGCGGATAGAAGGGCGTCGTTTCCTTTTGCGGCACTTCCTGCACCAGGCCAAACATCTCGGAAGTGGATGCCTGGTAAAAACGGGTCTTCTTGGCCATGCCCAGCAGGCGGATCGACTCCAGCAGCCGCAACGTGCCCACGCCGTCCACATCGGCGGCATATTCGGGAGACTCGAAACTGACCGCGACGTGGCTCATGGCCGCCAGGTTGTAGATTTCGTCCGGCTGCGTCTGCTGGATGATGCGCGTCAGATTCGACGAATCGCTCAGGTCGCCGTGGTGCAGGAAGAAGCGCACACCCTCTTCGTGCGGGTCATTGTAAAGGTGGTCGACCCGGGCCGTATTGAACTGCGAAGCGCGGCGCTTGAGTCCGTGGACGATATATCCCTTGCTGAGCAGCAGCTCCGCCAGATAAGCGCCATCCTGACCCGTGACGCCGGTGATCAATGCAACCTTGTTCGCCATTTCTCCATCCTTCTCAGATTATGTTCTTGCCCTCGGGGCCGGATTGCGCCCCTTTCCTTATCCTGTCCTGCCTGCCGCATGAACAACGGCACCGGCAAGCGCGGCCCTATGTGACCCGGCCTGTCGTCGAAGTGACTGCCTGCGATTCTGACAGCATCATGTTCTGGCCGAACCTCGCGCCCTGCCCGAGCAATTCCAGGATCATGAAACTCTGCAAACGCTCCAGCAGGAATCCCATGGAACGGCGCTGGTATCCCTCGCGCGCGACGAAATAGGGCGAATGCAGGAAATCGGCCGCCCGCTCAAGGTAGGCAAACAGCTTCTTGAAGGTCTTCACATCGTAGATGCCGACGCTGCATGCGGGAATGATGTGTTCGGAACGCAGAAATTTGGCGGCGTCCCGCGGCGAAAACATCTCGATCTCGATCAGGTATTTCACGAAGTTCAGCATGTCCTCAAGCACGTGCTGCGTAGCGTACTGCGTCAGTACGCCGTCCGGAAACCGTACCGGTGTGTTGAAGCATGGCCCCTCGTAAGTGCGGCTGAAGCAGGCCGCATAGGCGTCCAGATCGTCTTCCTGGATGGTAGTGATCCATGATCCATTGCTGGCGCGATTGCCGGCCACCGGTTGCGGCGATACAAACCGGCGGTACTGGAAGATATTCACATATTCGGCATCCGGCGCCAGCGCATCTATTTTGTTGTACAGCCAAAACAATTGCCCATACTCGGATAGGGAGTGGCCGTTTTCCCCGTACAGATCATCCGGCACGATCGCCTTGCGTTTTCCGCCTCCACTGAAGACGTTGGGTGCAATGACCAGATCGATGAAATGTGTATGCTTTTCAGGGAATGGCAGATGCCCGACACAAACATTGAAAGTATTCATACCTGATGAAATCCTGTCCCGTAATGATCCTGTAATGCCGTCCGTCAGCGGCTGTTCCATTCCGACAGCCTGAGCGCCGCGCCGCCCTTCTGCGAGACCGAGGCCGGCGCTGCCGGAGCGGGGGGGGGAACGCTGGCGGCAGCCGGTGGCGCGATCGTAACGACCGGCGCCACCGGCGCTGCCGCCATTGGCGCCTGCACACCGGGGGCGGATGCAGCCGTAGCCTCGGACAGACCGAAAGCAGCGTAGCCGCCAACGTCATTGAGCTGCTCGCCTTCGAAGACCAGGACATCGCCGATCAGCTTGTCCTCGTAATATTCGCCCTCGAACAGTCCTGGAAAACGCATCAGCGACAGGATCAGCTTTTCCAGCGCCCGGGCTCCCAGATAGTACGCGCCGCCCGCGGCCCAAGGCCGCAACACGGGGCGTCCATAGACGCGCTTGTTCAGGTCCTGGCTCAGGCATAGACCCCAGTGCCAGCAGCGGTCATGTTCGCTTCCGCCGGAAGGCACGCCGGCATATCCACCTTCGTGCGCAAGCCGCTCCAGGCTTGCACGCAGCTTCGCGCCGTCCTGCAGGACCATATCGTCATCGACCTTCAGCACACCGACATTGGCGCCGATGTTTTCATAAACCCAGGTGAAAGCCGCCGCCACCTTTTGCGGATTCGATTCGTAGCGGTCGGACACATCCACCTGCAGGGCGCGCGCATGGGCGATAGATGGCGTGTCAGCGCCACTGACGATCATGTAATCGATGTCGGCCTGGTCGAATTGCGCGGCCAGCCGGAAAGCCTTTGCTTCGTTGATCTTGCTGGTAATGATCAGCACGAGACTATGTATGCCAGCCTCCTTTTTGACCAGTTGCCGATAATCTTCCACGATCTCGCTGTTGTAAGGCATGGTGGCAATGGCCGACTTCAGGTGCCAGATTGCTGCGCCGTTATTGCCGCGCTCATGCTCGACCTGGAAACGCCTGTAATCCAGCGTCCACTTGTAGGCGGAATGGATGTGAGGAAAATCCTGGTCCAGGCGGTCGCACTCCCGCAGAATACTGTCCCAGGTAATCGGCGAGAGCGGCATCTGCAGAAGATTTGTCACACGTTCGTTGAAAGTCATCGTTATTCCCAATCCAGATTCAGTAGCCCAGTTTCTTGATCTCAGCCTGCGTCTGCGCCCGATAGATGATGCGTTCAAACTCGTCGGCCCAGTCGCTGGCAAGGTGGTTGAGCAACAAGCCCTTGCCGGCACGGGTGACACTGCGGCGCACATCGTCGCTGGTCATCAGGATGCGCAAGTTGGATGCCAGCACTTCAATATTGCCCACCGGATGCATCAGCACATTGACGCCGTTGCGCAAGCCAATATGACGGTAGGTTTCCAAGTCGGACAGGCAGACCGGCACCTCCAGCTCGAAAGCCTCCCAGATCGTCAGCGGCTGCGATTCGGAATTGCTGGCCAGCACGTAAGCATCGGCCGATGCCAGGTAGCGCAGGGTTTCCTCATTGGGCAGCTCGCCCATCAATCGATAGCGCTCAGGCAGCGCCTCGACCAGGCGTTTGGCGCCGTCGCTCATTTGCAGATACTTGCCGATGAAGAGCACTTCGACACTGTTGCGCAACTCCTCGTCCATGGCATTGACCGCCATGATGGTGTCTTCCATGCGCTTGCGCGGTTCAATGGTGCCAATGCAGACGATGCGTTTCTTGTCTTTCGGCTTCGGCGTCAGGTCTTCCTGCTTGTAGATGGCATCGTTCCAGAACGGCAAGACATGCACGGCAGCAGGGCTGTCGAACAGGAAACTGCCATAAACGATGCGCTGGAATGCGGTCTGGAAGACGATATGCGATGCCTTCTTGAAACCGGGCGCCATTTGCGGATAGTGTATGAGCAGATCGCGCCCGATTTCGGCCTCATGGATCCACCAGACCACCGGGCATCTCGACGCCAGATCAGCTACCGCCGCCCCTGACAAGATGCAGTTGGAGACGATCACATCGGCACTCTCGATGTTCTTGACGATGGGAATGCCCAACGCTTCGAACTTCTTGCGCACATCGCCCGGGCCGTCGATACGCGGCATGACGTACACCTCATGGTTCTGCACAAGCCGTTCTGCCAGGCGCAACATCGCAATGCTCGCGCCGGTGGTATAAAACTCGTCGTTCAACAATAAGATCTTCATTCACTGCTTCCATGGATATCCCGGCCTTGCCGGAATCCGTTATCGTTATCTTGGCGCTATTGGAACCCGTCCTCCGGAATGATGCCGCGCTGCAACCCGCAGCAGGCTTTCCGGCGCATCAGGCGTACTCCGTGCAGACTGCCATCATAATTGCCGCCCAGCTACGCAAAGGGCCGAGTACATGCGGAAATGACCTTCAACTTTGCATTTGGACAAGGCCGGGAACAATGCCTGCATGCTAGACTTTCGGCTTTCGTTTCGCTCGATACAAGCTCTTACATGAACATCGTCATCCTCGCCGCAGGCATGGGCAAACGCATGCAATCGGCCCTGCCCAAAGTCTTGCATCCGCTCGCTGGAAAACCACTGCTGGGCCACGTCATCGACACCGCCCGTTCGCTCTCGCCCAAGAAGTTATGCGTGGTTTACGGCCACGGCGGCGATGCGGTGCCCAAGGCTTTCGCGGACGCCGGCCTGTCGTTCGCCAAACAGGAACCGCAACTGGGCACCGGCCACGCGGTGATGCAAGCCTTGCCGCACATCGAGGACGATGCGCCGACCCTGATCCTCTACGGCGACGTGCCGCTGACCACGCCTGCCTCGCTGCAGCGCCTGCTGGATGCGGCCGGCAACGACAAGCTGGGCGTCCTGACCATTACCCTGGACGACCCGACCGGCTACGGCCGCATCGTGCGCGAGAACGGCAGGATCACCAGCATCGTCGAGCAAAAGGATGCCAGCGAAGCCCAGCGCGCCATCCGCGAGATCAACACCGGCATCATCGCCGCGCCCACGGCCAGGCTGCGCAAATGGCTGGCCGCGCTGTCCAACAAGAACACCCAGGGCGAATATTATTTGACTGACATCATCGCCCTGGCCGTAGCCGACGGCGTCGAAGTGGTTTCCGCCCAACCCGGCGACGTGGCCGAAACGCTGGGCGTCAACAGCAAGGCCCAACTGGCTGAACTGGAACGCGTGCACCAGCGCAATATCGCCAACAAACTGCTTGAGCTGGGGGCGACGCTGGCCGACCCGGCGCGTATCGATGTACGCGGCGAGCTCGTCTGCGGCCGCGATGTCGCCATCGACGTCAACTGCGTGTTCGAAGGCCGTGTCAGCATCGCCGAAGGCGCCGCCATCGGTGCCAATTGCGTCATCAAGAACGCCAGCATCGGCGCCGGCGCCAATATCAAACCCTTCTCCCATATCGAAGGCGCGGTAGTCGGCGCCAGCGCCCAGGTCGGCCCGTATGCACGCCTGCGCCCCGGCACCGAACTGGCGCAGGATGTCCATGTGGGCAACTTCGTCGAGGTCAAGAACAGCATCGTCGGCGTCGGCAGCAAGGCCAACCACCTGGCTTACGTGGGTGATGCCGACGTGGGCAGCGGCGTCAACATCGGCGCCGGCGTGATCACCTGCAATTACGACGGCGCCAACAAATTCCGCACCGTCATCGAAGACGACGCCTTCATCGGCAGCGATTCGCAACTGGTGGCGCCGGTGCGGGTCGGCAAGGGCGCCACACTGGGCGCCGGCACCACGCTGACCAAGGATGCCCCTGCCGGCCAGCTCACGCTATCGCGCGCCAAGCAGCTCTCGCTGCCGGGCTGGCAGCGTCCGGTAAAAATCAAGAAATAATCGTCCGGGCGAACAGTCCCGCAAAACGAAAAGGACCGGATCAGCACATCGCGAGCCGGTCCTTTTTATATTGCCCCTGTTCCTGTCTATTCCTTCTGTGCATCGATAGGAACCGCCGTCTCGAACTTGCTGCGCAGAATCGAGAAATAGCTGCGCACGTTGCGCACATTCTTTTGCGAAGCGAACAAGCGATGCGCCAGCGCATGGTAGGCAGGCATGTCGGCCACCAGCACCACCAGCACAAAATCCGGGCCAGGCGACACCCGGTAGCACTGCTGCACCGCCGGCTCATCGGCCACCAGCGACTCGAACGATTGCTGCTCTTCATCCCCCTGGCGATCCAGCGTGATTTCGACGATGGCGGTCAAGGTCGATGCCAGTTTTTCCGTATCCAGCAAGGCCACCTGACGTGCGATCACACCCGCCTCGGTCAGCCGCTTGACCCGGCGCAAACATGTGGGCGGCGACGCGTGCACCGACTCCGCCAACTGATGGTTGGTCTGGCTGGCATCGGTTTGCAGCGCCTTCAGGATGCGGCGATCCAGATCATCGAGTTCAAGTTTCATCCGGCATCCAGGTTGTAATCATGCTGTTTAGCCAATGCAATGAGAAATATAATTTCGTATAATTAATATATATTTCATTTAATTTCATCATCAATTTTAAGAGCAATAATAATTCATATTTGATTTATTTTAGAAATCTTATTTCACTCCTACTCGCCTAATATGGCCTCACATTTCTTCCAGCGAGGTCCAGCATGTGCGGTATCGTCGGCGCAGTTGCGCAACAAAACGTCACTCCCATCCTGCTCGAGGGCTTAAAGCGCCTCGAATACCGCGGATACGATTCCTGCGGCGTCGCGCTGTACGTGAACGGCAAGCTGCAGCGCTCACGCAGCACCTCGCGCGTAGCCGAGCTGCAAAAGCAGATAGAACAGACCGGCCTGGCCGGTTTCACCGGCATCGCCCACACGCGCTGGGCTACCCACGGCGCCCCCGCCACGCATAATGCCCATCCGCACTTCTCGCGCGACCGCATCGCGCTGGTCCACAACGGCATCATCGAAAACCACGACGAACTACGCGCCGAGCTGCAAGCTGCCGGCTACGTGTTCGAAAGCCAGACCGACACCGAAGTCATCGCCCACCTGATCGACCACATGTACGACGGCGACCTGTTCGCCACCGTGCAACAGGCCGTGCGCCGCCTGACCGGCGCCTATGCCATCGCCGTGTTCTCATCCGACGAACCGCACCGCGTAGTCGCCGCCCGCCAGGGCTCACCGCTGATCGTTGGCTTAGGCGTTGGCCAGAACTTCGTCGCCTCCGATGCCATGGCGCTGGCCGGCACCACCGACCAGATCATCTACCTGGAAGAAGGCGACGTGGTTGACCTGCAATTGCAGAAAGTCTGGATCGTCGACGCCGCAGGCAAGCCGGCCGAACGCGAAGTGCGCACCGTGCAAGCCTTCAGCAGCGCGGTCGAACTCGGCCCCTACCAGCACTACATGCAAAAGGAAATTTTCGAGCAGCCCCGCGCCATCGCCGACACGCTCGAAGGCGTGGCTGGCATCATGCCCGAACTGTTCGGCGACAAGGCCTACAAGATCTTCAAGGAAATCGACTCGGTTCTGATCCTGGCTTGCGGCACCAGCTACTACGCCGGCCTCACCGCCAAGTACTGGCTGGAATCGATCGCCAAGATCCCGGTCAACGTCGAGATCGCCAGCGAATACCGCTATCGCGACAGCGTGCCCAATCCGAAATCGCTGGTCGTCACCATTTCGCAAAGCGGCGAAACCGCCGACACGCTGGCCGCACTCAAGCATGCACGCAGCCTCGGCATGGCGCACACGCTGACCATCTGCAACGTCGCCACCAGCGCGATGGTGCGCGAATGCGAACTGGCCTACATCACGCGCGCCGGCGTCGAAGTCGGCGTCGCCTCGACCAAGGCGTTCACCACCCAACTGGTGGCCTTGCTCCTGCTCACGCTTTCGCTGGCGCAAATACGCGGCCTGCTGACGCAGGAACAGGAAGAAGCCCACCTCAAAGCCATGCGCCACCTGCCTGCCGCACTGCAAAGCGTGCTGGCACTGGAACCCAGCATCGTGGCTTGGGCCGAAGCCTTCGCCCGCCGCGAAAACGCCCTCTTCCTCGGCCGCGGCCTGCACTACCCGATCGCACTGGAAGGCGCCTTGAAGCTCAAGGAAATCACCTACATCCACGCCGAAGCCTACGCTGCCGGCGAACTCAAGCACGGCCCGCTGGCGCTGGTGACCGACCAGATGCCGGTCGTCACCATCGCTCCCAACGACGCACTGGTGGAAAAGCTGAAATCGAACATGCAGGAAGTCCGCGCCCGCGGCGGCCAGCTCTATGTGTTCGCCGACGGCGATTCACACATCAACTCAAGCGAAGGCCTGCATGTGATCCGCATGCCCGAGCACTATGGTGTGCTCTCGCCTATCCTGCACGTGGTGCCTCTGCAATTGCTGGCTTACCATACCGCGCTGGCACGCGGTACCGATGTGGACAAGCCGCGTAATCTGGCTAAATCGGTGACGGTGGAATAAGGTTTGTTGCATGAACTGACCACACATGTTATTACTAAAGTTACGGCACATGCAGCCCATCCATAGCGGCATTAATACTATAATTTTGCAATTACGGCTTATTATTCCAATTAGATTTACATGATGCAAAACAGCAAGAAAAAAGCTCGTCAATTTTGCTATCTCGGATGAAGTAATGCGAACCTCAATCGCGTAGCCTTCGTTTTGAAGGCGAGCGAGATAAGGACTACGACTGATCAGCGCGCGAGACATTGAACACCCTCCCTTCTTTGACCTTAGCCGCCTCAATGGAGATGGTTGCGAACCATAAAGGACGAAATGTGGAGGCGAAACTGAATAAAGTCCTAGGCGATCACGGAGTTACAACTGGCTTTTATCGGCACCAATACCAAAAAGATGTTGCCCCAAAGCTTTAGACAGGGAGTACATCCTCAATTTCCTTCAGACATACAAGTATGCGGTCCCTGAGGAATGACCTAAGCTCGCATCCAGACGATAGCTAGGATCGTAAGTGGGTACAGGCTCTGGATGTGCTCCATTTCCGTAAAGGACGTTGAAATCTTTCAGATGCGCATTGCATTTGCTGAAAATCGGCATACGATGAAGCTCGACGATCACGATTGAGGATGTCGGTGTAACTCGCGCTTCGACCATGGCTCTCATTGCTCTCGATGCAGATGGTGTATTGCTGGACTACCACGCGGCATACCGCGACGCATGGTCACGGGCGTTTGGATATTTACCTTCCCTCCGCGATCCTCATGCTTATTGGCCGATCGACCGCTGGGATGTTGAAAAACTCTTAGGCCCGCGATTGGCACATTTCCGGTCGCATTTCAACGAAGAGTTTTGGAGTTCCATACCGCCCTGTAAAGGTGCGATTGAGGCTTGCCAACGATTGCGCGCGGCAGGCTATGAGCTGGTCTGCGTTAGCGCCATAGAAGATCAATTTTTAGCAGCTCGCACGAAGAACATTCAGGATTGCGGCTTTCCTGTCGATCGGGTCTATGCGACTCATGGCACCGCCGGCCCTATCAGCCCGAAAGCAGAGACACTGGCAAAATTGTCTCCCGTCGCATTCGTCGACGATTATCTCCCCTATATGCGCGGCCTACCGGCCGACATTCATGCTGCGCTGGTAGTACGTGAGCCCAACGGCAGTCCCAACACAGGCGACGAATTGAGGATCGTGCAGTCTCAGCACAAAGACCTCGACGCTTTCTCTACCTGGTGGTTGGCCAACACCTGACTGATCGCCAGAGAAAAGGGCTCGCCACCGAAGTTGCCCACCTTTTACTCTGTCCAGCTCTCTATAGTCAGTTCTGCAGCGCAGTCTACATTTCCTTGCCGCGTTCGGCGGTCAAGATTCGCGGATGACAGATGTCGAAGGCTCCGTCGTAGGCGCGAGTGACGTCGAACGGCAGGCGGTGTTCTTAGATGAAGACCTTAGCGAACTTTGGGTTCATCAGCGTACGGGTACCTGTTCGATGCAGAATTCTGCAATCCCGCTTCCGGACGAGAAAAAGGGAAAGTCGAAAAGAATGTTCGGGACAGTCGCAACAGGATATGGCGAAAAGTCACGCCATTTTCCAGCCTAGCTGCCTTGAACGGATGGCTGACTGCCGAATGCCTACGCCTTTGGAAGGCAATTATGGCGATATATTTGCCGCGCACATAGGCGGATCGAAGCCTCAAGGGCACAAGCTAAAAAACTCCGGTTTTATCAAAGCTCTGCCCAGTGACTGCCCACTTGGATTTGCTAGCAGTCAGCGGCCTAAGAACCGGCGCCGTCTCCCGTGGCATCGACCGATGAGGCGCGATCAGTGAGGCACCGGTCAATGCGGACAGCATCATCCCGTTGTTCCGGCGCATTCTAAAGGCCGCCGGCGTGAGAGACGTACATCTATATACCTCACACTCCTTGCGTCGCGGATTCGCCACGAGGGCCAGTGCTAATGGTTGGGAGCTGCGGCCCCTCATGGAATATGTCAGATGGAAAAATGTTGCGTCTGCGTCTCGCTACGTCGATTCCCATGTCCCCTACCATCGCGAGATGTTGGAGTGACTCGTCCCTCAAAAACAGAAAGCCATTGACTAGTTTCGAGTTAGTACCGTTAGGTGTTGGGGCCGCACTTCGCAACGAGGAAAAGTCATATTACAGCTGAATTTCCTTGTCGCTCAGACAGGCAAGGCGCAGCCACTGCGTTATTCTGAGTCGCCGAGTTACTTTCCTCCTTCCAGAATCCACTGCGCAAGGAGTTTGGCCTCTGCGTCCGATAGACTTGGATGTGCGGGCATTGGAATTGCCCCCCAGACACCAGCGCCACCGTTCTTGATTTTCTTCGCGAGAGAATCGGGTGCACCTTTGTCTCCCTTGTACTTCGTAGCCACTTCGTTAAAGCCAGGCCCGACAATTTTGTTGTTCGCAGCATGACAGGTCATACAGTCAGATTTGCCAACAATAAGTTTTGCTTTGCTTGCATCCACAGCATAAGCATTCGCACTGACGACTAATGCACTTGCAACAGTGATAATACGCAAAAACATAGGAGCCTTTCTAAAGTAAATGCGGAAAGATAAATCCCTCCGCGCAAATAAGACGTTCTCTATACGTTATCGAACGCGCGTCGTTTGGTAGAAACTGCTTTCTTATAGCGCTCGATAGAGCCGACCTTGCGGATGCTTCCCCATGTTCCTTTGTAATAAGGAATGATGTTGCGATCCACCCAATCTGTCGTGACATTGCCTTGGATACCGTTAACGTAGCCGAACAACATGAAAGTTTGCGACGGCTTAATGTCTTTGACCGGATAGGCCATCGCATGGGTTGATCCATAGTCATTGAACACTTCAACCACATCACCGGCGACGACGCCTAGAGCGCGAGCGTCATCGGGATTGAGCTCGATGTAGGCCAAGGGATAGCGCCCTTTGACGAATTCGTTGTACTGATCGTGGTATGCGGTCTGCCAGACTTCATTCGCACGACCGTTGTTCAGCCAGAACTTGTGCTTTTCTTTCAGCGCCTGTACCGGTGGTGGCAATCCCGTCCACGATGCAGGTTTGAACTGCGCCTTGCCGTCCTTGGTGTCAAACTTGTTGTCGTCGTAGTGAATCGGCGTACCAATCAACTTGCCGTTCTCGACACGCTTGATCGGCAACTGCACGCCGTTTGTACCAGCAGAGCGCAGCAGCGCATAGGTCGCCAGATGGCCAGTATCGCCACCTTGACTGTCGATCGGACCTGCGCCCGGCTGTCCAGCGCGCCGGAACCCGTCATTGAACGCGTCTTCTTCGGTCTTCCAGTCAAATCCGGAGAATTGCGCCACCATGTCGGTTTTACCCTCGGCGGCATAGAGGCCTTTGACCGTATTGGCAACCCGCGCCGCGATCAGGCAATCCGGCATGGCTTCGCCCGGTGGATCCATAAACTTCTCCGACAAACGCATGCGCCGCTCGCCGTTCATTGACGTCAGATTCATCTCGCCCGGGTGCGCCGCCGGCAGCATCAGGTGAGCTGCCTCAGCAAGCTTGGTTGGGTAGAGATTGATGCTGGCCACAAAGAGGCCGCCCTTGCTGGTCGCTTCGTAGATAATCTCCACCATCTCCGCTGCAGTCGCCCCACGGGCCTTGGTCATGGCGTCCTTGACGATCTGGCTTCTGCGAATGGTCGCTTCACGCAGTCCCTGGGCGTTGTTGGAGGTCTGGAAGTTGTTGGATCCCCACCAGGTCATCATGCGGCCGCGGCCTTGGATAATTTCTTGGTCCACGTAGATCTTTTCACCGGTCGGATGCGGGGGCCGCACATATCCTTCCTGGTGGCCGCCCATGCGCACGCAGCCGGTGCCACGCCGACCGACGTTTTGAGTAGCAATCACCAGATTCAGGAGAGCGGACTGAATGTTGTAGTTGTCATTTCCCCAGATGATTCCTTTCTCATAGGCGTGCATGGTACGGGGTGTTATACCTGGTGCCTTCGGCTTATAAGACCATTCAGCCGCCTGCCGCAACTTCGCTTCCGACACGCCCGTGATGCGACTGCATTCAGCCAGACTGATCTTGGCTGTCTTGACAGCTTCATCGAACCCGCTGGTGTGCGCGGCGATGAATTCCTTCGCAATCCATCCTTGCTCGACGACATAAGAAAACAGTCCATTGAGCAGTGCTGCGTCGGTTCCCGGATTGATATCCA
The DNA here is from genome assembly GCF_001189955.1 of Herbaspirillum chlorophenolicum. Classification (GTDB taxonomy): domain Bacteria; phylum Pseudomonadota; class Gammaproteobacteria; order Burkholderiales; family Burkholderiaceae_D; genus Herbaspirillum; species Herbaspirillum chlorophenolicum. The sequence continues at coordinate 2,262 of NZ_LFLT01000057.1, read as the reverse complement.
GATGCAGCACGCGGTCCTTGGCCATTTGCTCGGCAATAACGATGGACGTGGTACGGCGCGGATCCACAAAAATGAAACGTCCCGCCTCGACAGGTTCGCCAGCGAACCACTGCTTTTTCTTTTCTACGGTTGCGCCCGATAGATTGGGCAGCCAGTGATTCAGAAAATAATTGGTTTGCGCTTCATAGGGATTGTTGCCGATGGACCAGATGACATCAGCAACCTGGGCATCTTCGTAGCTATTGTTCAGCTCGCCAACGCCCATTTCGCGGGTTGCATGGCATTCGGAGTTGTACGCAGGACGATTATGGATACGCACGGTCGGCGTCTTGATGGCGGTAAACATCAATTTACCGGTACCCCAGGTATTTTCAAAGCCACCGCCGGCGCCACCATGGTCAAACGTCGAATACATGATGCTGCGTGGGCCATCCTTGTCCAGGATCTTCTTGATCAAACCGCCATAGATGGCAAGTGCGTTGTCCCATGAAGTATCCAGCCATTGATCGCTCGCATACAGACGTGGATACAGCAAGCGCTCGTCAGTGATGCCATCCGGGGTGTACATATAGGACGCCATTTTTCCGCCACGCGTTGAACTGAGACCGGAATTGACGGAACACTGTTTGTCCGGAACGATCATGATGTTGCTGCGCTTGCCGTCCCTCCCGGTGATGACGTTCGTCATCGCTGGCGTTAGCGTTACGGCCATGGGTGGAAGCTGTTTCGTAAAATCCAGCCCCAACGCATTTTGGTTAGGGGCCCGACCACCTTCGCTGTTGGCATCCCATTTGTAGACGTGATAACCGCAACCGACGATACAGAAGTGGCACGTCATGTTGGTCTTTTGTGCATTGACCGGTGGCAATGCGATACGGTCTTTCAGATTCGCCATGATATCTCCCCGATCAGAGTAAGTTGGATTGACGGCCGTAAATCAAGCCATTGACGCCGACGGCAGTGACGGAATCCGTCTTGGCGTCGTACTTCAGATCAATTTGCGGAAGATTCTCGGTCGCGTGCCCACAGACCATCTGGCCATTGTTCTCCGGATCGAAGATCGAGTAGTGACAGGGACATTTGAATGTCTTGGCGTCGGTATCAAACGACACCGGGCAGCCCATGTGCGAACACAGAATGCTGTAAGCCACGATGTTTCCTTCGGGGCCCACACCACCTGGAGCTGCAGAGTCCATCTTGAGGGCGACGCAAGGAGATGCCGCGTCGGGATAATTAAAACTGACGGGGGTCAGCACCTTCATGCCGCGAGACTTGCCTACTGCCGTCGACGGATAAGGCAAGGTTGTCGCACCCAGATTTGGCTTTGTTTTGGTTGCAGCTTCGGCCGTTGCGTGCGTGCCCACGGTGCCGACAGCAGCAACAGTCGCCGTTGTGGCTTTCAGGAATGCGCGGCGGCTCACTTGATTGTCCATCGAATGTCTCCCTCGTTGTGTGGTGACATCTACTAGGCAATTTGCGTGCTCACCTACGGCGATTTGTTAAGTGATTGAATTCATTCGCTTGCTGTGTTGCAGCATATCGTTCACGTTACGAATGAGTAACCAAATGCCGTTACGGATCAGTAACTGCGTATTTTTATCCACCGATATACGACATCTCAACTTTAGCTGAGCGGGCCGCGTTGAGCGTAGCGCGTCGCTCCGAGTAGCGGTCATCGCGTGCCCGCCAAATATTTGCCAGTTGTTGATTTAAGAGTTCGTCAGTGGAGAGTGGATCGCGCAATGTGGTGCGCAAGTCGGCGCCATGCGAGCCAAAAAGACAGGTATACAGTTTTCCATCAGTCGATAAGCGGACGCGATTGCAGGTTCCACAAAAAGGCGCCGTGATGCTGGAGATCAATCCGATTTCGAGACTGCCGTCGGCCAGCTTGTAACGCCGCGCGGTTTCTCCGAATCGATCGTGAGCCAGTGACTCCAGGGCATGATGCTCCTGAACCAGGCTCACAATATCATCTGAAGGAAGGACATGATCAGATTTCCAACCATTGGTCGATCCGACGTCCATGAATTCAATGAACCGAAGAATGGCACCACTGCCACGGAAGTGTTCGATCAATGGGAGGATCTGATCATCGTTGACGCCCCGCTTTACAACGATATTCACTTTTACCGGCGCCAGACCAGATGCTAATGCGGCATCGATTCCACGCAAAACAGTATCGACCGAAAAATCGACATCGTTCATGCGACGAAAGACTTGCTCGTCAATCGCGTCCAGACTCACGGTAATGCGATGCAGACC
>NZ_LFLT01000056.1 GCF_001189955.1 Herbaspirillum chlorophenolicum | reverse complement strand
AAGGAAAAGCAATGAAAGACTCCTCCAACGCGATCGATCTGGTCATCTTCGATTGCGACGGAACCCTGGTCGACAGTGAAGTGGTCGCCGCCGAAGCCTGGTCCGAATATGTCGCCCGCTATGGCGTCGACCTCACGGCCCGGGAGGCGCTGGCGCAGTTCCGCGGCGTCAGCATGAAGCTCTGCGTGGCCCGCATCGAGGAATTGCACGGCGCACCGCTGCCGGCCGGTTTCGAAAAGGAATTGCGCGAAGTGATGGCCGGCATGCTGGAGCAACGGCTGCAGCCCATCAACGGCGCTCTTGAGATGGTGCAGGCGCTGTCCATTCCCTACGCGCTGGCCTCCAACGCGCCGCACCCCAAGATCGAATTGTGCCTGCGCGTGACCGGCCTGCTGCCGTACTTCGCCGGCCGCATCTTCAGTGCTTACGACGTGCAGCGCTGGAAGCCCGACCCCGCGCTGTTCCTGTTCGCCGCCAACAGCCTGGGCGTGGATCCGGCGCGCTGCGCGGTGGTGGAAGACAGCCTGCCAGGCATCCAGGCGGGGATAGCCGCGGGCATGAAGGTGATCGCGTTGCAGGAGCACGGCGTGCATCCCGAGATGCCCGCGGGTGTTTCGGTCATCACCCGGTTGGCCGAACTGCATCCGCATCTGGCGTCCTGACGGCGATGCGCCGCCGCAACGGGGCAGCATCCAACGCGGCGAAGAATTTAGGTAAGATGAAACGCTCTCGAACCTGTGCTGTACAGACGTCGTGTCTCGCCATTCCCGAGCCAGCAACCGAGCATGAGCCATCACATAGACCGCGACCGGCAAATCATTTACTGCGACCGCAACATCGAAGTGCGCCCGCTGGGTTTGCGGGAAGCGCCGGCACTCTACGATGCAGTCAACCGGTCGGTGCGCGCCATCAGCGAATGGGAAGCCTGGTGCACGCTCGACTACTCGCTGGCCGATGCCCGGCTGTTCCTGCAGCGGAGCATCGAACAATGGGATATGCGCGCCGCTTACGACTTCAACGTCATCGAGCGTATTTCCGGCCTGGTGATCGGTTCTGTGGCGATCAACCAGATCAGCCAGCTTAACCAGTTGGCCAACCTGGGCTACTGGGTGCGCGATGGCTACACCGGCCGTGGCATCGCCGCGATAGCCGCGCGCGCGGCAGCTGCTTTCGCGTTCGGCAAAACCGGCCTGACCCGGCTGGAGATTGTGATCCAGGCCGGCAACCTGCGCAGCCAGCGCGTGGCCGAAAAAACCGGCGCCACGCTGGAGTGCCTGGCGCGCAACCGTCTGGTGTTCCACGGCGAGCCGCGCGACGCCAAGGTGTTCTCGCTAGTGCCGGCCGATCTCGGGGTGCCGGTACCGGTGGCGGCCTGATTCCTTTCTATTTCACAACTTCTTTCCCTGGAAAATTTCCTTCCTGAAATTTTCTTGCCGCATTGATTGCACTTTTGTGCTTCCTGTGCCGGATTGACACGTTTGGCAACAGTTGTTTCATTGTTGTTGCGCCCCGCAAGAGTGCGCGGCCAACCCTTTCTTGGGCATGGGAAAATTCATTATTTTCAAAGACTTAGTGGGACATTGCGAAGCAGCATGAAAATGGTGCACAAAAATAAATGAAAATTGGCTGACAAAATACTGACTTTTACGTATTCCAAATCGCGATTGAGGCGTTACATACTTCAAGCGCCTGTTAAGGGCGCTTATGTATCTGGGGCGGTTGCCGGGGAGCAAATGTTCTTCCGGGCCGTTGCCGGTTCTTCGGAGCGTCAACCGGGGAACGTTGAGCGTCAAGCGACGTAAGAGGAAATACGATGCAAGCCATACAACGCAACAAGACCAACGCCAATAACAACTATGCCGGCCGGGCGGCCCAGCAATACGTCATCGACGGTGAGTCCCGCCCGTCCCGTTTCGGCAAGCGCTTCAAAGGCGCCGGCGAAACGCCGCCCCATGACGATGACTGCTCATCGGCCTACGACAAGATTTCCAAGCAGATGGACGATATCGTCGAAGGCGGCTCGCCGCAGCGCTTCAAGCGTCCCAAGATGGAAAGCGACATCATCGCCCGATGATGCCGTAATGCCCCGCGTTATCGCGGGGGCGGGAATGTCCGGCGGGCCAGGGCCCGGCCGGATTCAGATGCTCAGAGTGTTTCTTCGCGCGGATCCCGCGACAGCAGGCGCGACACCATTTCCTGCACCGACACCCCATCGAACAAGGCTGCCGCCACCGCGTTGGTGATCGGCATGTCGATGCCTTTTTCCTGCGCCAGTTCGCGGACCGCCTTGGCGCAGCGTACCCCTTCGGCCACGTGCCCCAGTTCGGTCACGATATCGTCGAGTTTCTTGTTTTGCGCCAGGCCCAGGCCCACGCGCCGGTTGCGCGAGAGGTCGCCGGTGCAGGTCAGGATGAGGTCGCCCACGCCGGACAGGCCCATGAACGTCTCGGGCCGGCCACCCAGCGCCACGCCCAGCCGCGTGATTTCCGCCAGTCCGCGGGTGATCAGCGCGGCGCGCGCATTCAGGCCCAGTTGCAGGCCGTCGGCCACACCGGTGGCAATTGCCAGGATGTTCTTCACCGCGCCGCCGATTTCAACCCCAATCAAGTCATCGCTCGAATAGATGCGGATGTTGCCGCCATGCACGGCCGTCACCACGCGTTCGCACAGCGCGGCATCCGCGCCGGCGATGGTCAGCGCGCAAGGGAGCCCGCGCGCGACTTCCTGGGCGAATGAGGGGCCCGACAGCACGCCGGCCGGGATGGCCGAACCCAGTACCTGCTGCACGATCTGGTGCGGCAACAGGCGGGTGTCTTCTTCCAGGCCTTTGCACAGCCAGACCAGGTTGGGAATGGGATGCCCGCGCAGTTGCCCGGCCAGGCCGCGCAAGCCCGCGACCGAGGAGGCGACGATCAGCAACGAAGTCTGCGGTTCGCCGCAGACGTGGTGCACGGCCGCGTTGAAATCGGCCGTGACGGCCAGTTCATCCGGAAGCGGGAAGCCCGGCAGGTAAGGCTTGTTCTCGCGTTGCCGGTTGGCTTCTTCCATGGCTTGGGCATTGCGCCCCCAAAGCACGACATCGTGCTTGCGCGCCAATGTGATGGCCAGCGCGGTACCCCATGCGCCGGCGCCGAGGATGGTGATTTTCATTGGATGGCGTGAGAGCGTGGTGGTTAAGCGGATTATTTGCCGGATTGGTGGACCGGGGTTCAGCCGCCCCAGACGTCGGCGATTCTGGCAAAGCCGGTCTGGCCGTCGCGGTGGCGGACCTTGACCCAGCCATTGTTCGGGCTCTCGATCATTTCCAGCAGCACGTTCTTGTCGGCGGTAAACACGACCGGACTGCCTTCATCGGCCGCATTGAAGATGCGTGCGTTGGTGGCCGAAACCACCAGCATGCGCTTGGGCGTCAGGGCCTTGGACTGTATCCACGACAGCGTGCCGGCGGCGTCGCGCACCTTGCTCCATTCGCCATAGGTCAGCACCACCTCGACCGGCATGCCGCGTGGCGCGACATAGACGCGGCGGCCCTTTTCGGACGGGGCGTCATACATGATGGAAGGCGAGGCGCCAACCGACTTGAAATCGAGCGCAAAGGCGTTGGGGGCCAATGCAGCAGCGCCCAGGACGGTCGCGCAAAGAATCAGGGGCAGGCGTTTCATCGGTGAAGTCTCCGCAGGTTCGTGGGAAGCGCCGCGGTGGCGGCTGGCCGGCAGCGGCAGTCGGCCGCTGCGGAATGCCCTGCCCCGGTACGCCGGAGAAATCCGCCGGCGCCGCGCGAGGCAGGGCTGCAGATCAGTTGACTGCGGTAGAACCGTTGTTGACCAGGGTGGCGCCTTGCTGCTCGGCCAGGGCCTGCAGGCGTTGCTGATAGAACACTTCGAAATTGATCTCGGCCAGGTGCACCGGCGGGAAACCGGCGCGGGTGATGGCGTCGGCGATGTTGGCGCGCAGGTACGGGTAGATGATGTTGGGGCAGCCGATGCCCAGCAGCGGGTCCAGCTGGTCGGCCGGCACGTTGCGGATCTCGAAGATGCCGGCTTGCTTGCCCTCGACCAGGAAGGCCACCTTGTCGTTGACCTTGGCAGTCACGGTAATGGTCACGGTCGATTCGAACACGCCTTCGGCCAGCGCTTCAGCGCCGACGTCGACCGACACTTCGATCGACGGTGCTTCCTGTTCCAGGAAAATGGCCGGCGAATTCGGCTGCTCCAGCGACAGGTCCTTCAGGTAGACGCGCTGGATCTGGAAAACGGCTTGCTGTTGCTCTTGTTGGTTCTGTTCCGACATGGATCTCTTTCAGGTTCGATGAATTATTCAAAAAGTGTACGCTGATACGGGCGTCAGGCTTGCAACAGCGGGTCCAGCTTGCCGGCGCGCTCCAATGCGTTCAGATCGTCGAAACCGCCGACATGGGTGTCGCCGATGTAGATCTGGGGCACGGTGCGGCGGCCGGTTTTCTGCATCATCAGCTCGCGCTGCTGAGGTTCGAGGTCGACGCGGATCTTTTCGATCTGCGCGACGCCCTTGTTGGTGAGCAGGCGCTCGGCCATGACGCAGTACGGGCACACGGCGGTGCAGTACATCACGACCGGTGCGCTCATTTTGCGTCCTTGGTGGTCAGCGGCAGGCCCTGGCTGGTCCAGGCGGCGATACCGCCGTTCAGGCCGTAGACGTCGGTAAAGCCGGCTTTCTTGAGCGAGGCTTCGGCCTTCATGGCCTGGGTGCCGTTCTGGCACACCACGATGACCGGACGGCCCTTCAGCTTGTCCAGCTCGGAAATGCGCTGCGGCAATTCTTTCAGCGGGATATTGCGGGCATCGCGCAGGTGGCCGGCGGCGAACTGTTCGCTGTCGCGCACGTCCAGTACCAGTGTCTTGCCCTGGTTGATCATCTGGGTAGCCTGCAGCAAGGTCAGCTTGTTGCCGCGCTGCTGCAGGTAAGGAACCAGCAGGGCGCCGCCGGAGACCAAGGCCAGAGCGATCAGGAAAATATTGTCGATGATGAATTTCACGGTTGTCCAATGAGTTTACTGAATCCCGGCATTATAAAATAGAAGCATTCGCGATTTGCATTATCCGAATCGCTCGGCCTGTAAGGGCCTGAGAGCCGGGGTAGTCATGCTGCCCGGACTTTCTGCACACAGCTTTCCATCATCAAAAAAGCCCACTATGTACAAAATCGTATTCATGCGCCACGGCGAATCGACCTGGAACCTGGCCAACCGCTTCACCGGCTGGGTCGACGTCGACCTCACCGAAAAGGGCGTGGCCGAAGCCCGCCAGGCCGGCAAGCTGCTCAAGGAAGCCGGTTTCCAGTTCGACCTGGCCTATACCTCGGTCCTGAAGCGCGCTATCCGCACCTTGTGGACCACGCTGGACGAAATGGACCAGATGTATGTACCGGTCAAGAACGACTGGCGCCTGAACGAGCGCCACTACGGCGCCCTGCAAGGCCTGAACAAGGCTGAGACCGCCGCCCAGTACGGCGATGCGCAGGTGCTGGTCTGGCGCCGCAGCTACGACACGCCGCCCAATCCGCTGGCCGCGAGCGACGAGCGCGACTCCTTTGGCGACCCGCGTTACGCCGGCCTGTCGCGCGAGCAAATCCCGCTGACCGAATGCCTGAAGGACACCGTCGCGCGCGTGCTGCCGGCCTGGAACGATTCCATCGCCCCGGCCATCCGCGCCGGCAAGCAGATCATCGTGTCCGCCCACGGCAACAGCCTGCGCGCCCTGATCAAGTACCTTGACGGCATCAGCGACAACGACATCGTCGGCCTCAACATCCCCAACGGCCAGCCGCTGGTGTATGAGCTGGATGCCGACCTGAAGCCGATCAAGAGCTACTATCTGGGCGACCAGTCCGCCATCGAAGCTGCACTCAAGGCGGTAGCCAACCAAGGGAAGTCGAAATAAAACTGCGTTCCTTCCGTGAGGCGTGCGCCGCCCCGCGCACGCCATTCCATCAAGTTTTCCGGACAGCCCGGCGGCATGCCGCGCCGCTGCTGGCGGCTGCTGCCGTCGGCGCCGCGCTGTGGACTCCCATCGCGCATGGCCAGGCCATCACCGAGCGCACCAAGCAGAAGCAGGCTGCCGAAAAGGAAAGGGCCGACCTGCAGCAGCGCCTGACGGCCTTGAAGCGCGACATCGACCAGACTGAGACCGCCAAGGGCAATGCCGCCGATGCGCTGGCCGTATCCGAACAGGCGATCTCCAAGGCCAACCGCTCGCTGCGCGACCTGGCGCAGGAGCAGCAAGCCACCGAGAGCCGGCTGGCCCAACTGGTGCGCCAGCTCAACGAGCTGACCGCGCTGGTCAATGCGCAGCAGGCGCAACTGTCCAAGCTGCTGCGCGAGCAGTATGTGGCCGGCAATGAAGACCGCATCAAGCTGCTGCTGTCGGGCGACAACCCCAACCGCATCAACCGCGAACTGCAGTACATGGGCTACATTTCGCAAGCCCAGGCCAAGTTGATCGAAACGCTGCGCGCCAATCTGCAGGCGATCCGCAGCAACAAGGCCGATACCCAGAACGCCAAGTTCGAACTGGAAGAAATCGCCCAGGAAGAGAACGAACAGAAGCAGGTGCTGGAGAAGGAAAAATCGCGGCGTTCGGCGCTGCTGTCGCAGCTGTCGACCAAGCTGAACACGCAGCGCAAGGAAGCCGGGCGCATCGAGCAGGACCAGCAGCGCCTGTCCAGCCTGGTCGACAAGCTGGCGCAAATCATCGAGCAGCAGAAGAAGGCCGAAGCCGAAGCGCGCGAAAAGCGGCGCCAGGAACAATTGGCCAAAGCCCGGGCCGAACGCGAGAAGCGTTTGGCAGAGCAGCGCGCACGGGCGGCCGAGCGCGCGGCGGAAGCGGCCAAGGCCGGCAAGCCGGCGCCCAGGCCGCCGGATCCGGCCGATGCCATCGACGACGACGAGCCGCCCAAGACCGCTTCGCTGGGCCGCAACGACACGCTGCCGGAACTGCAGCAGGACAATTTCGGCAAGCCTTTCGCCAGCCTGCGCGGCCAGCTGCGCCTGCCGGTCAAGGGCGACCTGACGTCGAAGTTCGGCAGCCGCCAAGGCGACGGGCCGACCTCGCGCGGTTTGTTCATCCGTGCCGCAGAAGGGGCGGAGGTGAGGGCAGTGGCGGCCGGGCGGGTGGTGTTTGCCGACTGGTTGCGCGGTTTCGGCAACCTGATCATCGTCGATCACGGCAACCAATACATGACGATTTACGGCAATAACCAGTCGGTGCTCAAACGGGCAGGCGATCTGGTCAAGGCAGGAGAAGCCATCGCCACAGCGGGTAACAGCGGCGGCAACGAGCAATCGGGTTTATACTTTGAAATGCGGCATCAGGGCCGCGCATTCGACCCACAAGGGTGGGTAACTACTAGGTGACACATGGGCAGCAAACTCAAGAATATCAGTCTGATCGGGTTGGGCATGGTGGCAGGCGCCACGGCGATGATTCAGTTCGATGCCATTGCGCAAAAGAACGCAACGGCATCACTGCCTCTGGAGGAGCTGCGCCAGATGGCCGATGTATTCGGGCTGATCAAGTCCGACTACGTCGAGCCGGTGGATGACAAGAAGCTGCTGACCGAAGCCATTTCGGGCATGGTCGCCTCACTCGACCCGCACTCGGCTTATCTGGACAAGAAGGCCTACAAGGAGCTGCGCGAAGGCACCATGGGCAAGTTCGTCGGCCTGGGCATCGAAGTCGGGATGGAAGACGGCTACGTCAAGGTCATCTCGCCGATCGAGGATTCACCGGCCTTTCGCGCCGGCATCAAGTCGGGCGACCTGATTACCCGCCTGGACAGCACCCCGGTCAAGGGCCTGACCCTGGACGAGGCGGTCAAGAAGATGCGCGGCGAGCCTAACACCAAGATCACGCTGACCATCGCCCGCAAGGAAGAAGACAAGCCGATCATCCTGACCATCACCCGTCAGGAAATCCGCGTGCAAAGCGTCAAGTCCAAGGTCATCGAACCCGGATACGCCTGGCTGCGCGTGACCCAGTTCCAGGAACCGACGGTGGATGACATGGCCAAGAAGCTGGCCGCGATCTACGCCCAGGAACCTAACCTGAAGGGTATCGTGCTCGACCTGCGCAATGACCCGGGCGGCGTGCTGCCGGGCGCCATCGGCGTGTCGGCGGCCTTCCTGCCCAAGGACTCGGTGGTGGTCTCGACCAACGGCCAGATCCCGAGCTCCAAGCAGACTTTCTACGCCAAGCGCGAGTTCTACGCCTCCAACCCGCTGAACGACCCGCTGTCGCGCCTGCCGGACGCCATCAAGAAGGTGCCGATGGTGGTGCTGATCAACAGCGGCTCGGCCTCGGCCTCCGAAATCGTGGCCGGCGCATTGCAGGATTACAAGCGCGCCACCATCATGGGGACGCAATCCTTCGGCAAGGGTTCGGTGCAATCGGTGATCGCGCTGCCGCCGGAGAAGAACACCGCGGTCAAGCTGACCACCGCGCGCTATTTCACCCCCAATGGCCGCTCGATCCAGGCGCGCGGCATCGTGCCTGACATCATGGTGGATGAATATCCGGACGGCGATGGCCTGAACGGCCTGCGCCTGCGCGAGGCCGATCTCTCCAAGCACCTGACCAACGAGACCGACAAGTCGGCCGAGGTCAAGGCGCAAACGCTGGATGAGCAAGCCGAGGAACGCCTGATCGCCGCCGAGAAAAAGCGCAAGCCGCTGGACTTCGGCAGCAAGGACGATTTCCAGCTGGCGCAAGCGCTGAACCATCTGAAGGGTTTGCCGGTGAAGGTATCCAATGCCAAGCCGGAAGTGCGCAATGAAGAAGGCAAGCAAGGCTCGCCGGCGAAGGACGACGGCAAGGCAGCGCCGGAAAAGGGCGAGACCAAGTAAGCATGCGGTAGGCGGGGCGCCGGTCGGAACCGGGTCGGGGTCTCGTCGTCATGTTGCACGCAAGTATTGGGTACTTTGTGCCGGGCCGCTCCCAAGCGGCCTTTTTTCATGGGGCCTCATCCACAGTTTCGCCATGAACGACCAACAACTGCTGCGCTATTCGCGCCACATCCTGCTCGATGAAATCGATATCGAAGGCCAGTCGCGCCTGCTGGCCGCGCACGCCTTGGTGATCGGCGCCGGCGGCCTGGGCTCGCCGGCGGCCATGTACCTGGCTTCGGCCGGCATCGGGCGTATCACGCTGGTGGATAACGATACGGTCGACCTGACCAACCTGCAACGGCAGATCATGCACACCACCGGCCGCGTCGGCCAAGCCAAGGTTGAGTCGGGCCGCGAGGCGCTGCGCCAGATCAACCCGGATACCGAGGTCGTGGCGCTGGCCGAACGTGTCGAAGGAGACCGCCTGCAGCAACTGGTAGCGCAGGCAGACGTGGTGCTCGATTGCAGCGACAACTTCGCCACCCGCCATGCCGTCAACCGCGCTTGTGTCGCCGCCGGTGTACCGCTGGTGTCGGGGGCGGCGATTCGTTTCGACGGCCAGGTCAGCGTGTTCGACACGCGCGATGATGCGTCGCCATGCTATGCCTGCCTGTTTCCGCCCGACCGCGAATTCGAAGAGGTGCAGTGCTCGGTAATGGGCGTGTTCTCGCCGCTGGTGGGCATCATCGGCACCATGCAGGCTGCCGAGGCCCTGAAGCTGGTGGCCGGGGTCGGCCGCTCGCTGGCCGGGCGGCTGCTGATCCTGGAGGCGCGCGAGATGGAGTGGACCTCGATCTCGGTGGCGCGCGACCGCAATTGCCCGGTGTGCGGCAAAAGGCATGCCTGACCCCGGTTTGTTGCCGGATGAGCAAACCTGCCGCGATGCAGCAAACAAGCGCCGGCAGTGTCCACTTCCCTGCAGTCTTCTGGTATAAACTGTACTCGGTTTGCCAACTGCATTTCGCCGGCAGCGCTTGAAGCGCGCTTGGCTTTGCAGCTGGGCCAACCAGGCTGATGCTCGGAATCACCATAACTTTTAAGCGGAATCAGCCACCAACGCTTTGCCCGAACAGGGGGAGTAATGAATAGCTCCGTGAAAAGCGCACCAGCCCGCAAGCCGCCCAAAACAGGCGCGCCAGGGCGGACTGTCCCCGCTGCGATCCCAAGTGCGAGCAAGCCTGCCGCGTCCGGCAAGGCTGGCGGCAGCGCTTTGGCGGGAGCGCGGTCAAAGTCCTTGGCATCCGGAAGTGTTGGTGTACAATCCTTGACCGCGAAAAAGGCTGCGCCATCTGCAGCCCGGACCGGCAGCAAAAGCAACGTCGGCAAGGCGACCGCGCGAACATCGATCAAAGAGGTGCAGAACGCGGCAAGGGAAGTGGATTCAAAAGCGACCAGTTCCGGCAGCAAGGTATCGGCCGGGCGATTGGATATAGTTGAAAAACCCGTAGTATTGAAAGTAAGCGAAGTGGCAACTAAAACTCCCAAAACTACCCCTGCAGCGCAACCATTGCTGACTGAGGAGCAAATCCTCAAGATGGCTGAGAAGGACTACATGAACGAAGCGCAGCTTGCTTTCTTCAAGGCCCGTCTCAAGCAGCTTGAAAAGGATCTGCTCAAGAATGCGGATGAAACCACCGAACACCTGCGCGAAACCGTGCTGGTGCCGGATCCGGCCGACCGCGCCACCATCGAGGAAGAACACGCCCTCGAACTGCGTACCCGCGATCGCGAACGCAAGCTGCTCAAGAAGGTCCAGCAGTCCATCGTCTCGATCGACAACGGCGAATACGGCTGGTGCGAAGAAACCGGCGAGCCGATCGGCATTCCCCGTCTGCTGGCGCGCCCGACCGCGACTTTGTCGCTGGAAGCGCAGCAACGCCGCGAGTTGAAGCAAAAGCTCTACGGCGACTGATCCCGGCCCTTGCAGGGCCTGGCCCCTGGCCGGCAGCGGCAAAGGGGCGAGTGCCGGCAGCGATCTTGCCGCCGGTGTGATCGGCTGACTGCATCGTTTGTATCGGAATCATCTGTCTTGCTTGTCTATTTCCGGATGCTGCGTCTTCGATTGAGATGACGCGGTTCCGAACCTGATCCCTGCGCCATGCCCATCTTGCGTTCCACGCGTTGTTCAGCCTTCATCGCCTTGCTGGTGATGTCGCTGCTGTTCGCGCAGGGGATGGGCTTTCTGCACGGCATCGCCCACGCCGGCTGGCAAAGCGGCACCGTGCATTCGCTGATTAACGAGGCGTGGTTCGATGAAGGTGACGACCGTCACCAGCTCTCATCGGCTGCCTCGGGCGACAAGCATTTCGTCGTCCACGACGGCGACCTGCACCACTCTTGCGCAGCCTACGACGCCGCCACACTGTCGGCTGTCATGCATTTCGATTTCCCCCTGCCGCCATTATTGCCGCCCGCCCGCATGCTGGCGCTGTGGCAAGCTTTCGCATCCTGGGATGCGCCTTTCGTCTGTCATTTCTCCTCGCGCGCTCCGCCGCGCTGAATTCCCTCCCCTGCTGATCCAACATTTCGTTGCCGGTTGTCTTTCGTGATCCGGCCGCGTGCGCATTGCCGTCGTCCTGCGCGGGCCCGGCATCGCTGCGGCATGGGCACGTCCGGACGGCCGGCGTATCGGCGCCGCCTTATCCACTGATCCGGCCTGGTCCGGCCAGGCGGCGCCTTGCGCACTACAAGGAATTCACATGGCAGTCCCAACCCCACTTCAACGCCGCCTGCAAGGGCAACTCATTGCCGCCGCAGTCGTTTCCGCGCTGGCTTCCTGGTCCGTACCTGTATTTGCGCAGACCGTATCCACCACCGGCGACACTGCCGCGCCTGCACAACCTGCGCTGCAGCCGATCGTGGTGACCGCCACCCCCTTCGCCTCGGAAGAGGGCGTGCAAGTGCTTGCCCCCGCCAAGGTGCTTGCCGGCGATGAACTGCGCAACAAACTGGGCAATTCGCTGGGCGACACCTTGTCGTCCGAACTGGGCGTATCGGCGTCGGCCTTCGGCGCCGGCGCCTCGCGCCCCATCATCCGCGGCATGGAAGGCCCGCGCGTGATGATCCTGCAGAACGGCATGGCCGTGTCCGACGTTTCCACCGTCTCCAACGACCATGCGGTCGCCACCGAGGCCGCCACGGCGCGCCAGATCGAGATCCTGCGCGGTCCGGCTGCGCTATTGTACGGATCGGGCGCCATCGGCGGCCTGGTCAACGTGGTCAACGACCGTATCCCGACGGAGTTGGTCGGCAAGCCTACCGGCACCGTCGAAGGGCGCTACGGCACCGTCGATGGCGAGAAAAACGGTTCCTTCTCGCTGGATACCTCGGCCGGCCAGATCGGCCTGCACGTTGACGGCAACTACCGCGACACCGACAACTACAAGATCCCCGGCAACGCCCAGCAAGGCAATCCTTCCACCGCCTCGGGCCGCCTGCCCAATTCGTTCACGCACGAGACCAGCGGCGGCGTGGGAGGCTCCTATATTGCCGATTGGGGTTATATCGGCCTGTCGGCGTCGACGCTGGATGATCACTACGGCATTCCCACCAAGGAGATGTCCTTCATCGACCTGCATCAGAGCCGCTACGACATCGACACACTGGTGAAGAACCCCTTCGCCGGTATCGAGAAATTCCGCTTCCGTTTCGGCTACACCGACTACACCCACACCGAGAAGGAACAGGACGGCACACCCGCCACCGTGTTCAAGAACCGTGTGCTGCAGACGCGCTGGGAGCTGACCCACGCACCGCTGGCCGGCTGGCGCGGCACCTTCGGCGTGCAGACCGAACAGGGCAATTACTCGGCGTTGTCGGCCTCCAGTGGCACCTCGGAGCTGACGCCGCCGACGCGTTCTTCGTCCTTCGCCGGTTTCCTGGTGGAGGAGCGCCAGTTCGGCCAGGTGCTGGCCAGCGCCGGCCTGCGTGCCGAGAGCGTGAATCGCCGTCCCGATGGCAACAGCGGCCTGGCAGGGCGCGACTTCAGCTTGCTGTCATGGTCGGCCGGCGCCTTGTGGGCTTTCCAGCCCGGTTACGGATTGGGGCTGACCTATTCGCTGGCGCAGCGCGCACCGACGGTGGAAGAGCTGTATTCCAACGGCCCGCATGAATCGACCGCGACCTTCGACATCGGCGATAGCCAACTGAAGAAGGAGACTTCCCACAACATCGAGCTGACGCTGCAAAAGACCGAAGGCCTGGTGCGCTGGAAGGGCAACCTGTTCCGCAACAAGGTGCATAACTACATCTACGGCCGCACCAACGGCCAGGTCGACGACGCGGGCAATGCCGATCCGTCCGGTGAATTCACCCAGCGCTTCTGGTCGCAGGGCGACGCCACCATCCGCGGCGCCGAGGCCGAAGTCACTTACAACTGGAACGGCGATGGCTTCTCGGCGCGCGCTTTTGCCGATACCTCGCGCGGCACGCTGGATGACCAGGGCAGCCTGCCGCTGCAACCGGCTACCCGGTACGGCCTGGAGTTCGGCTACAAGACCGGCCCCTGGGCCAGCGGCGTGAAAGTGCTGCGCGCGCAGAAGCAGGACCGGCTGGCATCCTTCGAAACCTACGAAACGCCGGCCTACACCCAGCTCGACGCCAACCTGTCGTATACGCAGAAGTGGAACGGCGTGAAGCTGACCTGGTTCGCGCTGGCGCGCAACCTGCTGAACCAGGACATCCGCCTGTCGACCTCGGTGCTCAAGGAGTCGGTGCCCCTGGGCGGGCGCAACCTGATCGTGGGTGTGCGCACCAGCTTCTGATCGTGACGCCGTCGGGAAGGCTTGCCTTCCCCCGGCACGGCTTGCCCGGGCGGCCTTCCATGTGAAGGCCGCCCGGGCTTTTTTATGGCCGGTATTTTCACTGCCTCTTGGCACGGGGAAATGCCGCCGGGCATGCTGGTATAGTTTGAATCTTACTGCGGCGAGCGGCCGCCTTTTCACTGACGATCCCTATCCATGCGACGACGCCTGCTTCGTTCCCTTCTCGGTTCGTGGTTGTTCATTTCAGCCTGCGCGGCCTGTGCCCAGGATATGGTGGGGGGCGTGCTGCGCGTGCAGCTGGGGTTTACCTCGCCGCTATCGGGCGCGCAGGGCGCCGGCGGCACCGATGCCTTGAATGGCGCACGTCTGGCGATAGAGCGGGTCAACCAGCAAGACATGCGCATCGATGGCAAACCGGTGCGTTTCGAGCTGCTGGTCAAGGATGACCAGGCCGACCCCGAGCTCGGGATGGAAATCGCGCAGGAATTTGCCCGCGCCAAGGTGAGCGCGGTGCTGGGACCGTTCAATTCGGGCGTGGCGATGGCGGTGGCCAAAATCTACAACCGGCGCCGCGTGCCGATACTGACGGTCGCCTCCAATCCGGCAGTCACGCGCGCCGATTACGACTATGTGTTCCGCCTGGGCGCCAGCGATGGCGACATGGGCCGCAAGCTGGCGCAATACGCAGCCCGCGTCCTCAAGTTCAAACGCGTGGCCATCATCAATGATGGCTCCGACTATGCCAAGGGCCTGATCAACGAATTCCAGGCCGAAGCCAAGCGGGACGGTTTGCACACGGCTACTCTGCTCCAGTTGGGCGAGCGCGCCGGCGATCCCGAGGTGCGCAGCGCATTGGGGCTGGTGCGCGAGTCCAATCCCGACGTTATTCTCTTCGCCGGTTATGTGCCGCAGGCGGCGCAGTTGCTGCGTGAAATGTCGCGTGAGAAGATGGCCTTGCCCATGCTCGCGGGCGACGCCCAATGTTCGACTGAAATGTTCCGCCTGGCCGCCAACTACATGGGAGGGGGCGTCTATTGTGTGCAAGGGGGCGTGTGGCTCACACGCGTGGCCGATGGCGCGGTGTTCGCCGCGACCTACCAGAACCGCTACGGCCGTCCGCCGGATGTCTACGCGGCCAGCTTTTACGACGGCGTGCTGCTGCTGGCGCAAGCCATGAAGACCGCCGGCTCGGCGCAACCGGAAAGGTTCGTGCCGGTGCTGGCGCGCGGCCGCTACAAAGGCATCACCGCGACCTATGAATTCGACGCCAAGCATGACCTCAAGGACTCGGATGTCACCATCCTGCGCTTGAAGGATGGCGCTCTGGTTCCTTTGGCAAACTTCTAATCGCCCATTGAAGGCGAGGGGGTCAGCGGATCGGCAGGCGGATCGTGTTCTTCACTTCTTCCATTACCGCGTAGGTGTGCGTTTCGCGCACGCCCTTCAACTGCAGCAGCGACTTGCCGAGGAATTCGCGGTAGGCGTTCATATCCTTGACGCGCGATTTGACGAGGTAGTCGAAGCCGCCGGCCACCATGTGGCATTCCATGATCTCGGGGATACTCTGCACGCTCTTCTTGAATTCGGCGAATACGTCGGGCGTGGTGCGGTCCAGCACCACCTCGATGAACACCAGCAGCGACACGTCCAGCAGTTCGGGGTTCAACTGCGCGGCGAAGCCCAGGATATAGCCGGCCTCCTGCAGTTTGCGCACCCGTTCCAGGCAGGCCGCCGGCGACAGGTTCACGCGCGCGGCCAGGTCGACATTGCTGATGCGGCCGTCGTTTTGCAATTCGGCCAATATTTTTTTACTGATTTTGTCGAGCGCAGCCATGATTTCTGAATTTTATTCAGCAAATTGGATTCAGGGAAAATTTAATTCTGATTATAAAGGCAATAAACGCGCCTAATATCAGTAAAGAGTAAATAGAATCCTCCCTCATAAAAAATATAACGCAATGCGGGCATGGTGCGCCAACGGCGGCGTATCTGCGCGGATGACAACAATAATTTCCGACAATCTTTTTACGAGTTTTGATATGTTCGTACCTGCAACGGCGCAGTCAGTACAGTATCGACGGAATCGTTACCCCGTATCCCGGGAGCGTACATCCAGCGTTTTAAGCTAACCAAGCTATCCACCGCAGTCTGATTTTCTAGAAGAGAGAGGAAACACCCAAATGTTCAAGCGCATTTCCGGACTCAATATCATCGCCGCATCGCTGGCGCTGGTTCCCGCCTTTGTCATGGCGCAGGAAACCCAAGTGGTCAAGATCGGCTTTTCCAGCCCGCTGACCGGCCCGCAGGCATCGGCCGGCAAGGACAACCAGGGCGGCCTGATGATGGCTGTCGAGCGCTTGAATGCGCAGCCCATCACCGTCGGCGGCAAGAAGATCAAGTTCGAGGTGATCGCCGAAGACGACCAGGCCGATCCGAAATCGGGCGTGGGCGCTGCGCAAAAGCTGGTCGACCAGGGCATCAAGGCCATCGTCGGCCCTTACAATTCGGGCGTGACCATCCCCGCTTCGCGCGTGTTCAATGACGCCGGCATCGTGGTCGCCACCGTCGCCTCCAACCCCAAGATCACCCAGCAAGGCTTTGCCACCCTGTTCCGCGTCGCTGCCAGCGACAGCCAACTGGGCGGCAAGATGGCCCTGTATGCGGCCAAGGAACTGAAGCTCAAGAAAGTTGCAGTGATCGACGACCGTACCGCCTACGGCCAGGGCCTGGCTGAAGAGTTCAGCAAGGTCGCCAAGGCCAACGGCATCGACGTGGTCAGCAAGGACTTCACCAACGACAAGGCTACCGACTTCACCGCCATCCTGACCTCGATCAAGGGCAAGAAGCCCGACGCGGTCTTCATCGGCGGTTATGCTCCGCAAGGCGGTCCGATCAAGCGCCAGATGAAGCAACTGGGCATCAATGCCGTGCTGCTGGGCGGCGACGGCATCTGCTCGCCTGAAATGGGCCGCCTGGGCGGCGACGCCATCGGTGAATCGGTCTACTGTACCCAAGGCGGCACCATGCTGGACAAGGCCAAGGAAGGCAAGACTTTCGCCGACGACTACCAGAAGAAGTACGGCCGTCCTGCAGAAACCTATGCCGTGTCCTTCTACGACGGCATGATGCTGATCGCCCAGGCCATGAAGACGGCCAATTCGGTCGAGCCCAAGCAGTTCGGCCCGGCGCTGGCCAAGATCAGCTACAAGGGTGTGGCCGGCCAGTACGACTTCGACGCCAACCATGACCTGAAGCAATCTCCGGTTACCGTGTACCGTTTCAAGGACGGCATCCCGGTACCGCTGACCAGCTACTGATCGGGCCTTCGCCTTTGGCAGCCTGAACGTTCTTTCCCGCCGGCAGATGCCGGTGGGAAGTTCAACCTCCCCGCCAGCAACCCATTCGCGCAGCATCCCATCCTGTCGGCATAGTCCGATACGGACGGTTTTTGCCGTGCAGGATGGTACTCTTTGCGTCTGTCGGCAGATGCAGGAATGAGTTCTAGAAGAAGGAAGTCATGCTCAACTACACACGCACCGTTCAAACGATAGACGCCCACACCGGCGGTGAGCCGTTGCGCATTTTGGTCTCGGGCCTGCCGAAGATCCCGGCCGGCACCATCCTGCAGCAGCGCGCCTGGCTGCGCGAGAACCGCGACGACCTGCGCCAGTTCCTGATGAACGAGCCGCGCGGCCATGCCGACATGTACGGCGCCTACCTGCTGCCGCCGGTCACGCCGCAAGCCGACTTCGGTGTCATCTTCATCCATAACGAAGGCTACAGCGACATGTGCGGCCACGGCATCATCGCGCTGGGCAAGGTGCTGGTCGAGATGGGTTACGTCGAACCGGTGGCGCCGGTCACGCGCATCTGCTTCGACGCGCCGGCCGGCTTCATCGAAGCCTTCGTCGAATGGGACGGCAAGCGTGCCGGCAAAGTCAGCTTCAACAACGTGCCGGCCTTCATCTATCGCCGCGACGTCGAGGTCGAGACGCCCAGCTTCGGCAAGATCACCGGCGACATCGTCTTCGGCGGCGCTTTCTACTACTACATCAACGCCAAACAGGCCAATCTCACCGTCAAGCCGGAACTGGTGCGCCAGTTGATCCAGCTCGGCGCCGAGACCAAGGCCGCAGTGATCGCCAAGGTGCAGATCCAGCACCCGCTGGAACCGGGCCTGAACACCCTGTACGGCACCATCGTCGACAGCGAACCCAATTTCCCCGGCGCCGACCAGTCCAACGTCTGCATCTTCGCCGACCGCGAAGTGGACCGCTCGCCCACCGGTACCGGCACCTCCGGCCGCGCCGCGCAGCTGTTCCTGCGCGGGCAACTGGCGCTGAACCGGAACTACGTCAACGGCAGCATCGTCGGCAGCAACTTCGGCGTGCGAGTGACCGCGCCCACCAAGGTTGGCGAGTTCGACGGCGCGCTCACCGAAGTCAGCGGCTACGCCCATATCATGAGCACCAACCAGTGGGTACTGGAAGAATCCGACCCATTCCCGACCGGCTTCTTCCTGCGCTGACATGCATATCCTCGACGCACAACAAACCGCCGCCGCGCTGCCTTACGCACAGTTGGTCGCCGCGCTGGAAACGGCCGCGCAAGAGTTCGTCTCCGGCCGCATCCGAGCGCCCGAGCGCCAGGTGGTGCCCATCGACAGCGCCAGCGTGCTGCTCGGCATGCCGGCCATCGCCGACGACTTGTCGGTGACCAAGCTCATCACCGTGCACGCCGAGAACGGCAAGCACAACCTGCCCGCCATCCAGGGCGAAGTGGTGGCCTTCGAAACGCATACCGGCCGCCGCATTGCGCTGATGGACGGCCCCACTGTCACCGGCCGCCGCACCGCCGCCATGACGATGCTGGGCATCAAGACGCTGCTGCCGCGCGCGCCCAAGTCGGCGCTGCTGATCGGCACCGGCGCGCAAGCCGCAGCGCATGCCGATGCGCTGGCGGAATATTTCGGCATCCGCCAATTCTGGATCGCCGCGCGCGACCTGGCGCGCACGCAGGCTTTTTGCAGCGCCTTGTGCGAACGCCATCCGCAGGTCGTCGCCAGCCCGTTGCCGGCGGCCATGCTGCAGCAAGACCTGCCGCATACCGACGTGCTGATCGCCTTGACCACATCACGCACCGCCGTCATTCCCGAACAGGTCGCGCCCGACACGCTGGCCATCGGCGTCGGCGCCTTCAAGCCCGATATGGTCGAATTCCCGGCGCCGCTGCTGCATGCGCGCACCATCGTGGTCGACGATGTCGGCGGCGCGCATCACGAAGCCGGCGACCTGATCCAGGCCAAGGTCGACTGGGACCGCGTCGTGGCCATCGGCGATGTGCTCTCCGGCAAGGTCGATCGCGCAACACTGACCGTCAAGGGCGCGCTGCCGGTCTTCAAGACCGTCGGCCAGGCATCCTGGGACCTGGCCGCCGCCCGTGTAATGCGAGCGATCCTGACCTGAACCCTATTCACTGAGCGCGACTTGTTTCGCGCTCTTTTCTTATCCGCAGCGAGCAGCATACAAAAAAGGAAAACCAAATGACATGCAACCGACAGCGCCGTCCACACGGCGCAAGCACCCACACCTTCCGGCCGGCTGGTCGACCATAACGCTAACGCCGCACAGGAGACATCGATTCATGGACATATTCATCCAGCAGATCATCAACGGTTTGGTGCTAGGGAGCATGTACGCGCTGATCGCCTTGGGTTACACGATGGTGTACGGGGTACTGAACCTGATCAAT
>NZ_LFLT01000055.1 GCF_001189955.1 Herbaspirillum chlorophenolicum | reverse complement strand
ATAGATGACGAAGCGCCCTTCTTGGCGCGAAGTCACCAGACCGGCATGCGAGAGCTCTTTCATGTGGAAAGACAGGGACGAAGGCGCAATGTCCAGCGCTTCCCCAATCTTGCTGGCGGCGCTGCCTTCTGGCCCCATCTGTACCAAGTGACGGAAGATGGCTAGGCGTGACTCCTGAGCCAAAGCAGCCAGTGCGGTGATAACGGTCTTGGTTTCCATAGCAGCTCCAATCAATCCAATGATTCAATTATTATTGAATTATTGTATTAAAACAAGGGGCTGTTGAATTTGGATATAGACCACCCGCTGACGCTAACAGAACCCGTCATTCAGACCGTTGTTGCTAAGGACGACGACTGGCCGGTTTCGAAGTGATGGGTTGAACAGCCGTTCGGCAGATACGTAGAAATTATTGACGTCGACCAAGGCGAAGCTGGCCGGTGGTCGAGGTGTACTCATAGCAGTTTGCGAATTACACCGACGGCGACGCCAAAGATTTGGAGTTGTTCATCCTGTTTGAACCGGATCGGTTCGAAGTCTTCGTTGGCGGGATGCAGTTCGTAGGTAGTACCGGTCCAGTGAAGAATTTTGAGTGTGAAGTCATTATTGACGATGGCCAGAACGATACGCCCATGACGCGGTTCGACTGAGCGATCGACGGGGACCATGTCGCCATCGTAGATGCCGATTCCCTCCAGGCTGCGGCCGGCAACGCGGAAAATGAAGGTGCAGGCTACTCGCTCAATCAGATACTTGTTGAGGTCGAGGGGCTCAGCCGTGTAGTCAGCAGCCGGACTTGGGAAACCAGCAGGAATCTTCTGCAGGCAATGTTGAGCAAACGGGCCTGCTCGAAACTCCGCAAGAGGTATTGGACGTTGCGTGCATCCAGGCGGGATGGGCGCGGGATAGGTGAGGCTTGACATGATAATATCGAAAATACTGTATAAAAATACAGTATCACGAATCTACAGATGTCGGCCACAAAATACAAACGGTAGGTTTGCTGAGCGTCATCGCGCGAGCATGTATCAATGTAAGCTTGGCACAGCACCGCTGCACTCGGACATGATGTCCGGGCCGCAGGCTGGTTTGCGATTGACGTACCCATTGAGTTTTCCGGTGAGTGTCTGAACAACGCTCGGCTATGCCGGGGCACATTGATTTATTGCAATAGATGACGCACCAGGTCTGTCACATGGTTGCATGCGACAAGCACAGGCGCAAAATCTACTGGCTTGTCGCTGAAACCCTGGAGCACCTGAATCAGGACCAACGGCTGCGCGGCGGTGCCACAGAGGTCGCAGAACGGTTTGACGATTCGGTGTAGGCGGCGAATGAAATCATTGATTTTTTTCATATTTAAAATTTCCTATTGGTAATTGCCTCGCTTATTCGCTCGGCCAAGTATTTATGCTCGTGCGCGGTGGTGATGAATCTGGTGTGAAACCTGGTGCAGCTTGGCATCACGACTAGGCTTGCGAACTGTGCGTTAAATGCAAATCCAATTCCTCTTGTGGTATTTCCACGCACTTAGTCGTGTCGCTGGAATCAACCTTACCAAGCGGGAAACAGCACCTTTGGCGGGATTTTCCTAATTCAGAAGCCAGGTATGACTTGCGGGAAACGCTGGAGAAATTATGGCGTCACGACCTGGGCGTGGTTGCACGGTCATCTCGGAGACCCGCGATTGCTAGCGTCACGACGACGACCAGTGGGTCTTTGAAGTGTGGGTTAATTCTTGTGAGCACAAAAAAGCCACCTCGAAAGACGGCTTTTTCCAATTTCAGGTTATCGCCCGCTCGGAGGCTTCCTAGTGAAGCGAAAGCAGCAAGGTGGCCAAAGGAGCAGGCGGGACTAGGCACACGATTTTGTAAATGACTGGTGCCGGTGCCAGCTGATGGATGAGGCCCACTGTGTAATAGAGGAGCTCCGCAATGGGCGCAGCAAAGCTGATGAACTGCCGGAAACGGGAGGAGATGTTCGAGTTCAATTGTTGTAATCCTGCAAAGAGTTAAAGAAGGTAGGCACATGGAGGCCTTCTCCGTATAGCTACTTTCAGGTCGTGCTCCGAACAACAAAAGTGGTAGTCCAAATCCTCCCTGATTTACGGGGGGAATTCGATGCATTGTTATTTCAATAAGTGCAAGTCGTGTGTCTAGCCGTTTGATGTCAGAAGGAAATTATTTGGTGAACTAAATTTGCGGGATTTGATTCATTGACACCTTTGGTGTCTGCAGTGAAAAGCCCATAAAAATGGCATTTTCGTGAACTAATAATTTGGTAAATAGACTATTTTTTAATCGTGTAAATATATGTTTTTAAAAGGCTTTTTACAAAAATATTAGAATTTTGGATTGGAACGCTTTCTAGAAAAAGATCGGGGCCCTGCATATTATGCGAGACAGGTAACTGGATAGGACCCCCGATATGGACAAAGTTATTACGGTGCTCAGCACACTTACTGCTATCAATGACCCGACGATGCTCTTATTCCTGATTGCTGCGATGGGCTTCGTAGTGACAGGGATGACACTCTTCGCGTTGATCATGGTTCTCAAGCATCTTGGAGCGCCCAAATGAGCGGCTATGCATACGCGAAGCTTCCTTCGGCTTGGGTACGCAAAGGCGATGCCGAACAAGAACCACCCTACGGCGGCCTGAGTAAGTTGCCGTGGCAAGGAAATAAGAGTTACGCGACGGCCGCGCTGCTCATACTTTTTGCTTTGGCCATTCTTTCGAACAAAGCGCAACGCAAAGATGGCTTGCGCAAAGACGACCAAGTCAAAGCGACCTACGAAGAAATCCAGGAAGTAACCAATCTTTCTCGAAAACTGATAAGCGGTGGCCTAAAGCTCCTGAAGGAGATCGGGGTTATCAGTGAAGCGGAGGATGGGGCACGAAGTGTCTATCGACTTCACGGAATCGATGAAGGTGGAAAGTGGTGCCAACTGCCTCAAGGGCATTTACTTAACAACGTCAAACATATGCAGCGCTTGAAATTATTCGGCGAACAGATCAAACGTGCGACTTCGCTTCACGCGCTGAAGGTTTATATGTTGTTGCTAGCCTTCAGAGAGATTCATTCAAACGCGACACGAATGAGCTACGAGAAAATCATGGAGTACACCGGAATGCGACGTGAGGACGTGGCGCTTGCGGTTCAAGTTTTAGCTACAGCGCAACTTTGCCGCCAAGCTACTGACGAAGAGATTCCTCGCCGAAAGGGAGACGCTATGCATAACCGATACTTGATCTTGGGCCTAAAGGCTTCATGAGAAACGCAAAGGGCGGCGAGAAATGAACCACAAAGAATTGGACTACGGGGATTGGCGGATTCAAACCGTGGCGCACGTCGGCGCCGATAGCTATATTCCATGGACTAACCAGTGGGTCGAAAAGGGAACACGATTGACCGTAATTGCGACGGTCAACCTAACCAAACGAAAGACGCTGTCGATCCCAGTTCCGAACGCAACAGCAATTATGCTCAATGCGGCAGCGGCGGCGTACGATCAAGCAAAACAGTTGCGATTAAATAGCGGAATAGACAAAAGCCTAAAGAGCAGCGTCATGTTTGATACTGATCGTTCAGCAATCGACTATGTGGAGCGGATGATTGAAGCCATTCTCATGGCCTTTACTGCGATAGAGGCCTTTGCGAATGAGACCATTCCCAACGATTACACATACAGCCACCATCGTTCAAGTAAGACGATTCTGGAGATAAGTGACAAGCAAAAGATAGAAAGAAATCTATCACTTGATGAGAAGCTATCCATCGTCCTACCAGAGGTGATTGGATGCAGGTCCCCAAAAGGAACGCGCTCCTGGGAGAGCTATCGACAACTAAAGAATGTGCGAGATCGGATTGTTCATATGAAAACCGCAGATCGAAAATCATCTGGGCCAGATATCGATACTGTTTGGAAGGCCATTTTGCTCACGCCGGCGCCGCATTTACTAACCCGCCAGATTCTCGAACACTTCATTTCTGCGATGGAGGAGAAACCACGTTGGTTCTTGCAGGTGGGGAATACGCAATAGACAACTTGGAACGTTGATCGAGAAGATGAATCTGCATTTGCCTGACATTTTTAGCACTCAACGAGACGGGAATTCATGCCGAGCAATCCACCTGATATAAAAAAAAGACACCATCACGTTTGGGCGCACTATCTAGCGCGTTGGGGAAATGGAACGAAGAATGTCTTTTACACCACGTCGACAGGAAAGACTATTTGCGACAGCGTGCGTTCCTTCGCGAGTGACGACTACTTTTATAAAGCCACAAAGCTCGACACGTTGCATGTGCGGGTTATTCAAACTATTTCTCGTAATAGCCCCGAACACCTGCAACGAATGCACATGTCTCTACTCTCGCATTTCCTGGAGGCTCAGGATGCCGAGGCACTGTACCGTATGTCTAGCGTCACTAGCCATGAGGTTGAACACAGCATCCTCGCGATGAGTTGCAATACATTGGAGAACCTTCATACGGACCACGAAATAAGGGCGCGTCCAATATTAGATGGGATGGCCACAGGTAGCCTAGATGTACTACAAAGCGAAGAGAGCATGATTGCTTTCCTGGCGTTTTTTGGGCAGCAGGTGTTCCGTACCAAGGCATTACGCGACAACGCGCTCAGAGCCTTATCACGAAGCACAACGCAGGAGCGGCTTTATGCTGATGCGATGGAGCACGCTTGGTGGTTCATCAGCTACATGAGCGGAACAAACTTGGGATTCAGCTTGTATAACGATCGCCATGCATCGCGCCATGCCTTGCTTATTAACGACACGAGCGTTCCGTTCATCACCTCTGATCAGCCGATTGTCAATGTACATGAATGCGTGTCTGAAACAGAGTTTTCTCCTCCCAAATACGCTGACTTCTACTACCCGATCTCTCCACGGGTGGCTTTCGTGGTCTGTGATTCCGAAAGATTTAGTTCAGGGATTAATCAAGTCGACGAGCTCACAGCAAGGGAGTTCAATACAAAAATCGCTACGCAGGCCATGGTGCACATAGTCGGCGATACAGCAGACTCGATTCGCCAGTTCAAAAAATATATTGGCCGTCGATACTTGAAGATAGCCGACGCTCGTCGGTGACGCTAGCAGCGATCGTAGGCGCTTGCTCGCTACCGGCCACAACTTGCATTGAAGTTGTGGTCAATACCGCGGAATTCACGCTCCAATCGAGCTAAGTAGCTTCAGTAATAATTCGTCATCGCTTATTGGAAGCGCTTCCCATACTTTCATCGTCTGCCCTGAGTATTCAATCCAAGCCAGTATCACTTCATCGACTTGATAATCTTTGCCGGCAGAGAGCAAGATCTTTTGCATCCTCGCTACGTCGCATGGATATTCAACCCCTATGCGCCTGATTTCGTTCTTGGAAGCTCCAGCAGTGTTGGTACGTCGCCCCTTATATTGGCTACGCCGTAGCTGATCTTCCGCTACAAGAGCTCGCTGACGAAAGCTCGCCGCCTCCTTGATCAGCTCGGATATCTGGCGCCAATATGCCCGACCAAGATCTCCTTCTTCCAGTTCTAACCGGTGCAGTGTCTTGATTGCAGGCGAAAGATCAATATCGTTAAAGCGATTTGATGTCATGTGCGCCTCGGATGATGCGAGATGTAAAGATGATCGAATCAAACAAAGCTGGCCTCAACATCGAAAGTCAGTTGCCTTGAGAACTGCGATTGCCCACTGTGCGCCGGCCATGGCTGTTCGCTGTCATCAAAAAACACTTTGAATTTGATGCCTGTCTGCGGGCAAGGATAGGACCCTATCGCATGGACTTTTGAAAAAGTCATTTCATCGCCTGATCGAGAGAAAGCGTAGACGACTCCTGGTTCTACCTGTGTGTATCGAACCAGCTGATCGACATCCGAAAACAGACGGGCGTGAGTCTGTCTGTGTTGCGTGCCAGTTCTGGGCATCACTACGAAGCAAGGTTCACTGACGTCCAGTAACACTGAATGCCATGGTACTAAGGGTGCTATAAGTGCTTTTGGAACACCCTCTATCTTCCACGCGAGATCGGTGATGAGCATGACTGAATTTTCTGGCCTAAGACCTTCGGAGTGTTTGAGGAACGATAGACAAGTGCTTATCGAAGCCGCGGATACTAAGATAACCCGACTTTAAAAGTCAATAAACACGAACTTTAAAGCCCTGTCATATTTGGCGACACAAATAGACCATGTGCAAGCTATCAAGCCTGCACATGACAAAAACATCCCCCAAAAAAAGCCCCTTACAGCTTGCCAAAGTCTTAGGCGAGAACATCGCGTTGCTCAGAAAGCAGCGTTCTCTAACGCAATCTCAACTTGCTGCCGCTCTCGGTATTGAAATCGAGACACTGTCGAAATATGAGCGGGGCATTATGAGTCCGAGGGTTGGTCAACTAGAAAAAATTTGCGGGGTACTTGAGGTAGCAGCCTGGACACTTTTTGCTTCTGCTCAGGAGCAGTCGGCTTTTCCAGGTTTTATTTTCTCGGAGCAGATACAGACTTTGTCACTAAAAGATCGTAAAACCCTACAGGGGTTAATCGGGCTATATGTCGATGCCCATGGCGTGAAGCGCAAATAGTCTGACTGATCGATATTGATCAGATTGGTAAGCAAATAAATCAAGGCCCGCTAGATTTCTCTGCGGGCCTTATTCATTTGTAGTCCTGCGCTGGCGAACTATGCCTTGATCGAAGCCAAGCATGTGTTGCCTTGGGGAATGTAAATATCGCGCGATTAGTGTCGATACTCTGCTCAAAATTTAAGAAAAGCTCTTGACTACATTTGATGCGGCGGGCGGGGAACTCGAAGCGTGCGTTTTGCAGCGCGGCGCGTACGCGATCCTTGGCTTCTTTTACTTCAGCCTCGGGCAAGCCGACGATGGTGAAGGAGGGCAAGCCATTGGCCAGATGCACCTCGACCGTGACCGGCGAGGCGCGCATGCCGGCCAGGGCGCGGCTGCGGAGGACGGCCAGGCTCATCGCGGCGAGCCTGTGCAGTCCTTGGGATGAATGGCGGCAGGTGAGGGGGTAGGAGGATGGGCAGTCGTCGTCAGGATCATGGGGTTTGTTTTTGCTGAGCTTCAAGCTCGGCAACACGCGCTTCCAGCGCTTCCAGGCGGGCGCGGGTCTTGGCCAGCACCTGTGCCTGGACGTCGAATTCCTCGCGCGTGACCAGGTCCAGTTTGGCAAAACCCTGGCTTAGCATGGCCTTGACGTTCTTTTCGATGTCCTTGGCCGGAGAGTTTTCGATCGCCTTGTTGATTTTGGATTGCAGGTCTTCAAAGAATTGTTGGGGCTTGTCCATGTCGGATTTCCTTGGCAGGTTGTTGTGGCATCAAGTTTAGCCGTTTCCCTGCTATGCATAAACCTTCGGGCCTCAATCTGCAGAGTGTGCCATTGCGAGTTCATGCCTGGCAGGGCGCTGAAAGCATCCTGAAGGGAAGTGATCCGACTTGGTGATCCCAATGGCCTGTCGGCCGCCGCGCACCAAAAGAGTGTTTGCCGATATTGAAGAAGTTTGTCAAAAAGAAATCAATATCGCACCAACACCGTGCCTTTCTCCTTTGCGCGCACTATTTTGGTCTGTATCTACAAAAAAATCGGGAGGAAAGCCTTCTTTCTCTGGAAAAGCCGAGTTCGCCGCGCCGAAAGGACTTGGCACGGCTCCTGCTACATGGTCTTGGCAAAACACAAGAAACGACTTTTATTGTTCAACAACAAACCAGAGGGAAGTCATGAAGAAACTGATTCTTGCAACAGCCATCGCAGCATCGTTTGTTACTACCGTGGCCCGCGCGGAAGACGCCAAGCCAGACAACGAGTTCAGCTTCAACGCCGCCGTGGTGAGCGATTACCGCTATCGCGGCCTGACCCAGACACGCTTCGATCCGGCATTGCAAGTCGGCGCAGACTACACGCATAACCCGACCGGCCTGTACGCAGGCACCTGGCTGACCAACATCAAGTGGATCAAGGATGCCGGCGCATTGAGCGGCACCGATACCAAAGGTAATGTCGAATGGGATATCTATGGCGGCAAGCGCGGCGATATCGGCGGCGGTTTCACCTATGACGTTGGTGGCTTGTACTACTACTATCCGGGCAATACCCTGGCAAACAGCGGCGTGAAGAACGCCAATACCTTCGAGTTGTATGGCCAGGTCGGTTACGGCCCTGGCTACTTCAAGTATTCGCAATCGCTGACCAACCTGTTCGGCGCGGTCAACAGCAAGTACAGCCAGTACTATGATCTGGGCGCCAACATCGAAACCTTCTACGGCATCATGCTGGGCCTGCACGTCGGTCACCAGAACGTGCGCGGCAACCCCAGCCAGGTCAGTTACACCGACTGGAAGGTCGGCCTGTCCAAGACATTTGACGACCTGGCCGGCATCACCTTGGGCGTGGCTTACGTCGGTACCGACCTGAAGGACGGCGTAGCGACTACTCCGGCTTCGGACGGCCTCAAAAACGTTGGCAAGAATGGCGTCGTCTTTTCCCTCAGCAAAACTTTCTAACAAGAGGTGCGTATGAAACTGATCACAGCGATCATCAAACCCTTCAAGCTGGACGAGGTGCGTGAAGCCCTCTCCGCGATCGGGGTGCAGGGCATCACCGTGACCGAAGTCAAGGGCTTCGGCCGCCAGAAAGGCCATACCGAGTTGTACCGGGGCGCCGAGTATGTGGTCGATTTCCTGCCCAAGACCAAGATCGAAGCGGCAGTGGACGATGCCATCGTCGAACGCGCGCTGGAGGCTATCGAGACGGCCGCCCGCACCGGCAAGATCGGCGACGGCAAGATCTTCGTGCAGGATTTGCTGGATGTGATCCGCATCCGTACCGGCGAAACCGGCAAAGACGCTCTGTAAAACAAAGGGGAATTCGAATGAGCATGAAAAAAATGTTTTCCAGCGCCCTGGCAATTGGCGCGTTGCTGTTGGCGGTAGGATTTACCGCCCCGGCCCAGGCGCAGGATGCGCCCAAGCCTGAGGCTGCCGCAGCTACTGCTGCTGCTCCGGCCGCTGCTGCCGAAGCGCCCAAGGCTGACGCTGCACCTGCCGCCGCTGCTCCTGCGGCTCCGGCTGCCGGCGCCGCTGCTGCACCGGCGCCGGTGCCCAACAAGGGCGACACCGCATGGATGCTGGTCTGCACCGCGTTCGTGATCCTGATGACGCTGCCCGGCCTGGGCCTGTTCTACGGCGGCCTGGTCCGCAGCAAGAATATGCTGTCGGTGCTGATGCAGTGCTTCGTCATCTTCTCGCTGATCTATATCTTGTGGTTCGTCTACGGCTACAGCATCGCGTTCACCGAGGGCAACGCGTTCTTCGGCGGCTTCGATCGATTGTTCCTGCATGGCCTGACGGGCGACTCGAATGCCGGTACCTTCAGCAAGGGCGTCGTGATCCCCGAGCTGGTGTTCGTGGCCTTCCAGGGCGCGTTCGCAGCCATCACCGTGGCGCTGATCATCGGCTCCTTCGCCGAGCGCGTGAAGTTCTCCGCCGTGATCCTGTTCTCGATCCTGTGGTTCACCTTCTCGTACCTGCCGATGGCCCACATGGTCTGGTTCTGGCCTGGTCCGGACGCCTTCACCGATGCCGCTGCCGCTGAAAAGGCAACCGCAATCTCGGGCTGGCTGTTCCAGAAGGGCGCACTGGACTACGCCGGCGGCACCGTGGTGCACATCAACGCTGCGGTCGCTGGCCTGGTCGGTTCCTATGTGATCGGCAAGCGTGTCGGTTTCGGCAAGGAAGCCTTCAAGCCGCATAGCCTGACCCTGACCATGGTCGGCGCCTCGCTGCTGTGGTTCGGCTGGTTCGGCTTCAACGCGGGCTCCGGCCTGGAAGCTAACGGCGGCGCTGCCCTGGCCTTCGTCAACACCATTCTGGCAACTGCTGCCGCGGTCCTGTCCTGGAGCTTCGGCGAATGGATCGGCAAGGGCAAGCCTTCGATGCTGGGTGCTGCATCGGGCGCCGTCGCCGGCCTGGTGGCGATCACTCCGGCTGCCGGTTTCGTGGGTGTGATCGGCGCCGTGGTGCTGGGCCTGATCGCCGGCCTGCTGTGCCTGTGGGGCGTGACCGGCCTGAAGAAGCTGCTGGGTTCCGATGATGCGCTGGACGTGTTCGGCGTGCACGGCGTGGGCGGTATCCTGGGCGCCATCCTGACCGGCGTGTTCGCATCGCCGAGCCTGGGCGGCACCGGTATCTATGACTATGTTGCCAACGCGGTGTCCCCGGACTACTCGATCGGCGGCCAGGTCTGGATCCAGTTCCAGGGCGTGCTGACTACCCTGATCCTGTCCGGCGTGGTGTCCTTCATCGCCTACAAGATCGTCGACGTGGTGATTGGCCTGCGCGTGACCGAAGAGGAAGAGCGCGAAGGTCTGGACATCTCCAGCCACGGCGAATCGGCCTACCACTAAGTCGAATTCAGGTTTTATTCCTTCGGGGCCGGCAACGGCCTCTTTCAAAGGCGCTCTTCGGAGCGCCTTTTTTATTGTTTCCGGTAAATATAATTCCCGAGTATTTAACTCAGGCTCTTTAAAAAAAGCCGAATGGCCGCCATGTAGACAGCCCGAACTTCCGCTGCGCAGCGAGGGGATCCAGGCAAACGATTCCCTGGAACGATGGATGGCGATTTGGCACGGCCATCTGCGGCGTCGCAACACGACTTCAGGAATCCGCTAAAATCAGCATTTGCTGCCGGCATTTACATATCGTTAAGGTCTTATATGGTCCCGCATCTTGTCACCGCTCTGAATGGCCCTTTGTTGGAGCTGGAGAAGAAAATCCTGGGCGCCACGCCGGCCATCGAACGCTGGTTCCGCATGGAGTGGCAAGAGCACACGCCGCCTTTCTATTGCTCGGTCGACCTGCGCAACGCCGGTTTCAAGCTGGCGCCGGTGGATACCAACCTGTTCCCGGGTGGCTTCAACAACCTGTCGCCGGAGATGTTGCCGCTGGCCGTGCAGGCGGCCATGGCGGCGATCGAAAAATATTGCCCCGACGCACGCAACCTGTTACTGATTCCGGAAAGCCATACCGGCAATACCTTCTATCTGCAAAACATCGGCCGGCTGATGCAGATCTTCCGCCAGACCGGGCTGAATGTGCGCCTGGGTACGCTGTCGCCGGAGATCGCCAAGCCCAAGGAGATCGCATTGCCGGACGGCACCAGCATCAGGCTGGAGCCGCTGGAGCGTTCGGCCAACGGCCGCCGCCTGGGGTTGAAGAATTTCGATCCCTGTACCGTGCTGCTCAACAACGACCTTTCGATCGGCATCCCCTCGGTGCTGGAAGGCCTGCATGAACAAAGCGTGCTGCCGCCGCTGCACGCCGGATGGGCAATGCGTCGCAAGAGCAACCACTTCGCCGCCTACGATGAGGTGGTCAAGAAATTCGCCAAGATGGTCGAGGTCGACCCCTGGATGCTCAACCCGCTGTTCGCCAAGTGCGGCGAGATCGATTTTCAGGAAAACACCGGTACCGATGCGCTGGCCGACAGCGTATCGAGCCTGTTGTCGAAGATCCGCAAGAAGTACAAGGAATACGGCATCAAGGAACAGCCTTTCGTCTTCATCAAGGCCAATGCCGGTACCTATGGCATGGGCATCATCGCCGTGAAGGATGCCAGCGAGGTCAAGGACCTCAACCGCAAGCAGCGCACCAAAATGCTGGTGGGCAAGGAAGGGCTGGAAGTGTCCGAAGTCATCATTCAGGAAGGCGTGCATTCCTTCGAGCGCATCAATGAAGCGGTGGCCGAGCCGGTGGTCTACATGATCGACCGCTATGTGGTGGGCGGTTTCTACCGCGTGCATGCCGACCGCGACGTCAATGAGAACCTGAACGCCCCCGGCGCGCATTTCGTGCCGCTGGCCTTCGCCCAGCAGCATGCGTTGCCGGACATGCACGCCAAGCCCGGCACCGCCGCGCCTAACCGTTTCTACATGTATGGTGTGGTGGCGCGGCTGGCATTGCTGGCGGCGTCGCTTGAAATGGAAAAGACCGATCCCAACCCGGAAGTGTATTAACCGGCATCATTACGCACCTTTGCACGATCCAGCCAAGCTCAACAGGACGCCAGCAACATGAAAATCGCTTTTCTCGCCGATCCGCTCGATACGTTCAAGACGTACAAGGATTCCACCTTTGCCATGATGCGCGAGGCTGCCCGCCGCGGCCATGCGATCTACGCTTTCGAGCAGGGCGACCTGGTGCTGGAGAGCGGCCTGGTGACAGCCAGCGCCGCCAGGATCACGCTGACCGGCGAAGCCGACGATTGGTATCGCGCCGACAAGCCGGCATCGGTGTTCCTGTCGGAATTCGATGCGGTGATCGTGCGCAAGGATCCGCCGTTCGACATGGAATACATCTACACGACCTACCTGCTCGAATTGGCTGAAAAGCAGGGCGCGCGCGTGTTCAACAAGCCCGAGGCGATCCGCAGCCACAACGAAAAGCTGGCGATCGCCCAGTTCCCGCAATACACCGCACCGACGCTGGTCACGCGCGACGCCAAGCGCCTGCGCGACTTCCACGCCGAGCATCAGGATGTGATCCTGAAGCCGCTGGACGGCATGGGCGGCATGGGCATCTTCCGCATCAAGGCCGATGCGATGAACCTGGGCTCGATCATCGAGACGCTGACCGACAACGGTCAACGCACGATCATGGCGCAGCGTTTCATTCCTCAGATCAGTGCAGGCGACAAACGTATTTTGCTGATCGGCGGCAAGGTGGTGCCCAATGTGCTGGCGCGCATCCCGCAAGGCAGCGAAGTGCGCGGCAACCTGGCCGCGGGCGGCCTGGGAGTGGCGCAGCCGGCATCGGCGCGCGACCTGGAAATTGGTGAAGCGCTGGCGCCTATCCTGTATCAGCGCGGGCTGTTGCTGGTAGGATTGGATGCAATCGGCGACTATTTGACGGAAATCAACGTGACCAGTCCGACCTGCTTCCAGGAGATTACCCAGCAGACCGGCTTCGATGTGGCGGCGATGTTTGTTGACGCGCTGGAAACGGCAGTTGGAGGCTAAATGGGTACGATGGAGCATGACGGGCTGCTCGGGGAAAAGCGCGTCGCATTTGATGGCAACAATTCCATGGTTGGTATTCTTCTTGTGACGCACGCCCCGCTGGGGCAAGCTTTTCTGGCCGCCGCGGCCCACGTATTCCGCGGCAAGCCCGAGCGGATTGAAGCGATCGACGTGATCGCGGACCAGAACCCGGCTGAAGTGCAAAACCTGGCGGTCGAGGCGGTCAAGCGCCTCGATGACGGCAGCGGCGTATTGGTGATCACCGATGTGATGGGCGGCACGCCGTCCAACTGTACGGGCTTTTTGTGCGGCCTGGAAAACGTCTCGGTGATTGCCGGCATCAGCTTGCCCATGCTGCTGCGCGCGTTGACTTACCGCAACGATACGCTCGACGTGGTGGTCGAAATGGCCCTGGCGGGAGGGCAGAATGGCGCGGTGCGGGTGGATAACCGCATCCGCGTAGCGACCTCGGCCTGATGTCTGCGCATGCCACGCAGCAGACGCAGGACCATAAAAACGAAAGCTGATCAATGATTCAAAAAGAACTCGAAATCGTCAACAAGCTGGGCCTGCATGCGCGTGCCTCCGCCAAATTCACCCAGCTTGCCAGCAAGTACAAAAGCGAGGTGTGGATGAGCTTCAACAAGCGCCGCGTCAATGCCAAGTCCATCATGGGCGTCATGATGCTGGCCGCAGGCAAGGGGAGCGTGATTACGCTGGAGACCAACGGCGAGGATGAGCAGGAATGCCTGGCGGCGCTGGAAGCGTTGATCAACGACAAATTCGGCGAAGGCCAGTAAGCGCTTTCCGGCGTCGCGACCCGCGGCTTTGCGCTGCGTCGCAGCATCGATGGCGCCTGTATTGATGTCCGGTTCAACAAGGTTCCCCGTTTTCCTGTTCTCCGCTTGACCTCGTTCATCCTGTCGATGGCCGCGATTGCCAAATCGTGGTTTGTTCGGTAACTTTCTTCAGGCTACCGCGAACGACAATACGGCGGAATATAAAAACGAAGCAGGAGATAACGCGATGGCATCATTCAGCTTACATGGAATCGCGGTGTCGCAAGGCATCGCCATCGGACGTGCGCATCTGCTGGCGCCGGCCGCGCTGGACGTCAAACATTACCTGATCGCCGACGAACAGGTCGAGGCCGAAGTCGAGCGCTTGAAGAATGCGATCAAGGCAGTGCATCGGGAACTGCATACGATACGCAGTGAGTTGCCCAAGGACGCGCCGGCCGAACTCGGGGCTTTCATCGATGTGCATTCGCTGATCCTGTCGGACCCGATGCTGCTGGAAGTGCCGCAGAACATCATCCGCCACCGCTACTACAACGCCGAATGGGCGCTGGTCACGCAGATCGATGAACTCTCGGCGCAATTCGACGAGATCGAAGACCCCTACCTGCGCGAGCGCAAGGCCGATATCCAGCAGGTTGGCGAACGTATCCTGAAGGTGCTGACCGGCAGCGCCATCCACTTGCCCTCCACCGACGGCGATACCGCGCCCAACATCATCGTGGTGGCGCACGACATCTCGCCGGCCGACATGCTGCAGTTCCGCGACGGCGCCTTCGCCGGTTTCGTGACGGACCTCGGCGGCCCCAATTCCCATACCGCCATTGTTGCGCGCAGCCTGGATATCCCGGCGGCCGTCGGCATGCACAATGCTTCGGTGCTGGTCAAACACGATGACCTGCTGATCATCGATGGCGATGCCGGCGTGGTGATCGTCGACCCGTCGCCGCTGGTGCTGGCGCAGTACCGTGCGCGCCAGGAGCGCATGCTGCGCGAGCGCAAGAAACTGATGCGCCTGAAGAAGACGCCGGCCATCACCCAGGATGGCGAGCCGATTGCGTTGCTGGCCAACATCGAACTTCCCGCCGACGCCGCATCGGCATGGGAGGCCGGCGCGGTGGGCATCGGCCTGTTCCGTTCCGAATTCATGTTCATGGGGCGCGCCGGTTATCTGGAAAAATTCCCGTCCGAAGAAGAGCAGTTCGAGTCTTACAAGCAGGCCGTCATCGCCATGAAGGGGCGGCCGGTGACGATCCGTACGCTGGACGTAGGCGCCGACAAGCCGCTGGATGAGGATGAACAGACCGCGCTCAACCCGGCATTGGGTTTGCGGGCGATCCGCTATTGTCTGTCCGAGCCGCAGATGTTCCTCGCGCAATTGCGCGCGATCCTGCGCGCGTCGGCCTTCG
Source organism: Herbaspirillum chlorophenolicum (assembly GCF_001189955.1). Lineage (GTDB taxonomy): Bacteria > Pseudomonadota > Gammaproteobacteria > Burkholderiales > Burkholderiaceae_D > Herbaspirillum > Herbaspirillum chlorophenolicum. The sequence continues at coordinate 4,631 of NZ_LFLT01000055.1, read as the reverse complement.
GCCCGATCAAGCTGCTGATTCCGATGATGGCCCATGCCTTCGAGATCGACCAGTCGCTGGGCATGATCGAACAAGCCAAGCAGCAGCTGCGCGAGCGCAAGCAGAAGTTCGACGAAGAAATCCCGGTTGGCGCCATGATCGAGATTCCCGCTGCTGCGCTGGCGTTGCCGATGTTCGTCAAGCGTCTCGATTTTCTGTCGATCGGCACCAACGATCTGATCCAGTACACGCTGGCGATCGACCGCGTCGACCATGAGGTGGCGCATCTCTACGATCCGCTGCATCCGGCGGTGCTGTTTCTGCTCTCGACGGTGATCTCGCAGGGCCGCAAGGCCGGTATCCCGGTTTCGGTGTGCGGCGAGATGGCAGGCGACGTCAAGTGGACACGTCTGCTGCTGGGCATGGGTTTGCTGGAGTTTTCCATGCACCCGTCGCAACTGCTGTCGGTGAAGAACGAGATCCTCAACAGCGACTTGCGGCTGCTGGAACCTCAAGTCAAGAAGGTCATTCGCGCTACCGAGCCGGCGGCGATTGCCTCGGCCATGGTGCAGTTGCAGGCGCTGTCGGCCGAGCCGGAGGTCCGGGAGGCCAAGACCGCGCGCCGCCGTTGATCAGTCTTCGGTGCATTCGACAAGGCCGCCTCCGGGCGGCCTTGTTTATTGTCGGCGCGGTGAGCCGGTTTGACGCGCCCCACCGACTTGGGTATTCTTACGCCACTGCGCCGATTTGAATGGTTTAACCAACCTCAGCTTGCGGGCGCCGGGAGATTGCTCCCATATAAATGCGGCTAAAGCGAGCTTGGAGTCAGTAGTTCTCCCCAAGACGAGCCCGCAAGCAATGCTTCCGGGCTTTTTTGTTGCCCGACATAGCCCATGAGGCAGGTGGAAACCCTTCGCTGAAGCGAAGCGATCGTCCCATGCCGGCACGCGCCATGCGTGTGCATGGCAGGACGCCTTGCCACTCACACCGAGTCATCATGTCGATTGGAATCGTATCGCCCCAGGTCATGCATTTCGCCGAGCCGCTCCCGTTGCAGGGAGGTGCGGCGCTGGCGGATTATTCGCTGACCTATGAAACCTACGGCACGCTCAATGCCGACAAATCCAACGCCGTGCTGGTGTGCCATGCGCTCAACGCTTCGCACCACGTGGCCGGCGTATATGCCGACGATCCCGACAATGTCGGCTGGTGGGACAACATGGTCGGCCCCGGCAAATCGCTGGACACCGACAAGTTCTTCGTCATCGGCGTCAACAACCTGGGCTCCTGTTTCGGCTCGACCGGGCCGATGCACGCCAATCCGGCCACCGGCAAGCCTTATGGCGCCGATTTCCCGGTGGTCACGGTGGAAGACTGGGTCAACGCCCAGGCGCGCCTGGCCGATGCGCTGGGTATCGTGCAGTTCGCCGCCGTCATGGGCGGTTCGCTGGGCGGCATGCAGGCACTGGCCTGGAGCCTGATGTATCCGGATCGCCTGCGCCATTGCCTGGTGATCGCGTCCACCCCCAAGCTGTCGGCCCAGAACATCGCTTTCAACGATGTCGCGCGCCAGGCCATCCTGACCGATCCGCAATTCCACGGCGGCGATTTCTATGCGCATGGCGTGGTGCCCAAGAACGGCCTGCGCGTGGCGCGCATGGTGGGGCATATCACTTACCTGTCGGATGATGACATGGCCGAGAAATTCGGCCGGGACCTGCGCTCGGGCAGTTATCAGTTCGGCTATGGCATCGACTTCGAGATTGAGTCCTACCTGCGCTATCAGGGCGACAAGTTCTCCACCTACTTCGATGCCAACACGTATTTGCTGATCACCAAGGCGCTCGACTATTTCGACCCCGCGCGCGAATTCGGTGGCGGCGATCTGGCCAAGGCCTTCAGCCGCACCAAGGCCAAGTTCCTGCTGGTGTCGTTTGCCACCGACTGGCGCTTCTCCCCGGAACGCAGCCGCGAGATGGTGCAGGCGCTGGTGGCGAACAAGCGCAGGGTGTCGTATGCGGAAATCGATGCGCCGCACGGGCACGACGCTTTCCTGCTGGACGACGCACGGTACATGTCGGTGGTGCGCGAGTACTACCTGGGAATCTGGAATGAACTGGCGCAGGAGGGCCGCGCATGACTTTCAACGAATTGAGCGAACTGCGTCCGGACCTGGCATTCATCGCCCACTGGGTGCGCGAGCAATCCAATGTGCTGGACCTGGGTTGCGGCGATGGCGTGATGCTGGACTATCTGCAGAGCGACAAGAAGTGTGTGGGGTATGGCGTGGAGATCGACGACGGCCAGATTCCCAAGTGTGTGGCTCGCAATGTTTCGGTCATCCAGCAGGACTTGAATGGCGGGCTGGCCATGTTCGAGGACAATGCTTTCGATACCGTGCTGTGCCTGTCCGCATTGCAGATGGTCAAGGATGTGGAAGGCACGCTGCGCGAGATCGCGCGGGTAGGGCGCGAGGCCACTGTTTCCTTCCCGAATTTCGCTTACTGGCCGCACCGTGTGGCCCTGTTGCGCGGGCGCATGCCGGTGTCCAAGACGCTGCCGTACCAATGGTATGATACGCCGAACCTGCGCTGCGCCACGATCAGGGATTTCGAGGCGCTGGCCAACGAGGTCGGGCTGGAAGTGCTGGAGTGCGTGGCGCTCAAGGATGGCAAGCCGGTGCGCTACCTGCCGAACTGGCGCGGCAGTGTCGCGGTGTTCAGATTGCGCAAGAAATGAGTTCTCGCAGGCAAGCGCCGTAGTCCCGCCCCATGTCGCAAACGCCGGTTCGCCGGCGTTTTTCATTTTCTCTTTCACCTGGCCCTCGCCTATGACAGCACCTGACGCCACTTGGCGCCAATACCTGAACCGGCGCATGCTTATCTGCGTCTTCCTCGGCTTCACCTCCGGCTTGCCGCTGTTTATCCTGCTGAGCTTGTTGCAGGCATGGCTGGCGAAGTCGGGATTGAATGTCAAAACGCTGGGCCTGTTCGCGTTGGTGATGTTTCCGTACACGTGGAAATTCGTCTGGTCGCCGCTGATGGACCGTTTCCACTTCGGCCGGATAGGGCGCCGGCGCGGCTGGATGCTCTTTACCCAGCTGCTGCTGTTTCTGGGGATCGGCTGCATGGGCATGCTCGATCCGCTGACCCAGGTGCCGACGATCGCCTTCATGGCTTCGGTAGTGGCGTTCCTCTCGGCCAGCCAGGACATCGCCATCGATGCCTTCCGGCGCGAAATCCTGCCCGATGGCGAACTCGGTCTGGGCAGCGCCATCCATGTCAACGCCTACAAGCTGTCGGGCATGGTGCCGGGCGCACTGTCGCTGGTGCTGGCCGACCAGATGCCCTGGGCCAGCGTGTTCTGGATCACGGCCGCCTTCATGTTGCCGGGACTGCTCTGCTCGCTGCTGGTCAAGGAACCCAAGGTGTATGGCGCGCCGCCCAAGAGCCTCTCTGAAGCGGTGGTGCTGCCGTTCCGCGAATTCATCGCGCGTGGCGGCTGGAGCGGTGCGCTATGGGTGCTGGGTTTCATCTTCCTCTACAAGCTGGGCGACAGCATGGCCACCGCGCTGGCCACCAAGTTCTATATCGATCTCGGCTTCTCGATGACCGAGATCGGCGTGGTCTCCAAGACCACTAGCCTGTGGGCCAGCGTGGCGGGCGGCATTCTCGGCGGCATCTGGATGGTGAAGCTGGGCATCAATCGCGCGTTGTGGGTGTTCGGCGTGCTGCAGGCGATCCCCATCCTCGGTTTCGCCTGGCTGGCGCATGTCGGCGCGAATCTGCCGACGCTGGCCGTGGTGATCGGCCTGGAGGCTTTCGGCGTGGGATTGGGAACCACGGCCTTCGTCGCCTACATCATGCGTGAAACCGACCCCCGCTACACGGCCACGCAGTTCGCGTTGTTCACCAGCCTGATGGCGGTGCCCCGCACTTTCGTCAATTCCTCGGTCGGTTATGTCGTGGCAGAAACAGGATGGCTAACTTTTTTTGTCATTTGCTTCGTTCTTGCCTTGCCTGGAATGCTGATGTTGCCTAGAATTGCGCCCTGGAATGAAAAGCCGGTTGAGTCGCAGACAACAAAAGCCTGAAGATTCGAACAAACGTCGCTGCGTCATTCCTGAGAGCAACTCTCGCCGACTCAATAAAAAGCAGGTTCCGGCCCTTCTTTTAGTTGACAATCGAAAAGTGTTCCACTATAGTTTTGAGTTCCCTGCGCGGAGAGGTGGCCGAGTGGTTAATGGCAGCAGACTGTAAATCTGCCCTCTTACGAGTACGCTGGTTCGAATCCAGCCCTCTCCACCAATAAGTAGGGAAGCGAAGTAAATTCGCGAACAAAAGATTCGGCGGTAGTGAAGTAAAGGTTGTTTCCTCGCGGGTGTAGCTCAATGGTAGAGCTGAAGCCTTCCAAGCTTATGACGAGGGTTCGATTCCCTTCACCCGCTCCAAGTTTTGGTCCGGTTGCATGTTTGGTAGTTGTGCAATTGGCAAAAATGCCCTTGTAGCTCAGTGGTAGAGCACTCCCTTGGTAAGGGAGAGGCCACGTGTTCAATCCACGTCAAGGGCACCAGTTTCTTGAGTCGTTTCGCTGAAGCATTCAGCAATCGTCGGGCTTATTGCCTGGACATTCTCATCAAATAGTTAGGAGTC
>NZ_LFLT01000054.1 GCF_001189955.1 Herbaspirillum chlorophenolicum | reverse complement strand
GGATCGTGGCCGAACCCGGCGCCTTCCAGTATCTGCGTAGTTTCTTTGATGCGTATGAAACTCTTGCCTTCATCGGCATGGGTAAACAGGTGGACTTCTTGGATGATCTTTGAACAGTCGTGCTTCACAACGTGCAACAAGAACCAGATCGCGGATGCAGCATGTCTCCTCCTAGCCGGAAGCTGTCTTCGGTTAGAGTCGCTAATAAATACAGTTTAAAAAAAGCCACCTTTCCAGGTGGCTTTTGGCTTTGTGATGATGCCTTAATGACCGTTAAATCAACACAGTATTAAAGTCTTCGGCAGACTTTATTTTTAGCCATCATCACCAACTGGTTTCCCGCTCCGCCGTCGACGAGATCTTGTGGATAGCCAGGTCGGCGCCTTCAAACTCCTGTTCGGGATCGAGGCGAATGCCGATGACCGCCTTGAGTACGCCGTAGACAATCCAGCCGCCAATCACCGCGATGACAATGCCCAGGAGGCTGCCCAGCAGTTGCGACATGAAGGCGACACCGCCGCGTCCGCCCAGCGCCTGCAGGCCGAAGATGCCGGCGGCCAGTCCGCCCCACAGGCCGCACAGGCCGTGCAGCGGCCACACGCCGAGCACGTCGTCGATCTTCCATTTGTTCTGGGTGCGGGTAAACATCCACACGAAGATGGCGCCGGCGATGCCGCCGGTGGCCAGGGCGCCGATCGGGTGCATCAGGTCCGAGCCGGCGCACACTGCGACCAATCCCGCCAGCGGGCCGTTGTAGGCGAAGCCGGGGTCGTTCCTGCCCATCAGCAGTGCAACCAGGGTGCCGCCGGCCATGGCCATGAGCGAATTCATGGCGACCAGGCCGTTCATCTTGTCCAGCGTCTGCGCGCTCATCACGTTGAAGCCGAACCAGCCCACGGTCAGGATCCAGGCGCCCAGCGCCAGGAAGGGGATGTTCGATGGCGGGTGCGCAGCGACTGCGCCTTCCTTGCTGTAGCGTCCGCGTCGCGCGCCCAGCAGCAGTACTGCGGGCAGTGCGATCCAGCCGCCTACGGCATGCACGACGATGGAGCCGGCGAAATCGTGGAATTCGGCGCCAAAGGTCGCAGCCAGCCAGGCCTGCACGCCCAGGTGTCCGTTCCAGGCAATGCCTTCGAAGAACGGGTAGACCAGCCCTACCAGCACGGCGGTGGCGATCAATTGCGGGTTGAATTTGGAGCGCTCGGCGATGCCGCCCGAGATGATGGCGGGGATGGCGGCGGCGAAGGTCAGCAGGAAGAAGAACTTGACCAGTTCGAAGCCGCTTCTTTGCGCCAGCGTTTCCGCGCCGGTGAAAAAGGAGACGCCATAGGCGACGTAGTAGCCGATGAAGAAGTAGACGATGGTCGACACTGCGAAATCGGCCAGGATCTTGACCAGTGCATTGACCTGGTTTTTCTTGCGTACGGTGCCCAGTTCGAGGAAAGCGAAGCCGGCATGCATGGCCAAAATCATGATGGCGCCGAGCAAGACGAACAGTGCATCTGCGCCGTTTTTGTGATCTTCCACCTGAAAACTCCCAAAGATTGTGCAATAAATGAATTGAAGCTTCGTTTTAAAGCAAATTTCATTCCATTTTGGTGCTTATGTTTTAAGTGGCTGATCTGAAAGGAATTTTTTATTCCATTTCTTTTGGGAATTCTCTTTTTGCACGAAGTTTGTGCGTGATTGGCCGGGTGGCGATGCGGTAAGCCATGTTTTGGTGCGGATCGAAAAAAATGAGGCGTGGAAAAGAAAAACCGCGAAAAATTTGCCTGCAGGCGCTGTTTCATCGGACGGTCATACTCGATTGCTAGATTGCAACGCTTCAAGCCACCTGCCACGAGGAGTTGCAATGCCAGACAACAAATACCCAGCCGACCAGCAACGCCGCCGCTTCCTGCTCGATAGTGCGAGCCTGGGCGCCGGTGCGATGCTGGGCGCCGCAGCCATGCCGGCGCGTGCCCAGGCGCCCGCCATCGTTACCTCCGAACGTTTGCGCCCGCAGATGCCGGACGGAGTGATGAGCGGCGATGTCACGCGCGATTCAGCCATCGTATGGAGCCGTACCGATCGCCCCGCGCGCATGCTGGTGGAATATTCCTCGAATGAGAATTTCGCCGGAGCCGTGCGCATCGCCGGCTCGCTGGCGACGGTGCATAACAATTACACCGCGCGCCTGGACTTACGCAGCCTGCCTGTTGGCCAGCGCCTGCACTACCGTGTGCGCTTCCAGGACTTGGCGCATGAATCGGCGCTGAGCGAACCGGTCGCCGGCAGCCTGATGGTGCCGGGCGGCGTACACAATGGCCAGGCCGACGACATCACGTTCGCCTTTTCCGGCGACGAGGCGGGGCAGGGCTGGGGTATCAACGAGGCCTGGGGCGGTTATCGCGTGTACGAGAGCATGCGCCGCTTCCGCCCGGATTTCTTCATCCACTCGGGCGACCAGATCTATGCCGACGGCCCGATCCAGGCCGAGGTGAAACTGGACGACGGCAGCCTGTGGCGCAATGTGGTCACCGAAGCCAAATCGAAGGTGGCGCAAACGCTGGATGATTTCCGCGGCAACTTCGCCTACAACATGCTGGATGCCAACAAGCGCCGCTTCTGCGCCGAGGTGCCGTTCCTGGTCCAGTGGGACGACCATGAAGTGCGCAACAACTGGTATCCGGGGCAGGTGATCGGCAAGGAAGAGACGCGTTACAGCGAGCGCAGCCTGGATGTGCTGATGGCGCGTGCGCGCCAGGCGATGTTCGAACATAATCCGTTCCGCATCGATGCCGCCGACCCGTTCCGCGTCTATCGCTCCTTCCATTACGGTCCGCTGCTGGAGGTGTTCATGCTCGATGAGCGCAGCTACCGCGGCGCCAATTCGCCCAACCGCCAGAAGGGCGGGCGCGATGCCGATTTCCTCGGCCCGCAGCAGATGCGCTGGATCAAGCAGGCGCTGCTGCGCTCGCGTTCGACCTGGAAGGTGATTGCCAGCGACATGCCGCTTTCCATCGTGGTGCCTGACCTCAACCCGGATGTGCCCAAGGGTACCTTTGAAGCCTGGGCCAACGGCGACAATGGCAAGCCTTCCGGGCGCGAGCTGGAAGTGGCCGAGCTGCTGCGCTTCATCAAGCGGCACGACATCAAGAACGTGGTGTGGGTGACCGCCGACGTGCACTATGCTTCGGCCACTTACTATTCGCCGGAGCGTGCGCAGTTCACCGAGTTCAAGCCTTTCTGGGAATTTGTCGGCGGGCCGCTCAATGCCGGCACCTTCGGCCCCGGTGAGATCGATCGCACCTTCGGGCCAGATGTGCGCTACGTCAGCATTCCTGCCGACATGAAACAGAACCGCTCGCCAGCGGAGTTGCTGCAGTTCTTCGGCATCGGCAAGATCGATGCCAAGACCCGCGCGATGACGGTGTCGCTGCACAACGCCGACGGCAACGAGATCTACAAGGTCGAATTGCCGCCGGAGGCCTGAGCCGTATTGGCAATGGCAGCTTCAGAATCCGTTGTCGGAACTGAAGCTGCCGGCGCTGCTGCGGCTGCCTCCCATCCCGCCCATTCCTCCGCCACCCTTGCCGCCTGAAGGCGGGCTGCCGCGTCCGCCGCTGCGCCCGCCTTCGCTCTTTCCAGGGCCGTCGGCCACGCGCTGCATGCGGTCGGCGATGTAATCCTGCACCAGCTTGCGCTGGTGGTCATCCAGCGCATCAGCCATCGAAAACCATACTTCGCGCAGTTGGCGCGCTTCCTGTCCGGAGGCTGCGCCGTCTTCGTCATAGCCGTGCGCCAGATCCCGAAATTCTGCGCCGGGCGTGTGCAGTACCTTGTCGGTTGCCTCCTGCAAGAGGGCGCGGCGTTGCTGGCGCTGGGCGAGGATGGCGCGCGTCTTTTGCTCGGTCTGGCGCCACAGGATTTGCTGGTTGGGCGTGAGCTGCAGGTCTTTCTTGAGCTGCTCGGTCATGGGGAGAATGTCCGCGGCGATCAGGTCGACCAGCGGCGTGGCTGCGGCCGGCAGCGAGGCGGCTATCGCCATGCCGAACACGGCGGCGCACAGGATCTGGCGCAGGGAGGGAAGGGTGAATGTCATCGTCGCTTGGTGTGGTGGGTTGGCCGCGGCGGCGGCCAGGGCAAAGCGACGATTTAAGCAGTACTGCGGGCGCATGTGCGCGGGCGAAGCATCCGGTAACACTTCATTGACGCTTGCGCGTCAATTGCGAAACCTGGTCTTAGCCCGGGCCGGCCAGCTTGCGCGAGATGGCGGCGCAGGTTTCCAGCAGGGGTTTGACATAGGCCTGCAGCGGCTCATCGAGGCGCCGGAACAGCGGGATGCTGATGCTGATGCAGGCCGCCGGCAGTCCGTCCGGGCCCATGATGGCGGCGCCGTAGCAGAAGATCTGCGCTTCGTTTTCTTCGCGGTCTTCGGCGTAGCCGCGCGCGCGGGTTTCTTCGATCTCGATGCGCAGCGCATCGAGATCGGTGATGGTGTGTTCGGTGAAGCGCTGCATGCGGATGCCTTGCATCAGCCGTTCGCGGCGGTCTTCGTCCAGTGCGGCCAGGTAGGCCTTGCCCACCGAGCTGGAGTAGAGCGTGACGCGGGTGCCGATGCGCGAGGTCATGCGCACGGCCTGCGGGCTTTCCAGTTTTTCGATGTAGACCATGCCGGCGTCGGAGGGCAACGCCAGGTGCACGGTTTCGCGCGTGGCGTCGCGCAGCGCGCGCAGGTGGTCGATGGCGGTGGCGCGGATGTCGCTGCGGTCCCAGGCGCGGCTGGCCAGGTTGATCAGGCGCGGGCCGACCTCGAACTGTTTGGTGCGCGGGTTTTCCACCACCATGCCTTCAGCCATCAGCGCCGCCAGGATGCGGTAGACGGTCGGGCGCGGATAGCCGGAAAGGGCGGCCAGTTGCGCGATGGTCAATGGCGCATCCTGGTCGGCGATCAGTTGCAGCACGGCCATGAACTTGGAGAAGGCGGCGGTGCCGGCGATCTTGGTCTGGTCTTCCGTGGCTTTATCTTGTGCGGACATGGGCGATGGATGCTGGTTGGTGTGTGACGGGAGGCGGCGCCAGATTATAGCGGAGCGGTTTGCCGCATCCGATAAAAAAGCCCGCGTCGGCATGGAGTCGCTGACGCGGGCAAATGGCATGCAATCGGTGTGTTGTTTCTTTATGCGACCAGGTAACCGCCATCGACGGGGATGATGGTACCGGTCATGAAGGATGCAGCCGGCGTGCACAGGAAGGCCACGACATTGCCGATGTCTTGCGGCGTACCCCAGCGGCCCAGTGGGGTGCGCGCCAGGATCGGGCCGGAGCGTGCCGGGTCGTCCTGCAGCGCTTGCGTCAGGGGCGTGGCGATCCAGCCCGGCGCCACTGCGTTGACGCGGATGCCGTCGGCCGCGTAGGCAATCGCCAGCGACTTGGTCAATTGCGCTACGCCGCCTTTGCTGGCGCTGTAGCCCGGCACCAAACCGCCGCCGAAAAAGCTCAGCATGGAGGCGGTGTTGACGATGCAGCCCTTGGACTGCTTCAGCAGTTCCCGCGCGGCGGCGCATACGCGCATGGTGCCGGTGAGGTTGACCGCGATCACCTGTTCGAAGACTTCGGTTTCCAGTTCGGCGCCGCGCTTGATGATGCCGGCGCAATTGACCACGATATCGAGCTTGTCGATCTTGGCCAGCGCGCCGCGCACGCTGTCTTCGGAGGCCACGTTCATCTCGATGAGCGACACGCCGGTGTCCTTGAATTCATCGGTGGCGAACGGCGGCAAGCCGGCGGCAATCACCTTGGCGCCCATCGATGCCAGCTGACGCGCAATGGCGCCGCCGATGCCTTGGGTGCCGCCGGTGACCAGTGCGGTCTTGCCCTTGAAGAGATCGGTGGAGAAAGTCATGTCGTTTCCTTTGCTATTTTTCATGGTGCGGGGGACTGGCTGGATGCCGCCGGCGGTGTTTGCCGGCGGCATCGGGTCAGGCTCCTGCCTGGGTGTTTCCCGCGGCATGCGCCACGGGAAGGGAGGCCCGCAAATCAGGCGTGCGCGTCGATTGGCTTGTTCACCACGAACATGTAGACCAGTGCAGCGGCAAAGGCCACGGCAGCGCTGATCAGCAGTGCATTGACGAAGGAGTGGGTCTGGTCCACCACCACGCCGGTGATCACCGGGGCCAGCGAGCCGCCCAGGTAGCCGCCGAAGTTCTGCATGCTGCCCAGCGAGGCCACCAGGCGGCGCGGAATCGCCACCGAGACCAGCGCCCAGGCGCCGCCCGAGGCCATGTTCACGAACGCCATGGCCAGCGAGATGTAGACGATCGCCATGGTGGTGCTGGGGGTGTAGGCGGCAGGGATGGTGAACGCGCCCGCACCGATCAGGCCGGCGCAGATCGGCCATTTGCGGCTGCGGATTGCTGGCATGCCGCGTTTCATCAGGCCGTCGGCGATGTAGCCCGAAGACAGCATGCCCAGCGTGCCGAAGATGTAGGGGATCACCACCACCCAGCCGGTACGCGCGATCGACAGGTGGCGCTCATGCTCCAGGTAGGCCGGCAGCCAAGTCAGGTACAGCCACACCATGTAGATCACGCCCATGAAGCCGAACAGCATGCCCCAGGTGGTGCGGTACTTGAACAGGCTCTTCCATTCGGCCCAGGTCAGCTTGGCGTTGGCGTTCGGATCGTTGTCGTTGTCATCGGCCAGGTACAGCACCTCGGACGGGGTCAGCTCGACTTCGTTGCGGTTGCGGTAGAACAGGTACCAGCCCACCGACACCGCGATGCCCAGCACGCCCATGATGACGAACATCATGCGCCAGCCGAAGGACAGCATCAGGATGGTGAGGATCGGCGGCGCCAGCGCAGGGCCGATGGTCGAGGAGGCGACGAAGATGCCGGTAGGGCCGCCGCGCTCGCGCATGGCAAACCATTCCGACACTACCTTGGCGCCGGCCGGGAACTGCGGCGCTTCGCCCAGGCCCAGGAACACGCGCGCCACCAGGAACTGCTGCAGGCTGGTGACGAAACCGCCGGCCAGCTGCGCCACCGACCAGATGAACATGCCCGCGCCCAGCATCACGCGTGCGCCGAACTTGTCGAGCATGGCGCCGATGGGCAGTTGCGAGAAGGCGTAGGCCAGAGAGAAGGCCGACAGCAGCAAGCCCATCTGCGAGGCCGACAGGCCCAGCTCCTGGCTGACGGAATGGTTGGCGATGGACAGGGTGCTGCGGTCAAGGTAATTGACGATACCTGCCAGCATCAGGAACGTCAGTGCGACGACCTGGATGCGTTTGAGCTTGGGGCTCTTTTCTTTCTGAACTTCCATGAATTGTGTCTCCAAAGTGAATGAGTGACTGCCATTTGGTCGCTTCCTGCCAACATCGTCTTTGCGCGATGCTTGATACGGAAAGCTTTTTTTGGGTGGGGCGGCACTGTCGTCGCCGGCGTTGTGGATGCCGCCGGCGCGTGTTTGATCGGCTGTTGCCAGCCGGTCCGGCACGGGATGCTGCTTGGCTGCACCTTCCGCGACCGCCTCTTGCCCGGATCATTCTTTGCTGCTGCCCATCCCGGTGATGGGCTTGATTGCATTTAGTACGTCGCGCGGCCGCCGGAGAGATCGAATACGGCGCCGGTGTTGAAGGTGCAGGATCCCGAGCACAGCCAGGCCACCATCTCCGCGACTTCGTCGACCGTACCCAGGCGCGCCATCGGGCTCTTGTTGATCATGTTCTGCACGTGTGCGGGCGACATCTGCTCCAGGAGCGAGGTCTTCACCGCTGCCGGCGCCAGCGCGTTGACCAGCACACCCGCATGGGCCAGTTCCTTGCCCAGCGACTTGGTCAGGGCTAGCACGCCGGCCTTGGCGGCGCTGTAGGCCGAGGCGTTGGGCGTGCCTTCCTTGCCCGCCAGCGAGGCGATGTTGACGATGCGCCCGCTGCCGGCCACACGCATCGCAGGCACCACGCTGCGGCAGGTGTGGAATACGCCCAGCAGGTTGACGTTGACGATGCGGTGCCATTCGGCCACGTCATATTCGTCCAGCGGCACGGTGGAGCCGGCATAGCCGGCGTTGTTGACCAGGAAGTCGATGCGGCCGGTATCGGCCAGCAGGCGCTGCACGGCAGCATCGGTGGAAGCCGGGTCGGTGATGTCGACTTCCTCCTGCCGGAACGGGGAGGCAGGATTGGCCTTCAGGTCCCAGCACACCACTTGTGCGCCGGCGCGCGCCAGGCGTTCGCTGATGGCCGCGCCGATGCCGCCGTTGCCGCCGGTGACGACAGCCACGCAGCCCTTGAAATCGTAGTCGGCGTTGTTATAGGCCATGCTTATCTCACGAACTGGTTGACGTAATCGCTGCCCAGGCCGACCGCTTCATAATGCTTGCGGCACATGTCCAGCTTGGTATAGACGTCTTCATAGCCCTCGAACTTGCCCCAAGGGTCGCAGTAGAACATGACGCCGGTGATGTGGAAGTAGGTGATCATTTCTTCCACGTCTTCCGGGACGAACAGGGTGTGCGTTTCGCCCGGCGGTTCGAACACATAGCTGCCTTGCTCGGCGATCCAGTTGTGTTCCAGGTAGCGCCACTTGCCCTTCAGCACCATGCCGTGCACCGGCGCCGGATGGCGGTGGCGCGACAGCACGCCCGACTTGCGCACGCGCAGCAGGTTGGTCCAGTAGCCTTGCGAGACGTTCAGGCACAGCGGGCGGAACCAGACGTTCTCGGCCTGCGGCACCCAGACGCGCTCGTCTTCGGGGATGGCCGGATTGACGACGATCTCCAGCGGGGCTTCCTTGGGATTGGGGAATTGGTACGGCATCATCTTCGAATCGGCTGGCATGGGGGCGCTCATTGGGTTCTCCTCATTGATTTGTCTCTCAGTACCATATGTTCATTATATGGACATGTGGTCTGCAATGTGGTCACTTTGAGCGATCGGAGGGAGGATGTCAAGCCAAGTATCGAGGCAGGTGCAGCCACAAAGGCGAGTGATTGATAGTGAGGCCGATCAAGAATTGCCTCGATTGCTCTGGCTTGATGCCTTGCATTGCAGAGGGAGACCATGTCTTTCAACGCGAGCCATATTTTTGTGCCGGGAACACGCAGTCGTCCGCCTGCGACAAAATCACCGACCAATGCAATGGTCATACCAATTTTGAGGGGCGCAGTGTAGTCCAGCGGCGCAAGGAAATGTGCCGGATGAAGGATGAAAATTCTGCACCCGCCATATTCATCCCAAGCGATGGGAGGAATTCAGGCGAAAGAAGACGCTCAGTCGTTCCAGTGCACTTGCTTGAATGCTTCAGACAGGAAATCCAGCATCGCCCGCACCTTGGGCGGCAGATGCGCGCGGCTGGGGTAGACGGCGTAGATGCCCAGTTCGGGCGAGGTGTATCCGGACAGCAGCGGCACCAGTTGGCCGCTGCGCAGATACTGGTCGATCATGAAGGTGGGTTGACGGGTGATACCTGCCCCGCCCAGCGCCGCCGCCACGCAGCTGTCGCCGTTGTTGACGTGCATGCGCGAGTGCATCTTGATGCTGACCGGGCCTTCCGGACCGTTGAACTGCCAGCCGTCCTTGCTGACGTTATAGCTGTAGCTGATGGCCTGGTGCTGTGCCAGTTCGTGCGGATGGGCCGGCGTACCGTACTTCTCAAGATAGGCCGGCGAAGCGCACACCTGCAGGTTGGTGGTGGCCAGCTTGCGGTGCACCAGCGTGGAGTCGGACAGGCGGGCGATGCGGATGGCCATGTCGAAGCCTTCGTCGATGATGTCGACGATGCGGTCCGACAGCGTGATGTCCAGCGCCACGCCGGGGTAGCGTTCCAGGAACATCGGCCACAGCGGCGCCAGGTGCAGCACGCCGAACGTGTGCGGCGCGTTGATGCGCAGCAGCCCGCTGGGGTTCGATGCGCCGGCCAGCAGCAGGTCGTCGGCCTCTTCCAGCGCGGCCACGATCTGCTTGCAGCGTTCCAGGTACAGCGTGCCGGCTTCGGTCAGGGAGAGGCGGCGTGTAGTCCGCTGCATCAGGCGCGAGCCCAGCCTCGCTTCCAGTTCAAGCACGGTGCGAGAGACTGCTGCCTTGGAGATGCCGAGCGCATCGGCAGCTTTCACGAAGCTGCCCAGTTCGGCCACGGCAATGAAGCATTCGATTTCCCGCAGTTTGTTCAAATCCCGTATCCCCGAAACGGCGCCGCTGGAATGCCGTCCCGCAGCTTGCTGGGATGGCTCAGGCGGCTGCCGGTAGTTGTGCCAACAGGTTGGAGGCCGTGCCGAAGGCGAAGGCATCCATGCGCAGGCTATGATACGTCGAACCGCTGTCGAGGTGCACGAACTGCGTCCAGTCGTCGGCCGCGCCCATGGCGAAGAACAGCGTAAGCAAGTGCTCGTCGCTGGGATGGCTGCGCACCGCATGCGGCGCGGTGGTGCGGTAGCCGAACAGGCCTTGCAGGTCGCCGGCATGCATGCGCTCGAGGAACCAGTGCAGGAACTCCAACGTATGCGGTGCGTCGGCCGTGGCCGGATCGTTGCGGCGCAGCTCGCGCAGGTTATGCGTGAAGCTGCCGGAACCGACCAGCAGGATGCCTTCCCTGGCCAGCGGCGCCAGCAACTGGCCGACGCGATAGTGATAGTCCGGCGGCATGTGCGGCTGCAGCGACAGTTGGATCACCGGCACATTGGCTTGCGGATACAGGTAGCGCATCGGCACCCAGGCGCCGTGGTCCAGGCCCCAGCTGCCATCGGTGCCGGCTTCCACGCCGCCGTCGCGCAGCAGGCGCGCCACGTGCTCGGCCAGTGCCGGTTGGCCGGGGGCCGGGTAATCCAGTTGGTAGAGCGCTTGCGGGAAGCCGCCGAAGTCGTGGATCACCGGCGGCTTGGGCTGGTTGCCGACGCGCGCGGTCACGGTTTCCCAGTGCGGCGAGACGATCACGATAGCCTTGGGTCGGGGCAGGGTGGCGCCGATGTCCGACAGCAGCGGGCCGGTGCGGCCGGGTTCCACGGCCAGCATGGGCGAGCCGTGCGAGACGAACAGCGAGGGCAAGTGGATGGTGTCGGACATGGTGTTCTCCTGTAACGAGTTCAAGCCTGAAAGCAACATGCCGGGACTGTTGCCCCGGCATGGCTTGCTTCATGGTGGGCGGAGGGCTTATTTGCGATGTTCGCGCTTGAGGGCAAAAGCGCCGTCACCCAGCAGATAGACGGCAACCAGGCCGACGATCCACAGCGCCAAGTATTCCCAGCCGCCTTTCGGATTGGTGAAGAAGAAGCCGGCCGGGCCGTGCACCAGCACGATTGCGCCCAGCAGGTCCAGCGCCAGCGGGATGGCCAGCCAGCGGCCGTAGTAGCCCAGCACCAGCGCGAGGCCGCCGACCACTTCCAGCAGCATCACCGGATAGGCCAGGAAGCCGGGCACGCCCAGCGAGGCGAAGAAGCCCGCAGTGCCGGCCGGCGTGAAGACGAAGATCTTCAATCCCGCATGGATCAGGAAGAAGATGCCCATGGTGACGCGCAGCAGGAAGGCGGCGTAGTCGGCTTTGGTATTGGCGGTGATGGTAGTCATGATGTTCCCCGAATGAGTGTATGGATGAGGCAGCCGGATGACGCGCATTGCGCGTTGTGGAGCGGCTGCCCATGACGACACTTTAGGGAAAGATCGGGCGCGGATAAATCCGTTTGCGCGGGAAGGATTGTCTTGCTGAGGTTGACAATCGCTTCCCGCTGGAGGGCGGGGTCAGTCTTCGCTGTTGCCGGAGTGCGGCTTGGCTTCTTCGCGGCGGTTGTAGCCGGCCACCATGTCGAAACGGAACAGGCGGCATTCCAGCGCGCCATTGAAGAACGGGGTCTTGCGCGACTCCTTCAGGCGCATCAGCTTGGGCAGGCCAAGGTCGGCCGAGAACAGGAACACGCTCCATCCGGCGAAGCGTTGCTTGAGCGTCGTGCTGAAGGCGCTGAAGAACTGCGCAAACAACTCCTCGGTCGGCAAGGCGCGGTCGCCGCGCACGCCGATACGCTCGCCATAGGGCGGATTGGTCAGGATGATGCCGACCAGCGGCTTGCCATCGGCGCCGACCGGCGGTTTCACTTCCTGCGCCTCGATCTGTTTCAGCGGGATCTCGAACTGGATACCGGCGCGCGCCAGGTTATGGCGCGTCAGCTCGACCATGTCGCCCGAGATGTCGCTGCCAAACAGGGTGGGCGTGGTCGGCAGCGGATTGGGCTTGAAGTCGCCCTTGATGGCCAGCCAGGTTTCGGCATTGAAGTTGCTGAACTTCTCGAAGGCGAAACGGCGGCGCGCGCCCGGCGGCACGCCGGCCACCATTTGCGCGGCTTCGGCCAGGATGGTGCCGGAACCGCACATGGGATCGAACAGCGGCACGCCCGGCTTCCAGCCGGAAGTGCGCAACAGGCCCGCGGCCAGGTTCTCGCGCAGCGGCGCGTCGCCGGTTTCCTCGCGCCAGCCGCGCTTGAACAGCGCCTCGCCGGAGGTGTCGAGGTAGACCGTGTAATTGTGTGCGTCGACGAAGCCGGCGATGCGCATGTCGGGCGTCTTGGTGTTGACCGAGGGGCGTAGCTTCATCAGGTCGAGGAAGCGGTCGCAGATGGCGTCCTTGATCTTGAGCGTGGTGAATTCCAGGCTGCGCAGCGGCGACTTCACTGCCGTCATGTCCACGCGGATGGTGTGCGAGACCTTGAACCAGTCTTCCCACGGCTGGGCCAGGGTCAGGTCGTAGATGTCGTTTTCGTTCTTGTAGGAACCGTGCGCCATGCGCAGCAGCACGCGGCTGGCGATGCGCGAATGCAGGTTCAACTGGTAGGCCGCCAGCAGCGTGCCCGAGCAGTGCACGCCGCCCGGTACCTGGTTATGTACCTTGATCGCAGCGGCCGGGCCGGCATGCTGGGCGATCTCGTTGAGTTCTTCGGCCAGCGCCGCCTCCAAGCCGCGCGGGCAGGGGCAGAAGTAGGAATAGCTGGTTTGGAAGGATTGCATGGGGGTACCTTTTGTCCGTTGTGAAACTGTCATGTCCAAATGAAGACGCCGGGCCGCGAATGCGCGCCCGGCGTCATTTTACCGCTGAAGTTGCTTAGATCCGGTTCTTAAGACTTGGCGAATGCGCGTTCGACGAAGTCCAGCCGATCCTGGCCCCAGTAGCCTTCGCCTTCATAAATGAACCACGGCGCGCCGAACACGCTGGCGGCGTTCGCTTCATCGGTGAAGCGGTCGAACTCGGCTTGCACGCTGGCAGTGTCGGAAGACTTCAGCAGCGCCGCGCCGTCATGGTCCAGCGCGTTGGCGATGGCAACCAGCGTGTCGTTGTCGGCAATGTTCTTCTGGTCTTCCCACACGCCGCGCATGACGGCGCCGGCCAGCTTGAGCGAGGCGGCAGTGCCGTGCGCCAGCTGGGCCGCGATGATCATGCGCGCCGCCGTATCGCTGTTGACCGGGAAGTAGGTCGGCTGCAGGTTCATCGGCTTGCCGAGGAATTCGCTCCAGCGCGCCAGTTCCTTCAGGCGGTAGGCCTGGCGTTGCGGAGCGCGCTTGGCCAGCGGCAGGCCGCCGGAGATGCCGAAGATCTTCGACAGGTCGAACGGCTTGGGCAGGATCTGCACCTTGTATTTTTCGGCGAGGGCGACGAAGCGCTCGTGGCCCAGGTAGGCGAACGGCGAATGCGGCGCGAAGAAGTATTCACAGGTTTTGCTCATGACCGGCTCCGGTTGGCTGATGAGAGTGGATGGTGTACGACCCGAAACAGACTGCCCGCCCCTGGCGAAGGGCGGTTCTTAAAATGGCTTGACCACGACCAGGATCACGATGGCCAGCAGCAGCAGCACCGGCACTTCGTTGAACCAGCGGAACCAGACATGGCTGCGCGTATTTTTTCCCAGTTCGAATTTCTTGAGCAGCGAACCGCAGGCATGGTGGTAGCCGATCACCAGCAGCACCAGGAAGATCTTGGCGTGCAGCCAGCCGTTGCCCGGCCCGCGCCAGAATTGCCAGGTCACCGCCAGGAGCCAAAGGCCCAGGCCCAGTGCCGTCAGCGCCGTGATGCCGGTGAAACGGTACAGCCGGCGCGCCATGCCCAGCAGGCGCTCGCGCGCTACCAGTTCGGTCTCCTGGGCCAGGTTGACGAAAATGCGCGGCAAATAAAACAAACCGGCGAACCAGGAGGCGATGAAGACGATGTGCAGCGCTTTGATCCAGAGCATGGTGTTCCTTGGCTGGTCGATGGGATGGACGGCCGTCGCCTGCCCGCCATGGCGGGCTGTTCCAGCGACATGATGGCGACGGCTTGTGTCCGCCTGATTACTTGGTTATTGCGGGTGCTGCTGATGGTGCCGAAAAGGCGGCTTACTGGCGCACCTGGCCTTGGCCCAGCACCACGTACTTGAGCGAGGTCAGGCCTTCCAGTCCGACCGGGCCGCGTGCGTGCAGCTTGTCGTTGGAAATGCCGATCTCGGCGCCCAGGCCGTATTCGAAACCGTCGGCGAAGCGTGTCGAGGCGTTGACCATGACCGAGGCGGAATCCACTTCGCGCAGGAAACGCATGGCGCGCGTGTAGTCCTCGGTGATGATGCTCTCGGTGTGCTGCGACGAGTGGCGGTTGATGTGCTCGATCGCCTCATCCATATCGGCCACCACCTTGATGGACAGGATCGGTGCCAGGTATTCGGTGTCCCAGTCTTCGGGAACGGCATCCTTCTTCAGCGGATAGCCGGCCAGGATCGCTGCGGCTTCGGGGTCGCAGCGCAGCTCCACTTCCTTGGCGCGGTACAGCTCGGCCAGCGGCGGCAGGATGGCGGCGGCGACGCCGCGCGCCACCAGCAGGGTTTCCATGGTGTTGCAGGTGCCGTAGCGGTGGCATTTGGCGTTGAAGGCCACGTCCAGCGCCTTTTGGGTGTCGGCCTTGTCATCGATATAGACGTGGCAGATGCCGTCCAGGTGCTTGATCATCGGCACCTTGGATTCCTTGATCAGGCGCTCGATCAAACCCTTGCCGCCGCGCGGCACGATGACGTCGACGTATTCCTGCATGGTGATGAGCGCGCCCACCGCGGCGCGATCGGTGGTCTCGACCACCTGTACCGCATCTTCCGGCAGGCCGGCGCCGGCCAGGCCTTCCTTGACCAGCTTGGCCAGCGCCTGGTTGCAGTGGATTGCTTCCGAGCCGCCGCGCAGGATGGTGGCGTTGCCGCTCTTGATGCACAGGCCGGCGGCGTCCACCGTCACATTCGGGCGGGCTTCGTAGATGATGCCGATCACGCCCAGCGGCACGCGCATCTGGCCGACCTGGATGCCGGTAGGGCGGTATTTCATGTTGGTGATCTCGCCGATCGGGTCGGCCAGCGAGGCGATCTGTTCCAGGCCTTCGGCCATGGTGGCGATGGCCTTGTCGGACAGCGTCAGGCGATCCAGCATGGCTTCGGCAAGGCCATTGGCGCGCGCCGCATCCAGGTCCTGGGCATTGGCTGCGCGCAGCGCATCCGCATCGCGCCGGATGGCGGCGGCGATCAGGACCAGCGCCCGGTTCTTGGCGGCAGTATCGGCACGGGCCATGGCGCGCGAAGCTGCGCGCGCGCGTTGGCCGATCCGGTTCATGTAGAGCTCGATGTTTTCCATGATTTTTCTTCCCTCCGGCAACCCGCTTCCTGATTTGAGGCGGTTTCACCGTATTTATTTTCCCGCCGTCGTCCCGGCAGGTTTTTGATTTTATTCCATGCCGAAGCCGGCAGCCGGGGCCGCTTCGATTCAGCGGCCGCGCGCCAGTTTCAGTCCCAGTTGCGATAACGCATCCCAAGGATCGCCGGCGAAGGCCTTGGCGCGCAGCCCTTTGACCATGCGGTCGATATGCGCGGCTTCCTGCAGCGCGGTCTGCAGCGCCGGCAGGCTGATGCGGCGCAGGGCCGGTTCCATCAGCTTTTCGCGCGGACCCCAGATGCGGTACTCCTTCAGCAGGGCGCCGACGGCCTTGCCTTGCGCCATGCCGGATTTCAGTTTCAGCAGGGTGCGGATCTCTTCGGTCACCGCCCACAGCACCAGCGGCAGCGCTTCGCCTTCGCCCTTGAGGCCGTCCATCATGCGCGTGAGCCGCGCAACGTCGCCGGACAGCATCGCTTCATTGAGCTTGAATACGTCATAGCGCGCCACGTTGAGCACGGCGTCCTGTACCTGTTCGAACGAGAGCTTGCCGGCCGGATGCAGCAAGGCGAGCTTCTGGATTTCCTGGTGCGCCGCCAGCAGGTTGCCTTCCACGCGGTCGGCGATGAAGTCCAGGCAGAGGCGGTCGGCGCTCTGCTGCTGGGCCGCCAGGCGGTTGCCGATCCAGCCGGGCAACTGGGTGCGTTCAACCAGCGGGATGTCGATGTAGACCGCGGCCTGCTGCAAGGCGCCGACCCAGGCCGCTTTTTGCGTGGCCCAGTCGAGCTTGGGCAGGCTGATGATGGTCAGGTTGTCGGGACTCAGGTTGGCCGCGTACTCCTGCAGCGCGGCGCCACCATCCTTGCCGGGTTTGCCGGTGGGGATGCGCAGCTCGATCAGTTTCTTGTCGCCGAACAGCGATTGCGACTGGTTGGCCGCCAGCAGTTCGCCCCACTTGAAGCTGCGTTCGACCACCAGCACTTCGCGTTCGGTATACCCGTTGGCGCGCGCGGTGCGGCGGATCTTGTCGGCCGCCTCCAGTGCGAGCAGGTGCTCGTCGCTGGCGATCACATACAGCGGCGCCAGCGATTTGCCGAGATGGGTGTCGAGGGCGTCATGCCGCAGTTGCATCAGACTGTTTTCCTGTTACGCAGCGGTTCAGGGTTCCGGGTCGACGTTCTCGGCAGCGATTGCCGATTTCGAGGCCGACAGGCGGCGCAGGATCTGCTGTACCAGGTCGGACTGCATGTCGCGGTACAGCAGGGCTATTTCGGCTTGTTTAGCCAGTTCCTGGTTTTCATCGTAGGTGACCACGCGGCGCAGGGTGATGGCCGTTGGTGGGATCATCACTGCACCTTTGGTGTCGGCTACCGAAAATGTGAATCGCTGGAACAGCGCTAATTCACGCACGCGCCCATTGGTGTTCAAGGTCAGCACTTGCTTGTCACGGGTATCCGCCAGCACCTTCAAATTGGCCTCGGCCTCCTTCTGGTCATCGACCACCTTGGCACCGCTGGCCTCGATGTTGCGTTTGAGTTCGACGCCGACTGCCGAATTCGGTGCGAAGCCCAAATAAATGGTCTTGAACGGCAGGTTGGCCGCACCGCGCATATGGAAGCCGCAGGCCGCCAGCAGCAGGGTAGCGGCCAGCATGAGCAGCCATTGCCCGATGCGTTTTGATTGTGTTTGAGCGAGCATGGATATCCGTTCGAAATCAGACCACGATGTTGACCAGCTTGCCGGGCACCACGATGACTTTCTTCGGGGTGCCGGTGACGAACTTCTGCACGTCTTCGTTGCCCAGTGCTGCGGCTTCGATGGCGGCCTTGTCTGCTTCCTTGGCGACGGTCACTTCACCGCGCAGCTTGCCGTTGACCTGCACCACCAGCTTGATCTCGCTTTGCTCCAGCGCGGCGGCATCCACCTGCGGCCATTCGGCGTCGAGGATGTCGCCAAATTGCTTGGCGTAGCCCAGTTCCTGCCATAGCGCGTGGGTGATGTGCGGCGCCACCGGGTTGAGCACGCGCAGGAAGATCGAGAAGCTTTCGGCGATTACGGCATTGGCTGCCGCGCTGTCATCCAGCTTGGCGCCTTCCAGCGTGTTGAGCATCTTCATGCAGGCCGACACCACGGTGTTGTACTGGATGCGCTTGAGGTCGTTGTCGGCCTGCTGCAGGATCTTGTGCACTTCACGGCGCAGCGTTTGGAGTGCGGGATCATCTTTCAGCTTGACGACCAGGTCGTTATCATCGAAAGGCGTACCGGCCGCGATGCGCGCAGCGTTGTTGTAGCCGAAGGCCCACACGCGGCGCAGGAAGCGGTTGGCGCCTTCCACGCCCGCGCCCGACCATTCCAGCGTCTGTTCCGGCGGCGAGGCAAACATGGTGAACAGGCGCGCGGTGTCGGCGCCGTACTGGTCGATCTGCGCCTGCGGGTCGATGCCGTTGTTCTTGGACTTGGACATCTTCTCGGTGCCGCCGATTTCCACCGGCTGGCCGTCGGCCTTCAGGATCGCCGACACCGGACGCCCCTTGTCGTCGAAGGTCAGTTCCACGTCGGCCGGGTTGATCCAGGTCTTCTTGCCAGCGGCGTCTTCGCGGTAGTAGGTTTCGTTCAACACCATGCCCTGCGTGAGCAGGTTGGTGAAGGGCTCGTCGAACTTGACCAGGCCGAAGTCGCGCATGACCTTGGTCCAGAAGCGCGCATACAGCAGGTGCAGCACGGCGTGCTCGATGCCGCCGATGTACTGGTCCATCGGCATCCAGTAGTCGTTGCGGGCGTCGACCATGGCGTTGTCGCTGTGCGGCGAGGTATAGCGCATGTAGTACCAGGACGAATCCACGAAGGTGTCCATGGTGTCGGTTTCGCGGCGCGCCGGCTTGCCGCAGCTGGGGCAGTCGACATGCAGGAATTGCTCGTGCTTGTTCAGCGGGTTGCCGCTGCCGTCCGGTACGCAGTCTTCCGGCAGCACCACCGGCAGGTCCTTTTCCGGCACCGGCACGTCGCCGCAATCCGGGCAATGGATGATGGGGATCGGGGTGCCCCAGTAGCGCTGGCGCGAGATGCCCCAGTCGCGCAGGCGGAAGGTGACTTTCTTTTCACCCACGCCCTTGGCGGCCAGGTCGGCGGCGACTGCCTCGACCGCAGCCTGGTAACCCAGGCCGTCGTACTTGCCGGAGGCAATTGTTTTGCCGTTTTCCTTGTCGCCGTACCATTCTTCCCAGGCGTCGGTGGAGTAGGTCTTGCCTTCCACGCCGATGACCTGTTTGATCGGCAGGCTGTATTTCTTGGCGAATGCGAAATCGCGCTCGTCGTGTGCAGGTACGCCCATGACAGCGCCGTCGCCATAGGTAATCAGCACATAGTTGCCGATCCACACTTCGACTTGCGCGCCGGTCAGCGGATGGGTGACGAACAGGCCGGTCGGCATGCCCTTCTTTTCCATCGTCGCCATGTCGGCTTCGATGACGCTGCCCTTCTTGCACTCGGCGATGAAGGCTTGCAGTTCCGGCTTGTCCTTGGCGGCAAAGGTGGCCAGCGCGTGTTCCGGCGCCACGGCGCAGAAGGTCACGCCCATGATGGTGTCGGCGCGGGTGGTGAAGACCCACAGCTTGCCGTCGTTGATCGGCTGGCCGTTTTCCTGGATGTCATGCGGGAAGGCGAAGCGCACGCCGGTCGACTTGCCGATCCAGTTGGCCTGCATCAGGCGCACGCGCTCTGGCCAGCCGGGCAGCTTGGTTTCGACATGCTCCAGCAGCTCGTCGGCGTAGTCGGTGATCTTGGCGTAGTACATCGGGATTTCGCGCTTTTCGATCAGCGCGCCCGAGCGCCAGCCGCGGCCGTCGATCACCTGCTCGTTGGCCAGCACGGTCTGGTCGATCGGGTCCCAGTTCACGGTGCCGGTCTTCTTGTAGATGATGCCTTTTTCCAGCATCTTCAGGAACATCCACTGGTTCCACTTGTAGTACTCGGGCGAGCAGGCGGTCATTTCGCGCGACCAGTCGATCGCCAGGCCCATCGAGGCCATCTGCTTCTTCATGTACTCGATGTTGGAATAGGTCCACTGCGCCGGCGGCACGCCATTGGCCATCGCGGCGTTTTCGGCCGGCATGCCGAAGGCGTCCCAGCCCATGGGCATGAGCACGTTGTGGCCGCTCATGCGCAGGTAGCGGTACATCACGTCATTGATGGTGTAGTTGCGCACGTGCCCCATGTGCAACTTGCCGGACGGGTAGGGCAGCATCGAGCAGGCGTAGAACTTCTTCTTGTCGCGGCCTTGCTTGTCCTTGGCGTGTTCGACGGTCTTGTAGGCGTCGATGGCGTTCCAATGCTGCTGTGCGGACTGTTCGACTTCGGCGGGGCTGTATTTATCTTGCATGACGGGATGAAACGAATGGAAACGGTTGGAATTCGAAACCTTGCATTATACCGGCTCGTTCCTGGGGGAGGCAGTCTGGCGCTGATGGCCGGATACGGATGTAAAGG
>NZ_LFLT01000053.1 GCF_001189955.1 Herbaspirillum chlorophenolicum | reverse complement strand
GGCCATCTTGACCGGAGCTTCGCAGGTAATCGAGAACGGTACTTCCTTGGTGTCGAGAACCTTGTTGGTGCCCGTAGCCAGGGAGCCGGCGATGATGTTGCCGTAGTCGACCACGGCCGAACCGGCGCCGATGGTGGGGGTGCAGGCAACCGGCTTGATCACGCCGGTGACCTTCAGTTCGGCGGTGGGGCCGGCCGAGGCGGCTGCAGAGGCCAGGGCGGCGATGGCGATGAAAGCGGAACGGGCGATGACGTTTTGCATGATTTTCCTCGGTTCGATAGAGAGTTGGATTCATGTGCATCGCGCTGTTGCCGACTTCGTTTGCTTGATGCAGTGACGTCAGTTTGCCCATTCGCCTCTCGCGTTTATATGAGAAAAGTCTCAAAACATCTACGCTACGAATCCAAAGCGGAGAGCTCTCCTGCACCACCACGAACATCGCTTATCGAACCTACTCTGGAAATTTGATGCAATCACTCTGGGGAGAGGGAACATGGCCGTCTCTTTTAGGAGTTTTCTCATGTATCCGATCAAGCAAGAAGAAGACAATCCAGCAATCTTCTCTCCCAATTCTTAAGACGACGCCATCGACGCGGATGTATCTATGTTTTTCATGGAGTTATGTATGGCCAGCCATGGTCGATTCTTGCGATCGAAAAATTTCTTGATAGTGTTTTTGTTCTTTTTTTCCGCGGCAGCTTACGGGGACAATACAACCTGTAGAGCAATTCGCAATCGAGATTTAACACCGCCTGTTATCACAAAGGAAATGCTTTCACGAGTCAGTGTTGGCACAGAGGTCGGTCGTGTTTCAACTACCATCGAATGGACCTGTACGGATCCTGACAGAGAGAATTTTGAGGTTAGTTTCGCGGCTTTTAACATTGGCACCTCTTATACCGACCCATTCTTGAGCTACTCGGTAATCGTCGATAACGGTGCAGAAATAAGCAACGCAACAGGTGGGAATAACTCAATCCCTCAAGGTTACTCGAACAACGGAACCATAAGGAAAACCAACAACGTCACGCTTATTCTCAGAAAAAAATCTGATAGCGGAGACGTCGGTCGCTATCCCAATGATGGGCGCCACTTCGTATTAAGCCTATATACAACTATCAGACGCCCTAATGGGAGTATGTATGGAACTGGTCGTCCAATTTTGTACGTTGGCGCGGCGGCATCGCCGCCAGGCGGCGGCGGGACCTGTCGTATTAGTGTCGGAGATACCAATAAATCCGTTGCTCTGCCATCGGTGAAGACATCTGATTTCCTATCCGTTGGAAGTGTGGCAGGCGCGACGGCGTTCAGCATTACCGTGGAGGAATGCAGTACGAGTGTCCGATCAGCGCGGTTTACCTTCAGTGGAACGGCAGCACCTAACAATAGCGACTATTTTGCGAACACAGGTACTGCTTCTGGTGTCGCTCTGCGTCTGACCGCGCAACGTAGTGGCGCAGTAGTTACACCGACAGGGTCGGCAGCAAGTGTGACTGAGCCGATCTCGACCGAGCTTAGGCGTGGAAGCCTGTCTATGGTGGCCAATTATGCAAGAACTGGCACGATGAATCCCGGCACCCTGCGTTCCATCGCCACGGTCACCATCAACTATCAATAAATCGGATATTTCGCGTTCAGGCGATACCGGCCCGCTGCAACAGCACCTGGCAACGCCTGGACAAGGATTCCAACCGCAATTCCTTGCCGGCCCTGGCATAGCGTTCGCTCAGCGTCTGCACCGCCGCAATCGCCGAATGATCCGCCAACCGTACATAACGGCAATCCAGCACCACCTTCTGTGGATCGCGTTGCGGATCGAACAGTTCGAGAAAGTGTGCGGACGAAGCGAAGAACAGCGTACCGTGCGGCAGGTAGGTGCGTGAACCGTCGGCGTTGTCGACGACATCGGCGCGGATCTCGCGCGCATGCTCCCAGGCGAAGTTGAGCGCGGCGATCACGATGCCGCACAGCACCGCCACGGCCAGGTCGGTAAAGACCGTGATGATGGTCACGGCGACGATCACAATGGCGTCATTCTTCGGCACCTTGCCCAGCACCCGCAGCGAACCCCAGGCAAAGGTCTCCTGCGCCACCACGAACATCACGCCGGCCAAGGCGGCCAAAGGGATGCGTTCGATGGCCGGCGACAGGAACAGGATGAACATCAGGATCATCACCCCTGCCACCACACCGGAGAGGCGCGAACGGCCGCCCGAGCCGAGGTTGATCATGGTCTGGCCGATCATGGCGCAACCGCCCATGCCGCCGAACAGGCCCGACACCACGTTGGCCGCGCCCAGCGCCAGGCATTCCCGGTTGGGCTGGCCGCGGGTGGCGGTGATCTCGTCGGTGAGGTTGAAGGTGAGCAGGGTTTCCAGCAGGCCGACGATGGCCATCAGCACCGCATATGGGGCGATGATGCGCAGGGTCTCCAGGTTCATCGGCACTTCGGGGAAATGCCAGAGCGGCAGGCCGCCGGCGATCCTGGCCATGTCGCCCAGTGTCGGCGTGTGCAGCCCCGTCAACTGCACCAACAGGCCGACGCCGAGGATGGCTACCAGCGCCGGCGGCACCGCTTTGGTCACGCGCGGCAGCAGCCAGGTGATGAGCATGGTGAGAAAAGTCAGGCCCAGCATGATGGCCAGCGGCATGCCTTGCAGCCAGACCGGGCCGGCCGGGGTGTTGTGGCGGAAGTGTTCGAGTTGCGCCAGCGCGATCACGATGGCCAGGCCGTTGACGAAGCCCAGCATCACCGGGTGCGGCACCATGCGCACCAGCTTGCCCAGGCGCAGTGCGCCGAACAGCACCATTACCACGCCCGACAGCAGCACCGTGGCCAGGAAGTATTGCGCGCCATGTTGCGCCACCAGCGCCACGATCACCACCGCCATCGAGCCGGCAGCACCCGAGATCATGCCCGGCCGGCCGCCGAACAGCGCGGTGATGGTGCAGATGAAGAAAGCGCCGTACAGCCCCATCAGCGGATTCAGCTGGGCCACCAGGGCGAACGCGATGCATTCGGGCACCAGCGCGAAGGCGGTGGTCAGGCCGGCGAGCGTGTTCTGGCGGAAGTCGCGCAGGGACGAAGGGAAAACGGGGGAGTTGGTCATGGCGGCAGCAAAGGCCCGTCGCAAGTGACAGGGCGGTTCGAATCTGGATCTGGGAGGCATTGCCGGCGGCCGCCAGCATACGGTGAAGGCGCCATTTTACCTCGCCGCAACAGCGCCACAGGGCGCAACCGGATGGCGCGGTGGTGGCGCGTTACTCGCCGCGCGAATACAGCACCCGCAGCGCGATCTTGCGTTCATCAGGCGGCAATTCGCTGACCGCGCGCAGATAGGAGATCGAAGCGTCGCAAGTCGCATCCGGGTCGGCCTGGCGGCGCTCCGGCGAAGACAGCAGCCGGAGCTGCTCCTGGGACAGCGGCGCCAGTGCGCGGCGGATCACGCGGGTGCGTTCGCCCAGCGTGAAGCGTACCGCGTTGGCCGGGTCGGCGTCGCGGAACAGGCGCTGGGTCATCGCCATCTCGCGGTTGGCGAATTCCTGCGGCAGCGCGGCTTGCGGCGTTTCGCGGCCGGCGGCGGCGTCGGCGCGCGAATGCGGATAGATCAGTTCGGTGCATGCCGCCGCGCTGATGCCGCGCAGCGCCACGGCCTGGTCCAGTACCAGTTGCTGGAATTCCTGCAGCGACTCGTCCGAGGCAATGGGCAACAGTTTGCGGCTGAGGATGCCGACCTGCTCGCGCCCAACCGCCAGGATCTCGGCGTCGGAGGCGTGCGCCTGGGCCCGCGCCCAGGCCAGGTCGACCATGCGCGCGAAATCCTTGGGGTGATAGCGCGCCATGATGTCGAACAGCGCGCCTTTCTTGAACTCTTCCTCCAGGATGTCGCGCGAGGTGGCGATGGTCGCCAGCTGCGCGGTTTCGCCGCCGGGCGCCAGGCGCGTAAGCACGCCGGCCTGCAGCATCCGGCCCTGCTCGGGATACCAGCTCTTGTTGGACGGCGTATCGGCGATGCGCTCGATGAAATCATGCGGCAGGCCCAGCTTGCCGTAGGTGTCGAAGGTCAGGTTGCGGTCGAACGTCTTGTTGATGCGGTCGTCGCCGCCCACCGTGTAAAGCGTATGGAAACCGATGTGCGCACGCGGGTCCATGGCACGGTCGCGGCCGGCCATGAAGGCCAGCGTGCACGAGGACGAACACTCCTGCTCGACATAGGTATTGAGGCCGTGGCGGCGGATCACATCGCCCACCAGCTTGCCCTCGCGCACCCAGCCGCCGGCCGAATACAAGACCACGGTGGTGACCGATGGCTCTGCCTGCAGCAGGCGCTCCAGGCCATCGGCGGCGCCGTCGTTCATGCCCCCCTGCAGCAGGATGGACTTGCCGTCGACCCGCAACTGGTAAACCACCGGCGGCCCCAGCTGCTTGCCGCGGGCGATATCGAACTGTTCGCGGAAAGAATGGGAAGCGCGCCAGGTACTGGAGACCAGGCTGATGGCGCCAAACACGATCAGCACCTTGACCGCGACCTCGGCCCAGCGCCGTCCGCCGCGCGCCACATGCCGGCTGGCCGACATCCAGCAGCCGCGCACGCCCCAGATCCATGCGAGATAGCTGAAAGCGGCGATCGCCAATACGCCGCCCACGCCGTAGCGCGCCGGCATGTCATTGGTCAGCCGCGCCAGTACCGAGATGGAGAATGCCGGCAACAGCGACGACAGCAGCACCGTATGCAGCCAGTAGGACCGGGCGAGCGAATAGTCGCCGCGCCAGTGGCGGCTGATGAAATTACCTCTCCGGGTAGCTGCGGATGTCGCTGGACGGGTTACTGCCTGAGACACGTATTACGTTCCTTGATGAATGCCTATGCCCGAGTTGGCGGTAGCCTCTTTTATATCGTGAATCTAAGGCGCGTGCCCAGGAATCTTCGACAAGTCGACCTCGTCGATCTGGCTGGCATGCATGAACTTGTCGGCGTACTGCTGGTAGACCTTGTTGCGGATGAAGATATCGAACAGGTCCGGGTCGATGTGGTCGCGCGCACGGAAACCGGCCAGGATATCGATCGCCTCGTTGAGCGTGTTGCCGCGCTTGTAGGGGCGGTCGGCGGCGGTGACGGCCTCGAAAATATCGGCCACCGCCATGATGCGCGCCGGCACCGACATCTGGTCGCGCGTGAGGCCCTTGGGGTAGCCCTTGCCGTCCATGCGCTCGTGGTGGCCGCCGGCATATTCGGTGACGTTGCGCAATTGCTTGGGCCAGGGCAGCGATTCCAGCATCCTGATCGTGATCACGATGTGGTTGTTGATGATCTGGCGTTCAGCATCGTTCAAGGTGCCGGCGCGGATGCGCAGGTTGCCGGCTTCTTCCTCGTCCAGCAAATTGCGCACCTGGCCGTCCGGGCCGCGCCATTGGCGGGCGGCGATGTCGAGCACGCGCTGCTGGTCTTCCGGCTTCATGCCTTCGGTGCCGATGTTGCTCTTGCGCAGGAAGGCGCGCTCGTCGTCCATCAGGGCGACCTCGGCTTGCAGGCGCGCATCCAGCTCGGCGCTTTTTTCCGGCGTGAGCGCGGCGCCCAGTGCGAGTTTTTCCTGCAGCACGCCGATCTCGGCGTCGCGCTTCAAGACCTCGAAACGGGTGTCGATCAGGTGGATGCGGTCGAAGATGGTTTCCATCTTGGTCGACTTTTCCACGATGTGCGTGGGCGTGCTGATCTTGCCGCAGTCGTGCAGCAAACCGGCCACCCACAGCTCGCGGCGGTCGGCATCGGTCATGCGGAAATCCGCCAGCGGGCCTTCGGTGGTTGCATGCGCCGCTTCGGCGATCATCATGGCCAGTTCCGGCACATGCTCGCAGTGGCGGCCGGTGTGCGGCGACTTTTCGCCGATGCCGATGTTGATCAGTTTGATGAAGCTTTCGAACAGGTTTTCCAGGCGACGGATCAGTTGCTGGTTGGTCATCGCGATCGAAGCCTGCGAGGCCAGCGCTTCGATGAAGTGCTGGTCGGTCTCGGAGAACGCGATCGTCTTGCCGGCCGCGCGGTCGGTAGCGTTGATCAACTGCAGCACGCCCAGCAGCTCGCCGCTGTGGTCTTGCATGGGCACGGTCAGGATCGATTGCGAGCTGTAGCCGTACTTCTCGTCGAACATGCGCATGCCGTTGAAATTGAAGCCGGTCGCCTGGTACACGTCGGGGATATTGACCGACTTGCGCGTGTTGGCCGCATAGGCGGCCACCGCCGAAAGGTTGGGCTCGCCGTCGGGCAGCCTGAGCGCGATGTTGGGGATCGAGATCGCCTTCCCGCTGCTGCCGCCCTGGTGCATCTTCAGGCTGCCGTTGACCGAGATGTAGAACTGCAGGCTGTTGTCGCTGTCATCGATGCGGTACAGGGTGCCGCCATCGGCTTGCGTGATGTCCATGGCGGTCAGCAGGATGCGCTCGAGCAGCAGCGGCAAGTCGCGGTTGTTGCTGAGCGCCATGCTCAGTTCGGTCAGTTGGTCCAGCCGGTAGGAAATGTCTCGGTGCTTGTCCATGGCGATTGCCGGTGCTGCAGTGGATGGAAAATCGGGGTCGGCTATTGCGGTTTTTTGTGCGCGCCGGCCAAGGCGCGGAGTCCGGCGTTTTTCCGGACACTCTACTCGCATTCTGGTGATTTTAAAGCCCGCCCGCGCCGGAGATTCCAGCGAGCTTGGGCCTAAATCGCCTGCAATTCTTCAGCTTACTCTTTTGAAATATTGCCGGGTGGATCATACCTGCACCAAATGGAGGAATACGCCCTGCTTCCCCGGTTTCTTTTCATTGATTTAGGGGCGCGGATAACTTAACATCGACCACTGTTGCATAGTTTGCCACATTTTGCGCAAACCCAGTCCCGGCGGGGGTTTCCGGGGTGCAATCAATGCTCGGCAGCCGCAATGGGGCGGACTTCCGGCCCATCACCATATTGAACGGCAAGTCACATGCGCGTAGAGATTCTCGGTTGCAGCGGCGGCATCGGCGGAAACGGCATGCGCACCACATCCCTGCTGGTCGACAACGATATCCTGATTGACGCCGGTACCGGCGTAGGCGACCTGTCGCTGGAGCGCCTGGCCGCGATCGACCATGTCTTCATCACGCACGCCCACCTGGACCATATCGCCTGCCTGCCGCTGATGGTCGACAGCGTGGGCGAACTGCGCGAACGCCCGGTCACGATGTACGCCACGCGCGAGACGCTGGAGATCGTCCGCAAGCACATCTTCAACTGGCAGATCTGGCCCGACTTCAGCCAGATCCCGACGCCGGAAAATCCCTTCCTGCGCTTTGCCGCCATCGCGGTCGGCCAGACCGTGACGCTGGGCACGCGCAGCATCACGCCGCTGCCGGCGACGCATACCGTGCCTGCCGTGGGCTATCACTTGCATAATCAGGCCAGCGGCGCCTCGCTCGCCTTCAGCGGCGACACCTGCATCTGCGATCCGCTGTGGGAATTCCTGAATACCATCGGCGACCTGCGCTACCTGATCATCGAAGCCGCCTTCGCAGACCGCGAGCGCGACCTGGCGCTCTTGTCCAAGCACCTGTGCCCCAGCCTGCTGCTGGATGAACTGGCAAAGCTGCGCGCGCGGCCGGAAGTGCTGGTCACCCACGCCAAGCCCAACCAGCAGGAGCAGATCGCCCTGGAAATCTCCGCAGGCAACAGCCCGCACCGGCCGCGCATGCTGGCGCCGGGCGTCACTCTCGAGTTCTAAAAACTCAACGCACCACGCAATCGACCGCTTGCCCCGATGTGCTTTGCTGGCTGGGTGATACCGGAGTGCTGAAACTCGGAGGAGGCGTGAACTTGATCCCCGGGTTCACGGGAACGATGATCGGCGGCACCTGCATGCTTGGTGTAAAACCGAATTGCCCCGCTTGGAAAAGTTGCGTGCCCCCGGGGTTGGTCAACACGATCGCCCCCTGAACCACATCCACATGCAAGCCGTTTTGCGGCGGTGTCCCGTTCGTTGTGGGTACGGCGCCACAATCGTTCTGGCAGAACAGCGCACCGAAATTGGTGCCGCGGATACCGATGGTCGCCGTCGGCGTGTCGAAGTTGACCGCCTCGTGGTTGCGCTTGCCGACCAGGCCGGTCACGGCGCGCAAGCCGCCCTTGACCAGGTTGATCGCCACTGAATCGTTTTCCGGTTTCTTTTCGTCGTAGACATACTTGGCTACCACCACCTCGCTGCCGGGACGCAGCACGATCTCGGCATCGTCCAGGAATTGCACCCGGGTATACGTCCCGCGCTCGGTAATGAGCGTATCGCCCTG
Organism: Herbaspirillum chlorophenolicum; assembly: GCF_001189955.1. Lineage (GTDB taxonomy): Bacteria > Pseudomonadota > Gammaproteobacteria > Burkholderiales > Burkholderiaceae_D > Herbaspirillum > Herbaspirillum chlorophenolicum. Next base: position 13,624 of record NZ_LFLT01000053.1, on the reverse strand, counting down.
GAGAATGGCCGACTTCACCGCCAGCACGGTGCGCGTCCCATCGGCGTGGCGGGCCGTGAGCAGGCCCGACAGATGCGTCACCGTACCCACGGCCTGCGATTGCGCTTGCGCCACACCGGCAATGGCCAGCAGCGCCAATGCCATCCACCACAAGGCCAGCCGCCGTGCCATGACTGTCCAACGAGAATAATTCAACGATTTCATACTGAGTCCTGAAAACCGGCGCCATCAACTGGCGCCCGGGAAAACCATACGATTCGGTGCATCAATTGCAATACAGCTTGGCCGCCTTGGGAGCGCCAGCAGCGTCCTTCGTGCTTTCCTTGTCTGCGGTGCCGCCGCCATCCGTCATGCTGACCTTCCCGGTCGAACTGGAAGTCTGCGTCGTGCTCTGCGTCAGGATCGCAATAATGCTGCTGATACTCTGCTGCTGCAGCCCCGGCGCCACGCCCTGTGCGCCCGCCGGGATTGGATCGGACGAGGGCGATGACGGGAGCGGTACCGGTATGCGTACCCCATTAGCATCAGTGATACTGACTCCTGGGGTGTAATTGAACGCCAAGGCCGACAACGTCGCCAGGCCTGGCGCCGAAGTCGCCACATTGGCGTTGAGGGTGAGGCTGTTGCCGGCGGAGAGCGCGACGTTGCCGCCCTGCGAGGACAGGAGGCCGTTGATGATCAGGTTGTCGTCACTGCTGTTGGCCGAACTGCCCGCCGTCAGCGCGATGTTGCTGCTGGCGTCCACGCCGCCCGAACCGATGGTCAATGGGCTGTGCGTCGACATGTTCACCGAACCGCTGCTGCCACGGGCCTTGATCAGGCCGGTGGCATTAATACCCAGCATGGCCAGCTTGTTGGCCGTACTGGTGGACGTGCCGTCTACCGCCGTGGGCAAGCTGCCCAGGAAGTCGGCATTCGAACCGATCGCCTCCGTGCGCATGGCGCCATAGTTCTCGATATTGATGCTGCCGTTGGCGGCATTGACGCCATTGATGGTCACCACGCTGGTGTCATCGGTATTGAGGTGGTTGAGCAGCGTGATATTGCCCTGGCCGCTGCTGTTGGCGGCAAAAGCGGCAATCTGGTTGTTGCTGTTGGCGCCGGCCAGGTTGATATTGCCGGTGGCCGATGCAATCAGTTGCTTGGTCACATGCAGCGAGGTGGATATGCTCATGCAGCTGCTGCCATACTGGCCAATATCACCGTTCTGCGCTTCCAGCACCAGGTTGTTGGCCGTGATATTGCCCACGGTCAGCGTACCGGAAGCCGAACTCAGTGCGGCATCGGCAAGGGTCATGTTACCGCCGCCCTGGTAGAAGCTGTCCGAGACGACCAGGCGCGAACCCGGATTGCCGGTGACGTTGCCGCTGTTCACGGTCATGCCGTAGAAACGCGCATTACCGCCGAGCACCAGATTGCCGCCAGCGACGCTGACATTGGCATTGGTGACGGCATTATTGAGGGTGAGCGTGGTGCCGCTGGTCGGACCAACGACCAGCAACAAATTGGGGCCATCGGTGTTCGTCGGCGAAGACACGGTGATGTCGCCGCTGCCCGAAGTCGAGGTGGCCACGGTCAGGCTGCTGCCGCCATACATGTCCAGCTTGCCGCCGTTGAGGACCAGCTTGTCGATAGTATCGGTACCGGAGCCATGATGCGCGCTCATGCCGCTCCCGATGACGACGGTATCGATCTGGGTCGGGATATACCCAGCCCCGCTCCAGCTCGCGAGGCTACCCCAGTCGGAATCGCCACCGCTGGCGGTCAACGTGGCCGAACCGGCCATGGCCAGTGTCAGGCCATTGGTAGTGGTGGCCTTGATCATCTGCTTGTTGCCGCCAATGGTCAGCACGTCGCCGGTCACGTTGCGGAAATAGGAGCCGGGAGCAAATTGCGCCCCGATGCTCGTGTCGAACACCTGATAGGAGGTACCCACCGGTGCCGTATAACCGTTGAGCAAGCGCGTCTGGAGCGTACCGCCCAAGCTTATTGTGCCGCAGCTCAGGAAGTTGATCTGGTCGTAACCCCCATTGGAGAAATCCAGCAATAGCTTGCTGCCGCTGCCAAGCGTCAGGTCGCCATCGATGTTCAGGGCGCCGACACTGCCGTCGCCGCCCGGCGCCAGCGTGCCGTTGTTGTTCAACGTACCGATCGTTCCTGTTCCACTGATCGTACCGTCAAACTGATTCTGCACCCCCGACGAAAAACGCACGCCGGCGTTGCCCTGCATGTTGAGGGTGCCGCTATTGGAAAAGGAAGTGCCGTTCAACGAGGCACCGTTGCTGACTGTGACCGTTCCCGTTGCGTCATTCTCCAGTGCTGCAATGGTGATTGCCATACCACCAACATTCATCGTGCCGGCATTGGCCACGGTGCCACTGTTGAAGGTGGACTGAGAGCCCAGGTTCAGCGTGGCGCCCAGGCTATTGATAAAGCCGTTCACCGTACTGATGGTGCTATTGGAAATCGAAAACTGGCCCGCATTGGTGATCTTGTCGGTGACGGTCACGGCGCCATCGCTCACCGTTGCCGTACCGCTATTGTTCAGCGTGCTGGCATTCAGCGTCGATACATTGATCGTGGCGGTACCGGTATTGGTCACAGCGCCAGCGTTAAGCGTCGAGCCGTTGCTCAAGGTCAGCGAGCCGCTGTTGTTGAATGCGGTCGCGGCGATGCCCTGGAACATGCTGGCCATCGTCATGCTGCCGCTGTTGGTGACGTTGCCCAGCGTGCCGCTGACGTTGGCCAGGTTCACCGTGCCCTGGTTGACCAGCTTGCCGCCGACGCTCAACGCAGAATTGTTGAGTCCGACCGTACCGCTGTTGTTCAAATCGCCGGCCAGGATCACACCGGCGTTATAGATGCTTGAAAGGGTACCGCCTGCCGCAATCGTGAGCGTGCGGGCGTTGAGCGTACCGCCCTGATCGAGGTTGATTGTGGCGCCATTATTGATGGCAATATTGCCGCTGCCGGTGTTGCTGCCGACGTCGAGAACACTGAGGACGCCGCCATTGAGCTTGATCGTCGCACCGCTGACATTCACCGTATGATCGCCGGCGATGCCGCTGTAGTTACTGTTGAGGTTCAGATTCAGTGCGCCGCTGGTGCTGGTGATGTCGGCATTGATGGCAATGCTGTTGTTCGCATTGAGCGTCAGGCCAGCTGACGAGCCGCTGGTCTTGTTGATCGCGCTATTGACGGTGATATTGCCGCCCGTCGACGAACCTCCGGCGCCAGTCGTCAATATCACGCTGATGCCATCGTTAAGCTGACCCGAAATCGAGCTGGCCCTGATCTGGGAACTGCTGCCCACCGAGGTAATGACATTCGAACCGCCGTCGCTGCCACTGGAAACGTTGCTGGAGCCACTGCTATCGGCAACCACTTCAAGATCGTAAGGATCGATATACCAGGTACCGCCCGCACCCACCCTCGGCGCCTTCACCACATCAAGCTGCTTCAAGCCCGACGTTTCCACATAGCCGCCCGGCCCGGCCGAGCCGGTAGCCGAAACGTTGCCGTCGATATAGGCCTGGTTGTCGGCATACAGCTTGATGTTGCCGCCGGCCGTGCCGTCGGCGCTGATGCTGGAGCTGGCCGTGGTCGTCAGGTTTTGCGAGGCACGCAGGAAAATGCGGCCGCCTTCGCGCACCACACTCGAAGCGCTGATGGTGCCGCTGTTGCTGATCAGGCCGGCGGCGATGCCGATGCGGCCGGCTTCGGCGGTAATGGCGCCCAGGTTGGTGACATTGCCGGTGTTGCCGGTGACGTTCACCGTCACGCCCGGCGTGGCGGTGTCGGCCAGCGTCACGGTTTCGCCAGCGGCCAGGATCACCTCGCCCTGCGGGCTCTGGATGATGCCGCCGTTGGTGACGCTGCTGCCGATCAGGTAGACGCTGCCACCGGTGGCGGACTTGATCGTGCCCTGGTTCTCCACCGAGCCGACCGTGCCCTGCTTGGAGAAGGTCAGCTTGCCGGCCAGGAAATCGCTGTCGTTGATGTTGAGCGTGGAGGCGATGAAGCGGCCGACATCGACCGTGCCGCCCGGGCCGATCAGGATGCCGTTCGGGTTATACAGCGCCACCAGGCCCGGTGCGGTCAGCTTGCCGTAGATCTGCGAAATGTCGCCGCCGGTCACCTTGGCCAGGAAGGCCGCCGCCGAACTGGGCTGGCTGATGTTGACGGCGGCGTCCGATCCGATCGAAAAGGACAGGAAATTGGCAATCGCCTGCGGCGAAAGCTGGTTGATGTTGAGGACGTTGCCGTTCTGCGTGAACACCACATTGCCGTTGACCACGCTCCAGCCCGCAGGCAGCGTACCCGGCGCAGGCATGGCGGCCAGCGCGCTGGTCTGCCAGGCGCCGCACACCGCGGCGGCGGCGACCGACACACGCAGCACCGGCGCCAGCACTTGGCGCCAGGATCGCTGCAAGAGGCGGCCCAATAGTGTCGGCAGAGGCTTGCGTGCACGCCAGCTCAGGGTCAGGCGGCGTTTGCCGAGACGCACCGTCAGCGACGGCGGCAACAGTTCGACCGCGGGCGGCACGCCGTATGCGGCCTGGCCTTCGGAAGCGGATGCGGGTACGGTATTTTTCATGTCAGAACCCCAGGGTAGCGCTCAGGTGGGCGTTCAGGTCGCCCCGTTTTTCCGTCTGCGAAGTGCCGGCGATGGAAACGCGCGCGACATCCAGGCGCAGGTTGAAGTCGCGCCCCACGTTGTAGCGCGCGCCGAAACCGATGCTGGCCACCGTCATGCTGGAGGCCAGCGCGCTGCCGGCGGTCTTGTTGTTGTAGCCGCGTCCGATGTCGTAGAACACCAGTAGCCGCAGGTTGCCCTTGAGCTCGCTCTTGGCCAGCAGTTCGGGCGTATAGGCTTCGGCGTTGACGAACGCGCCGCTGTCGGCCGATACCGCGCGTTCGGAGAAACCGCGCACGGCGGTCGAGCCGGCCAGGCCGAACTGCTCGGCCGGCACCAGCGGATCGGGCGCGTACTGCGCCGTGCCGGCCAGGCGCATCTGCCAGTCGCTGGCGAACGCCTTGAGCAGCGAAACGCCGCCGCGCGCGATGACGAAGTTGTCGGTCGTGTCGCGGTTGCCGGCGATAAAGGAATAATGGTCGGTACGGCCGCTGGTGCTGGTGTAGCTGGGGCCGACCGCCCAGTTGCGCGCGATGCCGACGTTGTAGTCGAGGATCTCGCCCACGCTCTGGCGCTGCGCGCTATAGGTGGCCGACAGCGGCAGCGTGGAATAAGGCTGGCAGGTGGAGAGCGCGATGCCGGCGAAGTTGCAGGTCGAGCCCAGCTTCTTGTAGTCGGCGCCGAACACCAGCTTGCTGGTCCATTCGCCGCTGCGGGCGAAGAAATGGTTCCAGCGAATTGCGTAGACATCGCCCTTGCCGGTGAAGCCGAACAGCGAGCCCAGCGTAGGCGAAGTGCCGCTGGTCACGTTGGATTTACCGTAGATGAAGTCCATGCTGTCGCCGATGCCGTACAGCGGCAGGCGATAGCCCAGCGAATACAGGTCGACCTTGGAGCCCGATGGGCTGTCGGGCGAAGTGGTGTACGCCAGCGTGCCGACATGGTCGCGGTTGAACAGGTTGGAATGCTGCAGGGCGACGCCGGTACGCCATTGGCCGGTTTCCGGGGAGCCGGTATTGTCCAGCGTGAGGATCACCCGGAACGGGTCGTTGTCGTTCACCGTGACCTTGGCATCGATCTTGCCATCGGCTTCGGCGCTGGAGAGTTCAACGTTGGCCTGCTTGGCCGGATTGTCGTTGGCCAGCTGCACCGATTCCGAAATCTTGCGCATATTGGGCGCCACGCCCGACTGCAATGCCGGCATGCTGGCGCGGATGTTCGCTTCGCTGAAATGCTTGTTGTCGACGACGGTGACCTTGCCGATCACGGTTTCCACCACCTGGATGTGCACCACGCCGGAAGTCAGCTCCTGTTCCGGCACATGGACCTGGACGGTGTTGTAGCCAGCCTTGCGATAAGCGTTTTCCAGCGCTTCCAGCGCCTGCTGTATATCGCCGTAGACGCGACCGGAGCCGGTGAAAGGCCCGACGCTCTGCTCGATCTGCTGTGCCGTGAGCAGGGTATTGCCGTCGATCTGGAAACGCTTGATCTCGAAGCGTTCGTCGGCGGGCGCCACTGCTGCTGTGGCGGCCTGCGGCGCGGCTTGCGCCATTGCCCCCAGCGCTGTCGTCGCCAGCGCCATCCCCATCAAATAATGCTGAAAGCCGTGTTTCATCATATGTGCGGGCGGTTGCCTGTACGGCCCGCCTCCCCTTTTTTTCTTTGATGCACGTCCGCAACGCTGCCGATGGCGGATCATGCCGGTTCGACCTGCTCCCTGAATCTCCGCCATCGGAATATCCTCCCCACGCTTGCCGCCCTGATACGCAAAACAGGCGCGCACGCGGCACGCTCCGTTGTGGCGGATGACAAACTGAAAACGATGGAATCCCTTAAAGCAGAATCGTCAGTACCGGTTGCCGATTCTTCTTGCCTGAAGCGACCGGCTATCGGGAAAACAACCCATCCTCTCCCGCAGCATGAGTGTTTCTTGACGCGTGTAAAGTATAGAGATTCAGTTCTTGAACGTCGACAAAATTCGATTAAAAAGCACGCCCGCACTGGTTTGCGGGTATTTTCACCACGTCGAATATTCCTTTATGGAAACTATCTTTTGTGTCTCGGTGTAAAGACGCGCCAACAATTGCCGTTTTATTTCGTGTCGAACGTAGTGACGCCGTCCCAATCGGCGGGAGGCGGATCGGTGCGATAGCGGGCGATGCGTTCGAGATACAGCGCATACAGGCCATGCGCCGATTTTTCCCGCAGTGCGAGAATTGCACGCTCGGCGTCATCCCAGCGCTGCGCGCGCAAGGCGGCCAGCGCCGCATGCCATTGCTCGACATCGGCGCGCAGGCCGGCATCGAGTTCACTGTCGGGCGCCAGCGGCTCAAAGATCGGCACCGGTTCGTTCTTGCCCTTGACGCGCACGCGGTCCAGCTCCCGGTAGGCGAAGCCCGGCGCAGCATCGCGCGTGGCCTGCCCGACCAGCACGCCCACGCCGTAGACCTTGGTAATCGACTCCAGCCGTGAAGACAGGTTGACCGCATCGCCCATGACCGTGTACGCCTTGCGGATCTTGGAACCCATGTCGCCCACGCGCATCGAGCCGGTATTCAAGCCGATGCCGATCTTCAGCGGCGGCCAGTTGCGCTTGACGAACTCCTGGTTCAGCGCGATGGTGGTCTGCTGCATCTTCAGCGCGGTGGCAACCGCGCGCGCGGCGTGGTCGGGCAGCTCCAGCGGCGCGCCCCAGAAAGCCATGACGGCGTCGCCGATGTACTTGTCCAGGGTGCCGCGGTTGCCGCGGATGTCTTCCGACATGGCGGTCAGGTAAAGGTTGATGTATTCACGCAGCTCGTTGGGCTGCAGGCCTTCGGAGATGGTGGTGAAGCCGCGCACGTCGGAGAACATCACGGTCAGCTCACGGATCTCGCCTTCCATGTTGTAGCTCTCGGGGTTGGCCGCCATTTCGGCCACCAGTTCGGGCGCCACATATTCGCCGAACAGGTTGACGATGGCTTTGCGGTTGCGGTACTCGAACAGGTAGCCCCAGCCCAGGTTGCAGACGAACAGCGCGGCGATCAGCAGCAAGGCGGTGGCCAGCGGCAGCACCAGGCCGCCGGCGTTGTACAGCCAGAAATTGAACGCGCCGATGCCGGCGCCGGCGGCCACCGTCAGCAAGATCGACATGAGCGGCCCCAGCATCGGCAACAGGATGCCCAGCACCAGGCCGATCACCAGGATCTGCACCATGTCGTAGCCAAGCGCGAATTCCGGACGCTGCTTGAAGTCGCCGTCGATGATGGAGGCAATCAGGTTGGCATGCACTTCCACGCCGGGATAGACGGGGCTGACCGGCGTGGCCCGCAAATCGTTCAAACCCGGCACGGTGGTGCCGACCAGCATGATGCGGCCATCCAGCTGGTCGTGCGGCACGCGGCCGCGGATCACGTCCACCGCCGGCACATAGCGGAAGGCGCCGCCCGCCGGCCCGCCACGGCCGCGGTAAGTGACCAGCGTGGTCAGGTGGCGCTCGACCGGGATGAACAGCGGATCGGGCTTGACATCGACTGCGATGGAATCGAGCGCGCCGTAGTCGCGCAATTGTTCGTCCGACAGCACAGCGTCGTTCTGCAGGAACACCGGCTTGATGCGCTTTCCGTTCAAGGCCACGCGCGCGGTGGCCAGCGCCAGCGACTCATAGAAGTTGTCCCCGACCTGGGCCACCAGCGGCACCGCGCGGATCAGGCCATCCTCATCGGGCAGCGGATTAAAGAAGCCGCCCGAACGCGCCGCCTGCTGCAGCTGCGGCAGGTTGGCGCCGTAGGCGCGCCAGTGCGTCACGTCCAGCCGGCGACCACCGAGGTCGGCCACGGTGAAGGCGGGCGCCGGCAGTTGTCCCTTGGCGATGGCGCCGGCTTCGTTGGACAGGTTATAGCCCATCACCACCGGCTGCCCCTTCAGGGCTTCGGCCAGGCGCGCGTCGTAATCCATCTGCGGCTTGAGGCTTTGCAGCTGGCGGGTGAATTGCGGCACATCCTTCAATTCGCCTTTCGCCAATTCTTCCAGGCGGGTATAGCCGGAACTGGTATCCGGTTCGGCGAACACCACGTCGAAACCCACCGATTGCGCCTGGTAGGTCTGCGTCATCTGCCTGACCATCTCGGCCACCACGTCGCGGCTCCAGGGCCAGCGGCCGATTTCGGCGATGCTTTTCTCATCGATATCGACGATGACGATACGCGGGTCCAGCTCGGCCTTGACCACCCGCATGCGCAAGTCGTAGAAGAACAGGTCCAGCCGCCCCACCCACTCGCCCGGCAGCATCCCGACGACCTGTGAAGCCGCCACACCGGTCAGCACCAGCGCAAGCAGCCAGCGTCCCCAATATTTGGCGCAAGCCTGACGCAAACGACGCAACATGATTTCCCCTTGGTTTTTCTTGGCTACGATCATGCCAGCAGTTGCCCGCGGCCACAATCGCGGCGCAGGCACGGCGCCACAAAGTTGCTGCAATGCATCGCCATGACGGGGATGTGCGGTGCGTGATGAACCCGGCGCAAAAATAGGTTCTAATGCATTTTCGTCGCCGAACATCAGTGCAGGCATCGCCGGCGGCATTCCCATCAGGAGGAGGACGCATGACGCAAATCCCGCTGGTCAGGCTGCGCAACGGCGACCAGGTGCCGGCCCTGGGCCAGGGCACATGGAACATGGGCGAATCTGCGGCACAGGCCGCGGCTGAAGTGAAGGCGCTGCAGGCCGGCATGGAGCTTGGCATGACGCTGATCGACACCGCCGAGATGTACGCCGACGGCGGCGCCGAACGCATCGTCGGCCGCGCCATCGCCGGTCGCCGCGACGAGGTCTATGTGGTCAGCAAGGTGCTGCCGCACAATGCCTCCAGGCGCGGCACCATCGCTGCCTGCGAAGCCAGCCTCAAGCGCCTTGGCACCGACCGGCTGGACCTCTACCTGCTGCACTGGCGCGGCTCGCACCCGCTGTCGGCCACGGTGGAGGCGATGCAGGCGCTGGTGGCACAGGGCAAGATCCGCGGCTGGGGAGTGAGCAACCTCGATACCGACGACATCGATGAATTGCTGGAAGAAGACAACGGCGGCCAGTGCCTGACCAACCAGGTGCTGTACAACCTGTCGCGGCGCGGCATCGAATACGACCTGCTGCCAGAATCGCTGGAACGCGGCGTGCCGATCATGGCCTACTCGCCGATAGAACAGGGACGCATCCTGAAGAATACCGCGCTGTCTGCCATCGCCCAGCGGCATGGCGTGACGCCGGCGCAGGTCGCCTTGGCATGGGTGCTGCGCCAACCCGGCGTGATCGCCATTCCCAAGGCGTCCGACAAGGAACACGTGCGGCAAAACCGCGCCTGCCTCGACATTACCCTAGCCGGCACCGACCTCAAGGAACTCGACGCCGCCTTCCCGCCGCCGCGCCGCAAGCAGCCCTTGGCGATGCTCTAAGCTACGGCTGTATCGAAGACGTCCAGCTGGCGCAGCAAGTCGCGTACAGCGGCCGGGATCGGAGCGATCACCGGCACCGTGAAACGCCGGGCCAATGCGATGGCGGCCTGGCCCAGCGGCCCGCCACCGATCACCACCGCCTGCGCGCCGTCCAGTTCCACGCATTCCTGCACCGACTGCGCCAGCGCCTCTTCCAGCGCCAGCGGGTCGGCCGCCAAGACGCGCGGATCACCCGCGGTCAGGCGAATGCCGGTGTACAGGCCGCCCAATCCCAGTTGCCGCGCCTTGGCCGCAATGGCCTCGGCCAGTTCCGGCGTGACCGTCGCCACGCCGAAACGCCGTCCGCCCTGCGCCGCTTCCAGCATCGACGCTTCGCAGATGCCTGCCACCGGCACCTTGCCAGCGGCACGCACACGCTCGATACCGGGGTCGCCGAAGGCGCTGACGATCACGCCGGCGCTATGGCGGCCGAACTCCTGCCAGTTGCGCTCCACCTCGGGCGCAGCCGCTTCCAGCTCGGCGCTGTTGACGATCATGCCCGGCCCGCTGCGCGCACTCGCCCCGCTGACCGAGAAGCCTGGCGGCAGCTCGGCGGCAGCGATGGCCACCATCATCTCGGTGGTGGCGGTGGAAGAGTTCGGATTGATCAGCAGGATATGACGCATGCTTGGCTCTGGGTAAAGTGGATCAACTGCGGTGGATTCAACTGCGGCCGACGACCGCGACCACCTCGGCCGGCGCGTGTACCGGCACATCCTCCAGCGGCGCGTCAGGCGACTTGCCGTAGGTTTCCGGCGCAGTACGCACTGCGATGGTGAAGATGCCGTACATCGATGCGATCATGCCGAACACGCCGGCCAGGCCGAAGGCGTCGAACAGGCGTCCCGCCACCAGCGGCATGAAGGCGCCGGCAGCCGTGCCGGTAGCCAGGATGAAAGCGGTGCCGAAGGCGCGCACGCGGGTCGGATACAGCTCGGGGGCGAAGATCCAGATAGTGGTGTTCAACAACAGTACGAAGAACTGGAACACTGCGCCGGCCACCAGGATCATGGCGATGTTCTTGGCCACGAAGCCGATCGCCAGCGCCGCCGCACAGGCGCAGACGGCGCCAATGGTCAGCACGCGCTTGCGCGGCATGTGGAAACCGAAGGCCGAGGCCGCGATCGCGCCCAGCAGGCTGCCGCTTTGCATCACCATCGTGAAGAGCAGGCTCTTGGACATGCTGTAGCCCAGGCTGACCAGGATGGTAGGCATGAGGGTGAGCACCGAGATCTGCGCGCCATAGGTCATCCAGATGGCAATGCACAACGGCACGGTGCGGCGCGCCAGCGGTCCCTGGAAAATTTCCATCGAACGCACCTTCACGCGCTCCGCCTGCTCGCGGCGGCCATCGTCGGCAATCCACGCCGCCGCTTCAGGCGCGGGGCCGGACAGCTTGCCGCTGGCCAGACGCGACAGCACCTGGTTGGCTTCAGCGATCTTGTGCCGCGACAGCAAAAAGCGCGGCGTCTCCGGGATGTAGCGACGATAGAAAGCCCCCAGCAAGGCCGGCAGCATCAGGCAGAGGAACAGCCAGCGCCAGCTGTTCTCACCGGGGAAAAGCGTAAACACCAGCAGGCCAAAAGCCGGCGCCAGGAAATTGCCCAGGCCACCGGCGCCAACGTTGACCAGCCCCACCGCGGTACCGCGGAACTTGCTGGAGCAAAACTCGGCCAGCATGGTGACGGCAATGGCGATCTCACCGCCCAGACCGAAACCGACGATGGCGCGGCCGATGGCCATGACTGTCAGGTCTGGCGCCATCGCACAGATGCCGGCGCCCAGCGTAAACAGCAGCAGGTCCAGGCTCAGCATCACACGGCGGCCATAGCGGTCGGCCACCAGGCCGGAGACGATGCGGCCGATGGCGGCACTGGCGAAGGTAACCGTATTCAACAGGCCGATGTCGGTAGTGGTGAGCCCCCATTGCTGCTTGAGCATGGGGCCGACCAGGCCGATGGCGTTCTGCTCGAAACTGTCGAACAGGCAACCGATCAGGATCAGGAAGATGATGGTGTGGTGCGAACGGGTGACGCCGATCTTGTCCAGCGCGCCGTCCAACTCGGCGATGCGCGGGGTATCCGGCGAAGAAAGTACGGGTCCAGCCATGGTCAGCTCCTCATGCGTGGGATGGCAAACGAAAGTCATGTTTCGGTTCTTGCTACTGCGTCATGGCTATTGGACCCCGGCGGCCGATACTGCCGCCGTTGCGTGATTTACTTTAGTCCAGCGCGCCAGAAAATGGAATAAAAATTTCACAATTAATTTTTTACTGAAATTTAAATTTCATTTCTGCAAGGCATACAGCAATCGCCGTGCCAACGTCCGGACCGGCATGCCATTGCTGCAATGGCGCCGATGTGGATGAGGAAAAACCGCGCTGGAAGCCGGATTTGCACGGACTGGAGAAGGAATGGCCTCTTGCCCGGATGCAAGCCCCGCCGAAGCAAGCCGCCTTCAATTGGTGAAGCAGGCTGCGCCGCCGCACCTGCAGCGTGCGGCGCCTGGAAGAAAATGGGGATTCAATCTGCCCGGAATACTGAAATCAAGATTCCAGGCAGGAAATTGGAAGGGAAAACGCTCAGTTGAAGTCGTCCAGCTCGTCATGGCCCTGCTCCACCGCCGCCAGGCGTTTGCGTCCGGCCGCTCCGCTGGCTTCGATGACCAGGGTGGCAAGCAGGTCGCACAGGGCCATCACGGCCACGTGGTTGTCCAGGGAACCGGGGCCGCGGCACTGGCATTGCAGCGACCAGGTGGCGCCGGCGTAATCGGGTGAGGCCTGGTCGCTGATATAGAGGATGCGGGCGCCGGCACGGCTGGCGGCATCCAGCACCCGCTCCATCTGGCGTGTCTGGCGGCGCGTGCCGAACACGATCACGCAATCGCGCTCGGTCAGGCCGGCGGTATGTTCGGCCACCGTCTCGCCGGGGCCGGGGATGGCGGTCACGTGCGGCAGCACCTGGATGATCTGCCAGCGCAAATAGACCGCGAAGGCGTGGCTGCTGCGGCTGCCGAATACCAGCACCTGCGGCGCGCCGGCAATCGCCTTGGCGATCTCGGCCATGCCGGCATCGGACAGGCGTTCGAAAGTGCCGGCCAGGTTGGCCTGCGATTGCTGGAAATGTGCGGCCACCGATTTGACATGGCGCGCCGCGCCCGAGGATGGCTGGAACAGCGGCGAACCGACTTCCTGTTCCTCGCGCACAAGGCGGCGTGCCTCTTCATAACTGTCGTAACCGATGTGGCGGATGAAGCGGCTCACCGTCGAGGGCGACACGCCGGCCAGCTGCGCCAGCTCGTTGCCGGCATAACTGGCCAGCTCGCCGGGAAACTCCAGCAGGAAATCCGCCAGCTGGCGCTCGGTGGCCGACAGCTCATCAAGCTTGCTGCGCACGCGGCGCACGAAGGATTCGGAAGAAGGTCTCATGAAGTGCTGGCGGCCAATCCTAGAGTCACGATCGGCGCATTGTATAGCAGTGCTGTCGATTTCTTCGTTTCATGATGTTTAACGACGTCACTGCAA
>NZ_LFLT01000052.1 GCF_001189955.1 Herbaspirillum chlorophenolicum | reverse complement strand
GCGGTCAGCCCTGCTCGTCGACCACGGTATTGCGCAGCACGCCGATTTTTTCGATCTCTATCTCGCAAACGTCGCCCGGCTTCATCCACACCTGCGGCGAGCGGGCCAGGCCGACACCCGAGGGCGTGCCGGTAATGATGATGTCGCCCGGATGCAGCTCCATGGCCTCCGAACAAGCGGCCACCAAGGTGGCGACATCGAAGATCATGTCCTTGGTATCGGCTTCCTGCAGAACCTGCCCATTGAGGCGGCAGGCAATCCGGAGGCCCTTGGCGCCGGGCGGCAACTCATCGGCGGTAACGAATTCCGGGCCGAAAGAACCGCTGGCGTCGAAATTCTTTCCCAGGGTCCACTGATTGGTGCGCAACTGATAATCGCGGATGGAACCATCGTTGAAGATAGAATACCCGGCCACATGTTCCAGCGCCTTTTCGCTGGGGATATAACGGCCCGACTTGCCGATGACGGCCACCAGTTCCGCCTCATAATCGAACTGGGTGGAAACATGGGGCCGCACCAGCGGCTCGCCGTGCGCGACCCACGATGAGGGGAAACGCTGGAAGATGACCGGGTATTTCGGCGGGGCGAAATTGCTTTCGGCCGCATGGTCCACATAATTCAGTCCGATGGCAAAGGCCTTGCCGGGAGCGCGCACCGGCGCAAGGATATGAACTTCGTCCAGGCGCAGGCGATGCCGTGCACGGCTGGCCGCCTCGCGCACTTGCTGCCATGCCGCTTCGCCTCCGCCGAGCACGGCATCCAGGGAGTCCGGCACGCCGTCAGCCGTCAGGTCGGCCAGCGTGGCGGCATCGATGCGCGCCCCCAGCGCCTGCCGGCCGTCCTTATGTTTAAATGCGATGAGTCTCAAGTTCGATCTCCTTCATGCGGTCTTGTGTTCGTGGTTGATGAAAAATTCTGCGGGCACATCGGGGCCCCAGACATAGAGCGAATCTTCCGGCGGATTGTCGGCTCCGCGCCAGACAGTTCCGCGGGGGATGAAATCCATATCGTGGGAGTACTCGGCATAACTCCCCCACGGATCCCGGACGTAATAAAAGTAGTTGGACCCGAGCACATGCCGTCCCACCCCCCAGCCGGCCTTGTAGCCGGCCGTTCGCATCTGCTCGGCGCCGCAACCCACTTCATCGATATTGCCGACGTCCCAGCTGGAGTGATGCAAGCCCGTTCCGGATGACTTGGCGAAGGCCAGCAGATGGTGTTCCGAACCGTGGCAGCCATGCAGGAAAGCCACGACATCGCCAGAGCAGTCCGACAAGCGCAAACCCAGGATGTCTTCGGCAAAACGGATCATCAAGGCGACATCGCTGCAAAAGAACAGCAGGTGCGACAGCCGCCGGGGATGCACCTGCGCCACCTGGCGCCGCGACGGCGCCTCGCCCCGGCCGGCCGGGGCCGCTTGCCGAGGGACTGCCGCAGGCTTGCTGTCCGGCGATACCTTGGGGCTCACCAGCAACTGGAAGACCATATCGCCGGGGCCGCACAACCACAGGCCGGCGCCATCCGACAACGGATGGGGTTCGGTGGCGAGGCCATTGCGCGCGATGCGTCCGGCCATCTCCGCCACGTCCTCCGCAGCGATGCCAAGACTCACGTACTGCAGCTTCTTGTGTCCGGCGCCGGCATGAACGCTGCCCCAACGATGTGGCGAGCCGACGCAATACAGGTCGATCCGGCCATCCCGCCGCTCGACCCGTAATCCGAAAGCGGTATAGAAATGTGCGGCTTCATCCAGATCCGGAACCGACAATACAAAGTGGTTGATCGAGTGCACGCCGGGAAGGATTGACGGCGAAGAATCGGACATGGCGATCTCCCTTCAGGAATGGGCGGCCATGGCATGGCCAGTGACACGCTTCAGTAACGCCCGGCCGGGCCACGCATCTCCACGCCAGGCGACATGCTGGTCGGGACGGATAAGCGTGAGCCGCGCCGGATAGAGCGAGGCGATACCGCCTTCGCGAGGCCGGATGACCTCCAGTGCCATACCGTGCGCCATCGCATCTTCGCGCGCGGCAGCGATATCGGTCTCGGATGCGTCAGGCCCGGCCAGCAAGGTGAATCCCCAACCGAAATGGTCGTACAGCGAACTGCCATCATGCAGCCAGGCATGCGCGGCCAATGCGCCGGGACGCGAAGAAGGCACATAGTTGATGAAATCGTTATGGGGTGCTGGACTGCCATCCGGCACCACGATGGGAGAATCGTCATAGCGATAGCCGAGCACCACGCCCAACGTGGCGAATTCACGCATCTTGGTGGCATCGATGCGCGCACCGATTTCCCGGCGGATGGCGATGCCGGCCGCTCCGGTATCTTCGATGGCATCGTCCAGCAACTGGTTGCCCAAGGTGGCATGATTGGCCTCGGCTTCATCAAGCACCCACTGGTGGACCGGCCGCCGTTCTGCCTCATAGCTATCCAGCAGCGCCTCGCCGCCCCATCCTTGCAGCACCGCCGCCAGCTTCCAGCCCAAGTCGACGCTATCGGCCATTCCCATGTTCATGCCATAGCCACCGAACGGCGGATGGAGGTGGCAGGCGTCGCCAGCCAGGAACACCCTCTGCTGGCGATAGCGATCGCCCAGCAGGCGGCTGGCCACCCATTCATCGCTGCTCAATATCTGGTAGGGCATGGAAATACCTGTGGACTTGGCGATCAGGGCAGGCACATCAATGTCGGCGAGGCGTTGCCCCGCAGCGACCTGCGTGGGCATGAAAAACCATGTATCGCCTTGATCCATGGGGCCGATGACACTAGGCACATCGCGGTTGATCTGCCAGTACATGATGGCCGGACCGTGCCGGTGAGCGGCCTCCAATCCGGGCGCACGGAAGACGATGTTGTAGTTCTTCGACAATCCATAGCGGCCCTCCATGCGCGTACCGATCAATTCCCGCACCAGGCTGCGCGCGCCATCGGCGCCCACCACGAAATCGGCCTCGACGACATACTCCTCGTGATTGGCGTCGTCCCGCACAAAGGCATGCACCTTGTGGCCATCTTGCTGGAGGCCCAGCAGCTCCGAACGGAATTTCAGGCGCACGCCAGGCAGGGATTCCGCATGCTGTTTGAGGACCTGCTCGACCGTGTATTGCGGAATCCACTGCGCATGTTCGGAATACAGCGGGTTACGGCCAGGCGCGCAGTACATCGCGTTTTCATGCCGCGCGATTTCAGGGCCGGCCAGACGGGTGCAGAAGACGACGTTGGAGGGATAGTTCATGCCCAGCGGCGAAGCGGCCCGCAAGGTATCGGCAATTCCCCAGCGCCGGAGGTGTTCACGCGTGCGCACATTGGTGGTCTTGGCGCGCGGCGCGTGGCCGACCCGCTCGTTACGCTCGATCAGCAAGCAGGCAATGCCGCGGTGGCCCAGCTCGATCGCCAGGGCAAGGCCGGTCGGCCCGGCGCCGACGATCAGCACGCGTTGTGTTGCATCTGTTCTCAAGCCCGTCTCCTGTTGTCGCTTATTCGTATGCGATGGATACTACGGGCTCGAAACCGAATCAAAAAGATGGCAATATTTATCCAGTGATAACAAATATGAATCAATCATGACCATCAAGCTCACTACCCTGCGGGACTTCATCGCTGTTGCCGAGCGCAGCGGGGTTCGGGCCGCGGCGCGGCACCTGGGCGTGCCACAGCCGGCGGTGACCCGCAGCATCCACGAACTGGAGCGGGAACTGGGTGTAGTGCTATTCGAACGCCATGGCCGCGGGGTGCGCCTGACGGAGATGGGGCAGGTATTTCTGCGCCGGGCCACGGCGGTCGGCAATGAGCTGCGACGCGCCAAGGATGAGATTGACCAGTTGAAAGGCCAAACCCACGGCAAGGTCAGCCTGTGCATGTCTACCGCGCCCCATCTGGGACTTTTTCCTGAGGTGCTGCGCAACTACCGCAAACGCTTTCCCGATGTGCGCCTGGAAATCGTCGATGCGGTCTATCCGCTGATCGAACCGTCCCTGCTGGATGGCAGCGTGGACTTTTACATCGGCCCGGTACCGCTAGAGGTTCCGTCGGAACTGCAAGTGGAAAAGCTGTTCGACAACACCCGGGTCATCCTGGGACGTAGCGGCCATCCGCTTTCGTCTGCCAAATCGCTGCGGGAACTGGTCGATGCGGAATGGATCACGACCTCCATCACGCACAAGGCGGAAGAAGAGCTGGGGCCGCTGTTTGAAAAGCACGGCCTGCCCGCTCCCCGCCTGGTGATGCGCGCACAATCGGCGCTGACTTTCCTGACGGCCTTATCCAACTCGGATCTGCTGATGATGCTGCCCATACAGTGGATCCAGTCGCATTTGGTCAAGGATATCTTCCAATTCATCCGCGTCGTCGAACCTTTGCCGGCGCCGCCGGTATGCCTGGTACAGCGTACCGGCTTGCCGTTGACTCCCGCCGCCGAATATTTCTGCACCCTGACAAGACGCGCAGCTTCGCACATGTGATGTTGAAAGCGCCGCAAGACTGTTTTTGACGCGTCTATTTTGCATTTGGCCGCTTCACGCTACAGGCCGGCAGCTGCTCCCGGTCATGGCCGCCCCTGGCGCTCCATTGCACAAGACTTGATGAACGCTTTGGCCTGTGATGGCCGGGTGATTTCCGTCCATTCGAGATGGGCATAATCGGGAGCTTCGCGAAGGTTCGCGAACTTGATCCGATTCTCCGCGAACGTCGAGTACGACCACAGAAGTATCGAGTCCCTGGAAAAGAACGACATGCGCAGCGATTCGCGATTTCCATGCGACAGCCTGGTGCGCAAGAGACCCCGGCTGATTGTGCGCCAGAGCACACGGGGAAACACCGTAGTGCGGCCAAAATTGAGCCAGACGATGTGCGTGGCACGGGACCAGAGCACATCGCGCACCGCGCTATAGTTTCCGTCCGCCACCCAGCGCTCACCCGTTGTTGAAGCCCGAACGGCGCTCTCGAATTGCGCATGCGGCACAGCCGTCCAGTTCGGCCCCCAATAGAGCCGGTCGAGTTCGATGTAAGGGATGTCCGCGGCCTTCGCCAGTGCCTGGGCGAAGGTGGACTTTCCCGCACCGCTTGTTCCGATAACGATAAAGCGCATGGATGCCTGACCTCATTGTTGAGGGCTCGATTCTACATCGCAGGCAGTCAGGCTATTTTGGTATGCCGCCGGTTTGTCTTTCCCGAGAACCGGCGCCGGAGACTTGCTCCGGCATCAGGCTGGGACAAGGCCGCACCATCGGGAGTAGCGGTTTCAAGCATCGGCGACAGAACCCAAACATGCCGCAAATGTACCTGCGGCATGCCCATCCGGACCTAGCCAATGTTGACGACAATGCGCCCCGTCACCTTGCCCGCCATGAGATTGGCCGCCGCCTCCGGTACCTGGCCCAGCCCGACTGCGGTAGTGAGCGCATCCAGTTTGGAAACGTCCAGGTCTGACGCCAGCCGCTCCCACGCACGCTGCCGCAGGGCGATCGGGCATTGCACCGAATCGATGCCGGCCAGCGTCACGCCGCGCAGGATGAACGGCGCGACCGTCGCCGGAAAGTCCATGCCCTGGGCCAGTCCGCAAGCGGTGACCAGACCGCGGTATTTGGTCTGCGCGCAGGCATTGGCCAACGTGTGCGAGCCGACCGAATCGACGACCGCGGCCCAACGTTCGCGTTGCAACGGCTTGCCCGGTTCCGACAAGGTCTGGCGCGCCACCACGCCAGCGGCGCCGAGCTGGCGCAACAAGTCTTCCTGCTCCGGCTTGCCGGTCGATCCGATCACCTGATAGCCCCAGCCGCCCAGGATCGCGGTAGCGATGCTGCCCACACCGCCGGTAGCGCCGGTCACCAGCACTTCGCCATCGCCAGGCTTGACGCCGCCATCCAGCAGCGCCAGGCAAGACAGCATGGCGGTGTAGCCGGCGGTGCCGATGGCCATGCTTTGCGCGGTGCTGAAGGTATCGGGAATCCGGATCAGCCAGTCGGCCGGCAAGCGCGCCATTTCCGCCATGCAGCCCCAGCGCGTTTCCCCCAGTCCCCAGCCGTTGACCAGCACGCGGTCGCCGGCCTTCCAGCGGGCATCGCCCGACTCCACCACTTCACCGGCGCCGTCGATGCCGGCCACCATCGGCCAGATGCGCACTACCGGCCCGCGGTTGGTGATGGCCAGGCCATCCTTGTAATTGAGCGTGGAATGCCGGATCCGGACCAGCACTTCGCCGCCGGACAACTGGTCGTCGTCGAGCGCTGCGCGCGGCAATGCAGCTACACCGGCATTGAAGCCGGCATCGTTCTTCTGCAGGTAAAGAGCGTTGAACGTCATCGGTAATCCTCCATGAGAATGGTCAAGTGTGTCATATCTGTTGCGACCGCGTATCAGGCCACGCCGGTGAAGACGGGAGCGCGCTTCTCAAAGAATGCCTTGACGCCCTCGCTGGCATCCGGCAAGACCTCCAGTTGCCGAGCCACTGTCTGTTCGAACCGCTCGGCTGAGGCGACGCCATCTATCTCGCCCAACAGCACGCCGCGCTTGACTGCGCTGACCACGGCCGGAGCATTGCCTGCGATGACGACGGCCAGTTCCAATGCCACAGCCAATGCCTGCCCCGGTTCGGTCAGCGCGCTGACAAAGCCAGCGCGCCACGCCTCCGATGCGGAGAGCGGCTTGCCGGTCAACATCAGTTCAAGCGCCGCCGAACGCGACATCAGCAATGGCAGCCTGCCGATCTGGCCGCCCTCAGGCAGCATGCCCAGCCTGACGCCGGGCGAACCGAACGCGGCATTGCGGCTGGCGATGCGGAAATCGCACGACATCGCCAGGATCAGGGCCGCCGCGTAGCAATGGCCATTGACGGCGGCAATCACCGGCTTCTTCATGGTCAACGGCCGCAGCACGGGCGCCTCGCCCAGGCCGGTGGCCGCATATTCGCCGGATGAGATTTCCTTGAGGTTGTGGCCGCTGGAAAAGGCCACATCGCCGGCGCCGGTGACGATGACGGCGCGGATGTTGCTGTCCTCTTCGCAGGCATCGAAATGCGCGAGCAGGTCGGCTGCCATGTTTCCTTCCAGCGCATTGCGCTTGGCTTCATTCGAAATGGTCAGCACGCGGATATGGCCGCGGGTATCGGATTGGATGTCGGGCATGGCGTTTCCTGTCTGGAGTGTTGGTGTGGGGCGGGTCGTCTGGTTGCGGTCAATGCCAGCGCTTTTCCTGGGCATCGTAGGAGCCGGCGCGCAAGTCGGGTTTTTCTTCCCGCAATACTTTCTTTTGCACGCGCTGCGAATCGGTCAGCGGCAGCGAGGTGCGGTATTCGAAATAGCGCGGCAGCTTGTAGCTGGCCAGCAGCGGCCGGCAGTGGTCGAGGATGAAATCGGGGGTAATGTCGTCGGCGCTGGCTCCCGGCGTCAGCAGGATATAGGCCTTGACCTCTTCCTCGCGGTAAGCGTCGGGCACGGCGATGATGGCCACATCCTGGACCTCGGCGATGCCGCGGATGACGCTCTCCACCTCGCGCGCGGAAATGTTCTCGCCACTGCGGCGCACCATGTCCTTCATGCGGCCGAGGATGTAGAGATAGCCTTCATCGTCGATGCGGGCAATGTCTCCGGTATGGAACCAGCCGTCGGTGAACGCTTCCTCGCTGGCCTTGGGATTCTTGTAATACCCCTTGAGCAAACCGCGTCCGCGCACCAGCAGTTCGCCCGGTTCGCCGGCCGGGCACTGCGCCCCCTTCTCATCGACTACCTTGAGCTCGCGGAAAGGCGCGGCGATGCCGCAGCTGCCCGATCCGCACCTGGCCGCCAGCTCATGCGCCGGCACGTAGGCGGCGCCGCCGATTTCGGTCATGCCATAGAACTCCTGGCCGTGGACATTGAAGCGCTGCTCGAAGTCGCGATGATGGTCTGGCGCGAAGGCAAAGATGGTGGCGATCTTGAGCACGTTCTGCCCATCGCTGGGCAAGGCCGGTTGCTTGTACACCATCTCGAACAGGGCGCAATAGTCGCAGCCGTACTTGGCCACGTCCTGCATGAAGCGCTTGGCGCCCGCCTTGCGCGGCACATACACTTCTCCCCCGCAGACCATGGCATTAAGCAGGATGCGCTGGCCGACCATGTAGAACAGGCTCGACCCCATATAGAAGCGGCGCAGTTCGGTGGCAAAGAAGGCCACCGAACTGTAGGCCAGCACCAGCCAATAGTCGTGCGAGAGCATGCAGGCCTTGGAAAAACCTGTGGTGCCGGAGGTGTATTGCAGGTTGAGCAGGTTGTCCCGCTGGCGCAGTGTGGCGGGAACCACGGTGTCGCGGCCGGCCTCGATCATGGCACGCCATGTCAGCGCACCGGACGGCGCTTTCTCGCCGATGACGACCAGCTTCCCCTCCCCGACCGGCTGCCCTTCCAGTTCGGCCAGGCGCGGCAGGAACTCTTCCTCCACGATCAGGAAACTGGCATCCGATGTGTCCAGCACATACTGGATTTCACGCGCGGTATAGGCGGCGTTGACGGGCACCAT
This sequence comes from Herbaspirillum chlorophenolicum, assembly GCF_001189955.1. GTDB lineage: Bacteria > Pseudomonadota > Gammaproteobacteria > Burkholderiales > Burkholderiaceae_D > Herbaspirillum > Herbaspirillum chlorophenolicum. Next base: position 14,988 of record NZ_LFLT01000052.1, on the reverse strand, counting down.
CACTGCTTGTAGCCGCGCCAGCGCCAACCAGGCGAGCGCGAATTCCTCGCAGTTCCACGCCATGATGGCCACATGGGTGCCCTGGCCGATGCCCGCGCGGCAGAACGCGGCGGCAGCGGCATCCACGCCGGCCAGCACCTCGCGCCAGTTGCGGCGCGCACCGCTGTCGATGAAATGCCAGGCCGGCGACTCGCCATGCGTGATGGCGGTGTAGCGCAGCAGGTCGTACACGGATTCCGGCAGGTCGGCCGATTCGAGGCGCTGCCTCAGCAGGCGCGGATCTTCGGAACTGAACTCGTTGAACATGAAACTTCCTTTTGAGGTGGATGGGTCACACAGGATCCTTCGCGGCCTGGCGCGGGCGCGAAAGAAACTCGGAAATCAGCAATGCCACGATGGTCGCGACAATCAGCAAGGTCGCCACCGCGGCGACCACGGGCGTGAGGTCGTCGCGCACGTTGGACCAGATGCGCATGGGGAGCGTCTCGTTCCTGCCCATGACGAACATCGCCACCACCAGTTCGTCGAACGAGACGAAGAAAGCGAAAATGTAAGAGGCGATCATCGACGGGCGCAGCAAGGGAACCGTCACATACCAGAAAGCTTTCAGCGGGCTGGCGCCCAGCACGCGTGCCGCCTGCGCGAGGGAGTCGCCACGCTGGCGCAACGCGCTGGCGACATTGGAGACGACGAACGGCAGGGCCAGGACGGCGTGCGCAACGACAATCCCCGGTATCGAGCTGTACAGGTGAAAGCGGCTGAACAGCAAGAGAACACCGAGCGCCAGGATGATGACGGGCACCAGTTGCGGACCGAGGAAGCCGCCGCGCAGGAGCTGGTCAGTCGTCGTATTGCGGCGCAGGGCGATGGCGGCCAGCGCACCGGTAACGGTGGCCAGCAGCGCCGAACATGCGGCGATGACCAGGCTGCGGATAGTGGCGGCAATCCATGCCGGATCCTCGAAAAAGGCCACGTACCATTTCAGCGTGAACCCGGTGGGCGGAAACTTCAGGTAAGTGGTCTGGCTGAAGGACATCGGCGCTACCAGGAACAGCGGCATCAGCAGGAACACCAGGACCAGCACCACATAAGCCGCCAGGACCGGCGTAGCCAAACCGGTACGCGGGCTGCGATTGCGCACAGTACTCATCGCGAACCTCCTTCCGCATTGAGCTGGGTAAAGCGGCGCAACGCCAGGCTGACGATGCCGACGATGACCAAGCCCGTCATCAGGAGCGTGATGCCCAACGCGGCCGCGAGGCTCCAGTCCAGCGTTTCGCTGACCTGCTGGGCGATGACGTTGGAAATCATCATGTCCCTGGGGCCGCCGACCAATGCCGGGGTAATGAAGAAGCCAAGCGCAAGCACGAAGGTCAGGATAGCGGCCGATACGGCGCCGTCGGCACTCAACGGCAGGAACACGGCGACAAAGGCCTGGCGCGGGCTGGCGCCAAGAATCCGGGCCGCACTTAGCAAGGAACGGTTGATGGCGGACATGGAAGAGAACATGGTCAGCACCGCGATGGGCAGCAGCACCTGGATCATGGCCGCGTACACCGCGCCGCGCGTGTAGAGCAAGTGCAGCGGCGCGTCGGACAATCCCAGTGCCTTGACGAGGGAATTGATCAGCCCTTCCCGGCCCAGCAGCACGATCCAGCTGTAGGTCCGGATGAGCACGCTGATCCAGAGGGGCGTCATGATGAACAGCAGCAGCAGGCGCTGTTGGCGCGGTGTGCGCGCCGCCAGGAAGTAAGCCACCGGATACCCGAGCGCCACGCATGCCGCGGCGACAATCGCCGACAGGCTGACAGTATTGATCAGGATGGCGCGGTAAGGGCCGTCGGCCAGCGCCGTGCGCAGCGCAGCCAGTGTCCAGCCCGCATCGTCGCGCACGGCCCAGACCGCCACCTCACCGACCGGGATGAGGAACAGGACGGCAAACAGGAGGGCCGCAGGCAACAGCGGCCAGTATGGCCAGCGCGCACGCGGTGCGCGCTCCTGAACGGTGGAAGACATTGGCTGGTGCTCCATGCAATTGGTTGAGATGGCCCGCCGCCCACCGGCGGGCCGGCGCAGCGTATTACTTCAGGCGCCAGGCTTGCCAGCGCGCCAGGATTTCCTTCTGATGGTCGGCCCAGAATTCCGGATTGAACGTGAACTGCTGGACCACGTTGGCCGGCGCGGTAGGCAGCACCTTGGCTTCATCGGCGCTCAGGATCTTGAACATGTCCGGATTGAAGCCGGCATAGGGCATGTCGCGCGCGATTTCGGCCAGGCGTTGTGGATCGTTCCAGCAGAACTTCATGAAGTCCATCGCCGCATTGGCGTTGGTGGCGCCTTTCTGGATGGAGTAGTAGCTGACATTGAGCGAACCGCCATTCCAGACCATGGTGACGGGAACATTGTCCTTCTGGATCTGGGTGATGCGGCCATTGAACGCAGTGGCGTAGTAGACATCGCCGCTGGCCAGCAGCTGCACCGGCTGTTGGCCGGTGGTCCACCACACGGTAATGGCGGGCTTGATCTCATCGAGCTTCTTGAACGCGCGATCCACGCCGCCCGGGGCCTTGAGCACCTCATAGACCTTGTCGACCGGAACGCCGTCGGCCACCAGCGCGAACTCCAGGTTTTCGATCGGCGAATCGCGCAGGGTACGGGGGCCGGGGAAATTCTTGGTGTCCCAGAAATCCTTCCAGCCGGAGAAGGTCTTGCCGGCCGGCAGCTTGTCGGTACGGTAGCCGATGGTGGTCGAATAGGCGATGGCGCCGATGGCATACGGATGCCGCGCCAGCGCGGACATCTTGTTGTCGGGATCGATACGCTTCCAATCCAGCGGCTGCAGCCATCCGGCGCGTTGCGACACCGGCAGCGATGCGCCTTCCGTGGGCGAGATATCCCACAGCACATTCCTGGTGGTTTGCTGGACCTTGATCTGCGCCAGCGAATCGCCGGTGGAAGCCTGCGTGACGGTAATGCCGGTTTGCTTGGTGAACGGATCGGCACAGACGCGCTTGAGCGTGGCCGCCCACGCACCGCCATAATTGGCCAGCACGATCGACTCGGCATGCGCGCTCTGGCCAAGCGCGGCGAGGATGGACAAGGTGGGTACAAGCAATGCGGCGCGTGCGAGTTTCATCTGTATCTCCGGTTAGGCAACAAGGGATCGGTCAACGGTCAGGGACCATTACCGCATCGTCGGGACGAAAGGCGAGGCGAACTTTTTCGCCTCGTGAAGCAACATGGGTATGGCTGGCGCGGGGCTCGCGGAACTGGATGGCGGTGCCGCCGGCATGCTGTGCGCTGTATTCGACGATATCGCCCAGGAATACGGCTTCATTGACCGTGACTTCAATGGCCAGGTCGCCATCGCGCGGAGTGCGGCGTTCGAGTTTTTCCGGACGCACGCTGAGGAAATAGCCGATCCCCGGTTCGACGGCACAGGCGCCGGGCCATGCGATGCCCAGTGCAGGCAACGATGATCCTCCCGCCTGATCCGGCTGTACCGCGAGCAGGTTGGTCTGCCCGATGAACTGCGCCACGAAGCGGGAGTTCGGACGGTCGTATATGTCCATCGGACTGCCAGCCTGTTCGATGCGGCCGTCCCGCAGCACGACGATGCGGTCCGACATCGCCAGCGCCTCACGCTGGTCGTGCGTGACGTAGACGACGGTGCAACCGAGCTTGTGCTGGATTTCCTTGATTTCATACTGGAGCGCCTCGCGCAGCTTCAGGTCCAGCGCGCCGAGCGGCTCATCCATGAGCAGCACCGGCGGCGAGAAGACGATTGCGCGGGCAAATGCGACGCGCTGCTGCTGGCCGCCCGAGAGCTCCTTGGGCATGCGTTCGGCATAGGCATCGAGGCGGACGATCTGCAGCGCGTGCCGTACCTTCTCGGTGATCTCCTGCCTGTTTGCACCTCGCATGCGCAAGGGAAACGCAATGTTCTGCGCCACCGACATGTGCGGAAAGAGCGAGTAGTTCTGGAACACCATGCCCAGGTTGCGCTTCTCCGGCGGTTCATGAGTGACGGCGCGACCGCCGATGAGGATCTCTCCGGAGGAGGCTGCCGCGAAACCCGCCAGCGCATTGAGCACGGTACTTTTTCCGGAGCCGCTCGATCCCAGGATCGTCAGGAATTCCCCCTCCCCGATCGACAGGGAAAAATCGTACAGTGCCGTGACGTTGCCGTATGCTTTGCGCACATTGCAAAACTCGATCGTTGCTCCGTTCTTCATGGGCGTGGCCGAAAAGGGATCAAAAGGTGGTTGGAGAACTTGGGGCCGCACAACATCGGTGCGCACCAAAATTTGACACAACGCACAAAAATGTATATCATGTCGTTTTTAGATGGTATGTACAAAAATATGGGATGTCAAGCATCGTTTCGTCCATTTTGTCCATCCACGCCAAGGCGAAACCTGAGAGCGAAAGCATGACGACTTCAGCGCAAGCAGCGACAGCGGACAACGGGATGTCCGATGGTGAACTCGTGATTGAAAAAGGAATGCGCTTCGATGCGCTGCTGGAACAGAAATGCCGTGACCGCGCGTTCGGCAAGAAGGACCGCACGCGCTTCCTGATCATGGCATGCGTGGCGCGGCAGATCCTGGACGAACCCGCCAAGAGCCCATCCATCGAAGCCATCCTCGACGAAACAGGCTTGTCGCGCGGTACGTTCTACAATAATTTTGCCGATATGGAAGCAGCAATGGAGACCGTGCTGAGCACGTTTTTCCAGGCGCTATGGACCAATCGGCCAAGGACGGCCCCATCGCGCGCCGGCTCGGCCGATTACGACCCCGTCTATGAAGCCAACCTCTGGTACTGCGAATCCTACGAAACCAATGCGGGACTGTTCGCCGCCTTCACCCGCGTGGCAGCCTATATGCCGACCTTGCTGCGCATGCGCGAAACGATGAACGCAAACTGGGTCGATCGCGTCATCAGTTCGACGGCAAAAAAACGCGGACGCAATTTCTCAGAGGCCGAACGGCTGACCTTCCAGGGCGAGCTGCGCCTGATGGTGGCCATGTCCATCGAGGCGCTGCGCGAACGCTTCATCCACTGCGACGAACTGCTTTCCAAGTCGTTTCCCAATGCCCAGGCGATGGCTGCGGGCCTGACCAAGATCTGGAATGAGACGATCCGGCGCCATCTTTAGGAGCCGGATCGCCCTGAAAACACCGTTGAACGAAAAGCCCGCCAAGCGGGCTTTTTTTCGTGCGTGGATATCAGCACTGAGGCGGGCACCGCCCAGGAAAAACCTTACACTACGAATACCGGAGAAGCGGCTCTATATAGTGATGCGGATGGCTACTCGCTGCGCCCGGCCCTAAAGGAAAGGAATTGCCCCAATGACGACCTATCTCCATTCTCTGGTGCAGGCCCGATACACTGCGATGATTTCGCTGGCGTTGGCATGCTTGCTGCAAAGCGCACATGCCGAAACACCGGTCACCAATACATTTCCCGATGCGGCAAATAGCGACCCCGTCCATTTGGAGTGGATGGTCGGCGCACCGCCACCCGATAAAAAGATACTGCGCTTTGAAGACGGGAGCTATTTTCAATTTCCCGCATTGCGATGGAGCGTGGCGCACTTTCGCCAACTGATGCCGACCATGAATGTCTCGCGCGGCTTGGGCGCCCCGACGATGCTGCCGCGTGCAATACGCACGGACATCGATCAGTTGCGCTTTACGCCGGTTGGCTCCGCAACATCGATGACCTGGAAAGAATCGCTAGGCGCCACCTACACCGATGGGATCGTGGTCCTGCATCGCGGCCGCATCGTCTATGAGCGTTATTTTGGCGCGCTTGCCGAGGATGGACAGCACGCCGCCATGTCCGTCACCAAATCGCTGGTCGGCACCTTGGGTGCGACTCTGGTCGCAGAAGGAAAACTCGATGCCGGCAAGCGGGTGGCCGACTACGTTCCGGAGCTGGCCTCCTCCGCATTCGGCAATGCAACCGTACGCCAGGTCCTGGACATGACCACCGGCCTCAAATATAGCGAGGACTACGCCGATCCGAATGCGGAGGTGTGGGCGCATGCGCAAGCCGGTAATCCATTACCCAAACCCGCCGGCTACACCGGCCCCCGCAGTTACTACGAATTTCTCCAGACGGTTCAACCAGAAGGAAACCATGGAGAAAAATTTGCTTACAAGACCGTCAATACCGATGTCCTGGGTTGGGTCATCGCGCGCGTGACCGGAAAGAATGTCGCGGACCTGCTGTCCGAGCGCATCTGGAAGCGCATCGGCGCGGAGCAGGATGCCTATATGACGGTTGACTCTATCGGGACGCCCTTCGCCGGCGGCGGCTTAAATACCGGACTACGCGATCTCGCGCGTTTCGGCGAAATGCTCCGTAATAACGGCCGCTTCAATGGCCAGCAGATCCTGCCGAAAGAAGCGGTCGCCGACATCCGGCGCGGCGGCAACAAGGCCGATTTTGCCAAGGCGGGTTATACGCAGCTCCCCGGATGGAGCTACCGCGACATGTGGTGGGTATCGCACAATGCGCATGGCGCTTATAGCGCGCGCGGCGTTCATGGCCAGCGTATTTACATCGATCCGAAAGCCGAAATGGTGATCGTCCGCTATGCCTCGCATCCGGTTGCAAGCAACGCAGCCAACGATCCGATTACCATTCCTGCCTTTGAGGCTTTGGCCGGGTATTTTCTGTCGCTTGGGAATTGAATCACTTGCAATGAAAAAGAAAGACAACTCGTGACCGCCTTTGGTATCTTTTTCGTTTATTTTTCCCTCAGAAGTCTCGAAAAATTAAATATGAAGAATGGTCGCGTAACTGGGCAATAACGATTTACAAGGCCTTGGCGAGATTCTCTGGTCTTTCTTTGGTTTCTTGAACGATCCACGACTCGGGCCAAGTATCGCTCAGGATGTAACTGACATGAGATACAAACTATTGATCGAAATTCAGCCCAACGTTTTCGCTCGTCTTTTCGAAGATATGCTGCCGCAAATTGGCGTGCCAATGCCTGGCTGACAATCGATGCGAATGCCGATCATGCGGCGGTCGGATTTTTTGGGAAGCTAGCGCGAATTCCTCGAGTACATCAAGATGGGGTTGCCTGACAAGATAAGCAGTCTGACCTGAATCACTTATATACGAGCCGAAAGTTGCCCAACTTCAACGGGGAAATTATCGAATCAATTTTTGCCAATTGCGTGAACACGCAAACCGTGATGGATGGCCGTAGTATTGGCAGAAATCAACGTTGACACCGAAATTTCAGGTATGCGAATGTTGAACCCATGAATAAAAAATAAGGGGGAATCAAATGCGAATTACCGGTCTAGTCTTCGTTTTCTTGTTTAGCGCCATAGCCACTGGCCAAGCCACAGCATCTTCATCGCCACCGTCTATGGAATGGAAAGTATCCAATCCATTTCCCTTTATCAAAAGCAAAGATCAGGTAGATCTGCTTGTCGCAGGCTTACAAGAGATTGAAGGAAGCTCAAATTTTGGTCCCTATAGCGATGCAGTGAAAGCTAGCTATCGAAACACGGAATGGAATCCAGATAGCGGTCAATACAACAAATCCTATATTCACAGCGATCAGATAGCGATCGAGATTCAATTGAACAGGGCCTCAGGTGATTCGTGTAAGTGGTCTACCAAATACCAGAGTGTCAGTCAGACCTGTGACAAACCAGTCGTATTGAATATAGATTCGACTGAGTCAGACAATGTTGCCCTCGACATCTCTGGGGAACATTACACATATTCAATTAAGCCCACGATCAATATCATCCTTGCCTTAGGCGACTCCTTTGCTGCTGGGGAAGGCAATCCGGATCGCCCGTCAACCTACGATCTCGCAAAAATAACGAACAAAGGCGAAAGAAATTCTCAGAGACGATGGCCAAGCCAATATAAATTTTCAGCTGTCGAAACTGCAGATTGGAACGATCCGAAATGCCATCGTTCTCTGTACTCATGGCAATTCCTCTCGGCCCTGAAGCAGTCCACTAAAGCCCCCCACACCGTAACCAAATTCGTTTCGTATAGCTGTTCGGGTGCCGAGATCTTCGACGGACTGTTTACCCGACAGATCAAAGACGGCTCCGGATCAGTGATGACTTATAAAGCACCTCAATCTCAAGTTGATGCGGCAATTGATCTGTTATGCAGTGAAACTTCCTCTATCACGAAAGTGAAACTGGGGCGAAAACAAAAGCTTACCTCACCAGGCTCCCCAGAATTTGATGTTTTTGCGAAGAAGTGTGCCTCTGAAAAACTGGTAAAACCTGCTCATGTTTTGCTGGCAATAGGCGGCAATGATGTCGGCTTTTCAGGGTTAATCATGTGGGCATCTTTTCCAGATCGTGGCAGAAGCATTGTTGGCAGCATGTTCGTAAGCATAATAAACGCCCGCGTTAACAACCTATCCCCATTCACGTGCCCCGGAGCGGATGCGATCGATAAATTTAATGACACCAAATGCTGGGGCGAATTTAACGGCAAGCAATTATTCAGATCAGAAGACGCATTCACAAATGGTTGGTTAAGAAATGAATTGAATTCTTCTTATGGTGTAATCCAGAGTCTCTTCCAAGTTAGCGCAGGTGATATCACTCAAATTAGTTACCCAATGCCGACACACGACGCGAATGGAAAAATATGCGAAACGGGGGATTCGCTAAATGCATTCAGGGCATTGAGAAATGCATTATTCGAGCCGCTAGATCGCTTCTCTCGGTATTACAATCAATACAGCATTGGCCCAGAAAAGCAACACGTAAAATTTATCGAGAATGGGGTTGCAAGACGTCTCAATGAGGAAATATTGAAGGGGCGCGAAAAGGGTATAAATGTTGTAGATGTAGTACCTCCATTCAACCAACATGGATTCTGTGCATCTAAAAGTGGGCCACTGGCGCTTGAAATACCCTATGTGAATGGCAAAGGACGATGGGATCCATTCCCGCTAAGTAGAACTTCACCGTGGTTGACAACTGATCGTTGGTTCCGGACTGCCAACGACGTCTACATCAATCAGCAAAGTGACTCTGCCTATGGCAACGAGGCATGGACGAAGGGAATTTTTCATCCAAACCATCTGGGGCATCGTGCTATTTATCTCGCAACCCAAAAAAACTAATGCACCGCCATTGATCACATTGCTTTAACAACTTATCGTCTGTCTCTGGGTTTATCAGCCCATCGGTACGTGCTTTGCAATCAGTGAAAGTTGCTCATCTGTGGTACAAAGCTGATACCTCTTTCGATCAGGAGTAGCTATGCATCAGCGATACAACGAAAGTACGGCCAATCTGAAGGAATTAATGACCGTAGCGCCCATCAGTCCTGAGGCACATGCGGCACTTCTTCGGGAAAAGGTTGACGCCCGGCGTTTAATAGAAGATGCGAGGGAAGACGCCAAGCAACGAAGCGAAGAGGTGCTCTAGCTGCGCCGCCATCGGCGGAAGGATTTTCTGCCTGAAACTGGATTACCCGCTGCCAGCCAGAAGGAGGCCTCCCCAAATTGAAAAAGCCCCGCAAAATGCGGGGCTTTTTGTTTAAAGAACAATCCTTACCGGTAGAAAGCTTCGACCTGGCCCTTTAATTTGGTCATCAAGGGATTGCCTTTCCGATCCAGTGCCTTTCCGGCTGGAACTTTAATCCATCCCTCGCTGATGCAATATTCGCCAACATTGGTGCGTTCTTTGTCGTTAAACCTGATACCAACATCGTGTTCAAAGATGGCAGCGTTGTAGTAAGGGCTATGAGGATCGATTGAAAGCCGATCCGGGAGTGGGGGGCGTTGTGCAGTATCGTTCATGGCGACAATTATCAACGATACGATTAGCCAACACAATTTTTCGTCGTTTCATCAAATCTCCCAGCGAATATGCACCAACATAGGACAAGTAATGCACCAAAAATAAGCATGAAAGTGTGGCTTTTTGGCATAATTTAGGGTTACACAATCAGCCAGAGAGCCCTTCATGAAGTACCAGTCAGTCGGCCAGTTCCTCGAAGAAGTAGCGCAACGCAATCCCGGTCAGCCAGAATTCCTGCAGGCGGTCACCGAAGTAATGGAGAGCCTCTGGCCCTTTATCGGGAAAAACCCGAAGTACGCGGAAAGCGCGCTGCTTGAGCGCCTGGTCGAAGCCGAGCGCATCATCCAGTTCCGCGTGTGCTGGACCGATGACAAGGGCCAGGTGCATATCAACCGCGGCTTCCGCATCCAGCACAGTATGGCCATCGGCCCCTACAAGGGTGGCTTGCGCTTCCACCCGTCGGTCAACCAGTCGGTGCTGAAATTCCTGGCTTTCGAGCAAACCTTCAAGAATGCGCTGACCACGCTGCCCATGGGCGGTGGCAAGGGCGGGTCGGACTTCGATCCCAAGGGCAAGAGCCCGGCCGAAGTCATGCGCTTCTGCCAGGCTTTCGTGACCGAGCTGTTCCGCCATGTCGGCCCCGACACCGACGTCCCTGCCGGCGACATTGGCGTGGGCGGCCGCGAAGTGGGCTTCATGGCGGGCATGTACAAGAAGCTGTCCAACACTGCGAGCAGCGTGTTCACGGGCAAGGGGCTGTCGTTCGGCGGTTCGCTGATCCGCCCCGAGGCCACGGGTTATGGCACCGTGTACTTCGCCCAGGAAATGCTCGCCACGCGCGGCCAGTCCTTCAAAGGCAAGACCGTATCGGTTTCCGGCTCGGGCAACGTGGCCCAGTACGCCGTGGAAAAGGCCATGGAGCTGGGCGCCAGGGTCGTGACCGTTTCCGACTCCTCGGGTACGGCCTATGACCCTGAAGGCTTCACCGCGGAGAAACTGGCGATCCTGATGGACATCAAGAACCATCACTATGGCCGCGTCAGCGACTACGCTGCCAAGGTGCCCGGCGTGCAATTCCTGGCCGGCCAACGCCCCTGGTCCATCAAGGCGGACGTGGCGCTGCCCTGCGCCACCCAGAACGAGCTGGACGAGAACGACGCCAAGACCCTGATCGCCAATGGCGTGCAGTGCGTGGCCGAAGGCGCCAACATGCCCTCGACCATCGAAGCGGCCAAGGCGTTCGAAGCCGCCGGCGTACTCTATGCCCCCGGCAAGGCGTCGAACGCCGGCGGCGTGGCCACGTCGGGCCTGGAGATGAGCCAGAACGCCATGCGCATCTCCTGGACCCGCGAAGAAGTGGACGCGCGCCTGCTGCAGATCATGCAAGGCATCCATGCCGCCTGTGTGAAGTACGGCAAGCGTGAAGACGGCAGCGTCAGCTATATCGACGGCGCCAACGTGGCCGGTTTCGTGAAGGTGGCTGACGCCATGCTGGCACAGGGGGTGATCTAAACTGCCCGCAAGATCAATGAACAATCTCCCTCGATCCCCACGAAGCGTTCGCTGAGTGGGGATTCTTCTTTCCGTTCGACTTCTGTTGAGTAACGTTGCTCGTCGGCCGACGACCATGCGCGATCGACCAGGAGAAGTCATCGACAAGTGTCATTCGCACTCAAGTTCTTGGGTACTATTGTCGCCTCATTATCAATTCACGAAAGGGAGACGCAATGAATGTCCAGAACAGAAATCTCAGCATCGACAACATTGAGTTCAATGTCAAAGATATCGCCCGTAGCAAGGCATTCTATGGCGCAGTGTTTGGCTGGACATTCGTGGACTATGGCCCCGCCTATACAGAGTTTCACGACGGACGTCTGGCTGGCGGATTCACGACTGGAGAACCTGTCAAGCCTGGTGGACCGCTGGTTATTCTTTACGCGGACAACCTCGGAGAGATCCAGCGCAAACTTATTGATGCGGGCGCATCCATTAGCCGCGAGACTTTTTCCTTCCCCGGCGGCAGGCGATTTCATTTCATTGATCTTGACGGATATGAATTAGCCGTATGGTGCGCAGAGCAGGTTTAATTGCCGTAGGTATCGCCATGAAAAGCACAAAATGCAGATGGGTACACGGAACCGACACCATTTCAGATGGCGTCCATCCGGGCCTGTCGCCGCATTTCCGCTCGTCAACGATGACTCTCCGCACCAAAATAAAGCTGGATGAAAATGCCGATAAAGTGTATAGTGGCGCAACTCCTCACCAAGTGACGTAAAAGTCTGGCCTCTCACCTGTCTTGCCTTTCTGGCAAGTCCTGTCTGATCCCTCGTTTCTATTTCTTCTTGTTTGGCGTGCTTCCGGAGCCGATGCTCTTTTGATCACGCCGCCGAGGATATGACATTGCCTGAAAGGCGACGAAGCCGTCTGGCTTCGCCTGTTCGAGGAATACCGGCAACTTCTCTTGCGTAACTGACGCAAAGAAGTTCTCACCTGGGAAATACCCTTTAACGAGTTGCGTGCAACGGTTTGCCGGCCTGCACCAGGCTCACCTGTTTCGGAGACTGAATGGCGAAGGAAGAGTTGATCGAAATGCAGGGCCAGGTAACTGAAGTGTTGCCTGACTCGCGGTTCCGTGTTGATCTGGAAAATGGACATTCCCTGATCGCCTATAGCGCGGGACGCATGAAGAAGAATTTCATCAAGATCCTGGCGGGCGACAAGGTAACGCTTGAGCTGTCGCCTTACGACTTGAGCAAGGGAAGAATTATCTTCCGCCATATCGAGAACCGCACATCCAGCGGACCGAGGCCTCCCCGCCGCCGTTAAGGCGTGGAAGAGGCAAGGTGGAGTAATTGCCTTCCCGGCGGCTGTCTGCGCACATGGCTTCCACAAGCTGTGAAGAAACCGCACACAGCTATCGATAGAGAATTGCGACGCAAAAAGCTCTGATCCGACGGATCGGGGCTTTTTTCTTTTCAGGGCTCGACTGAAGCGACTGGGTGCAGGCGCCTCACAAGGAACTCAAAGTTTCCCCGCCGCGATATCGGCATCCATCGCCTGTTGCGCCATACCGATCGCATACTCTTCGGCTTCCACCGGAGAATTGCCGCGAAAGCCATCGCAGCTGACACGGCGAAACGGCACCGGATTGTCGTTGCGGTGGAATTGGTAACTGCCTACCCAGCTGCCGTCGCGCTGCTCGATGCTGCTGACGCGGATGAAGTAGCCGCGATGCTCCACGGTGTCGCCATCGAGCTCGGCGTCGATCAGGGCGCGCGCGAAAGCGGCGCCGGTCGCTTGTGCCGCAGCGGCCGAGCGGAAAGGATTGCCGCGGATATCCGGGTAGGCCACATCGCCGACTTTGACCACACAGCGCACATCGCCGCTGCGGGCGTCCTCCTTGTAATCGACCGTGATGTGTTTGCCGCGATAAGCTGCGCCGTATTGCGCCATGTCCGTTGCCATTCAAATGATTGTTCGGGGCATCGTAGCATAGGCAGCCTTCGTTGCAACGCAATGCGCATGTGCACTGCGCTGTCTGCATTCCCGCCCGCATTCCATTATCATGGCGGGCCTTTTCAACCTCTCTCCTTGCCAGCATGTCCGACTTCGACGCCACCGCCTCCGCCGACGATTCCTCCTCCGACCCGGACGTCATCAATGAAGCGCGCCTGTGGCGTGAAGACGGCTGGACGGCCCGCATCATCAAGAATGACGATGACGACGGCTGGGCCGTCGAGATGACGCGCGAGGGGGAACGCGAACCGACGCTGATCGGCCCCTGGACCATGGGCCGCGACAAGAAGAATCCCAAACCGCTGGACAAATCCGCGTTCAACACGCTGGTGAAAACCGCATCGGAGTTCCGCCGCCGCAGCGAGCAGCAGTTGCACGCGCAATTGCACAAGCACGTCACCGTCGATGGCGATGACGGCGCCTCGATCAAGGTGACGCTGGATATCGTACCCGACGAGGATTTTCCCTATGCCGACCTGACGGCCTGGGATGAGATGGGCGAAGTGCTGGCCAAGGTGCAAGTCGCGCCCAACTACAAACTGAACGCAGACAGCGCCGAGCGCTGGGTGGCAAGCAGCTACCGCAAACCCGGCTAACGCGCGATCAGAGGCCCGGCAACAACCGTCCCGGCTGGATGAACATGAGCGGCATCAGCGGCTGCGTCCGGCCTGCGAACGCACCGCACTGGCATTTCTATGGCACAGTGCACCGCCGCGGCAGCAATCGCCTCAGGCGCCGAGATGTTCATACAGGATCACCGCGCCCACGCCGATCAGTACCACGCCGCCGATGATCTCGGCGCGCTTGCCGATCACGCTGCCCAGCAGGCGTCCCACCATCACGCCAATGGTCACCATGATGGTGGTAGCTAATCCGATCAGCAGCGAGGCTTCGACGATGCTGACATCGACGAAGGCCAGGCCGACGCCCACCGCCATCGCATCGATGCTGGTTGCCACGGCGGTCAACGCCAGCATCAGCACCGACTGGTTCTGCGGTTCGGGCGGGACATCTTCATCGCCGCCGCTGAAGCCTTCGCGGATCATGCGCGCGCCCAGCACCAGCAGCAGCACGAAGGCGATCCAGTGGTCCCATTCCGACACCCATTTCGTGGCGACCGAACCGGCGAACCAGCCGATCAGCGGGGTAATGGCTTCGATGACGCCAAACAGCAGGCCGATGCGCAGCGCTTGCAGGAATTTCGGCTTATGCATGGCAGCGCCTTTGCCGATGGCCGCGGCAAAGGCATCGGTCGACATGGCAAATGCGAGGAGGACGAGAGCGGTGAGGTTCATGAGCAGGGTTCCTGGCCGGGCGAAATCCATAGACGCATCCGCGCGCCCGACCTCATGCGCGGAAACGTCGATGGTCTCGCCTACCAAGTTGGCTACCCGCGCCACGGCCTAAGCCGAGAATGTTGACGCGGGCTCTTCCGGATTGCCCGGAAGCTGGCTACTCCCCAAAGAGAAGGCCGAATTTTAACCGATAAGCCAGTGTGCTGTCCCGTCAATCACTGCACAAAATGAAATCGATGGATTCGCGTTCAGGGCAAGGCGCAAACCGCAGCGATAGTCCTTACTATCGCGAGGATTTGCAACGCGGCACTGGACGTGAAGACGCGATTTCATGTGCAGTTATTGACGGGGCAGCACAC